>NZ_CP102513.1:9000000-9635208 GCF_024612035.1 Streptomyces sp. DSM 40750
TGACCCCCTGGGTGCTCTCCGCCCGGAGCCCGGAAGCCCTCCGTGACCAGGCCGAGCGGCTGCGCGCCCACCTGCTCGAAGGGGCCGAGCCCGGCGTTCTGGACATCGCCGAATCGCTGGTCGCCACGCGATCGGCGTTCGAGCACCGCGCGGTGCTGCTGGGGACCGAACGTGAGACGTTGCTGCGCGGCCTGGAGACCGTCGCCGCGGGCGACGACGCCCCCGGCATCGTCCAGGGACAGGCGGCCCCGGGCGGAAAGACCGCGTTCCTGTTCACCGGTCAGGGCGCACAGCGCCTGGGCATGGGACGAGAGCTGTACGACGCCTTCCCGGTGTTCGCCCGCGCCCTGGACGAGGTATGCGCGCATCTCGATGTGCTGCTCGATCGCCCGCTGCGTGAGGTGATGTTCGCGGCCGAGGGCAGCGCGGACGCCGAGCTGCTCGACCAGACGGCGTTCACCCAACCCGCCCTCTTCGCCGTCGAGGTGGCGCTGTTCCGGCTGTTGGAGGACTGGGGCGTCACCCCGGATGTGGTGATCGGCCACTCCATCGGTGAGATCGCCGCCGCGTATGTGGCGGGGGTGTTCTCGCTGGAGGACGCGTGCACGCTGGTGGCCGCTCGTGGCCGTCTGATGCAGGCCCTGCCGGCCGGTGGGGCGATGGTGGCCGTCGAGGCGTCGGAGGAGGAGATCTCCGGCTCTCTTGCCGGGCGTGAGGCCGAGGTGAGCATCGCGGCCGTCAACGGCCGTGCCGCCGTGGTCATCGCCGGTGACGAGGCCGCTGCGCTGGAGATCGCCGAACAGTGGGCGGAGCATGGCCGCAAGACCCACCGGCTGAGGGTCAGTCACGCCTTCCACTCGCCCCGTATGGACGCGATGCTGGACGACTTCCGCGCGGTCGCGGGGACGCTCACGCACCACGGCCCGTCCATCGCGTTCATCTCGAATGTCACGGGTGAGCAGGCGGGTGCCGACGAGGTGTGCTCGCCGGAGTACTGGGTGCGGCATGTGCGGGAGACCGTCCGTTTCCTCGACGGGGTGCGGACCCTCGAAGCGCAGGGCGTCACCGCGTACATCGAGGTGGGCCCCGACGGCGTACTGTCCGCCATGGCCCAGGACTGCCTGAGCGAACCGGTCGATGACATCGCGGCCGCGGACACACCGGCCCCTCTGCTGGTTCCGGTGCTGCGCAAGGACCGCCCCGAGACCCAAGCACTCGTCGCGGCCCTCGCCGAGACGCACGTCCACGGCGAAACCGTCGACTGGCGGGCGTTCTTCGCCGGACGCGGCGCCCGCCGCGTGGACCTTCCGACCTACGCGTTCCAGCACCAGCGCTACTGGCTGGAGCCCGGTGTCGCGGCGGGAGACGCCGCCGCCTTCGGCCTCGACCCGGCCGACCACCCGCTGCTGGGCGGAGCCGTCCCCCTCGCGGGCGCCGACGGCCTGGTGTTCACCGGAACGCTCTCGCTGCACACCCAGCCCTGGCTGGCCGACCACGTCCTGCGCGGCGAGGCGGTCCTGGCCACCACGGCCCTCGTCGAACTGGCCATTCGCGCCGGCGATGAGGTCGGCCTCGGCCAAGTGGAAGAGCTCGTCGTCCAGGCGCCGCTGGTCCTCCCCCGAGGAGGCGGCGTCCAGATCCAGCTCGGCCTCGGCGAGGAGGACGAGTCCGGCACCCGTTCGCTGGAGGTGTACTCACGAGCTGCCGAGCCGGTGGGCGAGGACGAGTGGATCTGCCACGCCAGCGGTGTGCTCGCCCCAGAGCCGGACGACGTCGCGACCGCCGAAGGAGCGGTGCGCTTCGACTCCGCCGCATGGCCCCCGCCCGGCGCCGAGCGCGTCGATGTGGACGGCCTGTATGAGCTGCTCGCCGACGACGGCCTCGTCTACGGACCCTCGTTCCGTGGCCTCCGAGCCGTCTGGCAGCGCGACGACGAGGTGTTCGCCGAGGTCAGCCTGGCTGAGGAGTCCGTTGTGGACGCCCAGCGGTTCGGGCTGCACCCCGCCCTTCTGGACGCGGCGCTGCAGCCGCTCGGCCTCGGGGTGCTGGACGGCGTGGGGCGCGGCCGCATGCTGTTCAGCCTGGCCGGGGTGTCGCTGTATTCCTCCGGTGCCTCCGCGTTGCGTGTCCGGCTCGCCCGTACGGGTACGGAGACCCTCTCCCTGGCCGCAGTCGACGGAGCTGGGGAAGCCGTGCTCTCCGCCGCCACGCTGACGCTGCGCCAGGTCGTCACGCAGCACCCGGAGATCCCGGCGCCGGACACGGCAGAGACCGACGCTTCGGCCGAGGCGGCCACCGACACCCCCATCGAGGAGACCTCTGCCAAGCCCGCCCGTCGGCGCAAGACCACACGACGCACCGCCAGGCGGGGCGCCGGATCCGACTCCGGACCGCTCGCCGCGCTGCGGGAACGGCTGACCGGGCTCTCCGAGCCCGAACAGGACCGGGTGCTGCTCGATGTGATCCGCACCCATGTCGCGGCGGTGCTCGGACACGCCTCTGCCGACGCGGTCCAGGGCTCGCAGGCGTTCAAGGACCTCGGTTTCAGCTCGCTGACCGCCGTAGAGTTCCGTAACCGGGCGAACAAGGCCACGGGCCTGCGCCTCCCGGCGACGGCGGTGTTCGACTACCCGACCCCCGCCGAACTGGCGAAGTTCGCCCGTGCCGAGGTGCTCGGCGCGCGGACCGGAGCGCTGCAGCCGGTGCCGGTCGCGGTGGCGGGCAACGACGAGCCGATCGTGATCGTGGGGATGAGCTGCCGCTACCCCGGAGGGGTGGCCACCCCCGAGGAACTGTGGGACCTCGTAGCCCAGGGCCGGGACGGCATCTCGCCCTTCCCGACGGACCGTGGCTGGGATGTGGAGAACCTCTACGACCCGGACCCGGACGAGCCCGGCAAGTGCTACACCCAGGAGGGTGGCTTCCTGCACAGTGCCAGCCTGTTCGACCCGGCGTTCTTCGGGATCTCGCCGCGTGAGGCGATGTCGATGGACCCGCAGCATCGACTGCTGCTGGAAACCTCATGGGAGGCGCTGGAGCGGGCCGGTATCGACCCGGTCTCCGCGAAGGGCAGTCAGACCGGCGTCTTCGCCGGCGTGACCTACCAGGACTACGGCGGTGTCCTCGCTGGCTCTCAGGAGAGCGTCGAGGGCCTCGTCGGCACCGGTGTCTCGCCGAGTGTGCTCTCGGGCCGTATCTCCTACACCCTGGGCCTCGAAGGGCCCGCCATAACGGTGGACACCGCGTGCTCGTCGTCGCTGGTCGCCCTGCACCTCGCGTGGCAGGCACTGCGCCAGGGCGAGTGCTCGCTGGCGCTGGCCGGTGGTGTGACGGTGATGTCCACCCCGATGTCGCTGATCGAGTTCAGCCGGCAGCGCGCCCTCGCCTCCGACGGACGGAGCAAGCCGTTCTCGGCCGCCGCGGACGGCGCGAGCTGGGCCGAAGGCGTCGGCATGCTCGTCCTCGAGCGGCTGTCGGACGCGCGCCGCAACGGCCACCCGATCCTCGCCGTGGTGCGCGGCTCCGCGGTGAATCAGGACGGTGCGAGCAACGGCCTGACGGCGCCGAACGGCCCGTCGCAGCAGCGGGTGATCCGGCAGGCTCTGGCGAACGCCCGCTTGTCGGCGTCTGAGGTGGACGCGGTGGAGGCGCACGGCACCGGCACCATGCTCGGTGACCCGATCGAGGCGCAGGCGCTGCTGGCCACCTACGGCCAGGACCGCCCCGAGGGCCGGCCGCTGCTGCTGGGCGCCATCAAGTCGAACATCGGCCACTCGCAGGCGGCCGCGGGCGTGGGCGGCGTCATCAAGATGGTGATGGCGATGCGGCACGGTGTGCTGCCGAAGACCCTGCACCTCGACGAGCCTTCGCCACACGTGGACTGGACGGAGGGCGACGTCGAGCTGCTGGCCGAGGCCAGGCCGTGGCCCGAGACCGGGCATCCGCGCCGGGCGGGTGTGTCGGCGTTCGGTATGAGTGGGACCAACGTGCACACCATCATCGAGCAGGCTCCTGACCTGGAAGAGGCCGTGGCCCGGGAGCCGTCCGGGCCCGAGACGCCGGTGTCGGCGGCTGTGGTGCCGTGGCTGGTTTCCGGGAAGAGCCGGGAGGCGTTGCGGGCGCAGGCCGAGCGGCTGCATGCGCATGTGGCCGCCCGGGCCGACCTCGGTGCGCTGGACGTGGGGTACTCGCTGGCGACCCGCTCGATGTTCGAGCACCGGGCGGTGCTGGTGGGTGAGGACCGGGAGACCCTTCTGCGTGGCCTGCGGGCCGTCGCAGAGGGCGGAATCGCCTCGGGAGCCGTCCAGGGTCAGGCCGTGACGGGTGGCAGGTCGGCGTTCTTGTTCTCGGGGCAGGGTGCGCAGCGTCTGGGTATGGGGCGGGAGTTGTACGAGGCGTTCCCGGTGTTCGCCCAGGCGTTGGACGGGGTGTGTGCGCATCTGGATGTGCTGCTGGAGCGTCCGCTGCGTGAGGTGATGTTCGCGGTCGAGGGCAGTGCGGATGCCGGGTTGCTGGATCAGACGGCGTTCACCCAGCCCGCCCTCTTCGCGGTCGAGGTGGCGTTGTTCCGGCTGCTGGAGGACTGGGGTGTCACTCCGGATGTGGTGATCGGCCATTCGGTGGGTGAGGTCGCCGCCGCGTATGTGGCGGGGGTGTTCTCGCTGGAGGACGCGTGCGCGCTGATCGCGGCGCGTGGCCGTCTGATGCAGGCGCTGCCGGGCGGGGTGGCCGTCGAGGCGTCGGAGGAGGAGATCGCGCCGTCGCTGGCCGGGCGTGGGGCCGAGGTGAGCATCGCGGCGGTCAACGGCCCGATGGCCGTGGTCATCGCCGGTGACGAGGAAGCGGCGTTGGAGATCGCCGGGGAGTGGGAGCGGCAGGGTCGTAAGACCCGCCGCCTGCGGGTCAGCCACGCGTTCCACTCGCCCCGTATGGACGCCATGCTGGACGACTTCCGCAGCATGATCTCCGGCCTGTCCTTCCAGGCGCCGTCCATCGCTCTGGTCTCGAATGTGACGGGCGAGGCGGCGGAAGCGGACGAGGTGCGTTCGCCGGAGTACTGGGTGCGGCATGTGCGCCAGGCCGTGCGCTTCGCGGACGGAATGCGGGCACTCACCGCCCAGGGCGTCACCAGGTTCCTGGAGGTCGGCCCCGATGGTGTGCTGTCCGCGATGGCGCGGGACTGCCTGACGGAGGACCAGGCCGCGGCCTCGGCCGTGGTGCCGGTGCTGCGCAAGGACCGGCCCGAGGCCCGGGCGTTGACGATGGCGCTGGCCGAACTCCACGCCCACGGCGCCTCGGTGGAGTGGGAGTCCGTCTTCGCCGGGCGCGGTGCGCGGATGGTGGAGCTGCCCACCTACGCGTTCCAGCGTGAGCGGTACTGGCCCGAGGTGTCCCTCTCCCTGCGTGGCTGGGACGCGCCGGCCGCCGTGGACTCGGTGGATGCGCGGTTCTGGGAAGCGGTCGAGCGCGAGGATCTCGAAGCGCTCGCCGAGGCGCTCGACGTCGACGGCGAAACGCCGCTGAGCGCAGTCCTGCCCGCGCTGTCCACGTACCATCGCACCAGGCGTGACCGCTCGACGGTCGACAACTGGCGCTACCGGATCAATTGGAAGCCCCTCATCGACCAGTCGTCGTCCGGCTCCGACCAGGAGCAGGGCGCCCAGATCACCGGTACGTGGGTGGTCGTCGTCCCGTCGGTCGACAGCGCCCGTGAACTGGCGGAGCGCATCGCGCGGGACGTGGAGCGCCATGGTGCCCGCATGGTGCGGGTCGACCTGGACGCAACGGAGCCGGAGCGGTCGTCACTGGCCGAACTCCTCCGGGCCGCGGCCCCCGGGACGCCCACCACGGACGGATCCGAGCAGGAGGGAACGCCCGCGATCGACGGAGTGCTCTCCCTGCTCGCGCTGGACGAGGAGGCGCTGGCCGAGCACCCGGGCATTCCGCGCGGCTTCGCCGCGACCGTGGCCCTGGTCCAGGCGCTGAGCGACATCGACATCGATGTGCCGCTGTGGCTCGCCACCAGCGGAGCCGTATCCGTTGGCCGCTCCGACCGGGTAGGCAGCGTCAAGCAGTCCATGGTGTGGGGTCTGGGCCGGGTCGTCGGCCTGGAGTACGCACAACGGTGGGGCGGCCTCGTCGACCTCCCCGAGTCGCCGGACGCGATTGACGATCGGGCGCTGAACCGCCTGGTCGGCCTGATAGGGCGCTCCGGTGACGAGGACCAGGTCGCGGTGCGCGCCTCCGGGGTCTTTGGCCGACGGCTCGTCCGGGCGCCCTTGGGCGATGCCCGGCCGGCCCGCGTCTGGGAGCCTCGCGGCAGCGTCCTGATCACCGGTGGTACCGGTGCGCTCGGCGGCCGCCTCGCCCGCTGGCTCGCCCGTGGCGGTGCCGAGCACCTGGTGCTGACCAGCCGCCGCGGCCTGGACGCGCCCGGTGCGGCCGAGTTGAGGGACGAGCTGACGGCTCTGGGCGCGCGGGTTACCGTCGCCGCCTGTGACGCCGCCGACCGTGGCGCACTGCGGGAGCTCTTCGACGGGCTGCCCGCGGAGTACCCGCTGACCGCGGTGGTGCACGCGGCCGGTGTGCTGGACGACGGCCTCATCGACACCCTCACCGTCCCCCGGACGCAAGGGGTCTTCTGTCCCAAGGTGGACGCCGTGGTGAACCTCCACGAGCTGACCCAGGACCTGGACCTGTCCGCGTTCATCCTCTTCTCCTCCTACGCCGGAACCGTCGGTGGTGCCGGTCAGGGCAGCTACGCCGCCGCGAACGCCTTCCTCGACGCCCTGGCGCAGCAGCGCCGGGCCCAGGGGCTGGCGGCCACCTCGGTGGCTTGGGGTGCCTGGGGTGGCGGTGGTCTGGTCGACGACGCCACCGCGGCCCAGCTGAAGCGGCGCGGTATGCCGACGCTGGTGCCCGAACTCGCCATCGACGCCCTTCAGCAGGTGCTCGATCACGACGAGGTGGACATCACCGTCGCCGATGTGGACTGGGGGCGCTACGCCCCCGGATTCGCCGCGGCCCGGCCGCGTCCCCTCCTGAACGAACTGCCGGAGGTGCGGCAGGCGCTGGAGGCGGCGGAGGCCGAGTTCGGTGCGGTCTCCGCCGGGCTGGCCGGGCGCCTCGAAGGGCTGTCGGCCGCCGAACGCGAGATGGAGGTGCTCGACCTCGTCAGGTCGCGCGCCGCCGAGGTGATCGGATACCCGAGCGCCGACGCGGTGGAGCCGGACCGGGCCTTCAGGGACATCGGGTTCGACTCGCTGACCGCCGTCGAGCTGCGCAACGGCCTGAGCACGGTGGCCGGTGTGAACCTGCCGGTCACCGTGGCCTTCGACTACCCCACGCCCACGGTGCTCGCCCGGTTCATCCTCGGTGAGGTACTGGGCACTGCGCCCGCGCCGGCCGATGACCTGCCGGTGGTGACGGGCACGGTCGTGGACGACGACCCGATCGCGATCGTGTCCATGAGCTGCCGCTTCCCCGGCGGGGTGCGCACTCCGGAGGACCTGTGGCGGCTGGTCTCCGAGGGCAGCGACGTGATCAGTGCCTACCCGACCAACCGTGGCTGGGACCTGGACGAGCTCTACAACCCGGACCCGGAGAACTCGGGCACCGTCTTTTCGAGCGGCGGCGGCTTCGTCTATGACGCCGACGAGTTCGATCCGCAGTTCTTCGGGATCGCTCCGCGCGAGGCGCTGACCATCGACCCGCAGCAGCGACTGCTGCTGGAGACCTCCTGGGAGGTGTTCGAGCGGGCGGGCATCGACCCCGCGTCGCTCAAGGGAAGCCGGACGGGTGTCTTTGCGGGAAGCAACGGCCAGGACTACATCGGTCTGCTGCTGACCGCCCCGGGCGGACCTGAGGGGTACCTCGGAACGGGCAACGCGGCCAGCGTCGTATCGGGCCGTATCTCCTACACCTTCGGCCTCGAAGGACCGGCCGTCACGGTGGACACGGCGTGCTCGTCGTCGCTGGTGGCGCTGCACCTGGCCGTGCAGTCGCTGCGCCAGGGCGAGTGCTCCCTGGCGCTGGCCGGCGGTGTCACGATCATGTCCAGCCCGGGATCGTTTGTGGACTTCAGCCGCCAGAAGGGGCTGGCGTCGGACGGGCGGTGCAAGGCGTTCGCCGCATCGGCGGACGGCACGGGCTGGTCCGAGGGCGTCGGTGTGCTGCTGCTCGAGCGGCTGTCGGACGCGCGGCGCAACGGTCACCCGGTGATGGCGATCGTGCGCGGCTCCGCGATCAACCAGGACGGTGCCTCCAACGGCATCACGGCGCCCAACGGCCCGTCGCAGCAGCGGGTGATCCGCCAGGCGCTGGCCGGCGCCGACCTCGCCGCCCACCAGGTACAGGCGGTCGAGGCGCACGGCACCGGCACCAGGCTCGGTGACCCGATCGAGGCGCAGGCGGTGCTGGCCACCTACGGCCAGGGGCGGCCGGAGGACCAGCCACTGTGGCTGGGCTCCATCAAGTCGAACCTCGGGCACACCCAGGCGGCCGCGGGCATGGCCGGGATCATCAAGATGGTGATGGCCATGCGTGAGGGCGTGCTGCCGAAGACGCTCCATGTCGATGAGCCCACGCCGCACGTGGACTGGACTGCGGGCGAGGTCCGGCTGCTGACCGCACCGACCGCGTGGCCGGACAACGGCGAGCCGCGCCGGGCGGGCATCTCCTCGTTCGGCATCAGCGGCACCAACGCCCACACCATCATCGAGCAGGCCCCGGAGTCGGAGGCGGTGGAGCGGGTCCGTCCGGACGACGCCCCCTCGACCGGCTCGCAAGCACTCCCCTGGACGGTCACCGGCAAGGGCGCCGAGGCGCTGCGTGCCCAGGCCAGGAACCTCCACGACTACGTGGCGGCCCACCCCGGGCTCGACCTCGACGACGTGGGCTATTCGCTGGCGACCACCCGGTCCGTCTTCGACCACCGCGCCGTGCTCATGAGCGGCGACCGGGACAGGCTGCTGAGCGGTCTCGAGGCCATCGCCTCGGGCACCACGGCCCCCGGAGTCGTCCGGGGATCCGTGGGCACGGCTGGCAGGTCGGCGTTCTTGTTCTCGGGGCAGGGTGCGCAGCGTCTGGGTATGGGGCGGGAGTTGTACGAGGCGTTCCCGGTGTTCGCCCAGGCGTTGGACGAGGTGTGCGCGCACCTCGATGTGCTGCTCGACCGTCCGCTGCGTGAGGTGATGTTCGCGGCGGAGGGCAGTGCGGATGCCGGGTTGCTGGATCAGACGGCGTTCACCCAGCCCGCGCTGTTCGCCATCGAGGTGGCGTTGTTCCGGCTGCTGGAGGACTGGGGCGTGACCCCGGATGTGGTGATCGGTCACTCGGTGGGTGAGGTCGCGGCGGCGTATGTGGCGGGGGTGTTCTCGCTGGAGGACGCGTGCACGCTGATTGCGGCGCGTGGCCGTCTGATGCAGGCGCTGCCGGGCGGTGGGGCGATGGTGGCCGTCGAGGCGTCGGAGGAGGAGATCGCGCCGTCGCTGGCCGGGCGTGGGGCCGAGGTGAGTATCGCGGCGGTCAACGGCCCGATGGCCGTGGTCGTCGCCGGTGACGAGGAAGCGGCGTTGGAGATCGCCGGGGAGTGGGAGCGGCAGGGTCGTAAGACCCGCCGCCTGCGGGTCAGCCACGCGTTCCACTCGCCCCGTATGGACGCCATGCTGGACGACTTCCGCAAGGTCGTCGAGGGGCTCTCGTTCGCCCCGCCCTCCATCGATCTGGTCTCCAACGTGACCGGCGGGTTGGCCTCGGACGCCGAGGTGTGTTCGCCGGAGTACTGGGTGCGGCATGTGCGCCAGGCCGTGCGCTTCGCGGACGGGGTACGGGCCCTGGAGAAGCTCGGGGTGACCTCGTTCCTGGAGGTGGGTCCCGATGGTGTGCTCACCGCGATGGCCCAGGACTGTTTGACGATCGACGAGGCCGGAGGTGTTCTCACTCTCGTCTCCGCTCTGCGCAGGAACCGCCCCGAGACGCAGTCGCTGACCACGGCGCTGGCCGAACTCCATGTCCACGGCACCACCGTGAACTGGTCGACGGCGTTCGCCGGACGCCAGGTGCAGCGGGTGGAACTGCCCACCTACGCCTTCCAGCGCCAGCGCTACTGGCCGAAGGCAGCCGGCCCGATCACCGGGGACGTCGCCTCCGCCGGGCTCAGCTCTCCCGACCACCCGCTGCTGGGTGCCGGGGTCGAGCTCGCGGGCCGGGACGGATTCATGTTCACCAGCAGGCTGTCGGTGCACAGCCAGCCGTGGCTCGCCGACCACGCGATCGGGGGCGCGGCCCTGTTCCCCGGGACCGGATTCCTCGAACTGGCCATCCGCGCCGCCGACCAGGTCGGCTGCGGCGGGGTCGAGGAGGTCACTGTGGCCACCCCGATGGTCCTGCCCGAGAATGAAGCGGTCCAGGTGCAGCTCTGGGTGGGGGGCACGGACGAGACGGGCCACCGCTCGCTCAGCTTGTACTCCCGCCCGGCCGGCGCGTCCTCGGACGAGCCGTGGACGCAGCACGCGGCCGGTGCGCTTGCCCCGGTCGGCCCCGAGCCGTCGTTCGACCTGAGCGCATGGCCTCCGGCGGACGCGGAAGCCCTGGACATCAGTGACTTCTACGAGCGCTTCGCCGCCACCGGCTTCGTCTATGGCCCGGTGTTCCAGGGCCTGCGGGCCGCCTGGCGCTCCGGCGACGATGTCTACGTCGAGGTCGGTCTCGGTGAGGGGCACGCGTCGGACGGGGCCGAGTTCGGCCTTCATCCCGCGCTGCTGGATGCTGCCGTGCAGGCGGTGGTCTTCGTCGCCCTGGAGGATGTCGGGCTCTCCCGGCTCCCGTTCTCCTGGAGCGGGGTGTCGCTCCATGCCGGTGGCGCGTCCGCGTTGCGGGTGCGGCTCACTCAGCTGGGATCGGATTCCGTCTCCCTCGCGGTGGCCGATGGAACTGGCCGCCCGGTGGCGTCGATTGAATCCCTCGTGCTGCGCCCGGTGTCGGTGGAGCACATCGACTCCGCCAGGACGTCGGCGTTCCGTGACTCGCTGTTCACGCTGGACTGGACTCCCGTTCCGGCCATCGCTGCGGCCGGGGCGGCAACGGCGCGGTGGGCCGTGGTGGGTACCGACCACTACGGACTGGCCGCCGGCGCGATCACCGGTGCCGAGGTGGCCGCCTATGCCGATCTCGACGCGCTGGGCGCAGCGATCGACGGTGGCGCCGCTGCCCCGGAGGCCGTGCTGGTCTCCTACGCACCGGGCCTTGACGACGAGGCGGCTCAGGGCAAGTCCAAGAGCAAGGCGAAGGGCGAGGCCAGGGGCAAGAGCAAGGCGAAGGGCGAGTCCAGGGGCAAGAGCAAGGCCAGGCGGGGTCTGGAGCCCGCGGATGCCATCCATACGGTGACGCACCACACGCTCGGCATGATTCAGGGCTGGCTCGGCGACCGTCGGTTCGACTCCTCCCGACTGGTCTTCGTGACCTCGGGCGCCATGGCGCCCGAGGGCCGCGACGAGACTCCGGACCTGGTCCACGCACCCCTGTGGGGCATGGTGCGGTCCGCGCAGTCGGAGAACCCGAACTGCTTCGTCCTGGTGGACCTCGACGAGGACGAGGCGTCCAAGGCGGCACTGCCCGCGGTGCTCGCCGGCGACGAGCCACAGGCTGTGGTCCGTGAGGGTACGGTGCTCGGCCAGCGCATGGCCCGGGTCTCCTCGGGCACCGCGCTGCTGCCTCCTGCCGGAATACGGGAATGGCGCCTGGACATGCACGCCAAGGGAACGCTGGAGAACTTGGCGCTGCTGCCCAGCCCCGACGTCACCGAAGCGCTGGGCGAGAACGAGATCAGGGTCGAGATGCGCGCGGGGGGGATGAACTTCCGCGATGTGCTCAACGCCCTGGGGATGTACCCCGGAGAGGCCGGGCCGCTCGGTGGTGAGGGCGCCGGCATCGTGACCGAGGTCGGTCCCGGAGTGACGGGCCTGGCGCCCGGCGACCGGGTGATGGGCATCTTCAGCGGGTCGTTCGGCCCGGTCGCCGTCACCGACCGGCGCGTCGTCGCCCGGGTGCCGGAGGGCTGGACGTTCGAGCAGGCGGCGTCGACTCCCATCGTGTTCCTGACGGCCTATTACGCCATGGTGGACCTGGCCGGTCTCCAGGCCGGCCAGTCGGTGCTGGTGCACTCGGCGGCCGGTGGTGTGGGCATGGCCACGCTCCAGCTGGCACGGCACCTCGGGGCTGAGGTGTTCGGTACGGCGAGTGAGGGCAAGTGGGACACCCTGCGGTCGCTGGGTGTGGACGATGAGCACATCGCGTCGTCGCGGACGCTGGACTTCGGGACGCGGTTCCTGGATGTGACCGGTGGGCGCGGTATGGATGTGGTGCTCGACTCGCTGGCGCGGGAGTTCGTGGACGCGGGCCTGCGTCTGCTGCCGCGCGGCGGCCGGTTCCTGGAGATGGGCAAGACCGACATCAGGGTGCCGGAGGAGGTGGCCGCCGAGTACAGCGGTGTCTCCTACCAGGCGTTCGATCTCATGGAGGCGGGACCCGATCGCATCCACGAGATGTGGGGCGAGCTGATCTCGCTGTTCGAGAGCGGGGTACTGCGGCCGCTGCCGGTGCGCACCTGGGATGTGCGCAGGGCTCCTGATGCCTTCCGTTTCATCGGCCAGGCCCGGCACACCGGCAAGGTGGCGCTGACCATCCCGAGGACGCTCGATGGGCCGGGCACGGTGCTGGTCACGGGTGGTACGGGTGGTCTGGGCGCGCTGTTGGCCCGTCATCTGGTGGTGGAGCACAAGGTTGAGCGTCTGGTGCTGACGAGTCGTCGTGGTGTTCAGGCGCCGGGTGCGGCGGAGTTGGTGGCGGAGCTGGCCGGGCTGGGCGCCGAGGTACAGGTCGTGGCGTGTGATGTCGCCGACCGTGCGTCGGTGGAGCGTCTCCTGGCGGGGATCGGGTCGGAGCATCCGCTGTCGGCCGTGGTGCATGCGGCGGGTGTGCTGGATGACGGTGTGGTGGAGTCGCTGACGCCCGAGCGGGTGGACAAGGTGCTGCGCCCCAAGGTGGACGCCGCCCTGCACCTCCACGAGCTCACCCGCGACCTCGACCTCGCCGCCTTCATCCTGTACTCCTCCGTCTCCGGTACCTTCGGCGGCGCCGGCCAGGCCAACTACGCGGCGGCCAACGCCTTCCTGGACGCCCTGGCCCAGCACCGCAGGGCCGAGGGTCTCCCGGCGGTGTCCCTGGCCTGGGGGCCGTGGATGCAGGACGGCGGCATGACCACCGAGCTGGCCGACGCCGACGTCAACCGGATGACCAGGACCGGCATGGTCGCCCTCACACCCGAGGCCGGACTCGCGCTGTTCGACGCGACCCGGGATCTCGACGGTGCCGTCCTGGTGCCCATGACGTTGGACATGGCGTCGGTGGGCGAGCACGTACCCGCGCTGCTGCGCGGGCTGGTGCGGGCACCCGCACGCCGGACCGCGGAGTCGGGCGCCGTGAGCACCACGGCCGACCCGGCCACCGGGCTCGAGCAGCACCTGGCCGGGAAGTCCGAGACGGAGCGCGAGCGCATCCTGGTGGACCTGGTGTGCGACCAGGTGGCCGTCGTCCTCGGCTACGCGTCGGGGCAGGCGATCGAGCCGGGACACGTGTTCAAGGACCTGGGCTTCGACTCCCTGTCGGCCGTCGAACTGCGCAACCGGCTCAACGCGATCACCGGAACGCGGCTGCCGGCGACCCTGGTGTTCGACTACCCGACCCCGGCGGTGCTCGGACGATTCCTGAGCGAAGAGGTCACCCCCGCGGACGCACCCACGACCGAGCCCGTCTTCGGAGAACTCGACCGGCTGGAAGCCACCCTGTCGGCGCTCGGCTCCGACGGCGAGACGCACGCCAGGGTCATGGAGCGGCTCCAGGGCCTGGTGGCGAAGTGGTCCGCCGGCGGCACCGCGACGGTGCTGGACGACGACACGGATGACGACAGCGAGATCGAATCGGCCACCGCCGACGAGATCTTCAAACTCATCGACGACGAATTCGGAATGTCCTGACATGTCGAGCTGGAACTCGCAGAGCGTTTCAAGGGGCTGGGGATAGTGGCGGAAGACGAAAAACTCCTTGACTACCTCAAGAAGGTGACCGCTGACCTGCGTCAGGCTCGTCGGCGACTTCGACAGGTGGAAGAGCGCGACCGGGAGCCCATCGCCATCGTGGCGATGAGCTGCCGGTACCCGGGAGGTGTGCGGACTCCGGAGGAGCTGTGGCGGCTCGTCGCCGATGGCGGCGACGCCATCACCGAGTTCCCGCCCGACCGGGGCTGGGACGTGGACGGCTTCTTCGACCCGGACTCGAACCGGTCCGACACCTTCTCCGTCCGCGAGGGCGGATTCCTGGAGGCGCCCGGCGACTTCGACCCCGGCTTCTTCTCCATGAGCCCGCGGGAAGCGCTCGCCACCGACCCCCAGCAGCGGCTGCTGCTGGAGACTGCCTGGGAGGCGTTCGAGCGCGCCGGGATCGATCCGGCGTCGGTGCGGGGCAGCCAGGCCGGTGTGTTCGTCGGCGCCTCACCGTCCGGCTACGGAGCCGGGGTGAGCGAGATGCCCGAAGGCGTGGAGGGGCTGCTGCTCGCGGGCAACGCCACCTCCGTGGTCTCCGGGCGGGTGGCCTACACCCTGGGCCTGGAAGGGCCCGCCGTGACGGTGGACACCGCGTGCTCGTCGTCGCTTGTGGCGCTGCACTGGGCCTGCCAGGCGCTCCGTCAGGAGGAGTGCTCGCTGGCCCTCGCGGGCGGCGTCGCCGTCATGTTCACCCCCAGCATGTTCGTGGAGTTCAGCCGCCAGGGCGGGCTCGCTCCCGACGGACGCTGCAAGGCGTTCGGCGCGGGCGCCGACGGCACCGGCTGGGCGGAGGGCGTGGGCCTGCTCCTCCTGGAGCGGCTCTCCGACGCCCGGCGCAACGGCCACCCGGTGCTGGCGATCGTGCGTGGTTCGGCGGTCAACCAGGACGGTGCGTCCAACGGCCTGACGGCCCCCAACGGCCCCTCGCAGCGCCGGGTGATCCGCCAGGCGCTCAAGAACGCGGGCTTGACCCCCGCTGAGGTGGACGCGGTGGAGGCGCACGGTACGGGTACGTCGCTGGGCGACCCGATCGAGGCGCAGGCGCTGCTCGCCACCTACGGCAAGGAGCGGCCGGAGGACAAGCCGCTGTGGCTGGGCTCGTTGAAGTCCAACATCGGCCACTCCCAGGCCGCCGCCGGTGTCGGTGGGGTCATCAAGATGGTGATGGCCATGCGGAACGGCATGCTGCCCAAGACGCTCCACGCGGATGAGCCGTCATCCCAGGTGGACTGGTCGGAGGGCGACATCCGGCTGCTCAACGAGTCGACCCCCTGGCCCGAGACCGAGCAGCCTCGCCGGGCCGGTGTTTCCTCGTTCGGCATCAGCGGCACGAACGCCCATGTGATCTTGGAGGAGGCTCCGGAGCCTAAGGAGGTCGAGGAGGGCGAGTCCGAGGTCACCGATGGTCCGGTGGCCTGGGTGGTGGCCGGCCGCAGCGTGGCCGGCCTGCGCGCACAGGCGGGCAGGCTGCGGAACTTCCTGGCCGAGCGTCCGGAGCTGAGCGCCGCCGATGTGGCGTTTTCGCTGGTGGCGACGCGGTCGGTGTTCGAGCACCGTGGGGTGGTGACGGGGGCTGGCCGCGAGGAGCTCCTGGCTCGGCTGGGCGCCTTGGCCGGGGATGAGATCGCCTCGGGTGTGACGCGTGGTGTGGCGGATGTGCGGGGCCGTTCGGTGTTTGTGTTCACCGGTCAGGGTGCGCAGCGTCTGGGTATGGGGCGGGAGTTGTACGAGGCGTTCCCGGTGTTCGCCCAGGCGTTGGACGGGGTGTGTGCGCATCTGGATGTGCTGCTGGAGCGTCCGCTGCGTGAGGTGATGTTCGCGGCCGAGGGCAGTGCGGACGCCGGGTTGCTGGATCAGACGGCGTTCACCCAGCCCGCGCTGTTCGCCATCGAGGTGGCGTTGTTCCGGCTGCTGGAGGACTGGGGCGTGACCCCGGATGTGGTGATCGGCCATTCGGTGGGCGAGATCGCGGCGGCGTATGTGGCGGGGGTGTTCTCGTTGGAGGACGCGTGCGCGCTGATCGCGGCGCGTGGCCGGCTGATGCAGGCGCTGCCCGAGGGTGGGGCGATGGTGGCCGTCGAGGCGTCGGAGGAGGAGATCGCGCCGTCGCTGGCCGGGCGTGGGGCCGAGGTGAGTATCGCGGCGGTCAACGGCCCGACCTCTGTGGTCATCGCCGGTGACGAGGCGGCGGTGGTGGAGATCGCCGGGCAGTGGGCGGCACAGGGCCGCAAGACCCGTCGGCTGCGGGTCAGTCATGCGTTCCACTCACCGCGCATGGACGCGATGCTGGACGACTTCCGTGACGTGGTCGCGGGCTTGTCCTTCCAGGCGCCGTCGATCTCCTTGGTCTCCAACCTCACGGGCACGTCGGCGGGTGCCGACGAGGTGTGCTCGCCGGAGTACTGGGTGCGGCATGTGCGGGAGACCGTCCGTTTCCTCGACGGGGTGCGGACCCTCGAAGCGCAGGGCGTCACCGCGTACATCGAGGTGGGCCCCGACGGTGTGCTCTCGGCGATGGTGAGCGAATGCCTGACGGCGGAGGAGGCTTCGGCCTCGGTCGTGGTGCCGGTGCTGCGCAAGGACCGCCCGGAGGCCCGGGCGTTGACGACGGCTCTGGCCGAACTCCACGTCCACGGCGTCACCGTCGACTGGGAACAGTTCTTCGCCGGACGCGGTGCGCGGAAGGTCGAGCTGCCGACGTACGCGTTCCAGCGGCAGCGCTACTGGCTGGAGGACAGCGGCGGTGCGTCGGGCGGCTCCGCCGCCGACAGTGTGGACTTGGTCGACGCCCGGTTCTGGGAAGCGGTCGAGCGCGAGGACTTGGAGGTTCTGGCCGAGGCGCTGGAGGTTGACGGGGAGGGTTCGCTGAGCGAGTTGCTGCCCGCGTTGTCGTCGTACCGGCGTCAGCAGCGTGAGCGGTCCATGGTCGACGGCTGGCGGTACCGGGTTTCCTGGAAGCCGGTCCCGGACATGACCAGCGGGTCTCTGGCGGGGACCTGGCTGGTGGTGGTGCCGGCCGGACTGGCGGAAAGCGACGTCACCACGTCGATCCGCCATGGATTGGAGAGTCACGGTGCCCGGGTGGTGTCGGTGGCGGTTGCCGCCGGCACCGACGCCGACGGGCTGGCCCGGGCGCTGCTCGGCGCGCTCGACGGCGAGTCCGAGATCGGTGTGTTGTCGTTGCTCGGCTTGGACGAGGAGCCCCTCGTCGAGGAGCCGGTGGTCGCGGCGGGACTCGCGCTCACTTTGCGGTTGGTGCAGGCCCTGGCCGGGTTGGACGTGGGCGTTCGGTTGTGGTGCGCCTCGCGGGGTGCGGTGTCGGTGGGGCGTTCGGACCGGCTCACCAGCCCGGTGCAGGCGGGGGTGTGGGGTCTTGGCCGGGTGGCGGCCCTGGAGCACCCTCGGATCTGGGGTGGCCTGGTTGATCTGCCCGGGACGCTGGACGAGCGTGCCGTGGGGCGGCTGGCCGGTGTGCTGTCCGCCGAGGGCGCCGAGGAGCAGGTGGCGGTGCGGGGTTCCGGTGTGTTCGTCCGGCGCCTCCACCGCGTCACGGCGGGCGACGAGTCGGCCGAGCGCGCGTGGCGGCCCCGGGGCTCGGTGCTGATCACCGGTGGCACCGGTGCCCTGGGCGCGCACGTGGCGCGCTGGGCGGTGCGCGAGGGCGCCGGACACGTGGTGCTGACAAGCCGTCGCGGCCCGGCGGCCGAAGGCGCTGCCGAGCTCACGGCGGAACTTGAAGAAATGGGCGCCGAGGTGACCGTGGCGGCCTGCGACGCCGCCGACCGCGATGCCCTCGCCGCGGTGCTGGCCGCCATCCCGGAGCGGTATCCGCTCAGCGCGGTCGTGCACGCGGCGGGCATTCTGGACGACGGTGTGCTGGGCGGCCTGTCCGTCGACCGGCTGGCCGGGACGCTGGCCGCGAAAGTCGAGGGCGCGCGGCACCTGCACGAGCTGACTGCGGAACTGTCACTCGACGCGTTCGTGCTGTTCTCGTCGTTCGCCGGCGTCTTCGGTGGTGCGGGCCAGGCCGCCTACGCGGCGGCCAACGCCCACCTGGACGCACTCGCGGTGCTGCGTCGCGGCGCCGGACTCGCCGGTACGGCGGTCGCCTGGGGCCCGTGGGCCGACGGCGGCATGGCCGCGAGCGGCCGCGCCGGGGAGCGGATGCGCGGAGGGCCGCTGCCCCCCATGGCTCCCTCGCTGGCCGTGGACGCGTTGCGCTGGGCCGTGGGCCATGACGAGGCTTCGCTGGTCGTGGCCGACATCGACTGGGCCGGCATGGCTTCGATGCTGAGCGCGGGCCCCAGCGCCTTCCTCAGTGACCTCCCCGAAGCGCGCATGTACCTGACCGGGGTCGGCGGCGAGGCCGAGGCGGAAGCTGTCACCTTCGCCCAGAAGCTCATCGGGCTGTCGGAGGCCGAGCGGAACCAGGCCGTCCTGGAACTGGTACAGGGCCACGCGGCCGCCGTGCTCGGCCACGCTTCGGCCCGGTCGATCGAGCCCGGCCGTGCTTTCCGGGACCTCGGGTTCGACTCCCTCACCGCCATCGAGCTGCGCAACCGGCTCGACCTGGCCACCGGTCTGCGCCTGCCCGCGACTCTCGTCTTCGACTACCCGACCGCCGAGGTGCTCGCCGACTATCTGTGGCAGGAGCTGGGCGGGGTCACCGCCGAAGCGGCCACCTCGGCGGTGGCGCACCGGGCGCGGCCGGATGACGGCGACCCGATTGCGATCGTGGCGATGAGTTGCCGGTTCCCCGGGGATGTGCACACACCGGAGGAGCTGTGGCGGCTGCTGGCCGAGGGCGGGGACGCCATCTCCGGGTTCCCCGGCGACCGTGGCTGGGACGTCGAGGGTATGTACGACCCGGACCCCGAGCAGCCGGGCACGTTCTACGCCCGTGAGGGGGGTTTCCTCTACGGTGCCCCGGAATTCGACGCGAAGTTCTTCGGGATCTCACCGCGTGAGGCGCTGGCGATGGATCCGCAGCAGCGGCTGCTGCTGGAGACCTCGTGGGAGGCGTTCGAACACGCCGGTATCGCCCCGGAGTCGCTGCGGGGCAGCCGGACCGGTGTGTTTGTGGGCACCAACGGCCAGGACTACTCCACGCTCATGCTCGACGCCTCCGAGGACTTCGGTGGCCATGTGGGCACGGGCAGCGCGGCCAGTGTGGTGTCGGGCCGTATCTCGTACACGTTCGGTCTCGAGGGGCCGGCGATGACGGTGGACACGGCGTGTTCGTCGTCGCTGGTGGCTCTGCACCTCGCGGTACAGGCGCTGCGTCAGGGTGAGTGTGACCTGGCGTTGGCCGGTGGTGTGTCGGTGATGTCGACGCCGGGCGCGTTCGTGGAGTTCAGTCGTCAGCGGGGGCTGGCGCCCGATGGCCGGTGCAAGCCGTTCGCTGACGCGGCGGATGGCACGGGGTGGTCGGAGGGTGTGGGCATGCTGCTGGTGGAGCGGCTGTCGGACGCGCGCAGGAACGGCCATCAGGTGCTGGCGATCGTGCGCGGCTCGGCGGTGAACCAGGATGGTGCGTCGAACGGTCTGACGGCGCCGAACGGGCCGTCGCAGCAGCGGGTCATCCGCCAGGCGCTGGCCAGCGCGGGGCTGCAGGCTGCTGAGGTGGACGCGGTGGAGGCGCACGGCACCGGCACCATGCTCGGTGACCCGATTGAGGCGCAGGCGCTGCTGGCCACCTACGGCCAGGAGCGGCCGGTGGGCCGCCCGCTGTGGCTGGGTGCCATCAAGTCCAACATCGGGCACACGCAGGCCGCCGCGGGTGTGGCGGGTGTGATCAAGATGGTGATGGCGATGCGGCACGGTGTGCTGCCGAAGATGCTGCATGTGGATGAGCCGTCGCGGCAGGTGGACTGGTCGGCGGGTGAGGTGCGGTTGCTGACGGAGGCCACCGCGTGGCCGGAGACGGGCCGGCCGCGCCGGGCCGGTGTCTCCGCCTTCGGTGTGAGCGGCACCAACGCGCACACCATCATCGAAGAGGCCCCCGCTGCGGAGGAGTTGGAGGTCTCGGACACCGTGCCCTCCGGAACGGCCGTGTCGGCGGCTGTGGTGCCGTGGCTGGTTTCCGGGAAGAGCCGGGAGGCGTTGCGGGCGCAGGCCGAGCGGCTGCATGCGCATGTGGCGGCGCGGGAAGACATCGGCGTGCTGGACGTCGGGCACACGCTGGCGGCCAGGACGGTGTTCGAGCACCGTGCGGTGCTGGTGGGTGAGGACCGGGAGACCCTTCTGCGTGGCCTGCGGGCCGTCGCAGAGGGCGGAATCGCCTCGGGAGCCGTCCAGGGTCAGGCCGTGACGGCTGGCAGGTCGGCGTTCGTGTTCTCGGGTCAGGGTGCGCAGCGTCTGGGTATGGGGCGGGAGTTGTACGAGGCGTTCCCGGTGTTCGCCCAGGCGTTGGACGGGGTGTGTGCGCATCTGGATGTGCTGCTGGAGCGTCCGCTGCGTGAGGTGATGTTCGCGGTCGAGGGCAGTACGGATGCCGGGTTGCTGGATCAGACGGCGTTCACCCAGCCCGCCCTCTTCGCGGTCGAGGTGGCGCTGTTCCGGCTGCTGGAGGACTGGGGCGTGACCCCGGATGTGGTGATCGGTCACTCGGTGGGTGAGGTCGCGGCGGCGTATGTGGCGGGGGTGTTCTCGCTGGAGGACGCGTGCGCGCTGATCGCGGCGCGTGGCCGTCTGATGCAGGCGCTGCCCGAAGGCGGCGCGATGGTGGCCGTCGAGGCGCCGGAGGAGGAGATCGCGCCGTCGCTGGCCGGGCGTGGGGCCGAGGTGAGCATCGCGGCGGTCAACGGCCCGACCTCTGTGGTCATCGCCGGTGACGAGGCCGCTGTGCTGGAGATCGCCGCCCAGTGGGCGGAGCGGGGCCGCAAGACCCGTCGGCTGCGGGTCAGCCACGCCTTCCACTCGCTCCGTATGGACGCCATGCTGGACGACTTCCGCAGCATGATCTCCGGCCTGTCCTTCCAGGCGCCGTCCATCGCTCTGGTCTCGAATGTGACGGGCGAGGCGGCGGAAGCGGACGAGGTGCGTTCGCCGGAGTACTGGGTGCGGCATGTGCGCCAGGCCGTGCGCTTCGCGGACGGAATGCGGGCACTCACCGCCCAGGGCGTCACCAGGTTCCTGGAGGTCGGCCCCGATGGTGTGCTGTCCGCGATGGCGCGGGACTGCCTGACGGAGGACCAGGCCGCGGCCTCGGCCGTGGTGCCGGTGCTGCGCAAGGACCGGCCCGAGGCCCGGGCGTTGACGATGGCGCTGGCCGAACTCCACGTCCATGGAGCCTCGGTGGAGTGGGAGTCCGTCTTCGCCGGGCGCGGTGCGCGGATGGTGGAGCTGCCCGCGTACGCGTTCCAGCGTGAGCGGTACTGGCCCGAGGTGTCCGCGGTCGGGGGTGTCCGCGATGCCGGTTCGGCCGCCGCGGATTCGGTGGATGCGCGGTTCTGGGAAGCGGTCGAGCGCGAGGATCTCGAAGCGCTCGCCGAGGCGCTCGACGTCGACGGCGAAACGCCGCTGAGTGCGGTCCTGCCCGCGCTGTCCGCATATCACCGGAGCAATCGCGAGCAGTCCACGATTGACGGTTGGCGTTATCGGGTGGTGTGGAAGCCGGTCGTGGATGTGGCCGGTGGGTCGTTGTCGGGGACGTGGCTGGTGGTGGTTCCGGCGGCCCGTGCCGAGGACGAGCTGGTGGCGGAGATCGTCTCCGGACTCGAACGGCACGGCGCGGACGCGGTGGCACTGGTGGTCGGCGAACAGGACCTCGACGCCGAGGTGCTGGGGGAGCGGCTGCGCGGGGCGATCGCCGACGCGCCTGCCCTGGGTGGAGTGTTATCTCTGCTCGCTCTGGACGAGGAGCCGAGCCCGGGGTATCCGGCGCTGTCGGGTGGTTATGCGCGGAGCCTGGTGCTGGCGCAGGCGATGGTCGAGGCGGATGTTCCGGCCCGGTTGTGGTGCGGTACGCGTGGCGCGGTGTCGGTGGGGCGCTGGGATCGGCTGACCGGCGCGGTGCAGTCGCAGGTGTGGGGTCTGGGACGGGTCGTGGCGCTGGAGCACCCCGCGGTGTGGGGTGGTCTGGTGGATCTGCCCGAGTCTCTGGACGAGCGTGCGATCGCCCGGCTGGCCGGTGTGCTGGCCGCCGAGGCCACCGAGACCAGCGAAGACCAGGTGGCGGTGCGTGGTTCGGGTGTGTTCGCACGCCGCCTGACCCGTTCGGCCGCGCCGGCGACCGACGGAACGACGTGGCGGGCGCGTGGCACGGTGTTGGTGACCGGTGGTACGGGTGCGCTGGGTGGCCGGGTGGCCGGTTGGCTGGCGCGCAGCGGTGTGGGGCATCTGGTGCTGGCCAGCCGTCGCGGCCTTGACGCGCCGGGCGCTGCCGAGCTGCGCGATGAGCTCGAGGTGCTGGGCGCGCGGGTGACCGTGGTGGCGTGTGATGTGACGGACCGTGACGCGTTGGCCGCTGTCCTTGCTGATGTTCCGGAGGAGTTTCCGCTCAGTGCGGTGTTCCATGCGGCGGGTGTGGAGCAGGCGGCCGAGCTGGCGGGGATGGGTCTGGCGGACGCGGCGGCGGTGGTGTCCGGGAAGGTGGCGGGTGCCGTCAACCTGGATGTGTTGCTGGGTGACCGTGAGCTGGACGCGTTCGTGGTGTTCTCGTCGATCTCCGGTGTGTGGGGCAGTGGTGGTCAGGCTGCTTATGGTGCGGCCAACGCCTGTCTGGATGCGTTGGTGGAGGATCGTCGGGCGCGGGGTCTTGCCGGTACCGCGGTGGCCTGGGGTCCCTGGGCCGGGGGCGGTATGGCGGCCGGTGACGGCGGCGAGCAGCTGGCGCGCCGTGGCCTGGCCTCGATGGCGCCGGGTCTGGCGGTCGCCGCGTTGCAGGGTGCGGTCGCGGGTGATGAGGGTGTGGTGACGGTCGCCGATGTGGACTGGGAGCGGTTCGCTCCCTCGTTCACGATCGGGCGGCCCAGCCCGTTGATCGGCGACCTGCCCGAGGTCCAGCGGGCGCTGGCTGACGCCGGAAACACCGAAGGCGCCGGTGTCGGCTCCGTACTGCGGGAGCGGTTGGCGGGGCTGACCGAGGCGGAGACCGACCGGGCCCTGCTCGACCTGGTGCGTGGCCACGCGGCCGCTGTTCTCGGCTTCGCGGGTGCGGAGGCGGTTGAGGCCGCGCGCGCGTTCAAGGAGCTGGGATTCGACTCGCTGACGGCGGTGGAGTTCCGTAACCGGCTGAACGCGGAGACCGGGCTGGCACTGTCGGCGACGCTGGTCTTCGACTACCCGAGCGCCATGGTGCTGGCGGGTCATCTGCGTGCCGAGCTGCTGGGCACGCAGGGCGCGGTGGCCGCGCCGGTAGCGACGCCATCTGCGGTCGATGACGATCCGATCGCGATTGTCGGGATGAGCTGCCGCTTCCCGGGCGGGGTGCACAGCCCGGAGGACTTGTGGCAGCTGGTGGCCGGTAGTGGTGACGCGATCTCCGAGTTCCCGTCCAACCGCGGGTGGGACGTGGACGGGATGTACGACCCGGACCCCGAGCAGCCGGGCACGTTCTACTCGCGCGAGGGCGGCTTCCTGCATGAGGCGGGCGAGTTCGACGCCGGGTTCTTCGGGATCTCGCCGCGTGAGGCGCTCGCGATGGATCCGCAGCAGCGGCTGCTGCTGGAGACGTCGTGGGAGGTGTTCGAGCGGGCCGGTATCGCTCCCACGTCCGTGCGCGGCAGCCAGATCGGCGTGTTCGTGGGGGCCGCCGCCTCGGGCTACGGGTCCGGTTCCAGCGAGCTGGCCGAGGCGCTGGAAGGTCAGCTGCTGACGGGTAACGCGACATCGGTCGTGTCCGGTCGTATCTCCTACACCTTGGGTCTTGAGGGGCCGGCGATGACGGTGGACTCGGCGTGCTCGTCGTCGCTGGTGGCGCTGCATCAGGCCGCGCAGGCACTGCGCCAGGGCGAGTGCTCCATGGCGCTGGTGGGCGGTGTGACCGTGCTGGCCACGCCGGCGGCCTTTGTGGAGTTCAGTCGTCAGCGGGGGCTGGCGCCCGATGGCCGGTGCAAGCCGTTCGCTGACGCGGCGGATGGCACGGGGTGGTCGGAGGGTGTGGGCATGCTGCTGGTGGAGCGGCTGTCGGACGCGCGGCGCAATGGCCATCAGGTGCTGGCGGTCGTGCGTGGTTCGGCGGTGAATCAGGATGGTGCGTCGAACGGTCTGACGGCGCCGAACGGGCCCTCGCAGCAGCGGGTGATCCGGCAGGCACTGGCGAACGCCCGCTTGTCGGCTGCTGAGGTGGACGCGGTGGAGGCGCACGGCACCGGCACCATGCTCGGTGACCCGATTGAGGCGCAGGCCCTGCTCGCGACCTATGGACAGGAGCGGCCGGTGGGCCGGCCGTTGTGGCTGGGCGCGCTGAAGTCGAACATCGGTCATACGCAGGCCGCTGCTGGTGTGGCGGGTGTGATCAAGATGGTGATGGCGATGCGGCACGGGGTGCTGCCGAAGATGCTGCATGTGGATGAGCCGTCGCGGCAGGTGGACTGGTCGGCGGGTGAGGTGCGGTTGCTGACCGAGGCCACCGCGTGGCCCGAGACGGGCCGGCCGCGCCGGGCCGGTGTCTCCGCCTTCGGTGTGAGCGGCACCAACGCGCACACCATCATCGAACAGGCACCGCCGGACTCGGAGGACGAGCGACCGGCCGAGGTGACGGCTCCCGACGAGCGTGGCGCGGCTCCCTGGACGCTCTCCGCCCGGAGCGCGGACGGGCTGCGCGCCCAGGCAGGGCGGCTGCGGGCCCATCTGATCGCACGGCCGGAGCTGGGCCTGAAGGACGTGGGCCACTCCCTGGTGGCCACCCGGTCGGTGTTCGAGCACCGCGCGGTGCTGCTGGGGACCGAACGTGAGACGTTGCTGCGCGGCCTGGAGACCGTCGCCGCGGGCGACGACGCCCCCGGCATCGTCCAGGGACAGGCGGCCCCGGGCGGAAAGACCGCGTTCCTGTTCACCGGTCAGGGCGCACAGCGCCTGGGCATGGGACGAGAGCTGTACGACGCCTTCCCGGTGTTCGCCCGCGCCCTGGACGAGGTATGCGCGCATCTCGATGTGCTGCTCGATCGCCCGCTGCGTGAGGTGATGTTCGCGGCCGAGGGCAGCGCGGACGCCGAGCTGCTCGACCAGACGGCGTTCACTCAGCCCGCCCTCTTCGCCGTCGAGGTGGCGTTGTTCCGGCTGCTGGAGGACTGGGGTGTCACCCCGGATGTGGTGATCGGTCACTCCATCGGTGAGGTCGCTGCCGCGCATGTGGCGGGGGTGTTCTCGCTGGAGGACGCGTGCGCGCTGGTGGCCGCTCGTGGCCGGCTGATGCAGGCGCTGTCCGAGGGTGGGGCGATGGTGGCCGTCGAGGCGTCGGAGGAGGAGGTCGCCGGTTCGCTGGCCGGTCGTGAGGCGGAGGTGAGCATCGCCGCCGTCAATGGGCCGACCTCTGTGGTCATCGCCGGTGATGAGGCGGCGGTGGTGGAGATCGCCGGGCAGTGGGCGGAGCAGGGCCGTAAGACGCGCCGGCTGCGGGTCAGTCATGCGTTCCACTCACCGCGTATGGACGCGATGCTGGACGACTTCCGTGACGTGGTCGCGGGCTTGTCCTTCCAGGCGCCGTCGATCTCCTTGGTCTCCAACCTCACGGGCACGTCGGCGGGCGTCGACGAGGTGTGCTCGCCGGAGTACTGGGTGCGGCATGTGCGGGAGACCGTCCGTTTCCTCGACGGGGTGCGGACCCTCGAAGCGCAGGGCGTCACCGCGTACATCGAGGTGGGCCCCGACGGTGTGCTCTCGGCGATGGTGAGCGAATGCCTGACGGCGGAGGAGGCTTCGGCCCCCGTCGTGGTGCCGGTGCTGCGCAAGGACCGCCCGGAGGCCCGGGCGTTGACGACGGCTCTGGCCGAACTCCACGTCCACGGCGTCACCGTCGACTGGGAGGCCCTGTTCGCGGGCCAGGACGTCCGCCGGGTCGAGCTGCCGACGTACGCGTTCCAGCGGCAGCGCTACTGGCTGGAGGACAGCGGCGGTGCGTCGGGCGGCTCCGCCACCTCCACCGCGGACTTGGTCGACGCCCGGTTCTGGGAAGCGGTCGAGCGCGAGGACTTGGAGGCTCTGACTACCGCGCTGCAGGTGGACGGGACCGCCTCGCTGACCGAGGTGCTGCCCGCCCTGTCGTCCTACCGCAAGGGCCACCGTGAGCGGTCCACGGTGGACGGCTGGCGCTACCAGATCGCCTGGACCGCGGTGTCCGAGCTCTCGGAGCGGGCGTTGACCGGGACCTGGATGGTCATGGTTCCGCGGTCGCACGCCAGCCACGAGCTGGTCACCTCCGCGGTGACCATGCTGGAGCGGCAGGGCGCGGAGGTGGCGCGGGTCCTCCTCGACGGCGCTGCGGACATCGACCGTGCGGCGGTCGCCGAGCGGCTGCGCACGGCGGTCGAGGGCGCGCCGGACGGGGCCGTCGGCGGGGTGTTCTCCCTGCTGGCCCTGGATGAGGACCCCTGCGCCGGGCACACGGTGGTGCCGCGAGGGCTCGCGCTGAACCTCGTCGCGCTGCAGGCACTCGTGGAAGCCGGTGTCGAGGCTCCGTTGTGGGTGGCGACGAGAGGTGCCGTGTCGGTGACCGGATCCGACACCCTGCGCAGCGCCGCCCAGGCGCAGATGTGGGGCGTCGGCCGGGTCGCCGGTCTGGAGCACCCCCGGCTCTGGGGCGGTCTGGTCGACCTCCCGGAGACGCTCGACGAGCGGGCCACGGCCCGGCTGTCCGGTGTGCTGGGCGGCGGTGCGGGCGAGTTCGAGGACCAGGTGGCGGTGCGCACGTCGGGCGTGTTCACCCGGCGCCTGGTGCGGGCCACCGCGCCGCGGGCCACGGCCCGGCCGTGGACCGCGCGGGGCTCGGTGCTGGTGACCGGCGGTACCGGGGGAGTGGGCGGTCAGGTGGCCCGGTGGCTGGCCCGCGCCGGCGCCGAGCATCTGGTGCTGACCAGCCGCCGTGGCCTGGAGGCCGAGGGTGCGGCCGAACTGCGCGACGAGCTCACCGAGTTGGGCGCGGAGGTGACCATCGCGGCATGTGACGCCGCCGACCGGGAGGCCCTGGCCGCGGTACTAACCGCCATCCCGGAGCGGTATCCGCTGAGCGCCGTCGTGCACGCGGCGGGTGTCCTGGACGACGGTGTCCTGGACGCGATGTCGGTGGAGCGGGTCGCGGGCGTGCTGCGTCCCAAGGTGGACGGTGCCCGCAACCTGCATGAGCTGACGGAGGGCCTCGACCTCTCCGCGTTCGTGCTGTTCTCCTCGCTCGCCGGAGCCATCGGCGGCGCCGGGCAGGGCAGTTACGCGGCGGCCAATGCCTACCTCGACGCCCTGGCGCAGCAGCGCCGGGCCCAGGGCCTGGCGGCCACCTCGGTGGCCTGGGGCCCGTGGGCCGAGGGCGGCATGGTGGCCGACGGGGCGCTGGAGGAACGGCTGCGGCGCGGCGGCATGGCCGCGATGGCCCCGGAGCTGGCGGTCAAGGCCCTCCAGCAGGCCCTCGACCTGCAGGAGACGCACCTGGCCATCGCCGACCTCGACTGGGAGCGATTCGTACCCGCCTACACCGCCGTACGGGCCAGCCGGCTGCTGGACGAGGTGCCCGAGGCGCGGCGGATCCTGGAGGCCGCGCCCGGCGGCGGGACCGCCACGCAGTTCGAGAACGGTGGCTCGGAGCTGCGCGAGCGGCTCGCCGGAATGTCCAAGGCGGAGCAGGAACGAGCGCTGCTCGATCTGGTCACCGCGCAGGTGGCGATGGTGCTGGGCTTCCCGTCGGTGGAGTCGGTCGAGTCCCAGCGGGCCTTCCGCGAACTCGGCTTCGACTCGCTGACCGCCGTCGAACTGCGCAACCGGCTGGACGTGGCGACGGGCCTGCGCCTGCACGCGACGATCGTCTTCGACCACCCGACGCCCGTAGCGCTCGCCCGCCGACTGCGTACCGACGTCGTGCGGGACGGGGTCTCGGCGGCCGCACCGATCCTCAGCGAACTGGACCGGATCGAAGCGGCGATGGCCACGATCTCCGCCGACGACGTGGACCGGCCAAGGATCACCACGCGCCTGCAGACGCTCCTTCTGAAGTGGGGAGAGGCGGAGCAGGAATCGCCCACCTCGGGCAAGAAGGCGGTTTCGGACAAGATTCAGTCGGCGACGTCGGACGAGATCTTCGACTTCATCGACAAGGAGCTCGGGATCTCCTGAGCTGGCGCGGTCGGTTCCAGAGGGTCGTTCCTTACTACTTCCATGGGTGACATAACAATGAACGAAGAGAAGCTTCTCGACTATCTCAAGCGGGTGACTGCGGATCTCCAGCAGACTCGCCAGCGCCTGCTCGAGGCCGAGTCAGCGGACCAGGAACCGATCGCGATCGTCGCCATGAGCTGCCGGTTCCCCGGAGGGGTGAACTCTCCCGAAGACCTGTGGCGCCTGGTGGCGGACGGCACCGACGCGATCTCGGAATTCCCCATGGACCGTGGCTGGGACATCGACGCCCTCTACGACGAGGACCCGGACCGTCCCGGCACCAGCTATACGACCGAGGGCGGTTTCCTGGAGCACGCCGACCAGTTCGATCCGGCGTTCTTCGGGATCTCGCCGCGCGAGGCGCTGTCGATGGACCCGCAGCAGCGGTTGCTGCTGGAGTCCTCGTGGGAGGCGGTTGAGCGGGCGGGCATCGACCCGACGTCCCTGCGCGGTAGTAGGACCGGCGTGTTCGTCGGGACCAATGGCCAGGACTACTCCCTGCTCATGCTCGGCGCGGCCGAGAGCCTGGAGGATGTCGAGGGCCACTCGGCCACCGGCAACGCGGCGAGCATCGTCTCCGGCCGGATCTCCTACACCATGGGTCTCGAGGGCCCCGCGCTCTCCGTGGACACGGCGTGCTCGTCGTCCCTCGTGGCCCTGCACCTCGCCGTTCAGGCGCTGCGTCAGCGCGAGTGCTCGCTCGCGCTGGCCGGTGGCGTCACGGTGATGTCCACCCCGTCGGCGTTCGTCCAGTTCAGCAGGCAGCGCGGCCTGGCGGCGGACGGCCGGTGCAAGCCGTTCGGCGCCGCGGCCGACGGCACGGGCTGGGGCGAGGGCGTCGGCATGCTGCTCGTGGAGCGGCTGTCCGACGCCGAGCGCAACGGCCACAAGGTGCTGGCCATCGTCCGGGGCTCGGCCATCAACCAGGACGGCGCGTCCAACGGTCTGACGGCGCCCAACGGCATCTCGCAGCAGCGGGTCATCCGGCAGGCGCTGACCAGCGCCCGGCTGTCGGCCGCCGAAGTGGACGCGGTGGAGGCGCACGGGACGGGCACCACATTGGGTGACCCGATCGAGGCGCAGGCGCTGATGGCCACGTACGGGCAGGACCGGCCCGCGGACCAGCCAGTGTGGCTGGGCTCGGTGAAGTCGAACATCGGCCATGCGCAGGCGGCGGCCGGTGTGGCTGGTGTCATCAAGATGGTGATGGCCATGCGTGCGGGCGTGCTGCCGAAGACGCTCCACGCGGAGGAGCCCTCGCCGCACATCGACTGGACCGGCGGCGCCGTCTCCCTGCTGCACGAGTCGACCCCGTGGCCGGACCGGGAGCACCCGCGCCGCGCCGCCGTGTCCTCGTTCGGCATGAGCGGCACCAACGCGCACACCATCCTGGAGCGGGCGCCCGAGTCCGAGGTGGCCGAGGTCGCCGAGTCCGAGGTCGTCGACGGCCCGGTGGCGTGGGTCGTGTCGGGCCGTGGTGCCGAGGGACTGCGGGCGCAGGCCGGGCGGCTGCGGGAATTCCTCATGGAGCGCCCGGAGTTGAGCGCGGCAGACGTGGCTCTCTCGCTGGCCACGACCAGGTCCGCGTTCGAGCACCGGGCCGTGGTGACGGGGGCTGGCCGCGACGAGCTCCTCGAGCGGCTGGAGGCGGTCGCCGAGGACTCCTCCACGGTTAACGGTGTGGTGCGGGGGAGGACCGGCGACGTCGGCCGTTCGGTGTTTGTGTTCCCGGGTCAGGGGGCGCAGTGGGTGGGTATGGCGGTGGGGTTGTTGGAGTCTTCGCCGGTGTTTGCGGGGGCGGTCGGTGAGTGTGAGTCGGCTCTGTCGGCGTATGTGGACTGGTCGTTGACGGATGTGCTGCGTGGTGCGGAGGGTGCTCCCGGTTTTGACCGGGTGGATGTGGTCCAGCCGGTGTTGTTCGCGGTGATGGTGTCGTTGGCGAGGTTGTGGCGTTCGGTGGGTGTGGAGCCGGATGCGGTGATGGGGCACAGTCAGGGTGAGATTGCCGCGGCGTGTGTGGCGGGTGCGCTGTCGCTGGAGGACGCTGCGAAGGTGGTCGCCTTGCGCTCGCAGGTGGTCGCGGCGGGTCTTGTGGGCCGTGGTGGCATGGTGTCGGTCGGGCTGTCGGTCGACGAGGTCAAGGAGCGTATCGGCGCGTGGGGTGGCGCCATCTCGGTCGCCGCGGTGAACGGCCCGGGTTCGGTCGTGGTGTCCGGTGACCCGGGGGCGCTGGATGAGATGGTGGCGCGGCTTGAGGGTGAGGAGGTGCGGGTTCGCCGGGTTCCGGTGGACTACGCCTCGCACTCCGCGCATGTGGAGGAGATCCGCGAGGAACTGCTGAAGGTCCTGGCGGGCATCGAGCCGCGTCCGTCGCAGGTGCCGTTCTACTCGACGGTGTCCGGTGAGCTGGTGGACACGGCCGATCTGGACGCGGAGTACTGGTATCGCAACCTGCGGCAGACCGTCGAGTTGGAGGCCACCACCCGCGCACTGCTCGACAGCGGACATGGTGTTTTCATCGAGGCGAGCCCCCACCCTGTGCTGATGCTGCCGTTGCAGCAGACCGTGGAGGCCGCCGAGGCGCAGGCCGTGGTCGTGGGCACGCTGCGGCGTGACGAGGGCGGCCTGGAGCAGTTCCTGACCTCCGCCGCCGAACTCCACGTCAGCGGAACCGGTGTCGACTGGCGGAAGACGTTCGAAGGACATGGTGTCCGCCGGGTCGACTTGCCGACCTACGCCTTCCAGCGCCAGCGGTACTGGCTCGATGGATTCGGCCTGCCGCCCGGCGGACGCGCGGCCGATGGCACGGGTTCCGTCGACGCGCGGTTCTGGGAAGCGGTCGAGCGTGAGGATCTCGAAGCGCTCGCTGAGGCGCTCGATGTCGACGGCGAGGCGCCGCTGAGCGCGGTGCTGCCCGCGCTGTCCGCGTATCACCGCACCAGGCGTGACCAGTCCACGATCGACGGCTGGCGCTATCGGGTGGCGTGGAAGCCGGTCATGGATGTGGCCGGTGGGTCGTTGTCGGGGATGTGGCTGGTGGTGGTTCCGGCGGCCCGTGCCGAGGACGAGCTGGTGGCGGAGATCGTCTCCGGGCTTGAGCGGCACGGCGCGGGTGTGGTCCCGGTCGCGGTGGACGAGCGGGACCTTGACGCGGATGTGCTGGCGGAGCGGCTGTGCGAGGTGGCCGCGGAGACGCCCGAGCTGGGTGGTGTGCTCTCTCTGCTCGCCCTGGACGAGGAGCCCTGCTCGGAACACCCCGCGCTGTCCAACGGTCTCGCCCTGACGTTGACGCTGGTGCGGGCCATGGTTCAGGCCGAGATCCCGGCCCGGCTGTGGTGCGGTACGCGCGGCGCCGTGTCGGTGGGGCGTTCGGACCGGCTCACCAGCCCGACGCAGGCGATGGTGTGGGCGCTGGGCCGGGTGGCCGCGCTGGAGCTGCCGCGGCTGTGGGGCGGTCTGGTCGACCTGCCCGAGTCCCTGGACGAGCGCGCTGCGGAGCGGCTGGCCGGTGTGCTCTCCGTCGAGGGCGGCGAGGACCAGCTCGCGGTGCGCGGCTCCGGTGTCTTCGTACGCCGTCTCGTGCGGTCCGCGCCGGCCGTCGGCGACGGGACGTCGTGGCGGGTGCGTGGCACGGTGCTGGTGACCGGTGGCACGGGTGCGCTCGGTGGCCAGGTGGCCCGCTGGCTGGTCCGCAGTGGTGCCGAGCACTTGGTGCTGACCAGTCGTCGTGGTCTCGAGGCCGAAGGCGCCGCCGAGTTGAAGGCGGAGTTGGAGGGGATGGGTGCCGAGGTGACGGTGGCCGCGTGTGACGCGGCGGACCGTGACGCGCTCGCGGCCGTCCTAGACGCCGTGCCGGAGGATCGGCCGCTCGCCGGGGTGGTGCACGCGGCGGGTGTCACGATCGCGGCCTCCCTGCTGGAGACGGAGCTCGCGGACGCGGCCAGGGTGGTGTCGGGCAAGGTGGCGGGTGCCGTCAACCTGGACGAGCTGCTCGGCGACCGTGAGCTCGACGCCTTCGTGGTCTTCTCGTCCATTTCGGGTGTGTGGGGTGGCGGCAGCCAGGGCGTCTACGGCTGCGGAAATGCCTTCCTGGACGCGCTGGTGGAGCAGCGCCGTGCGCGGGGTCTCGCCGGCACTGCCGTCTCTTGGGGCCCGTGGGCCGAGGGCGGCATGGCGACCCGCGGCGACGCGGGGGAGCAGCTGGCGCGGCGTGGACTGCCCGCGATGGCACCCAAGTTGGCGATCGCCGCTCTGGAGCGTGCGGTGGCCGGTGACGACGGTGTTATGACGGTCGTGGACGTGGACTGGGAGAGGTTCGCGCCCTCGTTCACCGCGGTCCGTCCCAGTCCGTTGCTGAGCGACCTCGACGAGGTCCGGGTGCTGGAGACTCAGGGCGACGGTGGCGAGAGCGCCGGCGTCGCCGGGGCGCAGCTGCGTGAGCGGCTCAAGCCGCTCACCGAGGGCGAGCGGGACCGGACGCTGCTCGATATGGTGCGCAGGCACGCCGCCTCCGTGCTCGGCTACGCGTCTGCGGAGATGGTGGAGCCGAACCGGGCCTTCCGCGATCTGGGCTTCGACTCGCTGACCGCGGTCGACCTGCGCAACCGGCTGGCCGCGGAGACCGGTCTCGGCCTGCCCGCCACGCTGGTCTTCGACTATCCCAGTGCCGGCACGCTCGCGGCGCATCTGCGCAGCGAGGTGCTGGGCGCCTCGTCTCCGGCGCTCGCCACCAGGTCCGGGGCCGTCGCCGGGGCCGGCGCGGACGACGACCCGATCGCGATCGTCGGGATGAGCTGCCGCTTCCCCGGTGGGGTGCGGAGCCCGGAGGATCTGTGGCAGTTGGTCGAGAGCGGCGGTGACGCCGTGTCGTCCTTTCCGTCCGACCGTGGGTGGGACGTGGACGGGATGTACGACCCGGACCCCGGGCGCTTGGGCACGTTCTACGCCCGTGAGGGTGGGTTCCTCGACGGGGCGGGTGAGTTCGACGCCGGGTTCTTCGGGATCTCGCCGCGTGAGGCGCTGGCGATGGATCCGCAGCAGCGGCTGCTGCTGGAGACGTCGTGGGAGGTGTTCGAGCGGGCGGGCATCGACCCCGCGTCGGTGCGGGGCAGCCAGGTCGGGGTGTTCGTCGGCTTCTCGGGATCCGGATACGGCACCAACCTGGAGACGGTGCCCGAGGACGTCGAGGGCCATCTGCTGACCGGCAACGCGGGCAGCGTCGTCTCCGGCCGTCTCGCCTACACCTACGGCCTGGAGGGTCCCGCTGTCACGGTGGACACGGCCTGCTCGTCGTCGCTGGTGGCGCTGCACCTGGCCTGCCAGTCGCTGCGCCAGGGCGAATGCAGCATGGCTCTGGTGGGCGGTGTGGCGGTGATGTCCACTCCGATGGCGTTCGTCGAGTTCAGCCGGCAGGGCGGGCTCGCCCCGGATGGACGCTGCAAGCCGTTTGCGGACGCGGCGGACGGTACGGGCTGGAGCGAGGGCGCCGATGTGCTGCTGGTGGAGCGGCTGTCGGACGCGCGGCGCAATGGCCACCAGGTGCTGGCGATCGTGCGCGGCTCGGCGGTGAACCAGGATGGTGCGTCGAACGGTCTGACGGCGCCGAACGGGCCCTCGCAGCAGCGGGTGATCCGGCAGGCGCTGGCGAACGCCCGCTTGTCGGCTGCTGAGGTGGACGCGGTGGAGGCGCACGGCACCGGCACCATGCTCGGTGACCCGATTGAGGCGCAGGCGCTGCTGGCCACCTACGGCCAGGAGCGGCCGGTGGGCCGGCCGCTGTGGCTGGGGGCCGTCAAGTCCAACATCGGGCATACCCAGGCCGCCGCGGGTGTGGCGGGTGTGATCAAGATGGTGATGGCGATGCGGCACGGTGTGCTGCCGAAGATGCTGCATGTGGATGAGCCGTCGCGGCAGGTGGACTGGTCGGCGGGTGAGGTGCGGTTGCTGACCGAGGCCACCGCGTGGCCGGAGACGGGCCGGCCGCGCCGGGCCGGTGTCTCCGCCTTCGGGGTGAGCGGCACCAACGCGCACACCATCATCGAGCAGGCCCCGTTGGACATCGAAGAGGTGCGACCAGCCGAGGTGACGGCTCCTGACGAGCGCGGCGCGGTTCCCTGGGCGCTCTCCGCCCGGAGCGTGGACGGGCTGCGCGCCCAGGCACGGAGGCTGCGGGCCCATCTGACCGCACGGCCGGAACTGAGCCTGAAGGACGTGGGCTACTCCTTGGTGGCCACCCGGTCGGTGTTCGAACACCGTGCCGTGCTGACCGGCGTGGACCGTGCGGAGCTGCTGCGCGGGCTCGATGCCGTCGCGACCGGCGAGGAGGCCCCCGGGGTCGTGCGCTCGGTCGCCACTCCGACCGGAATCACCGCCTTCCTGTTCTCGGGTCAGGGTGCGCAGCGTCTGGGTATGGGGCGGGAGTTGTATGACGCCTTCCCGGTGTTCGCGCGTGCGCTGGACGAGGTGTGCGCGTACATGGATGTGGTGCTGGACCGTCCGTTGCGGGAGGTGATGTTCGCGGTTGAGGGCAGTGCGGATGCCGGGCTGCTGGATCAGACGGTGTTCACCCAACCCGCGCTGTTCGCCATTGAGGTGGCGTTGTTCCGGCTGTTGGAGGACTGGGGTGTCACGCCGGATGTGGTGATGGGTCACTCCGTCGGTGAGGTCGCCGCGGCGCATGTGGCGGGGGTGTTCTCGCTGGAGAACGCGTGCACGCTGATCGCGGCGCGTGGCCGTCTGATGCAGGCGCTGCCGGGCGGTGGGGCGATGGTGGCGGTGCAGGCGTCGGAGGAGGAGATAGCCGGTTCGCTGGCCGGGCGTGGGGCCGAGGTGAGTATCGCGGCGGTCAACGGGCCGGCTGCGGTGGTCATCGCCGGTGATGAGGCGGCGGTGCTGGAGATCGCCGGCCAGTGGGCGGAGCAGGGCCGCAAGACCCGCCGGCTGAGGGTCAGCCATGCGTTCCACTCGCCCCGTATGGACGCGATGCTGGACGACTTCCGCAAGGTGGTCGCGGGGCTGTCGTTCGCTCCACCGGTCATCGCGCTGGTGTCCAATGTGACGGGCGAGGCGGCGGAAGCGGACGAGGTGTGCTCGCCGGAGTACTGGGTGCGGCATGTGCGGGAGGCCGTGCGGTTCGCGGACGGGGCACGGGCACTTGAGGCGCAGGGCGTGACCACCTTCCTGGAGGTGGGTCCCGACGGTGTTCTCTCGGCGATGACGCGGGAGTGCCTGGCGGCGGAGGACGCATCGGCCTCGGTCGTCGTGCCGGTGCTGCGCAAGGACCGCCCCGAGGCCCGGGCGTTGACGACGGCTTTGGCCGAACTCCACGTCCACGGCGTCACCGTCGACTGGGAGGCCCTGTTCGCGGGCCGTGGTGCCCGCCGGGTCGAACTGCCCACCTACGCGTTCCAGCGGCAGCGCTACTGGCTGGACGCCCTGACGACGTTCGTCAGCGATGTCACCGCCGTGGGGCTCGTCCCGCCCACGCATCCGCTGCTGGGCGCCGCCGTCGAGCTGCCCGACGCGGACGGCTTCCTGTTCACCAGCCGCCTTTCGCCGCAGACGCACCCGTGGCTGGTCGACCACATGGTCCAGGACACGATTCTGCTGCCCGGCACCGCTTTCCTCGAACTGGCCCTGCACGTCGCCGACCAGGTGGGATGCGACCGGGTCGAGGAGCTGACCCTCACGGCGCCGCTGGCGCTGCCCGAACGGGGCGCGGTGCACCTCCAACTGGCGGTGGGCGGCCCGGACGAGAACGGCGCGCGCTCGCTGAACGTGTACTCCCGGCTGGAAGACCCCACCATGGACCAGCCGTGGATCCAGCACGCCTCCGGCCTGCTCGCCCAGAGCGACACGCCGGACGAGAGCGGACAGGCCGACCTCACCGTATGGCCCCCGGAGGGCGCGGAGCGGATCGACACCGAGGACGTCTACGACCGGATGGCGGCGGGCGGCTTCGCTTTCGGCCCGGTCTTCCAGGGGCTGCGGTCGGTATGGATCCATGGTGACGAGATCTTCGCCGAGGTGCGCCTGCCCAAGGAGCACGCGTCGGACGGGGCCGAGTTCGGCCTTCATCCCGCGCTGCTGGATGCTGCCGTGCAGGCGGTGGTCTTCGTCGCCCTGGAGGATGTCGGGCTCTCCCGGCTCCCGTTCTCCTGGAGCGGGGTGTCGCTCCATGCCGGTGGCGCGTCCGCGTTGCGGGTGCGGCTCACTCAGCTGGGATCGGATTCCGTCTCCCTCGCGGTGGCCGATGGAACTGGCCGCCCGGTGGCGTCGATTGAATCCCTCGTGCTGCGCCCGGTGTCGGTGGAGCACATCGACTCCGCCAGGACGTCGGCGTTCCGTGACTCGCTGTTCACGCTGGACTGGACTCCCGTTCCGGCCATCGCTGCGGCCGGGGCGGCAACGGCGCGGTGGGCCGTGGTGGGTACCGACCACTACGGACTGGCCGCCGGCGCGGTCGCCGGTGCCGAGGTGGCCGCCTATGCCGATCTCGACGCGCTGGGCGCAGCGATCGACGGTGGCGCCGCTGCCCCGGAGGCCGTGCTGGTCTCCTACGCACCGGGCCTTGACGACGAGGCGGCTCAGGGCAAGTCCAAGAGCAAGGCGAAGGGCGAGTCCAGGGGCAAGAGCAAGGCCAGGCGGGGTCTGGAGCCCGCGGATGCCATCCATACGGTGACGCACCACACGCTCGGCATGATTCAGGGCTGGCTCGGCGACCGTCGGTTCGACTCCTCCCGACTGGTCTTCGTGACCTCGGGCGCCATGGCGCCCGAGGGCCGCGACGAGACTCCGGACCTGGTCCACGCACCCCTGTGGGGCATGGTGCGGTCCGCGCAGTCGGAGAACCCGAACTGCTTCGTCCTGGTGGACCTCGACGAGGACGAGGCGTCCAAGGCGGCACTGCCCGCGGTGCTCGCCGGCGACGAGCCACAGGCTGTGGTCCGTGAGGGTACGGTGCTCGGCCAGCGCATGGCCCGGGTCTCCTCGGGCACCGCGCTGCTGCCTCCTGCCGGAATACGGGAATGGCGCCTGGACATGCACGCCAAGGGAACGCTGGAGAACCTGGCGCTGCTGCCCAGCCCCGACGTCACCGAAGCGCTGGGCGAGAACGAGATCAGGGTCGAGATGCGCGCGGGGGGGATGAACTTCCGCGATGTGCTCAACGCCCTGGGGATGTACCCCGGAGAGGCCGGGCCGCTCGGTGGTGAGGGCGCCGGCATCGTGACCGAGGTCGGTCCCGGAGTGACGGGCCTGGCGCCCGGCGACCGGGTGATGGGCATCTTCAGCGGGTCGTTCGGCCCGGTCGCCGTCACCGACCGGCGCGTCGTCGCCCGGGTGCCGGAGGGCTGGACGTTCGAGCAGGCGGCGTCGACTCCCATCGTGTTCCTGACGGCCTATTACGCCATGGTGGACCTGGCCGGTCTCCAGGCCGGCCAGTCGGTGCTGGTGCACTCGGCGGCCGGTGGTGTGGGCATGGCCACGCTCCAGCTGGCACGGCACCTCGGGGCTGAGGTGTTCGGTACGGCGAGTGAGGGCAAGTGGGACACCCTGCGGTCGCTGGGTGTGGACGATGAGCACATCGCGTCGTCGCGGACGCTGGACTTCGGGACGCGGTTCCTGGATGTGACCGGTGGGCGCGGTATGGATGTGGTGCTCGACTCGCTGGCGCGGGAGTTCGTGGACGCGGGCCTGCGTCTGCTGCCGCGCGGCGGCCGGTTCCTGGAGATGGGCAAGACCGACATCAGGGTGCCGGAGGAGGTGGCCGCCGAGTACAGCGGTGTCTCCTACCAGGCGTTCGATCTCATGGAGGCGGGACCCGATCGCATCCACGAGATGTGGGGCGAGCTGATCTCGCTGTTCGAGAGCGGGGTACTGCGGCCGCTGCCGGTGCGCACCTGGGATGTGCGCAGGGCTCCTGATGCCTTCCGTTTCATCGGCCAGGCCCGGCACACCGGCAAGGTGGCGCTGACCATCCCGAGGACGCTCGATGGGCCGGGCACGGTGCTGGTCACGGGTGGTACGGGTGGTCTGGGCGCGCTGTTGGCCCGTCATCTGGTGGTGGAGCACAAGGTTGAGCGTCTGGTGCTGACGAGTCGTCGTGGTGTTCAGGCGCCGGGTGCGGCGGAGTTGGTGGCGGAGCTGGCCGGGCTGGGCGCCGAGGTACAGGTCGTGGCGTGTGATGTCGCCGACCGTGCGTCGGTGGAGCGTCTCCTGGCGGGGATCGGGTCGGAGCATCCGCTGTCGGCCGTGGTGCATGCGGCGGGTGTGCTGGATGACGGTGTGGTGGAGTCGCTGACGCCCGAGCGGGTGGACAAGGTGCTGCGCCCCAAGGTGGACGCCGCCCTGCACCTCCACGAGCTCACCCGCGACCTCGACCTCGCCGCCTTCATCCTGTACTCCTCCGTCTCCGGTACCTTCGGCGGCGCCGGCCAGGCCAACTACGCGGCGGCCAACGCCTTCCTGGACGCCCTGGCCCAGCACCGCAGGGCCGAGGGTCTCCCGGCGGTGTCCCTGGCCTGGGGCATGTGGGAGCAGCGCAGCAAGATGACCGGGGACCTCGGCGAGGCGGACCTCCAGCGCATCGCCCGGGCCGGGCTGAACGCGCTCAGCTCCGACGAGGGCCTCGCGCTGTTCGACGACGCGCTCGGGACCGACGAAACCGTGCTCGTGCCGACCCATGTGGACCTAGCCGCCCTGCGCGTCCAGGCCCGTACCGGCGACGTGCCCACTCTGCTGCGCGGCCTGGTGCGTGTCCCCCGGCGCCGGGTCGCGGCTGCGGAAACCGCGCACACCGGTACCGGATCGCTGCGGGACCGCCTGGCCGGTCTCTCCGCGGCCGATCAGTACCGGGCTCTGCTGGACCTGGTGCGGGTGCAGGTGGCGACGGTCCTCGGCCATGGCTCGCCGGAAACGGTGGAGCCGGACATGGCCTTCAAGGACATGGGCTTCGACTCCCTGACCACGGTGGAACTGCGCAACCGGCTCAACGCGGAGACGGGTCTTCGACTGTCGGCCGTGCTGGTCTTCGACCACCCGACCCCCACGGCGCTGGTGGACCACCTGGGGGAGGAGCTCCTGCCGGACGGCGACACGGGGGAGCCGGTGGTCTTCGCCGAGCTCGACAAGCTGGAGCCCCTGCTCTCCAACGTGATGGACGACGGCGAGACCCGCACGAAGGTGGCCGAGAGGCTGAAGGAGCTCCTGGAGAAGCTGGGCGAGGCTTCCGACGACGACTCCACCGTCGAGGTGGCCGAACGGATCGGGTCGTCCTCCAACGACGAGCTGTTCGACTTCATCGACAACGAGCTCGGGCTGTCCTGAACGGTTGTCCAGCGCCCTCTGACCCTGACTGTAGAGAAAGTGACGGCAAAACAGTGAGTGAGACCAAGCTCCGCGACTATCTCAACAAGGTGACGACTGATCTGCACCGCACTCGTCTGCGCCTTCGGGAAGTGGAGGAGAAGAACCGGGAGCCGATCGCGATCGTCGCGATGAGCTGCCGCTTCCCCGGCGGGGTCAGCTCTCCGGAGGAGCTGTGGCGCATGGTCGCCGAGGGCGCCGCCGGGCTCTCGCCGTTCCCGAAGGACCGCGGCTGGTACGAGGAGGTGTACAACCCGGACCCCGGCAGTCGGGGCACGACTTATGTGAACGAGGGCGGGTTCTTGCACGACGCCGCGATGTTCGACCCCGTGTTCTTCGGGATCTCCCCGCGTGAGGCGCTGGTGATGGACCCCCAGCAGAGGCTGCTGCTGGAGGCGTCCTGGGAGGTTCTGGAGCGGGCGGGCATCGACCCGCTGTCCGTCAAGGGCACCACCGGCGGCGTGTTCATGGGTGCTGCCTTCCAGGGATACGGCGCGGCTGGCCCGATCGAGGCAGAAGAGGCCGAAGGCTATCTGGTGACGGGGCGGTCCTCCGCCGTCACCTCCGGCCGGGTCTCCTACGTCCTCGGCCTTGAGGGCCCTGCGGTGACGGTGGACACGGCGTGCTCATCGTCCCTGGTGGCGCTGCACCTGGCCGCGCAGGCGCTGCGCCAGGGCGAGTGCGACTTCGCCCTGGCGGGCGGCATCACCGTGATGGCCGGCCCTGAAGCGTTCACCGCGTTCAGCCGTCAGGGAGGACTCGCGTCCGACGGCCGCTGCAAGCCCTTCGCGGCGGCGGCGGACGGCACCAACTGGTCCGAGGGCGTCGGCGTGCTGCTCGTGGAGCGGCTCTCCGACGCCCGACGCCACGGCCACCCCGTACTGGCGGTGGTGCGCGGCTCCGCGGTGAACCAGGACGGTGCCAGCAATGGCCTCACCGCCCCCAACGGCCCGTCGCAGCGCAGGGTGATCCGTCAGGCGCTCGACAACGCGGGACTCACCCCGGACGAGGTCGACGTGGTGGAGGCGTTCGGCACGGGCACCTCGCTGGGCGACCCGATCGAGGCGCAAGCGCTGATCGCGTCCTACGGCCAGGACCGGCCGGAGGACCGGCCGTTGTGGCTGGGATCCATCAAGTCCAACATCGGGCACGCACAGGCGGCCGCCGGTGTCGCGGGGATCATCAAGATGGTGATGGCCATGCGGCACGGCGTCCTGCCGAAGACGCTGCACGTGGACGAGCCGACCCCGCATGTGGACTGGTCGGCGGGGGCCGTGGAGCTGCTGACCGAGGCCCGGCCCTGGCCGGAGACGGGCCGGCCCCGCCGGGCGGGGATCTCCTCCTTCGGCATGAGCGGCACCAACGCGCACACCATCATCGAGCAGGCCACCGAAGCCGAGGAGCCGGAGTCGGCCGGTTCCGAGGCCGAGGCTCCCCGCCCCCTCGCCTCCTCCGTCGTGCCATGGCTGGTCTCCGGCAAGGGCGAGGCCGCGCTGCGGGCGCAGGCCGAGCGGCTGTACGCCCATCTGACGGTCGGGGGCCCTGTTGAGGGCAACGATTACACGGCGGCGTCTGTAGCGGACATCGGCTACTCCCTGGCGGTGTCCCGATCGGCGTTCGAGCACCGCGCCGCGGTGATCGGCGAGGACCGCGAGAGCCTGCTGCGCGGCCTGCGGGCCCTGGCCCAGGGCGAGGTGGCTGAGGGCGAGGTGGCCCAGGGCGTGGTCAAGGGGCGGGCGGCGAAGGGGCGTAGGGCGGCCTTCGTGTTCCCGGGTCAGGGGGCGCAGTGGGTGGGGATGGCGGTGGGGTTGTTGGAGTCTTCGCCGGTGTTCGCGGGGGCGGTCGGTGAGTGTGAGTCGGCTCTGTCGGCGTATGTGGACTGGTCGTTGACGGATGTGCTGCGTGGTGCGGAGGGTGCTCCGGGCTTTGACCGGGTGGATGTGGTCCAGCCGGTGTTGTTCGCGGTGATGGTGTCGTTGGCGAGGTTGTGGCGTTCGGTGGGTGTGGAGCCGGATGCGGTGATGGGGCACAGTCAGGGTGAGATTGCCGCGGCGTGTGTGGCGGGTGCGCTGTCGCTGGAGGACGCTGCGAAGGTGGTCGCCTTGCGCTCGCAGGCGATCGCGGCGGGTCTTGTGGGCCGTGGTGGCATGGTGTCGGTCGGGCTGTCGGTCGACGAGGTCAAGGAGCGTATCGGCGCGTGGGGTGGCGCCATCTCGGTCGCCGCGGTGAACGGCCCGGGTTCGGTCGTGGTGTCCGGTGACCCGGGGGCGCTGGATGAGATGGTGGCGCGGCTTGAGGGTGAGGAGGTGCGGGTTCGCCGGGTTCCGGTGGACTACGCCTCGCACTCCGCCCACGTGGAGGAGATCCACGACGAGTTGCTGAAGGTCCTGGCGGACATAGAGCCGCGCTCATCGGAGGTGCCGTTCTACTCCACGGTGACCGGTGAGCTGGTGGACACGGCTGCTCTGGACGCGGGGTACTGGTATCGCAACCTGCGGCAGACCGTCGAGTTGGAGGCCACCACCCGCGCACTGCTCGACAGCGGACATGGTGTTTTCATCGAGGTCAGTCCGCATCCCGTACTGATGTTGCCGTTGCAGCAGACCGTGGAGGCCGCTGAGGCCCAGGCCGTGGTCGTGGGCACGCTGCGGCGTGACGAGGGCGGCCTGGAGCGGTTCCTGACCTCCGCCGCCGAACTCCACGTCAGCGGAACCGGTGTCGACTGGCGGAAGACGTTCGAAGGACATGATGTCCGACGGGTCGACTTGCCGACCTACGCCTTCCAGTGCCAGCGCTATTGGCTGGACTCGGCGGCCGTCGGCGACGTGGGATCGGTGGGCCTCAGGGCGGTACCGCACGCCGTGCTGAGCGCCGCGGTCTCGCTGGCGGGCGGCGGCGGAGTGCTGCTCAGCGGGCGGCTGTCGCTGGCCACGCACCCTTGGCTCGCCGATCACGCGGTGCAAGGAGTGGTGCTGGTACCCGGGACGGCCTTCCCGGAGATGGCCGCACAAGCGGGGAACCAGGTCGGGTGCGGCCGCGTCGAAGAGCTGGTGCTGGAGGCGCCCTTGGCGATGCCCGAGCGCGGCGGGGTGCAGATCCAGGTCGAGGTGGGGGAGGCCGCCGACGCTTCGGGCCATCGCGACGTCAGCGTGTACTCACGGATGGAGCCGGCCGACGACGAGGCCGACCTCGAGCAGCCGTGGGTGCGGCACGCTCACGGTGTGCTCACGCCGCCCGTCCCGGCGGCCTCCTTCGACTTCGCGAAGTGGCCGCCCTCCAGGGCCAAGTCTGTCGACGTCTCCGGCGGCTACGAGCATGTCGAGGAGCATGGGCTGCACTACGGTCCCGCGTACCGCGGGTTGCGGCGCGTCTGGACGCGTGGCGACGCAGTGTTCGCCGAGGTCGAGCTGCCCGAGGATCAGCGTGGCATCGCGAAGTACTTCGGTCTGCACCCGGCCCTGTTCGACGCGGCCCTCCACGCGATCGGCGCGAACAACGCGTTGCGCGGAGGGGGCGACGCGCCGAGCGCGGGGAATCTGATGCCGTTCTCGTGGCGGGGATTCTCCCTGGAAGCCGTCGGTGCCCAAGCGCTGCGAGTCCGGATCACCCCGGACGGCCGGCAGGCCGTTTCGCTGGCCATCGCCGACACCTCCGGCCGCCCGGTGGCTTCCGTCGACTCCCTCGTTCTCCGGCCCATGCAGGCCGCCGCGTTGCAGAACGTGGGCCGGACGGCCGGTGACGCGTTGTTGCGCATGGAGTGGACAGCGGGCGCTGCGAAGCCCGCCGAGGGCGTGGCACCTGGCTGGTGGGCAGTGCTGGTCGACGATTGCCTGGGCGTGGGCGCCGCTCTGGAAGCGACGGGCTCCTTCCTCGCCGACGTGTATACGGACCCTGCGGCGCTGAGTGGGACCGTGGCGGCGGGCACGAGGATGCCCGGAATGGTGGTACTGCCGGTGGCTTCGGACGGCCTGGCTGTGGTGGACGAGGTCCACACACGGGTCGGTGAGGTGCTGGAGACCGTTCAGTCGTGGGTGGCGGACGACCGGTTCGCGGGCACCCCACTGGTGGTGCTGACCCAGGGTGCCGTTGACACTGGCGACGGTGTGAAGGACCTGGCGGCTGCGGCCGCGTGGGGCTTGGTGCGGTCGGCGCAGTCGGAACACCCGGGACGGGTGGTGCTGGTCGACACGGATGATGTCGAGCGTGTGGTGGGTCTTCTCGCGGGGGTGGTAGCCACTCGTGAGGAGCGGGTGGTGGTGCGTTCGGGCGAGGTCCGCGTGCAACGTCTGGCCCGCTCACTGCCCGCGGGCGGCGCTCCCGAGTCGGAGGTGTTCGGTTCCGGCGCCGTGCTGGTGACGGAGGGCACGGGTGCTCTGGGCGGTTTGGTGGCCCGGCATCTGGTGGCCCGGCACGGTGTCAAGAAGCTCGTCCTGCTGTCCCGTCGTGGTGCGGAGACGGACGGCGCGGCCGAGTTGCGGGCCGAATTGGAGGTTGCGGGCGCCGAGGTGGTGGTCACAGCTGGTAACGCCGCAGACCGTGAAGCGCTTGCCGCGGTGTTGGCAGGACTGCCCGAGGAGTTCGCGTTGAGCGCCGTGGTGCATGCGGACGAGGTGCTCGATGACGGGCTGTTCGCATCGCTGACACGCGAGCGGGCGAGCGCGGTGCTGCGGGCGAAGGTGGACGCGGCCTGGAATCTGCACGAGCTGACCGCGGGCATGGACCTGTCGGCGTTTGTGCTGTTCTCATCGACCGCAGGTCTGCTCGGAGCGGCCGGGCAGAGTCATTACGCCGCGGCGAATGTGTTCCTGGACGGCCTCGCGTCGTGGCGTCGCGTTCAAGGACTGCCGGGTGTCTCGCTGGCGTGGGGCCCGTGGGCCCAGGACAGCGGCGCGACACAGCAGGTCCAGCGGCTGGACACGGCCTGGCACGATGTGGCGCGCACCGGCCTGGTACCGCTCTCCTCCGAGGAGGGTCTGGAGCTCTTCGACGCGGGCGTCATCTCCGACACGGCCGCGGTGATTCCCGCCCGGCTGGACATGGGTGCGCTGCGCGCTCAGGGCACCGCGATGCCCACCGTGTTCCGTTCCGTCGTCCCGGATTCCCCCGTCCGTCGTGCGGCTCGGACGCCGGAGTCCCAGGTGGACCAGGCCACCCAGTTGCGGCAGCGGCTGGCCGGGCTGTCGGAGGCCGAGACGGACGAGGTGCTCCTCGAACTGGTGCGTAGCGTCGTCGCCGCGGTGCTCGGGTTCGCATCGCACAATGACGTCGACACCAGCCACGAGTTCATGGAGATGGGCTTCAACTCCCTCACCGCGGTCGAGTTCCGTAACCAGATCGCTGCCCTCACCGGTCTCCGGCTGAACACCACGGTCGTCTTCGACTACCCGAGCCCGGGCGAGATGGTGGCCCATCTGCGGCCTCGGCTCGTGGCAGAGGTCGCCGCCCGCCCCGCCGCCCGGCAGGTCCAGGAACAGACCGGCCCGGCCGCTCCGGTCGCCGCGCCCATGACCGAGCCCGTTCCCTCGGCGCCGCAGGCGGACGCGCCCGACACCCTCGGCTCTCTCTACCGGCAGGCGGCGCAGCAGGGCAAGATCAGCATCGCCATGGATCTGCTGGCGAACGCGGCAAGGCTCCGTCCGACCTTCGAGGACCCGGCCGACTACGAGGGGAACATCAGGCCCGCGCGGCTCTCCCGGGGCCCTGGGCGTCCCAGGCTGATGTGCTTCTCCTCCCACGTCGCTCTGGGCGGCGTCCACCAGTACGCGCGGTTCGCCGGGCTGTTCCGTGGCAATCGGGACGTGGCGGCCCTTGGCACCGTGGGGTCCGTCCAGGGCGAGAGCCTTCCGGCTACCTTGGACGCGCTGTTCCGCTTGCAGGCGCGGGCCGTTGCCGAGTATGCCGAAGGCGACCCGGTCGTACTGTGCGGCTCCTCGGCCGGAGGAGTGTTCGCCCACTCGGTGGCCGCCGCTCTGGAGAGCCAGGGCACACCGGCTGCGGGAGTCGTCCTGATGGATACCTACCTTCCGGACACCACGAAGCTCGGCCAGTTCGAGAACGCCTGGTTGGACGAAATGTACGAGCGGGACGACCTCGTCTCCATGGAGGGTGTCCGGATGTCCGCCATGGGCTGGTACTCGCATCTGCTGGAGGGGTGGAAGCCGCCGGAGATCTCGGTTCCCAGTCTCCACGTTCGTGCGACGGAGGCGGTGCATCGGGTGGATCCGGACGCGGAGGCACAGAGCTGGCAGGCGGACTGGCCCGCCGACTCCGCCGTCGACGTGCCCGGAAATCACTTCAGCATGATGGAGAAGCACGCGGACACCACCGCCCAAGCTGTCGAGGACTGGGTGGCCGATCTTTAACGGCCACGCGCCCGCCGGCACCCATGAACGGCGGGCGGGCGCCCACGCCGAAGCGGCACTCAGCGCGGCACACAGCCTTGACGCAAGAGTTTTCCACGAAGCAGGAGTTAGGTGAGCAGCATGTTGCGTGGGTCCAGCGACTCAGACGAGTCCGGAATCCAGGCCAGGCCGGATCGCAGCGAGAACCCAGGCGAACTTCCTTCACTCGCACCGGACTTCCAAGAACTGCCCGACCACGAGCAGCGCAGGGTCCTGTTAGATCTGGTGCGCGCGCACGTCGCCGCGGCGCTGCGGTCCGAGTCACCGCGCACGCTCGACACGGAGAGCTCGTTCCTCGACCTGGGACTGGACTCGCTCGCGGCGGTCAACCTGCACCGAGGGCTGGTCGCCGCCACCGGGCTCACTCTCGAAGTGTCACTCGCCTTCGACTACCCGACGCCCAGCCGGCTCGTGGACCACCTCCACCGGCAGATCTTCCCCGTGGCCACGGACGACACCGATCCCGAACGTGCCGTCGTGGGCTCGGACGACCCCATCGCGATCGTCGGGATGAGCTGCCGCTTCCCCGGAGGCGTGAACAGCCCCGAGGACCTGTGGAAGATTGTCTCCGAGGGCGTGGACGCCATCACCCCGTTCCCCGCCGACCGCGGCTGGGACCTCGATGCCCTCTACAGCCCGGACCCGGACCGCCCCGGCACCAGCTACGCGACCGAGGGCGGGTTCATCCACGACGCGCCCGAGTTCGACGCGGAGTTCTTCGGCATATCGCCGCGCGAGGCGCTGGCCATGGACCCGCAGCAGCGGCTGCTGCTGGAGACGAGCTGGGAGGTCTTCGAGCGGGCCGGCATCGACGTGACCGAACTCAGAGGGAGCCGCACCGCCGTCTTCACCGGCGCAGAGCACCACGACTACGGGCCCCACCTCCAGAACGCCAAGAGCGGCCTCGAGGGCTATGCGCTGACAGGGATCGCGGGCAGCGTAGCCTCCGGGCGCATCTCCTACACCTTCGGCTTCGAGGGCCCGGCGTGGACCGTGGACACGGCGTGCTCCTCGTCGCTGGTCTCCCTGCACCAGGCGGCGCACTCGCTGCGTCAGGGCGAATGCGATCTGGCGCTCGCCACCGGCGTCGCCACCATGCCGACCCCGGGTGACTTCATCCTCTTCAGCCGCCAGCGCGGGCTCTCCTCCAACGGGCGCTGCAAGGCCTTCGGCGCCGAGGCCGACGGCACGTCATGGGCCGAGGGCGTCGGCGTCCTCCTGGTGGAGCGGCTCTCGGACGCCCGGCGCAACGGCCACGAGGTCCTGGCGATCGTGCGTGGCTCCGCCGTCAACCAGGACGGCGCCAGCAACGGTCTGACGGCCCCCAACGGGCACTCCCAGCAGCGCGTCATCCGGCAGGCGCTGGCCAACGCCGAGCTGACCGCGGACCAGATCGACGTGATCGAGGCGCACGGCACCGGAACCTCGCTCGGTGACCCCATCGAGGCGCAGGCGCTGATCGCCACCTACGGCGAGAGCCGCCCGGAGGGGCAGCCGGTATGGCTGGGCTCCCTCAAGTCGAACATCGGCCACACCCAGGCGGCGGCCGGTGTGGGCGCCGTCATCAAGATGGTGATGGCCATGCACCACGGCATCCTGCCCAAGACGCTGCATGTGGAGGTACCGACCCCGCACGTGGACTGGTCGTCGGGCGGTGTGGCGCTGCTCGCCGAGCAGCGCGCCTGGCCGGAGACCGGGCGGCCACGCCGTGCCGGTATCTCCTCGTTCGGCATGAGCGGCACCAACGCGCACGCCATCATCGAACAGGCCCCGCCGCAGGAGCCGGCCCCCACGGACGCCGACGCGGACACGGCCTCCCAGCCCGTGTCCTGGCTGGTGTCCGCCAGGAGCGAGGAGGCGCTGCGGGCGCAGGCCGCGCGGCTGCGCGAGCACGCGGTGCGCCACCCCGACGCGCGGCCGGTCGACGTCGGATGGTCGTCCGCTGTGACACGAGCCGCGCTCGAACACCGTGGCGTGGTGGTGGCGTCCGACCGTGAGGGGCTGCTGCGCGGCCTCGCGGCGGTCGCCGAGGAGACCGACGCGCCGGGCCTGGTACTGGGCAGGTCCACGGCGCAGCGGCTGGCGTTCTTGTTCACCGGCCAGGGCGCCCAGCGGCTGGGCATGGGCCGTGAACTCTACGAGACCTACCCGCTCTTCGCCGACGTGTTCGACGAGGCGTGCGATTACCTGGAGGTGCGCCTCGGGACCTCCGTGCTCGACGTGGTCTTCGGACCCGAGGACGACGACGCCGCGACCGGTGACGAGCTCAACCAGACGATGTTCACCCAGGCCGGGCTGTTCGCCTTCGAGGTGGCCCTGTTCCGCCTGCTGGAGTCCTGGGGCGTGCGCCCCGACTTCCTGATGGGGCACTCGGTGGGCGAGATCGCCGCGGCCCACGTCGCCGGGGTGCTGTCCCTGGAGGACGCGTGCGCCCTGGTGGCGGCCCGCGGACGGCTGATGCAGGAACTGCCCGCGGGCGGCGCCATGGTGGCCGTCCAGGCATCGGAGCAAGAGGTGGCCGAGAGCCTGGAGGGCCGCGAGGACCATGTGTCGCTGGCGGCGCTCAACGGCCCCACCTCGGTGGTGCTCTCCGGCGACGAGGACGCGGTGCTCGAACTCGCCGACCACTGGGAGGCCCAGGGCCGCAAGACCAAGCGGCTGCGGGTCAGCCACGCGTTCCACTCCCCCCGGATGGACGCCATGCTGGAGGAGTTCGGCCAGATCGCCGCCTGCCTGGCGTACTCGACCCCGGCCATCCCGGTCATCTCCAACGTCACCGGCGATGTCGCGGGCGCCGAACTGACCACCCCGGAGTACTGGGTCCGCCATGTGCGGGAAGCGGTCCGCTTCGACGACGGTATGCGCCGCCTCGCCGACCAGGGCGTGACGACGTGCGTGGAGCTCGGCCCCGACGCCGTGCTGACCGCGATGGGCCAGGACTGCCTGGACGCCGTCGGCGCCGATGCGGCCTTTGTGCCCCTGGCCCGCTCCGGGCGCGCCGAGGCCCAGACGCTGGCGGAGGCGGTCGCCACCCTGTACGCGAACGGCGTCGGCGTGGACTGGGACGCGGTGTACTCCGGGCGCGGCGCACACCGCGTCGCCCTGCCGACCTACGCCTTCCAGCACAAGCGGTACTGGCTCGAGTCGGGCGGCGCCGTGACCGGCGACGCCCGGAGCGTCGGCCTCGGCAGGGTGGACCACCCGCTGCTCGGCGGCCTCACCGAACTGGCCGAGGGCGACCGTACGGTGCTGACCGGACGCCTGTCGCTGCAGACCCACCCGTGGCTCGCCGACCACGCCGTGGCCGGCGGAGTGCTCTTCCCCGGCACCGGATTCGTGGAGCTCGGCCTGCTCGCGGGCACCGAGACCGGGGCGGGACGGCTCGGCGAACTCACCCTGGAGACCCCGCTCCTCCTGCCGGAGCAGGGCGGCGTCCGCGTCCAGCTCGTGGTCGGCCCCGCCGACGAGTCCGGCCTACGGCCGCTGGGCGTGTACTCGCGCTCCGACAGCGACGAGCCGGGGGAGGAGTGGGTGCGGCACGCCCAGGGCGTCCTCGAGGCGGACAGCGGCGCCGCGGTCACCGACGGCCTGCTGCAGTGGCCCGTCCCGGGCGCCGAGCAGGTGCCGATGGAGGGCTTCTACGAGGGCCTGGCCCAGGTCGGTTACGGATACGGACCGGTCTTCCAGGGCCTGGAGTCGGTCTGGCGGCTGGACGGCGACGTCTACGCCGAGGTGGCGTTGCCGGACTCGGCCGCCCAGGAAGCCGGACGGTTCGGTCTGCACCCCGCCCTGCTCGACGCCGCTCTGCACGCCATGGAGATGGGCGACTTCGGCGGCGAGAGCGGACGCGTGACCCTGCCGTTCTCCTTCACCGGGGTGACCCTGCACGCGGTGGGCGCCGGACGGGTGCGAGTGCGGCTGCGCCCGCAGGGCAAGGACACGGTCGCGCTGCTCGTGACCGACGCCACGGGTGCGCCCGTCGCCTCGGTGGAGTCGCTGGTGGTGCGGGAGGTGGCGGCCGAGCGGTTCGCGTCCGGGCCGCGTACCAGCGACGGAACGCTGTTCCGGGCCAACTGGGATGTGCTCGCCGCCGCGCGGGGCGGCGACCGGACCGTGGACGGTGCGTCCGCGGCCGTGATCGGCGCCGACCGGGCGCGGGTGGGCGAGCTGCTCGCCGCCTCCGGTGTCGAGTACACCGAGTACACCGGGGTGGACACGCTCGCCGCCGCCATCGACGAGGGCGCCGCGGTGCCGGACGTGGTCTGGGCCTGGTGCGGCGCCGGGCCGGACGTCGACAATCTCGCCGACGCCGCCCGGAAGGCGACCCACCGGGCGCTGGCCCTGGCGCAGTCCTGGCTCGCCGAGGACCGGTTCGGCGGGTCCCGGCTGGTCGTGGTCACCAGCGACGCGGTCGCGACGGGGCCGGGCGAGGGCGTCGCCGGACTGTCCAAGGCCGCGGTCTGGGGACTGCTGCGTTCGGCGGCCACGGAGAACCCGGGCCGGATCCAGCTGGTGGACATCGACCGCCGCACCGAGTCGGCCATCGCGGCCGCCGGCGTGGTGACGGCCGCGATCGCGGCGGGCGAGCGCGAGGTGGCGCTCCGCGCGGGCCAAGGGCTGGTTCCCCGGCTCGCCAGGAACGCGGCCGGGCGGGTCCTCGAGGCCCCCGCCGGCACCTCGGCGTGGAAGCTCGGCACCACGGGCGGAGGCACGCTGGACAACCTCTCGCTGCTGCCCGACCCGGCGGCGGAGGAGTCGCTGGCCCCCGGGTACGTGCGGATCGCGGTGCGCGCCGCCGGCCTGAACTTCCGTGACGCGCTGATCGCCATCGGCATGTACCCCGACGATCACGCCACCATGGGCGGCGAGGGCGCCGGTGTGGTCCTGGAGGTCGGCCCGGGCGTGACCGACCTGGCCCCCGGAGACCGGGTCATGGGCATGATCAACGCCTCGTTCGGGCCCATCGCGGTCGCCGACCGGCGGCAGATCGTCCGCATGCCGCGCGGCTGGACGTTTGCGCAGGGTGCCTCCGTGCCGGTGGTCTTCCTGACCGCCTACATCGGCCTGGTGGAACTCGGCAAGCTGCAGGCGGGCGAGTCCATCCTGGTGCACACCGCCACCGGCGGTGTGGGCATGGCGGCCGTGCAGCTCGCACGCCACCTCGGCGCCGAGGTGTACGCCACGGCCAGCCCCGGCAAGTGGGACACCCTGCGAGCGATGGGATTCGACGAGAAACACATCTCCTCCTCCCGTGACCTGGACTTCGAGTCGCGCTTCATGGAGGCGACCGGCGGCCGGGGCATGGACATGGTGCTGGACTCGCTCGCCCGCGAGTTCGTCGACGCCTCCCTGCGGCTGATGCCCAGGGGCGGGCGGTTCCTGGAGATGGGCAAGATCGACGTGCGCGACCCCGAGGTCGTCGCCCAGGACCACCCCGGGGTGAAGTACACGGCGTACGACCTGGTCTCGGCCGACTACGACTGGGTCCAGCGGATGCTGGTCGAGCTGGTCGAGCTCTTCGACAGCGGTGCGCTGCACCCCCTCCCGGTGACGGCGTGGGACGTGCGGCGGGCCCCGGACGCGGTGCGGTACATCAGCCAGGCCCGGCACATCGGCAAGAACGTGTTCACCATGCCCCACGCCCTCGACCCCGAGGGTTCGGTGTTGGTGACCGGTGGCACCGGCGGCCTGGGCCGCGAGGTGGCACGCCATCTGGTGGCCGAGCGCGGAGTGCGCAACCTGGTGCTGGTCTCCCGGCGCGGGCCGGACGCGGAGGGCGCCGCCGACCTCGAGGCCGAACTGACCGAGGCGGGCGCGTCGGTGACGCTGGCGGCCTGTGACGTGGCCGACCGCGCCTCGCTGCAGCGGGTGCTGTCCGGCATACCCGCCGACCACCCGCTGACCGCGGTCGTGCACGCGGCGGGCGTACTCGACGACGGTGTCATCGACACCCTGTCGCCGAAGCGGATCGACGCGGTCTTCGAGCCGAAGGTCGACGCGGCGTGGAACCTGCACGAGCTGACCCGGGAGATGGACCTCGCGGAGTTCGTGATGTTCTCCTCCGTCGCCGGTGTGTTCGGCAGCCCGGGACAGGGCAACTACGCCGCAGCCAACTCGTTCCTGGACGCGCTCGCCGCACACCGTCGCGGCCTCGGCCTCCCGGCGGTCTCACTGGCCTGGGGCCCGTGGGAGCAGACCGGCGGCATGACCGGCACCCTCAGCCAGGCGGACATGGTGCGCATGGCGCGCGAGGGCATGGCGGCCCTGTCCACGGCGGGCGGTCTGCGTCTGCTGGACGCCGGCGCCACGAGCGAGGACGCCCTGCTCGTGCCAATGCGGCTGGAGACCTCCGCGCTCAGCGGCCAGACCGGCATCCCCACCCTGCTGCGCGGTGTGGTCCGGGTGCGGAGCAAGGCGGCGGCCGACGGGAAGGCGGCCGCTCCCCAATCGGCCAAGGTGCAGCTGGCCGGTCTGGCCGGAGCCGAACTCGACCGGGCGCTGCTCGATCTGGTGCGCGGCAGTGCGGCGATGGTGCTGGGGCACAGCGGCGCCCAGTCCATCGAGCCCGACCGCTCCTTCCAGAACCTCGGTTTCGACTCACTGGCGGGCGTGGAGTTCCGTAACCGGCTGAACTCGGCCACCGGGCTTCGCCTCCCCTCCACGCTGATCTTCGACAACCCTACGCCCGCGGCGCTCGCCGAGTATCTGCGCGGCCGGGTGGCGACGGACAACCCAGCCGAGACGGACGTCGATCCGGAAGAGGCCAGGATCCGTGCCCTTCTCACGTCGATTCCGCTGGAGCGGCTGCGCCGCGCAGGTCTGCTCGACATGCTCACCGAGCTGGCGAGCGGCAAGGAGCAGGCCGAGAAGGACACCGAGGAGAAGGCGAGGGACTCCATCGACGCGATGGACGACGACGACCTGATCGACATGATGCTCGGGGACCTCGACAGCTGACGACCTGCGAGTCCCCCCGGAGACCTCCTGGGGGGACTCGCGGTCCCGGCCCACGTCTCGCAGAGCGTCGGCGTCGCGGGTGGCTCTCACCCCAAGAGACTTCAAGAAGAAGAAAGGCTCAGTGAACCCGATGACCGCAAAGGTCTTTGCGACGGAAGCGGTGCATTCGCTTCCCGAGTTCGAACAGAGGGCCCTGGCCATCGGCCAAGCGCTCCGCGAGCGCGGGGTCAGCGACGGCACCCGGGTCATGCTGAAGGCCGGCAACTCCGCCGGTTATGTCGGGGCCCTCCTCGCCCTGATGCACACCGGCGCGTCGATCGTCATGGTCGACCACCAGGAGCGGGCGGAGGCCACCCAGCGCATCTGCGACCGGGCCGGGGTCAAGATCTGCGTGGTCGACGACGACACCCCGATGCCCGAGAGCGGCCCGGCCCGGGTCACCATCTACGAGCTGCTCATGGCGTCCATGGAGCAGACCCCCGCCGAGCGGCGGCTGTCCCTCGACACCTGGTGCGAGCTGCCCGACGGCCTGATCATGTGGTCCTCCGGATCCACCGGGGAGCCCAAGGGCGTCGTCAAGACCGGGGCGAAGTTCCTGAAGAACCTGGAGCGCAACGCCCAGCAGGTGGGCCATCGCCCCGATGACGTCCTGCTGCCACTGCTGCCCTTCTCCCACCAATACGGGCTGTCCATGGTGCTCATCGCCTGGCTGGTCAAGTGCTCGCTGGTCATCGCGCCCTACCGGCGGCTGGACCGGGCGATGACCATGGCGGGCACCTGCGGGGCCACGGTGGTCGACGCCACCCCGGCCAGCTACCGCAGCATGCTCAACATGATCGGCCGCAAGCCCGCCCTGGCGGACGAGCTGTCCGGTGTCCGGATGTTCTGCAGCGGGGCGGCCCCGCTGGACCCCGGCCTGGTCGCCGACTACGTCAAGCGATTCGGACTGCCCCTGCTGGACAGCTACGGCAGCACCGAGGCCGGGAACGTGGCCTTCGCGACCGAGGACAACGCGGTCGCCTGCGGGCGGGCCGTCGAGGGCCTGAAACTGCGGATCGTCGACGACGAGGGCGCCGTCCTCACCTCCGGCGAGGTCGGGGAGATCCAGATCCACTCGCCCGACCTGATGGAGGGCTATCTGGCGGAGGACGGCACGGTCACCTCCGTCGACCCGGCCAGGACCGACTGGTACCCCACCGGCGACTTCGGCTATCTGGACGGCGGGGACAACCTCTTCGTCCTCGGCAGGAAGGCTGCGGCGCACCGCAACGGCCACACGCTCTACCCCGAGATCATCGAGCACAAGCTGGCCGCGGCCGGCTGCCTCGTCAAGGTCGTCCCGGTCCCCGACGAACAGCGCGGCTGCCAGCTCTTCTTCTTCGTGGAGGACGAGCAGCGGCGCGAGCCGCGGCACTGGCGGGAGCCGATCACCTCCCTGCTACCCGACTTCGAGCACCCCAACCGCATTCACGTCCTGGAGCGATTCCCCCTGAACCGCAACGGCAAGCCCGACAAACGACAGCTCGAGCAGCTGGCTCTCGACCTGACGCCGGGAGCGAAGGCATGACGGAGCAGCAGACCACCGAGCCACAGGCCACAGAGCCGCGGACATCCGATCCGGAGGCCAGCCGTACGGCGATGGTCTTCCCCGGGATGGGGCCCTTCCGCTTCACCGATGTGGGCGAGTTCCTGCTGACCAACCCCCATGCCCGGCGCCGGCTCGCGATCGCCGACGAGGTGGTGGGGTACTCCGTGTTCGACCGGTACCGCCAGTCGGACGCCGACGAGGAGGCGCAGTACACCGCGCACACCCAGATCGCCTTCCTGACCGTCTGTCTCTCCCTCGCCGACTGGGCGGAGGAGACGCTGGGAGAGCGGCCCGAGCTGTGCGCCGGACCGAGCTTCGGCCAGCGGGCCGCGGTGACCTACGCGGGGTCCCTGCGGTTCGAGGAGACCGTGCGGCTCACCGCCGAGCTGGCGCGCTGCGAGGAGGAGTACTTCCGGCAGGAGCACCGTGAGGCGGTCACGCACTGCGTGATCCACACCCCCGAGGAGCGGCTTCAGGAGGCGCTGGCCGAACTGGACGCCGAGGGGGAGTGGCACGACGTCTCCGGCTACATCGACCAGGGCTTCTACCTCGTGTCCCTGCGCGAGCCCGTGCTCGACCGGTTCAAGAAGCGGATCGGCGAGCTCGGGGGATACAACATGTACACCATGTGGCCGCCCGTGCACGCCCCGGCGTTCGGCGCCCTGCGCCGCAAGGCGGAGGAGGAGGTCCTCGGCACCTTCGAGGTGGCCGACCCCAAGCTGCCGGTCGTCGCCGACCAGAACGGCGAGCTGCTGACCGGCGCGGACGGCGTGCGCACCATGCTGCTCGACACCTTCAACCGCCCGATCCGCTGGCCGGACATGGTGGAAACGATGCGGGAGCACGGCATCACCAAGGTCTGCATCGCCGGTCCGGACAATCTCTTCGGCCGGGTGAACCGTACTGTGGACAACTTCGAGGTAGTGGCCATCGACGCCCGCAAGGCGATGCGCCCGCGGGTCCGGCAGAGGAGCGTCTGCCAGGCGAGGCGGTGATGGTGGGCGCTGCCCCCGGGCAGCGCCCCCCCATGTCATTGAGCCCTTCCAGCGTTGCCGCTCAAGAGTGAGCACGGCCGCGGCGATTGACGACATTCGATTCGGACTGCACCGGGCCCTGCGGAAGATCCGCCACGACTTCAGTCGTGCGACGCCACGCTCGACCGGCGCCCGTGCCGCTGACAGCGCGCGGTTGACGGTTTGCTGGGTTGGTGTGAGGTCCCGGCCCGGTGGGCGTCTGGCCCGGACGTCGTTCAGCGGCCCCTCAATATTGGCCACCTGGCCCCACCCGCTTGACCGGCTGCGCGTGACGTCTCGAAGCGGCCCCACTCCCGCTCGCCTGCAGGGGCGACCGTGCGGTGGGGCCGGCGCGGACCGTCATCGAACGCCTGTCGGTGCCAGCGATGGCCAATTCGGTGGGGCCGATTGCCGACGTCAAAGCCAGGCGTCTGAGCGGTGTCGTCACCCACGGGCCGGCTCCTATGTAGGCGCAGTCGGCGAGGACTGGGATGCCCTGGCGTTCGCAGATCCGGATGATCCGGTGGGTGCGGGCCGCGGTCAGGTCGTGCGCGCGTCCGGGCAGTGGTGGTGAGATCCACAGCAGACGTCCGGCCGGATCGGTCACCAGTTGCACGTTCACACCGTGTCGGCGGTGCTTGTGGGAGTAGTCGGACCGGCCATCGCAGACCCGGTCGCACTCCGCGAGAGTGCCGTCGAGCAGGACGTAGTCGGGATCGGTCTCGCGCAGCGCCTTGAGCAGGCCCGGTGCGCGTTCCGCGAGCAGGCTGATCACTGCGGTGGTGTAGGCGTGGGCTGTGCCCACCGAGATACCGAAGCCGACGGCGATCTGGGCGAGGGTGTCGTGCCGGCACAGGTACACCAGGCCCACCAGCGCACGCTGGTGCGGCGGGAGCTTGCATCGGCGGTCACCCTCGCGGGTGACGATAAGCACGGTGACTCACACGACCAGGGCGTGGGGCAGGTCGAGTGCGGCAGGATGGGGAACCAACGCGGCTCCTGGGCCTGTGGGTTGAGACTTCGAACACCTCCCCCAACGGCACGGGAGCCTCGTGCGTTGCGCACACCGCCAGCATCGCCCGATCAGTGGCCGTGCTGAAAAGGCTCCCTACCTTGGTGGTGGGGTCGGTCCCGATCATTCGTAGGATCGGGAGTCCCCAGGGGTCCGGGTGTGGCTCAAAAGGCTCATGCCGAAGGTCGTGGCTTTCAGTGATTGGCCGCCCGGGCCCCGCGACGACACGGCCACTGATTGGGATACGCGGTTCAGTCGCTTCGTAGGGACACGTTGGCGTGGTCGTCTGCTGGGACCAGGACAGCGATCTTCGAGGAGGCAGAAGTTGCCTGAGCTGTGGGCAGGGGACGGACGCGGGCAAGGCCGAGCACCACTGCACGGTCATCGACGCTGACGGGGTGAAGGTGCTCTCTCGACGCGTGCCCAACAACGAGCCCGAACTGCTGGAACTGATCCGGAATGTGCTCGAGTTGGCCGACGGGTCGCCAGTGACCTGGGCGGTGGACCTCAACGCAGGAGGAGCCGCACTGCTGATAGCCCTGCTGGCCAGCCAGGGTCAGCGCCTGCTCTACATCCCCGGCCGCACGGTGCACCACGCCTCCGGCTCCTACCGCGGCGACGGAAAGACTGACGCGAAGGACGCCTGGGTGATCGCCGACCAGGCCCGTATGCGCCGCGACCTCCAGCCGCTGCAGGAGGGGGACGAGATCGCCGTCGACCTGCGGATCCTCACCGCCCGCCGCTACGACCTGGCCGCCGACCGCACCCGAGCCATCAACCGGCTGCGTGCCCAACTGCTGGAGTTCTTCCCTGCGTTGGAGCGCGCCTTCGACTACAACGCCTCGAAGGGCGCACTGGTTCTGCTGACCGGATACCAGGCCCCGCTGCCCTGCGGCGAATCGGGAGGAGCCGTCTGGCCGGCTGGCTCGCCAACCGCAGCGTGCGCAATGCCGCGGTGATCGCGGCTACTGCGGTCGAGGCTGCCCACGCCCAGCACACCCAGGTCCCCGGTGAGAAGACCGCGGCCGCCATGACGCACACACTGGCCCGCTCGGTCATGGACCTGGACGCCGAGATCGCGCGCGTTGACGCGCTTATCGAGGACCGGTTCCGCCAGCACCAGCACGCCAAGACCATCGTGAGCATGCCCGGCATCGGCACCCTTCTGGGCGCCGAGCTGATCGCCTGCACTGGTGGCGACCTGGCCGCATTCGGCACCCCAGCCCGCCTGGCCGGCGTCGCGGGCCTCGCCCCGGTTCCCAAGGACTCGGGCCGGATCAGCGGCAACATGCGCCGTCCGCACCGCTACCACCGGCGCCTACTGCGGGTCTTCTGCCTCTCCGCACAGGTCGCTGCCCGCTGCTGCCCCACCTCCCAGGCCTTCTACCAGCGCAAACGCAGCGAGGGGAAGACGCACAAGCAAGCCGTCCTCGCTCTGGCCCGACGCCGCCTCGACGTCCTATGGGCCCTTATCCGCGACCAACGGACCTTCACCACCGAGCCGCCCGCACCCCGCCACGCAGCGGCCTGACCACACCACAGAACGTCAACTCACGTCTTGACAAACCACATTGGGAATCATTGACTGATCGATCTCAAAAGGGTGAGCGTGCCGCTATGGCACGGAGGAAGGAATTCGATCCGGAGGTCGCGCTGGGCGCCGCGATGCGGCTGTTCTGGCGCAATGGCTACGAGGGGACGTCCCACCGGCGACCTGGTGGACGAACTGGGCATCGCGCGGGCAAGTCTGTACCGGACTTACGGGTCCAAGCGCGGACTGTGTCTGGCCGCGCTCGACCGCTTCCTCTCCGGCGCCGCGGGGCCGAGCCCGGCCGACATCCTGGCGTCGCGGACATCGGCCCTGGACGCCGTCCGGGATCTCCTGGAAATCAGCGCGGCGGCCCCGAAACCGGACATGCCCAGGGCTGTTTCGCGGTCAACGCCACGGGGAGCATGGCGATTCCGACCCCGAGATCGCGCGGCGCCTCGAGGGTAACCGAAGCCGCCTCGAGACCGCGCTCTACCGCGCTGCGCCACAGACAATCCGGCCCCTTCGCTCCGCTCCCACCGCGCCCAGCAGGAGGTTCACCGCTACTACGAACCGGTTCGCCAACACATCTCGCATCGGTACTCAGTGCCTCACGGGTTGTCCGCTTCGAAGGCTTCCTTTCACAACGCTGCGTTGAAAACACAGAGATAAGGCATCGAAGTGCGTCTTCCCGCGTTCCGCACGAAAGCAGCAGACCAGATTCACGTCGCCTCCACGCCGGGCATAACCTGGCCAGTAAAACTGGTTTCCGCCAGACCCATCCCGGGTCAAAAAGTAACACCCGGTTTTGATGCCCTTTAATCAATAATGACGGGTCAACAGCCATCCCCTGTAGAGGGACTGCGCTCCGCCTCTCTGATCCCCTTCATCTCTCGTGCAGCACCCCGTTCAGCTACTCAACTACCGCAAGCAGCCACCTGCGTTCGTGGCACACCTTTTTCAGGATCTCGATGGTCTGCTGCTGTTCGCGGTTCTCATTGTGCAGCCGCCGCACTTCCTCCCGTTCGGCGCTGGTCAGCTCGCCGCTCGGGCTTTCGCCCCGGTTCGCGTTGGCCTGGCGATACCAGCCGCGCAGAGACTCGGAGCTGATCCCGAGTTCCCGGGCGACCGCAGTGACCGTCCTCTCCGTGAAGTCGACGAGCGCGATGGCCTCCCGCTTGAACTCCTCGGTCTACCGCTTCGTGTACTTGATTCCCACCTGGTGCCACTTACGTGTGCGGGTGCAGGGCGGGCAGGTGGGCCATGGCGGTGGTCCGGGCTGGTCGGTGCTGGGCGGCCGCGACCAGCAATTCCCTAGAGTCCTCTGTCCTCGCTGGTCCGTGCCCTGCATGCCGTGCTGAGCTATGGGTCGCCCACCCACTACAGGGAGAAGCCATGTGTGATGCGCGAGGTCCGGGTTCGTTACTACAGGGAAGGATCGGTCGGCCCGAAGCGGGACCCGGCGTGACGAGGGGATAGGCCCAATATGCTCCTCACCACCCTCCAGGGGAACGGCCCGTCGAGCCCTCGAATCACCATGCTCTGCCCCGACTTTCCCTTCGCCTACGACGACTGGCTGCGCCACCCGGCGGGCCTGGGCGGCGTCCCGGCCGGCGCTATGGGAACCGAGGTCGCGATTGTCGGCGGCGGGATAGCCGGGCTGGTCGCCGCGTACGAACTGATGCGGATGGGACTGCGTCCGGTTCTCCACGAGGCGGGACGCCTGGGCGGCCGGATGCGCTCCGCCGGCTTCGACGGGTTTCCGGACGAGGTGGCCGAGCTGGGGGCCATGCGGTTCCCGCTCTCGGCCGCCGCGCTGTTCCACTACGTCCGCACGCTGGGCCTGCGCACCACGCCGTTCGCCAACCCGCTCAGCCCCTGCACCCCCATGACGGTGTTGGACATCGGCGGCGTCAGCCACTGGGCCCGGACCGAGGCCGATCTGCCGCCCGTCTACCGGGAGGTCGCTGACGCCTGGGACAAGACGTTGCGCGAGCAGGCCGACGTATGGGTCATGCAGGAGGCGATCCGCACCCGGGACACGGCCACGATCAAGGCGATGTGGAACCGCCTCGTGCCGCTGCTGGACGACCAGTCCTTCTACGGCTTCCTCAGCTCCACGCCCGCCTTCGCCTCCTTCCGGCTCCGTGAGCTCTTCGGGCAGGTCGGCTTCGGCACCGGCGGCTGGGACACCGACTTCCCCAACTCGATGCTGGAGATCCTCCGCGTCGTCTACACCGAGGCCGACGCTGACCATCAGGCCATCGAAGGCGGCTGCGAACAGGTACCGCTGGGCCTGTGGCGGCACGCTCCCGAGGGCCTCACGCACTGGCCGGCCGGTACGTCGCTCGCCGCGCTCCACGAAAACCGGCCCCGGCCCGCCGTCACCGCGCTGCGTCGGGCGGGGGAACATATCGAGGTCACCGACGCCGACGGCCGGACGCGCGGCTACCGGGCGGTGGTCTTCACCGGGCAGCACCGGCTGCTGAACAGCCGGGTCGCCTGCGACGACGCGCTGCTGCCCGGGCCGGTCCGGTCGGCGATCGAGCGCACCCACTACATGAGCTCCTCCAAACTGTTCGCGCTCACCGACCGGCCGTTCTGGCTGGACGTCGACGCCGCGACCGGGCGGGACGTGATGGGCATGACGCTCACCGACAGGCTGCCGCGTTCGGTGTATCTCTTCGGCCGGGAGCCCGGCCGACCCGGAGTGATGTGTCTGTCCTACACCTGGAACGACGACTCGCAGCGGGTCGCCGCGTTGTCCGCCGAGGAGCGGTTGGAGGTCGTCCTGCGCTCGCTCGGCGAAATCTATCCGGGCGTGGACATCCGGTCGCACATTATCGCGCCGCCGGTGGCCATCAGCTGGGAGAACGAACCCTGGTTCACCGGAGCCTTCAAGGCCAACCTGCCGGGCCACTACCGCTACCAGCGCCGCCTATTCACCCACTTCATGCAGAGTGCGCTGCCTGAGCACCAGCGGGGATTCTTCCTGGCCGGCGACGACGTCTCCTGGACCGGCGGCTTCGCGGAGGGCGCGGTCACCACGGCGCTGAACGCCGTGTGGGGTGTCGTACGTCATCTCGGCGGCGGCTGCCATTCAGCCAACCCCGGGCCGGGGGATGTGTTCGCCGAGCTCGCGCCCCTGGAACTGGACGAGCTCTGATCCGGGGGCACCACGAAGAAGCCGGCCCGTGTACACCCGGCACACGGGACCGCTTCTTCGTGACAGATCCCTCAGTCGCGCTGCCGAGCGTCCGGTCCGGAGTGGCCGAGAGCAGTTCGAAGTCGGTCGTGGTGCAGTCGAGCCGGGCGAAGACGTCTTCCGGCCCGGCCATGCAGATCCGCCGTACGCCCTGTCCCTTGAGCGTCCGCGTCACCCGCTCCCAGCGGACCGGCCGGTCGAAGGTATCGATTAATATGGTGCGCAGGCCCGCGGCCGTCGTCACCAGTGAGCCGTCCTGGTCGGCCACCACCGGCAGCCCGGGTGCCGAAACCGCCGAAGACCTCCTCCTCGACCCGTTGGCGCAGCTTTCCGAAGGCGGCGGCGTGCACCGGCGGGCTCATCGTGTAGAGGGAGTAGCCGCCGGCGGCGCTGATCCGGCCGTGCATCCAGCCGAGCATCGGTTCTCGCAGCGAGAGCATGTAGAAGTCGCGGTCCAGGTAGCCCGAGAAGTCGAAGTACTCACCCCGCTCGGTCAGCTCAGCGAAGATCTTGTCGAGCCGTTCCCGCGGCGTGCGCAGGAAGGTCAGTGTGACCCGTCCTGGTACTAGGTGGCGAGATAGTCCGCCTCGCAGCGGGCGAGCTGGACGTGAGCCGGACCGTGTCGGCGAAGGAGAGCGCGCCCGAGTGCGCGGCCATGGCGCGTTGCCCGAAACTCGGCCCCGCACAGCTTTCGGGATCGACCTCCAGTGACTCTTCAGCCCAGTCGGCCAGCGCCAACGAAATGGTCAGGAAGGCCACTTGGGTGGCCTCGTCGTAGTCGTCCGCCGACCGGCGGTACCGGTCCATCAGCGCATAGCCGAGGACCTCGTCGGCGACCTTGAGCCGCTTTTGGGCGTGCGCGCTGAACGTCAGGAACTCTCCGACGCCGGCGAACTTCACCGGATCCATGCCAGGGAAGACCATCGCCGTCCCCGACTGCCGCTCGATCGTCACGCCCGTGCTTTCGCTGCTGCCAGATCGCCCAACTGCCGTTTGGCGGGCTTGCCGCTGCGGTTCAGCGGGAACCGTTCGACCACCTCGATGTGGTTGGGCCGCTCGAGCGCAGGCCGCAGCTCGTTGACCACCTCACGCCAGTACGCCCGGTCGCGCCGCTGCTCGTCCTCCACGAAGCAGACCAGCTCGCAGCCGCGCCGTTCGTCGGGCAGCGCGACCACCTTGGCGTTGCAGCTGCTGGCTGCCGGCTTGTGCTCGATGATCTCCGGGTACAGCGTGTAACCCATGCGGTGGACGGCGAACTTGCGGCCGACCACGACGAGGTTGCCGACCGCGTCCAGGCGGCCGAGTCGCCGGCGGGTACCAGCCGCGATCGGCCTCCTGGACGGAGTGGCGAAGGCGATGTTGCCCGCGGTCGAACTCGCCGACGGAACCTGGCTGCCCGCCGACGCCGTGGTCGTCGCCACCGGCGTACGGCTCCGGCGGCTGCCCGGCGGCGACGGGCTGAGCGGTGTGCACGTGCTGCGCACCCTCGACGACGCCCTCGCCTTGCGGACGGCTCTGATTGGCGGGCCCCGGCTGGTGGTGGTCGGCGCCGACCTGCTGGGCACCGAGGCGGCCGTCGCCGCGCGCGGCCTCGGCGCCGACGTCACGCTCGTCGGCCCCGACGCGGTACCGCTGCTCGGCCTTCTCGGGCCCCAGGCCGCCGGGTTGGTCGCCGCCGTCCACCGCGGCCTCGGGCTGCATGTCTGGCGGGGCGGGTCACCGGGGTCCAGGGCGCGCGTGGCACCGCTACCGGCCCGCGCGCCAGCCTCCCGCTGGGTCGTGATCGGCGGACACCGGGCCAGTCAGGCCCAGGTGACCGCCGCAATCCGGTCCACGGTCGGCGACTCCCAGCCGTAAGTCACCGACGGCGGACCTCCGCGCAACCGACGGGCCTATGGCCGTACCGCCGGCTGCCCGGCCCGGCTGTCGCGGGCAGGCCCGGCCGGTTCCGCGGCGCCGAACAGGGCCTTGTGCAGTGGCGACTGACGGAACGCCGATCCGCCGTAGAGCGACTCGGCCGTGACCGGGATGCGCCGTCCGTCGGCGTGCCGTACCGTTCCGGTGAACCGGTAGTCCGGGTGGACTCCGTCGGCACTCAGCTCGCACGACACCTGCAACTCGATGACATCGTCCGGGTCGAGAGCCACCTGCTCGCCGACCAGCAGCGGTACGTACACCGGCAGCCAGTTGGTCCGGGTCGCCAGCGTGTCGAGGCGCTCGCCACCGCACCGGCCCTGCAGGTCCAGCCAGAGCAGCAGCCCGTCGACCCTGCCCGGCCGGGTTGCGGTCAGCCGCAGTTCGCCGCTCTGCCGGAAGTCGCCGTCGTTGAACCGCAGATCCTCGACCTCCCCGGTGGTCGAGCGGATCCCTTCGTACCCGATCCCGCCGACGCACATCCGCAGGTCGAAGAAGCCGTCGGCCGCACGGAAGACCGACTCCACGTACGGCACCACGCTCTCCGGCACGCCGGGGCCGTCGGGCATCAGGTCGGCGAGGCAGACCGTCGCGGCCAGCGTACGGACCCGATGCGGCACCACCCGGGCCCCCGGCGACAGATGCCGGCGCCGGGCATCCTCGATCACCCAGGCTATGCCTTCGGAGCCGCCGATGCAGCCCACCACCTCGGCGATGCACAGACCCGCCCGCTCCGCGAGCGTCACCTCGGTTGATAGGCCCGCCATGACGCTGATCCGGCCCGGCGCCCGGTCCCGGGCCATTTCCTCCGCACGGCGGGCGCTGTCGTCCAGGCTCTCGATGGCGACGACGCGGTCCGCACCGGCGTCCGCGGCACACAGCGACCAGAGCAGATCGGGTCCGCAGCCGATCTCCAGCACCGTGGCGCCGGGCGCCTGCCGGACGATGGCCTCCCGGAATACCTCGTTGCGGTGCTGGTCGGCAAGCATGGCGTGATAGATGAAGGAATCGTATATCGGGTATTCGCCGACCGACGGGAACAGGTAGGGCTGATCCGGGTCCAGCACCGGTCCGGTGACTTTCACCCGTGCCTCGCGGTCACCGGCCACCAGAGTTTCCCATTCGCTGCCCATCCGATGCCTTTCCTCGGCCGTATTCCGCCTGGTCGCGCGGGTGGAAGTCATTACCATAATGGGCTCCCGAAAATGGCTGGCCAAGGGCGCGGAATGGCTTCTGAGTAAAGTCCTAGACTTCCAGGTCACGCTGGACGGCGCGTACGTCGGCCCGGACGCCGTGATCGGATCGCTGCACCGGGGTGGGCGCGGCTGCCGTCCACGATCGGTTTCGAGCGGGCCGGGTTCGAGTGCCTGTCCCGGGCGACGTCCTGGCTGGGCGCTGCCGAAATCGCGTTCCACCGGCTGCCCGCCGCGGACCGCACGGCGAGGGCCGGCGACCTGGTCCGGCTGCGGACCGGAGTGGCCGGGGCACGCGCGTTCGCGTTCCACGCCATACACGCCGCCGATGTCCTCGGCACCGGCCGTGGCCGAGGCCCCGGAGCTGACCGTCTCGGGCGGCCCGCAGGAGCTGCAACTAGACCTCATCGCCCATGACTTCCCGATCGGACGGGCCGTACGGTGAATCTCGAACTCACCGCGATCAGCGGCATCTGGTCGACGCCGTACGGAAGGGCCTGTCGGCGCTTCCGCCTGGCGGATCCGGCTGGGAGGTGCTGCGACACGCCGGGGTCACCGCGGCCCTGGCCGACAGCGGGCTGGTGGAGTGGTGCCTCTCGCTGGAGGAACTGGGCACGGGCTGCCACGACATCACGACGGTACGGGCGGGCCTCGCGTTCCTCGACGCCCATCCCGGCGAGCAGGTGCCGGATGCCCCGACGGCCGCCGCACCCGCCACCGCCACCGCCACCACCGACTGCGACCTGCTGCTCTGCGCGGCGTACGCGGTGGGTCTCGGCCGCACGTGCCTGGTGGCGGTGCAGAACCCAGCGGCCGAGGCCGCGGACCTGCCACTCGCGCGGGTAGCCCAGAGACACCTCGCGGTGCGGCACCCCGTCGTGCCAGGTGGTGCGGGGGATGTGGAGATGGCCGTAGACCACGGTGGCCGCCCGGTAACGGCGGTGCCAGTCGTGGGTGGCGGTGGTGCCGCACCACAGCGCGAACTCGGGGTACCTGAGGACCCGGGGTGGGCTCGCGCACCAGCGGGAAGTGGTTGACCAGCACGGTGGGCAGATCGGGCGGGCAGGCGTCCAGCCGCTCACGGGTGTACGCCGGCCACGCCCGGCACCAGGCGGCGCGGTCCGGGTAGGGGTCGCTGTGCAGGAGGAACTCGTCGGTGGCCACGACCTCCGCCTCCTCGGCCCGCGAGCGCGTCGGCGGTGCCGGTGGCACCCGGCAGCAGGAACGAGTAGTCGTACAGCAGGAACAGCGGCGCGATCACCACCGGCCCGTCCGGGCCCGGCCAGTGCGCGTACGGGTCCTCCGGAGTCAAAACGCCGAGGGGTCGGCACAGTTCGACAAGACCGCTGTAGCAAGCCTCGCCACGCAGTCGCACCGGGTCGTCGGGGTGTGTCCACAGTTCGTGGTTGCCCGGCACCCACACCACCTGGGCGAACCGCTCGGCCAGCAGCCGCAGCGCCCACTCGACATCCGCAGTCAACTCCCCGATGTCACCCGCGACGATCAGCCAGTCGGAGGGGGCCGAGGGGTGCAGATCCTTTACGACCGCCCGGTTCTGCTCGTAGGTGACGTGCAGGTCGCTGACCGCGAAGAGCCGTCTGCCCGTGGGGCCGCGTACTGCTTCGCCGTTGGAGATCCGCAGATTCGTGGTGCTGGGCATGCCGAACTCCTCGCTGCGCGTCCGGCGCCTCGATTCGCGTCGGGCGCTCAGATTTATGCCATCGGCCCACCCGTTCCTTCAACGCGTGAACCGGCGTGCCGGGCCAAGGACAAGGGATTCACCCAGACTTCCCGACGCGTGCCCCCCTGTACTCACGCGTCCCCGATAGTGGTGTGGTATCCACCTGAACAGGCAATGCTCCACAGTCGATCACAGAAGCAAAGAGAAAAAAGGGAATGGAAGCAGCGTGAGCGTGAGCCCCCATGACGACGGCCTGTGGTGCCGCCGGTTCCAACCGGCGTCCCACGCCGCCCACGGCCTGATCTGCTTCCCGCATGCGGGGGGCTCGGCCAGCTACTACGTGCCCGTCGCCAACGCCCTCGCCCCGCACGTCGACGTCGTCGCGCTGCAATACCCGGGCCGCCAGGACCGGCGCAGGGAACCGCTGATCGACGACATCGGCACACTCGCGGACCGCGTGCACGAGGCGCTGCGCGGCGAGGACGACCGTCCGCTCACCTTCTTCGGCCACAGCATGGGCGCGCTCCTCGCCTTCGAGGTCGCCCGAAGGTTTGAGCGGGACGGCCGCACGGGCCCCGTACGGCTCTTCGTCTCCGGCCGGCGGGCCCCCTCCCGCCACCGCGAGGAGAACGTCCACCTACGTGACGACGACGGGGTCATCGCCGAGGTCAAGGCCCTGAGCGGCACCGACGACCGGCTGCTCGGCGACGACGAACTCCTGCGCATGATCCTGCCCGCGCTGCGCGGAGATTACCGGGCAGTGGAGACATACCGTTGCCCACCCGGCGTCACGGTGGATATCCCGGTCACCGCCCTGGTCGGCGACAGCGACGCCAAGACGACGATCGACGAAGCCCGCGACTGGGAGCGGCACACCACGGCCGACTTCGACCTGCGGATCTTCCCCGGCGGGCACTTTTACCTCAACGAACGCGCCGCTGACGTGCTGAGCGTCCTCGACGAGCACTTCGCGGCGCGGAGCGTCCCGGACGGGGTCTGAGCCAGAGCCGGAGCCGAAGTTGGAGGAGCGGCACCGTCCGGCTCTCCGGCCTTCCCCTGTCGAACAGGCCCGCGTCCTTGAGCGCGGCGGCGAGCCCTGGGCGGCCGGAGGTCGACATCTTGCGGTATCAGCTCGCAACAGCGACGACATCGAATACGCCACCACCCTGGCAACCGACCAGCTCAACGCCCATGCCTACCCCTGGATCTGGGGCAGAGGCGTTGCGCTGGCCGGTGGCGACGTCGGTGGCATGGATGATGTGGCCCGGGTCGCCGAAGGAGCGTCCGGCCAGGGCGGTCTTGCGGAAGATGCGCCACCAGCCTTCTTGGAGGTTGAGCCAGCAGGCGCCGACCGGGATGAAGACGTGCTTGATGCGGGAGTGGTCCTCGAGCCAGGTGCGGGTGGACACGCTGTTGTGCGAGGACAGGTTGTCCGTGATCACGTAGATGTCCCCGGCAGGGTTGGCGTCCTCGACCAATTGGAGAAGCTGCTGGTAGAACGCTGTTGCGGGCGGACGCGGTCATCGTGACGGCCTGGCTGTCGGCTGGTCGCAGGCCGCCGTGGACCCAGGTTTTCTCCGGTCCGCGGGAGTAGTCGATCTCGTTCTTGATGCGGTGCCCGTCCGGTGACCAGCCCGGTGCCGGTGGGAAGGTGCGGGGGATCACCGGGCCAAGCTCGTCGGTGCAGACGACCGTCGCGTCGGCGGGCGGGCTGGTGTAGAGCTCGACGATCCGCGTCCTTTTCCCTCGAAGTCCGCATCCCTCGAGCGCGTCCAGGACCGCGTGTGCCGCCAGCGGACCCCTTCCGCGAGCAGAATCCGGCGCACCTGGGAACGGCTGACCTCGACGCCCAGGCCCCGGGCCGCGGCAGCCAGCGTGTCCAAGGTCCACTCCGAAAGCCCCGACTCGTCCGCGGCCCACATCTCGTTCGACGGCTGCGCCTAGAGCCGGCCGGGCGGGGTCTGCTTGACCAAGTCGACGATCCTTGACCGTTCGGCTTCGGTGATCCTCCGCTTGCGGCCCTGCCCGCCAAGGTCCTCCAGGCCCTCAAGCCCCAGACGGTTGAAGCGGTGCAGCCAGCGACGCACCGTCTTCTGACCACACCTCAACTCGTCGGTAATCTGCGGGACCAGCCACCCGTCCCAGCTCAGCTCCACCATCCGGCACCGCCATCCTTCGGCGCCTTTCTGGCCGACGCCAGGCGGTGGACCACCCCTTGCTCGCCCTCATTACGGCCCCGCCGTGCCTTCAGCACCATGACCCAGCACCCGTCCCCGAATACCCGCAATCGCCCCGCTGCCAGCAGCTATATCCACCGAAAGGGGAATCCAGCACTATAATAATGTCGGCTCATGCTGATCCCTACCTTTTTGATCATGTAGATCAGCCACCACGGCGGCGCAGATGTCGGCGACAGGGCGGCCCGGCCGTCGATACGGGAGTGGATCTGCCGAAGCGGCACCACTTGCCACTCGATCTGCCACTCCCCGACGGCCCGCTCTGGCCGGCGCCTGAAGCCGGGCCAGCGAGCAGCAAGCGCGCCCGCGGTGCCGGTCAACCCGATGGCGCCCTCCGACGAGTACGCAGATTCAGTGCGTGGCCGGTGTGCGGGGCACCGTACCGAACCTCCGCGCAGAACCGGCGCTACGCGCGATGACCGAAGCCGCCCGTAGGGGCATCGCAGTGTTTCCGCTGCGGGTCAGCTGAATCGTTTACTCTCGATTCAGCCGACACTCGGGAGAGGATTTCATGCTCCAGAACACTGACCGAACGACCATGGCCAGCGGCCGTCCCTTACCTATACAAAACACTGTTCTCCGAAATCGTCGGACAAACGGGCCGCACCTTTTCACCTGTATGGCGAGTCTCGACGCCGAGCTCAACATCGAAGCAGCGAACTCCGAATTCTTCCGTCATGTCGCGCGTCCCTCACGGGAAATCTGCGGGCAGAGCATCTACGACGTGCTGCACCCGAGCGCCCGCAACATCCTGCCCAAGCATTTCAGCCATCTCTCGGACGGCCATGGCGGACGATTTGTGGAGAAAGTGGTCGCGAAACGCGGCCATGACCGGGTCTTCTCGACCGAGATAACGGGCATAGCGATCCGGGGAGAGGGGGACGCCTTCTCAGGTATCGTCGTCCTGATGACCCCCCACGACGACCTGTCCGAGGCGGCCCCGGCAGCGAAGTCGACGCCTCTCCTCACGGCTCTCGACGCCCGCATCCTGGAGGGGGTCGCCACCGGCGCATCGACCGTCCAGCTGGCCTCGCGTCTGTACCTGAGCCGCCAGGGCGTCGAGTACCACGTAGGTCTGATGCTGCGCCGATTCAAGGCGCCCAACCGCGCCACGCTGGTCTCCCGCGCCTACGCGATGGGCGTCTTCACGGTCGGCAGCTGGCCGCCCCGCGTGCTGCCCGACTTCGTGAAGTGACCGACGAAGAGCGGCCGCCGGGACTGTCGGGACCGGCGACCGCCGCGGAGCCCGGCGGCCGCTCAGCGGCGGTGGCCGCCAATCCCCTCGTCGTCAGCGTCGTACCAGGCCACGTTGTGGTCGAAACCCTCTTGTATGCGGACGACATGGCGGGCGACGTTCGCCACGGCCATCTGCGTCAATGTGGCCACAGAGGCGGTCATTGGGGCCGACTGGTCCCGCGATACGGGGTCCTCCCAGGGCCTCGGCGTGTGCCCGGCTTGGAGTGGTTGATCGCAGGAGCGGGCCCCGGAAGCAGGTGAACACGGCACCTGGAGATCATGGAGTTCTCTACGCTTCAAGATCCACGAAGGTGCCGTGTTCATCCCTCCATCAATCTCCTGTAGCTGCTCCCGCGCCTCACGCGCCCTGCCTGGAGGCCCTCGGTGAGGCTGTCGCGCGGGTTCAAGTCCGTTGTCTGGTTGCAGAGTTCGAGTCGGTGACCGACCCACGAGGGGCTTGCGGGGTGCGTTACCGGATCTCCTCACTGCTGGCCCTGGTGGTCTGCGCGATGACTGCGGCGGGCCACGACTCGATCACAGCGGCGGCTGAGTGGTGCCGGCGTGCGACGCCGCAGGAGCTGGCCGCCTTCGGCCTGCCCTACCACCCGTTGCTGGGCCGCTACCGAGTCCCGAGCGAGAAGACCCTGCGCAGTGTCCTGGGGCGTCTGGATCGGGCGGCCACCCGCCGAGCCAGTTCGGTCCAGGCGCCGGGCGATCGCGGTGGACGGCAAGTACCTGCGCGGCGCGAAGCGACCGGACGGCAGCCGGGTCTTCGTGCTGTCCGCGGTCCGCCACGGCGACGGCGTCACACTCGCCTCGCGCGAGATCGGCGCGAAGACCAACGAGATCCCCGAGTTCGCACCCCTGCTTGACCAGATCGACGACACGGATCTCGCGGGGACCGTTGTCACCGCCGACGCCCTCCACGCCCAACGCGACCACGCCACCTATCTGCACGAACGTGGCGCCCACTACCTGCTGACCATCAAGAACAACCAGCGGGGCCAGGCCCGTCAACTCCACGCCCTGTCCTGGAAGGACATCCCCGTGATCCACCGCGACGACCCGGCCGCCACGAGCAATGGATCGTCCAGGTCGTCACCGTCGCGGGCCTGCTCTTTCCGTACGCGGCCCAGGTCCTGCGGATCAAGCGCCGTCGCCGTCTCTACGGTGCGAAAAAGTGGTCCGGCCGTGGCCCGGACGCTCGCCGACGTCTCGCCCGCCGAACCGGTGACGGACCCTGAAAGCCGCACCGCCTCCATACCGCTGACCGGCGGAATGGGCACGATCGCCGCGTGTCGAGCGGCCTCGAACGGCTCGGGACGACGCCGGTCGACTTCGCCGTACACCGGTCCTCGCTCGACGACGTGTTCCTCGCCCTGACCGGGAAACAGGGCGGGCCCGCGCCGGAACCGGCCGCGGCCGCGGCTGTCGTCACGTCCAAGGAGAAGCAGTCGGCATGACCGAGGCACTCAGCGACTCGTTGGCCCTCGTGGGCCGCCAGATGCGGCACATCCGCCGGAAGCCGGAACACCTGATCGGCATCACCGTGATGCCGGTGGCGTCCGTCGTCGTCCTCGGCTAGCTCTTCGGCAGCGCCATGCGGGTGCCCGGCCAGGGCGGCTACCAGGAATACGTCATGGCTGGCATCTTTGCCCAGGTCATGCTCCTGATGGGCTTCACGATGTCCTGGCTCGGCGCCCTGCTGGGGCTGGTGGTGCGCAATGTGGAGACCGTGAGCGCGGTGACAGGCGTTGCCATGATGTCGCTCGCGTTCCTGTCCAACCCGTTCGTGCCTCTGGACGGGCTGCCGCGCTGGATGCAGGTCGCCGCCGAGTGGAACCCGGTCAGCGCGGTCGTCTCCGCGAGCCGAGACCTGTTCGGCAATGAACGGGGCCCGACCAGCGGGGCCTTCCCCGCGGAGCATCCCCTTCCCACGGCACTGGCGGTGCTGGTGACTCTGCTGGCCGTGGTGATTCCGCTGCCGGATGGGCGTACCGGAATGCCGCCGCGCAGCGCTGACACCGTTCACCCGCCGCTCCGCTCGGTCACCACCTCCCCGCAACGTCGGGGTCCTGTCCCTCTCCGAAGCGGGACAGGGCTCCGTAGGAACGCCCACACTCGCTAGGGTGATGGAGATCACGCAGGTGTTGCCGTAGAGGGACGGTGAAGCACCACCTGCGTGTTGCCGTGCGTGACTTGAGGTGCAGTCGATCAATGGGCTGTTGTGGACCGGCCGAGGACATCAACTGAACGGTTGCCATCCAGGGCCGCGTTGTTCAGGTGACGTGTCCTGGTTGATCACATGATGCCGAGGGTGATCAGTGGACGGTTGGCGTCGCGGGTGTGGTGGCGGAGTCCAGCGGCGATGTTCGTCTGGTCGGCGAGTCGGAGAGCGCCGATGGCCAGGTTGTGCAGGGATGCCATGGCACGTGGAGCGGTGCCGGTGCGTACGCGGGAGGCGTCCTCGGCGTACGTGGTGTCCCTGACGTGGTGGATCTTGTTCTCGATGCCCCAGTGGTCGCGGACGCGGCGGGCGATCTCGGTTGCGTCGGCCTGCTCCGCGGTCAGGTCGGTCACCCCGTAGACGCGTTCCAGGGTGACCTTGCCGGTGGTGACGACCCGTCGGCGGCGCACGATCTGGACGGCCTGCACCGCGTGGGGGAACGCGATCCCGGTGACGGCGGTGGCTTTGATCCGGCGGATCTCGTCGCGGCCGTGCGCGGTGGCCCGCGTCTTGTCCAGGAGTGGCACCTCCCGCCATGGCAGGGCCTTCAGCCACCGGTGCAGGGTGGGCTGGTTGCCCTTGATCAGCGCGATGTAGTGGGCGTGCTTGTCCTCGACGAGGAAGCGCGCGTGGGCGGTCTGCGAGTGGAGGGCGTCGAAGGTGACCACCGTGCCGTGCAGGTCGAGCGGGGCAAGCAGGGGCTGGAAGACGGTGATCTCGTTGGTCTTGCCGTCCCCCTCGCGCTGGGCGGTGACCAGGCCGGTCCCCGTCATCGCGGCGAGCAGGTGGACCTGGGTGCCGTCGGTGCGGCGGGCACCGCGCACGGTCTTGCCGTCCACGGCGAGGGAAGGTAGAGGCTGGTCGCTGTTGTTTACCTCCTGGCCGGCGGCGCGTTCGCGCCCGGCGAGCCAACTTCCGACGGCCGTATCCAGCGCGTCGCCGTCGATGCGCTGGAGGATACGGCGCACGGTGGCCTCGGACGGGGCGACGGGGCGACATCAACCCGGATACACCGTCTGAACGACGCCGCCCTGGGTTGCCATCCGCTGTCGCCGGTGCTTCACGGGCCCGGTCGGCGCCAAAGGGGGTCATTCTTGCTCGTCGTCCCGGTGACGAGAGCCGATGCCCAGGTCGTCGCGCAACTCGTCCGGTATGCCACGGGATTGCCGCTGAGGAGACTTGAAGTACTCGACCAAGTTGATTAGGCCGAGGAACATCAGCACAAGGCCGAGGGCCCATCCCCGGAGCAGGAGGAAGTCGATGTCCCCGAGGAAGATGGTGAGGACTGTCCCGGCAACGACAAAGGTGATTCCCAGCCTTTGAAGGACAACATGAGGCTCCATACCGTTTCACTCCACTCCGCCCTGATTGTTACACCAAGGACACCAAACGGCCCCCGGCCGGGACATCGTCCCGCCGGTTGACATTCCCGCTAGATGTATCCGTCGAACGATGTAGCGGCGGGACTGTAAGACGTTCGGCTCTGTTCCGTAGTCGGTGGTGACGGGTGTCGTTGATGTTGTATGCGAGATGTCAACTCCCTTGTGGCAATGGTGTTTTCAGGGCTCTCGGCGCTGGTCATCGAGGATATGGCGGACGCCGGCGAGATGATCCGGGTCTTGGCCCGGACCCGGGAGATGTTGCCGCCGTGTTCACGTTCCCGGGACACGGCTACGGGCACGACGCGCAGGCGCGTGAGCGTGCCGCACGGGACGAGGAGCGCACGCTGAGCGAAACTGCACAGGCGCTGCGGAGCCTTGGGATCGACGTCCGTGTGGTCAGCGGCGGGTCGACTCCGACGGTGGGGCGGTGGCAGCCGGGAGAGGTGAACGAGTTGAGGCCCGGTGTCTACGTCTTCAATGACGCCACCCAACTGGCCATCGGCACATGCGGTGTGGATGATCTGGCGCTGGTCGCTGCGGCGACGGTGATCAGCGTTCCCGCCTCTGACCGCTTTGTGCTTGATGTCGGTAGCAAGGTCCTCGGGTCCGACCGGTCGCCTTGGGTGACGGGCCACGGCTACCTGCCCCAGTTCCCGCAGGGAACCATCACCGGATTGTGGGAGCACCACGCCGTTGTCCCGCTTCCGGAAGGGGTACGGGGACCACGCCTTGGGTCGCTGGTCGCTGTCGTCCCCAACCACATATGTACGCCGGTGAATCTCGCTGAGGAACTGCTGGTCGTCCGAGACCGCGAGGTGATCGACCGCTGGCAGGTGACGGCGCGAGGTGCCAATACCTGAGCATCGCATCAGGCCGAGAGCCGGCGGTAGCAGATCAGAGTCGCGGCTATCCCGGCGAAGGCAAGGAAGTGTTCAGCCTTGCGCTCGTAACGACGGTGAAGGCGACGGCACCCGGCGCCAGGCCACCGTCCGCTCCACGGTCCACCGGTGGCGGCCCAGCCGCTGCGAGGACTCGATCCCCTTGCGCGCGATGCGCGGGACGATGTTCCGGCTGCGGAGCCACCGTCGCAGGTAGTCGTAGTCGTACCCCTTGTCGGCGTGGAGCTTGGCAGGCCGTCGCCGACGCGGTCCACGGCGAGAACGGATCGGCGGGATACCCCGTACCAGGTGTTCCAGTCCCTGGCTGTCATGGGTATTCGCAGCAGAGATGCCGATCGAGAGGGGCAGACCGGACCGCTCGGTGATCAAGTGGACCTTCGAGCCTTTCTTGCCGCGATCTACGGGATTCGGACCCGTCAGGCCCCCCTTTCACGGCCCGCATGTTCACCGAGTCAACGGCACACCGCGACCAGTTCAACTCGCCGCGGGCGCCGAGCTCATCCAGCACCAGGCGGTGAAGCTTGCCCCACACCCGGGCCCGGTTCCACTCCGCGAACCGCCTGTGCGCGGTCGCCCCAGACGGGCCGAAGCCCGAAGGCAGCTGGCGCCACGTACATCCCGTCGTGGCCACGAACACGATGGCCGCCAGCACCTGCCGGTCCCTATACCTGCGTCGGCCCCCACCCTGGCGCCGCACCGGAGCGGCCGGCACCACCCGCTGGAACAACTCCCACAACCCGTCCGGTACCAGACGCTCCACCATCGCCATCACGGCCGCCAGCCTAGTGATCACGCCAGTTGAGACGATCTCTAAGGAGAACACACCGTCACCACCGACTACGGAACAGAGCCAGACGTTCGGTGTAACTCCCGATCATGGAAGATGCATCGATGACCAGTGAGAACGTGGCCGAGCAGGAGGCTGTCGAGTCGGCAGCGGCTGTGTCGGCGAAGGCCGTGGACGACCAGTTGATCGACGAGTTGGTGGGCCGTGCCCAGGCCGAGGGCCTGCAGCTGACCGATGAGGGCGGACTGCTGCAGCAGCTGACCAAGCGGCTGCTGGAGTCCGCTCTCGAGGGTGAGATCACCGACCACCTCGGCTATGACAAGCACGATCCGGCCGGCAAGGACGGCGGTAACTCCCGCAACGGCTTGCGTCACTCGCGGAAGCTGCGTGATCAAAGTGACGTGTACAAAATGCGTACTGCCCGCTCGGGCATCTCCCGAACGGGCAGTGATCAACTGGCCTGTGACCAGCCGGTTAAGCTAGAACCGCCTTCGGGATTCGAACCCGAGACCTATCATCCGGTCCAGTGCGGCGATCCAAGTTGCGCAGGTCTGGCGGGTCCAGTCGGTGGGGTCGGCGGCGTCGGGCTGTTCGCCGACGGGCCATGCTCGACGTGATCGCCCTTCTGCTGACGCACAGCACGCAGACCGGCCGGACCTACTGGGGCTGGACCACGCACGATTAAGTCGGCGACTACGTCCAGCGCACGGCCGGCCTCAAAGACCGGCTCGGCAAGCCGCTGGAGGCGCCCACCAAGGCCGGACAGATCACCGCGCTGCGGACCTTCTTTCGGGACTGCCAGGAATGGGAGTGGCTGCCCCGCCGCTTCGACCCAAAGGCACTGAAGATGTTGAAGGACGCGAACGCCGAAGGGATCGAGCACCCCGGCGGCACCCTGCTCGCCCACCTGAAGAGGGTCGAAGCCCTGCTCGCCTCGTGGGAAGGTCGCTCAGCCCTGTGGGCTGCGGGTTTGTGCCATGCCTTCTACGGCACCGACGGGCCTGGGGCTATCAGCTGGGCCAGGACGATGACACGCTGCTGCCGTCGGTCGCCTCCCAGCTGTTCCTGCTCAACCACAGCCCACACCTGGAAGACATGGACACCGCGCTCTTCGACCGGGTCCGCCGCGACCGGCTGCTGGAGGGCTCCCAGCTCAACACCCTGCATGCTCTGCAGCGGGCGGTCGCCACGCTCGGCTTCTGCGATCTATCACGCTCGACGCCTTCGCCGCCAAGGACCCGAACGCCAGCCTCACTTCTTGGACCATCTGGGCAGGCGACAACCCCGACCGGCCCACCTGGGCCATCACGAATCTTGTCGAGTGCGGCGATCCGTCCGGCGTCGAGCGCGTCGTCGACCTCGTCGAGCCGGTCCGGGACGAGATGCCCTTACACGTCGAACGTCATCGCCGCCGACTTGTGCCCGAGCACCGTCTGCACGACCTTCACGTCGGCGCCGGCCGCGATGGCGAGCGACGCCGCTGTGGGACGCAGCTTGTGCGGCGTGATGCCGAGCCCGTCGAGCCCGGCCGCCTTCACCGCGGGGTCAAAGACGCGCTGCCGGAAGTTCGAGTACCGCAGCGGCCCGCTCTCGGACGCGGTGAACACGAGCGCGTCGAGCTTCCGGCCGCCGGTGAGCTCCCGCAACTCGTCGGCGAACGACCGAGGGAGCGGCACCGACCGCTTCTCGTGGGTTTTCACCGGCCAGAGCTGCAGCACGCCACGGACGTCGGTGTACCCCTGCACGATGCGGATGCACCGGGTGTCGACGTTGACCCGGCTCGCCTTGATGGCGGTTGTCTCGGCCCGCCGGTATTCGCCGGTTGCCTCGCTGTGGATCTCCGCCTCCGTGTCGGAGTCCCACAGGCGATTGACCCGCACCCTTGTGGTGCGGGTCTTCGCACTACCGGAGCCAGCCCCGACCCAACTCCGGCTGGGCCTGCCCTCACTGAGTCTGGATCAGATCCATCCGTGCTGCCGCGCGACATGGGCAGCTTCATGGCGGTTTGCCACTTTTAATTTGACGGTGATGCTCGAAAGGTAGTTGCGTACCGTTCCGGGAGCCAGGACCGCACGCTGCGCCACCTCGTCGATCGGAGCCCCGTCCGCTGCCAGCGTGAGGATGTCCGTTTCCCGTCGGGTCAAGGGAGATTCTTCAACTGAGATTACATCGGCCATCACATCCGGGTCGACGTAACGAGCCCCTCCGTACACCATCCTGATAATGTGTGCGAGTTCTTCCGCCGACGTCCCTTTAGAAACGAAGCCCCGGGCTCCGGCTGTCATTGCTTGTTTCAAGTGACCGTGCTTCGCATTCGATGTAATAATGATGCAACGAATAGTGGGGTGGGTGCGTCGCAGATTTTTGATAACTGAGATTCCATCTGCACCGGGCATTCTCAGATCTAGAACGCAAATATCAGGGACGCACATCTTGGCAAGTTCTACTGCTTTAAGTCCATTCTCAGCCACCGCCACAACTTCGAGATCATCCTGCATGGCGAGTAAGACGGAGAGGGCCTCTAGGATCAGCTTCTCGTCGTCGGCTAAGAGCATTCTAATGGGCATGAAATAAATCTTTCACGAAGGGGGCGAATGAGAGGGGGCCGGTAGGTATCGCTGGCGGCGGACTGTGCTGCAGTTGCCCTGGTATACGCATTGGATTCGTAGGTTGCTGAACTAATCTAACTTGCCTTCGCAGGTCCTCCGACAGGGCTGGGGTGAGACTCTCATCAGCCACGACGTATCGGGCAACGGCAGCCCGCAACAGGGCCCGCGTACCTGCTAGCTCGTCTTTTATCGGAGAACTACTTCGGGGTTGAACGCGGCGTTTATCTTCTCCTGGGGCCCTTTGTCGGGATTTGAACCTCCTCGTTTTCCTCTCGCCTCCCATGTGGGCGATAAATTCCGATTTCAGGGCAGCCGTGAGAGATTTCACCCAATCTGTTGCTTCGATCGCCGGACGTCGTTGAGTCCTCTCCTGTTTCCGTGAAACCAAGCCGCCACATCCACCGCCTCCAACCAAGAGGTAACCCGAAAAGGGGCTGCATAGTCGACTGGGTATCTACGAGATTGGCGAGAAACATGCTTGCGACGGGCAATGCTGGCAGAGGCTCGGGGAAGGATGGAACGGTGATGGCGACGCGGCCCGGGAGCGGTGCGCAACCCGCAGTGGCACCAGGGTCCATGCGTGGATGCGGCTCACCCCCGTCTCGCACATGCTGCACGCGATGCTTACACAGCAGCTGCCAAGGCAGAGTTGCATGGCGAGCAGTAGCCCGAGGAAAGTCAGGTGAGACGAGGGGACGTGCGTGGAGCCGCTGGGAAGGCAGCAGTGATGACGACGGACTGCACGACGGCCGCAGCAAGGCAGGGGGCCCGACCAAGATGACCGGATCAATGACCTTCCGTTTACCCAGGCACTCAACAGCGGCTATTGATCCGAAACGGTCGGTGTTCTGGGTCGTTGATCCCTGCGTGAGTGAACTGGTGGGGGACGCACGGCAGTTGTCGCGGACCTCCCGGCCCAGATCCCTGCAGTCAGCTGTCCATTACCGCTGTCGCGACCACCACCGCGACGATCGCTGTCGGCGCGTCCTCCGATGCCTCCACGACATGGCGAACCGCCGTGGCGGACCACTGCCCGTGTGAGCGTGACGCCATATGTGTCTCGGCCGTGCGCGCGTTGGAATCTGGAAGGCCAGTCGGTGCAGTTTCGCTCCGTGCGGCAGGGCCGCCGGGCTCGCCATACCTCGTCCGGGGTGGCACGCCGGAGAACGACCGAGTCGAACCGCTGCTCGCCCCTGCCGCCGCGCCCTTCTCCAGGTGGTGGATCCAGCCCTTCGTCCTGCCCGGCTTGGCACGGCCGAAAATGCCGGCGAGTTCGGGCTCGCCGAGCGGTGCCGGATCGACGACGGTGACTTTGTCGTCGTCGGTCACATCGATCCGGCCGCAGTGCCAGTTCCACCAGCGAAGCTGTGGAGATCGCCCAGGCCGCCTTCGCCGACACCGTCGTACGCGCGCTTGTGGCATTGAGGACGGCCAAACGGGGCTGCGACCAACATGCGGTAGTAGCCCACTGCGTAGGCCTCGGGGGCCAGCCGAGGCGGTGCAGCACGAGTACGGCGGAGAGCACGATGACCTCCTCGGTCAGACCACCCAGTTGCCGCTATGACCGGTCTTGTGCGCCAGGACGGCTGTAACGATTACCGTTCGTGCGACGAACGCGGTCACCAGGGCCCACAATATTGGAGCGGAGACAGGCCTTTCCTTGAGCTTTCCGGTGAGGGGCTTATTGATCCGAAACTCAATCGGTTCTATTCGAGGGTGTAGCGGACGTGTGGGCCGCCGAAGTAGCCGCGGACGATGTGTGGCTGCCGTTGGCGGCGGTGGAAGAACCTGCGGGTCTCGGCGGCGAGTTGGGCTTGGTCGCGGGCCAGGGCCGCGTTGTTCAGGTGACGTGTCCTGGTTGATCACATGATGCCGAGGGTGATCAGTGGACGGTTGGCGTCGCGGGTGTGGTGGCGGAGTCCAGCGGCGATGTTCGTCTGGTCGGCGAGTCGGAGAGCGCCGATGGCCAGGTTGTGCAGGGATGCCATGGCACGTGGAGCGGTGCCGGTGCGTACGCGGGAGGCGTCCTCGGCGTACGTGGTGTCCCTGACGTGGTGGATCTTGTTCTCGATGCCCCAGTGGTCGCGGACGCGGCGGGCGATCTCGGTTGCGTCGGCCTGCTCCGCGGTCAGGTCGGTCACCCCGTAGACGCGTTCCAGGGTGACCTTGCCGGTGGTGACGACCCGTCGGCGGCGCACGATCTGGACGGCCTGCACCGCGTGGGGGAACGCGATCCCGGTGACGGCGGTGGCTTTGATCCGGCGGATCTCGTCGCGGCCGTGCGCGGTGGCCCGCGTCTTGTCCAGGAGTGGCACCTCCCGCCATGGCAGGGCCTTCAGCCACCGGTGCAGGGTGGGCTGGTTGCCCTTGATCAGCGCGATGTAGTGGGCGTGCTTGTCCTCGACGAGGAAGCGCGCGTGGGCGGTCTGCGAGTGGAGGGCGTCGAAGGTGACCACCGTGCCGTGCAGGTCGAGCGGGGCAAGCAGGGGCTGGAAGACGGTGATCTCGTTGGTCTTGCCGTCCCCCTCGCGCTGGGCGGTGACCAGGCCGGTCCCCGTCATCGCGGCGAGCAGGTGGACCTGGGTGCCGTCGGTGCGGCGGGCACCGCGCACGGTCTTGCCGTCCACGGCGAGGGAAGGTAGAGGCTGGTCGCTGTTGTTTACCTCCTGGCCGGCGGCGCGTTCGCGCCCGGCGAGCCAACTTCCGACGGCCGTATCCAGCGCGTCGCCGTCGATGCGCTGGAGGATACGGCGCACGGTGGCCTCGGCCGGGGCGACGGGGCGACGGGGCGACGGGGCGACGGGGCCGCGGTCCGGCTCCTGGCACGGGCCACCGAGCCGGGCCAGGACGTGCGGCGGGGCGTCGGCGGCCCACTCCGCGATCGCGGCCAGGGACTTCGCTCCGGCCAGGACCGTGCACGCCGTTAGGGACAGGACGAAGGCGAGCGGGGGGCGTTGGCCCGGGCCCCGCCGGGGATCGGGCACCTGAGCCAGGCAGGTCAGCAGGCCGGAGAGGTCATCGGGGGCGGTCGGTACGGCGCCGGTGAGTTGACCCCAAGGGCCCGGGATGAGCGAGGATGAGCGGGCAGGCACGGTCTTCCGTCGTGGTGATCAGGGACTCGACACCTCATGATCACCGGAAGTTGTGCCTGCCTCCGCGTCAGCCCCGGCGACCACCCCGCGGTCTGCCCCAGCTCCTGAAGCCCCATCAACCCGGATACACCGTCTGAACGACGCCGCCCTGGGTTGCGGGCCCGGCTGTGCATGGGAAGGCTCCGTCTTGAGGTCGGCGTTGACCAGTTCGTCGGGGTTCAGCTCCGGCGAGTACGACGGCAGGAAGTGCAGTTCGATGCGGTCGGGGTGATCGGCGACCCAGGCGCGGACCTTGCGGGAGCGGTGCGCGGAGTGACCGTCCAGGACGAGGTGGACCTTGCGGTCGAAGTGGCCTGCGAGCCGCTCCAGGAAGCGGCACATGACGTCGGCGTCGAAGGTCTCGGTGAACACCATGAAGTGCATCCGGCCCTTCGTACTGATCGCGGACATCGCGTTGACGGAGAAGCGGTTGCCTGTGCGGCGCACGACCGGGGTGCACCCCTTGGCACCCCAGGTGCGGCCGGTGACCTGGTCGGAGCGGATGCCGACCTGGTCGGCGAAGAGCACCTCACCACCCTCGGCCTTCGCCTTCGCGTGGATCGCCGGCCAGGTCTCCTCCCGCTAGTGCTCTGACCGCATAGGGCCGCCGGGTTGGGCCAGGCTGCGACCACCGCCTGATCGTCACTGCTCAAGGCAGCGGACCAGGAATGTCAGTCCCTCTGGGCTGCTCAACCGCACAACACGACGACCGGTTTCCTCGGACCAGGTGGCCGGGTCTTGGCCGTGATCGTGTGCGCGGGCGACGACGCTGTCCGGATCCTCGACGTCGACCGCAAGTTCCCACTGCGGGGCGGATGCACTGGGTCCACGTGTGGCGATGAAATCGGCGCAGTTCAGAGGGGTCCCCGTCGTCTTGTCGTAAAAGTGCCGGGCTTTCTCAGGCTGGTCGCACGTCAGGACCATGCGGTGCGGGGCACCTGCCAAGTGGGACGGGAACTTCCATCCGGTGAAGTTGCGTGGCTGCCAGAGGGAGAAGGCGGCACCTACTGGATCGATCAATGTCGCCATTCGCCCCTGATCGCCCGCGTCGAAGGGAGGCACGACAAGACGAGCGCCGTTCACCGTCGCCGCTTCGGCACGGCGATCGACGTTGTCGACTGCCAGATAATAGGCGATATGGGCGGGTATTCCCGGTGGGTAGACCGGGTTCGCCAGGTCGCTCACGCTGCCGATCAGGTGACCGTCGATGGCTATCTTGGTGGCCTTTCGCCAGTCCTTCTCGTCCACCGCGAAGCGCCAGCCCAGCGTCTTCGAGAAGAAGGTGGCGGTGCCGGCTAAGTCACGGGTTTTGAGGTCCATCCAGCAGAACTCGTTCAATGAACCCAGACGCATCGTCATCCTGTGCTCCTTGTCGTCTCGATGCTGGGTATCGAGTGCTCAGACGACTCCGCAAGAGATTTTTGGCTGCGCTGCGGAGAAGGGCCGGCGGCAAACCGGTTCCTACCGCACCGATCCGAGCCTTCGCAGGCGTGTCCAGTCTTCGCCGGTCTGGATCAGGCTGCGGCCGTCAGGGGGCGTCCGCCCCAGCGAATGCCCTTCTCGCTGCGGATGCGGGCGCGTTCCTTGCGCTGGGCGGCCAGGACGTCGGGATGGCGGGCGTTGGCGTTGCGCCAGCGCAGGTAGGCGTGCAGGGCGCGGGTCTGTGCGGGGTGGCTGCGGTGGTGGGAGTTGGCCAGGGTGAACTGCCGCAGCGGGCCGAAGTGCGCCTCGATCGGGTTGGCCCAGGAGGCGTAGGTCGGGGTGAAGCACAGCTCGACCTTGTTCTTCTTCGCCCAGCGGCGGATGTCCGCTCCGGTATGGGCGGAGAGGTTGTCCAGAATGATGTAGATCGGGGCGCCGTCGGGGCGGGCGGCGCGGATCGACTTCAGCGCGGCCAGGCTGTTGGCGGTGCCCTTGCGTCGGCGGTTCACTCCCCACAGACGGTCGTCGCCGACGGAGTAGCAGCCGTGGAAGTAGGTGACGCCGTGGGTGCGGCGGTAGGTCGCCGGCAGGCGGTCGGGCCTGCCCTGCTTCGCCCAGCAGGAGCCTGCGGTGGGCCGGATCCCGAGGGGGCCGAACTCGTCGAAGGCGAAGACCCGGTCCGGGAAGCGTTCCAGCACCTCTTCGATGCGGTCGAGCTTGGCGTCACGGTCGGGGTCGGGCGACTCCTTCCAGGTCTTGGTGCGCTGGAAGGTGATGCCGCGGCGCAGGAGCAGGCATCGTAAGGCTTCACGGCCGATGCGGATGACGCGTCCGTGTACGCGGCGCAGGTAGGCGGCGAGTTTGCGGACCGACCAGCGGGTGAAGGGCTGGCCGAGCTTGGTCGGGCGGGTGGTGGCCGTCTGGACGACAAAGTCCTCGTCGTCAGGGCTGAGTTGGCGGGGACGGCCTCCCGCCCACCGAGGGTCCAGACAGGCCAGGCCGATCTCGTTGAAGCGGTGGATCACATCCCGGACGGTGTCCTCGTCGGCCTGGACCAGCTGCGCGATCACCGGGACCCGGTTCCCGCCGGCGGACGCCAGCAGCATCATCGCCCGCCGGTAGCGCACCGAGCTGGTACTGCCCCGGCGGACGATCTGCTGCAGCTTCTGCCCTTCCTGATCGGTCAATCGGCGCACCCGCACAAGCTCGGCCACCACACCTCCAGCGATCGGAACGAACGTCGCCATCCAACCGCTCCGAAGGCCCACCCGGCGAACCAATGCGGTCACAGCACTAGACGCGGACCGCTTCCGCGTCCTGCTCCACGGCCCGCTTGTCCGGGCGCTGGAAGGACAGGCCCCAGCGGCGCAGGTACTTGCCCACGCCCTGCTCGGTCAGCCGCACCCGGTACAGCTTCGCGATCAGATCCCCTACCCCGGCGCGGGTCCACAGCTGCCCAGCCAGCCCCAGGTCACAGGGACGGTGGTCCAGTACGGCCTGCCGGATCGCCTGCTGCTCGATCGCATCGAGAACCTGATGTTCGCCGACCCGCCGCCCGCGCGGCCGGGCCACCAGTGCCTCGCGGCCGCCTGCCAGCCACTTCGCCCACCAATTGTCCACCGCCTTGAGCGAGACCTGGAGCACCGCCGCGACATCCTCGCGAGTCCGGCCCGCCACCAACGCGGCCACCGCCCGAAGTCGAAGCGCCTCCTGCGCCGACGGCGACAACTGCCGTGCGTCCCCCACCAGTTCACTCACGCAGGGATCAACGACCCAGAACACCGACCGTTTCGGATCAATAGCAAAAGACAGGAGGAAGGGCCAGGGGGTCACACATAGAGCCCACCGGGGGAATGGGACTCCGCAAACCGCGTCGAAGCAGCCTCCCGGCGTTCTTTGGCGCCGTGCCGCCGCTGGGAAGTCTGTGACCTCGGTCACAGGGCGGGTGGGAATCGTGGGCCCATCATCCAGTCCGCCACCTACGTCGCCCGATGAGGTCCCTCATGGCTTCGCCTGACAAATGTCATGGATCAGCATGACAAATTCAATAGCCTTGAATTGCGGATTCCGTTTCCCGGTGTGATCTATGTCATATCGCACCGCTCCAGGTGGTGCTTCTATTTCCCTCCAGGGGTTGCCGGGCGCCCGGCGGTCACTCCCGCACAATTCCACAGCGTGCTTCCCGAAGTATATTTCTTGGTCAGGGCCCGGTTGTGGCTGCTCTCGCTGCCGACTTTATTGTCGGCCGGGTCCTCGACTGTCCAGGGGAAGTCGTGTAAAGAATTCCGTCCGATGCGACAAGAAGTGTGAAGGGGAAATCATGAAGGAAATCACGGCATATCTGAACGATGATGTGCGGCTCGACGACGTTGCGATCGAGCAGGCCGAGGGCACCGTGCTGGTGGAACTGGGTGGTCCCGTGCTGGCGACTCCGGCCGTTGTCGTCGCCACCGTCACGGCCACCCGCGCTGTGGGACTCTTCGGCTGAATCGTTCCAGTGACTCGGTGCCGGACCATCCCTGCCTGGGTGTGGAAAGAGCCGTGCAGGAAATCTTGGCGTCCTGAACGACGATGTGCGGCTCGACGAGGTCGCGATCGAGCAGGCTGATGGCACCGTACTGACGGATCAGAGCGGCCCTGTGCCGGCGACCGCGACCATCGTGGCGGCGACAGAGATGTACGCCTCTGAGAGCTGCTCATCCCGGGCGTCACTCCGGTGCCCGCGACGCCGGGCGCCTTCCTCGGAGGCGTGGTGGTGTCCTGCGCCGTGGTCGGTGCCTTCGAGGCCGGGGCCCGTCCGGGCGGGAGCGCCTGGCCCGCCCGAGCCCGGCGCACAGAACTCTGCCGAGCCAGACAGAGAGCAGGGTCTGGCTCGGCAGAGCCGTGCAATCCGTTCATTGAAGAAAACGAGCTCACAGATGTGGGTTTGGGAGGCCTCATGAAGCCGCTGAAAAGGCTCTTATCCGCGCTGACAGGCCCGATCCCCGTGACCAGGTCGCGTGCCATCGGTGTCTCGGAGCGCCTGTCCGCCGTCACCACGCTGACGGCCTCATTGGAGTATCTAAACCAGCGCAAGCAGACGCAGCCCGGCGGACTGAACCACTGGCCGACGGCCCGGGGTGTTCACGGCCGGTCGACGCCCGTCACCCGCAAGCTTCTCGACATCATTAGCGAGGAGAAAACCACCCTGACGCTGCATGCGGCTCGGGCTGTGGTCAGCGCCGGAATGCTGCTGCCCGGCAGCAGCCGTTGGCGCGGGGCGGGCAACATCTTCCTCGGCGCCACCACCGCAGCGCTCCATCCGCGGCACCGCTATGGGACGGACGGCTCCGACCAGGTCTCGATTCTGGTGCAGACGGCCACCGGCCTGGCTCGCTTTTCCGCCCGCCCGCAGACCCAGGACGCCCTCATGTGGTACGTGGCGCTGCAGGCCAACGCCTCGTATTTCGTATCCGGCTGGGTGAAACTGATGGGCAAGGCATGGAAGGACGCCACCGCTCTGGGCGGTGTCATGCGGACAAAAACGTACGGCCACCAACCCATCTACGAACTCACGCAGAAGTATCCGCGGGTGGCGAAGTACCTGACCCACGGTGTGCTCGCGCTCGAGTGCTTCTTCCCTGTGGTCTATCTGGCCGGCGGCAGACTCGCTCGGCCAATGATCGCCAGTGCGGCAACCTTCCATCTGGCGAACGGCCTAGTCATGGGGTTGGGCCGGTTCGTCACCGCGTTCACCTCCATGCACCCCATGGTCGCCTACACCTCGGCCCCGAGGACGCACCCGTCGGTAGCCGGCCGTGACGACCGCGTCCTGCAGGTGGGTGCCGTACTGCTGGCCGGAGCAGCCTCGGTGGCCGGTGTGGTCGCGGTCCAGCGGCGAATGCGCGCGCTCGAAGGCTGGCCGCACTCCCGCTGGCTGACCACACGCCATGGCAATCAACTCCAGTACGAGATGAGCGAGGGAGACGACGAGAGCCTGCCGGTCCTCGTCTTCGTCACCGGGCTCGTCTCAACGTCCGAGCATTTCGGGTGGATCACGGAGAAGGTCGCCCGGGACAGCGGCTACGGCGTGGTCACGTACGCCCGCGCCGGATACGCCGGAAGCAGGCGTCGGAGCGCATCCTCCTATCACCTGGCCGAGTCGGTCGACGACCTGGTCGACCTGGTCCGTGGGGTTGTCCCGGAAGGACGCACTGTCGTGCTGGTCGGACACTCGCTCGGTGGTGAACTGGCACGCCGCGCCGCCGTCGCCCTCGGGGAGCGGCTCCACAGCATCATCTACCTGGACTCCTCTCACCCCGGCGAGCTGAACCGGTCGCACCAGCAGAGCGAGGCGACCGAACGCATCGCCGATGGCATGAACACACTGGTGCGGTCCCTCAACGTCGGCCTGGGCATCCTCATGGCACAGCCCGACTGGCTCGAGGAACTGCCCGCCAACTGCCGTACCCGGGTGTTCGCTCAGTACACCGACGCCCGCTTCTGGGCTGCCGGTCGTCGTGAGTGGGCTGCCGTCGAGGAGGAGTTCCGGGCCTTCGACGGGAAGTTGCCCGTCGTTGACTCCCACGCTCTGGTGATCTCTGCGCAGCAGACAATCGATCGTGACCCGGAGCAGTTGCTGATGCACAACGAGATCGCCGAGGCGCATCGCGGCCAGGGACACAGCGTGGAGAAAGTCGTGCTCGAGGGTGCCGACCACGATTCGCTGTTGACCGGTGCCCGGTTCGCCACTGAGGTCGGCCGCCGGATCATCGAATTCCTGGACCAGGCCGAGTCACACGCGACATCGCGGGTGTGCGTCGTTGAGGAGGTAGGGCAGTGAAGCAGCCTCTGAAGAGCGCCTTCACCGGTCCCGGAGCAATCGCGCGGATCGCCGGTGCGGCGATGCTGGTCGGCACCCTCGCCGCGCAGCACCCGAATCCGATGTTTAACCGACTACAGCTCAAGGATACGTTCTCGCTGCTGCCGAACTGGCGGTTCTTCGCCCCGGAACCATCGATGCACGACTATCACTTCTTCTATCGCACGCTGAACAACGCTGGCGAGACGTCACTGTGGCAGGCGGTCGACGTGATAGAAGGACGGCGGTTCCGGCAGATCGCCTGGTTCCCCAGCAGGCGGTCCGAGAAGGCTGTGGTTGACATCTGCAGCGAGATTCTGGGGCTCCTCGAGAGGGGCTTTTCCACGGTGGTCCGTACCCCGGGTTACGGGGTCATCGTCGGCCATCTGAGGGAGCGGATAACTGGCGAAGCGGCGGGCGGCGTAAAGGGGTTCCAGTTCGCTCTGGCCCGCGCCACCGGCTACGACACTTCCACGACCCCGGAGATGATTTTCGTCTCCCCGTATACGCCGATGGATCCGGACTCCGCCTCCGCCCGTCCCCGCGCCCGACAGCGGGCTGGACGCGCACACACCAACAACGTCTCTTCACGTACCTAGGTACCGGTCATGAGCAATACGTTTGTGTACGTATAGAAGTAATCATCCGTCGACGGGGCGGCGAGAAGGAGAGAAACAGCGTGACGGACATCGATGATATCGGTTACGGTCGCCAATTCGACGGATGGTACGACCGGCTCTTTCCAAGGGATGGCCTGGCCGATAAGACGGCGAAGCATCTGGTGTCCCTCCACCCGGACCCCGGACTCGGTACCCTCGAACTGGGCGTGGGAACTGGCCGCATCGCCGTCCCGCTTTCCCACGAGGTTGGCCGGGTCGTGGGTGTGGACTCCTCCCTGGAGATGCTCTCGGCGCTGGAGAAGGAGGTAGCGGCCACGGGAGCCGACGTCGAGGCGGTGCGCGGCGACATCCGCACCTACGCCGACGACTGTCAGTACGGGCTGATCTATTGCGTGTGCGGGACTCTGTCCATGTTGCTCGACCCCACCGACCAGCAACGAGCGGTCAGTCGTGCGGCTGAACGGCTTGCGCCCGGTGGTGTACTCGTGGTGGAGACGCACAACAAGCCCGGTGTACTCGCCTTCCACGCAGGACAGGAGCGGATGACGTATTTCGTTCCCTATCCCGAGCCCGGCACCGGTCTGCAGACCCACTCGACGCTGTTCCCCGAGCGCAACCTGTGGCAGTGCTCGCACATCTGGTTCGAAGCGAACGGCACCTCACGGGTCGGCACGGAGCTGAGCCGTCTCACCGCGCCCGAGGAGGTCGACGCCTACGCCGCTGCTGCCGGGCTCACGCCCGACGGCCGATATGCCGACTGGGACTCGTCCCCCTACACACCCCAGGGGCCGATGTTCGTGAGCGTCTACATCAAGGACTCGTGAACGGCACCACCCTCAACCGCACCGGTACGAGGAAGGGGCCACTGGTGGCAGCAAGTCGCGCGACGTCGTTCACCACCACATTCGTCGTCGCCTTGTCGATCGCGACTGCGGTCGGCAGAGGCAGGCAGTGAACACATCCATGATCGTCCGTTGTCGGCGGTCGCTGCTCGGTCTGGCAGGCCACCGCCATCCTGCTTTCAGCCCTTTCTCGTCGGAGACATGATCGAAGCCGTCGCGGCGGGCGGGTCTGCAACGGGGCCAATCGCGCTAGTCACCGCGCTGTTCCTCGCCGCCGCCCACTGTTACCTGATCGGGCAAGCCGGGGAGAACGTCGTCCTCGACTTCGAGGAGCGCGAGGACATTGCGCTGCTGAAGGCCCAGGATGCCGGGGTCCGTGAGATCGCCCGCCAGCTGGGCAGGGACCCGTCAACGATCTCGCGGGAACTGCGGCGCAACGCCGCCACGCGCTGCGGGCAGCTCACCTACCGGGCCTCGGTCGCGCAGTGGAAGACCGAACTGGCCGCGCAGTGGCCGAAGACGTCCAAGCTGGCCGGCAACGAGCGGCTGCGCGAGTACGTTCAGGACCGCCTTGCCGGAGAGCTCCGTCACCCGGACGGCACGCCGGTGCCGGGACCCACGGCTCCGCGGTGGAAGGGACGGAACAAGCCCAGGCGCCAGGACCGCCGTTGGGCCACCTCGTGGAGTCCGCAGCAGATCTCCCACCGGCTGACGGCCGACTTCCCCGATGATGAGTCCATGCGCATCTCGCACGAGGCGATCTATCAGGCCCTCTACATCCAGGGCCGTGGCGCGCTGAAGCGTGAGCTCGTCGCCTGCCTGCGCACCGGCCGGGCACTGCGGGTGCCCCGGGCCCGGACCGCCGGCCGGGGGAAGAAGTTCGTGACCGAGGAGGTGCTGATCAGCCAGCGGCCCGCCGAGGCGGAAGACCGGGCGGTTCCCGGGCACTGGGAAGGTGACCGTGCGACACGAAGTTGCACGAATTTGAGTGGACTGACCGATTGGAGAGGCGGCTGAAGGTGGGGCCGTAGGTGCAGTCACGGGTCTGTGTCCGTATGCCCCGTCCCCGCCCTTGACGTGCGACGCCGGTAACGGCGTGGTGCGAAGCTCAGGGGAAAGCCCAAGGACTCCCGTTCCATCCGGGAGTTACCGGCAAGGGGAAGACCGGACGGGTGAAGTCACATGAACTCCCGATGATGCCTCGTGATCCCAAGCTCCGCCGATGGGAAGTTCCAGCGGGGTGCATGGCTGGCTGCTGAGAAGCGGCAGGCGCTGGCCGGCAGAGGTCACTCCGGTCAGGTGGACACCGCCGCCTCGGGGTAAAGAGAGCACCCACCCCGGTCGTATCTCATTCGTGTGGAACGTGGAAACCCCGTTGGGGCCCGGGCCGTCGTGGCCAGGTCGGCCGACCGTGAGGAAGGCTCAACTCCCCAGCGGGAACAGGATGGCCCAAGAAGCCAATGCCGGAAGCCGAAAAGGAAACGGGAACCCGGGGCACGATGGCCGGCCTCTCCGCCGGTCGCCCCGCATAACCGTCCGGATACGGGTGTGCTGCCCGGACTCGAAAGGGTGCTGACGTGGGCCAGGTGAGCCTGTGCGGACTCACTGGAGAAGGGCGACGGAACCGAGGGGCAAGTTGGACACCATGACGGACACGGCCGGAGCGGTCTCGACCGTCCCGCCCGCCGTCGCGACGGTGAACGGACCCGAGGACGAAGACCTGGACTGGGCGTCGATCGACTGGCGCCGGGCCGAGGAAGACGTACGGCGTCTGCGGCAGAGAATCTTCACGGCATCGCAGGCAGGGGTCCTGAAGAAGGTCCGCAACTTGCAGAAGCTGATGCTCCGGTCCCGGTCGAACACGCTCCTGAGCGTGCGGCGGGTCACGGAGATCAATGCGGGACGCGCGACGGCGGGAGTCGACGGGAAGGTGGTGCTGATGTCCCAGTCCAAGGCCGTACTGGCCGACTGGGTCCAGCACCGTGCCCGGCCGTGGATTCCCAAGCCCGTCAAGCGGGTGTTCAACCCCAAGCCAGGGACGACGAAGAAGCGCGGACTCGGGATTCCCGTGATCGTTGACCGGTGCCTGCAAGCTGTGGCACTTGGTGCACTGGAACCCGAGTGGGAAGCGCGGTTCGAGCCGAAGTCGTACGGCTTCCGGCCCGGCCGCGGTTGTCACGATGCGATCGGGGCCATCTACTCCACGCTCAACGGGAAGAACCCGCAGCATGTGTGGGTGCTCGACGCGGATCTGACGGCGGCGTTCGACCGGATCGACCATGAACGGCTGATGGCCGCGCTCGGCACGTTCCCCGCCCGGGGACTGGTCCGGCAGTGGCTGAAGGCCGGGGCGGTGGATCGAGGTCGGTTCGCCCGGACCGAAGCGGGGACTCCGCAAGGCGGAGTGATCAGCCCGTTGCTCTTCAATGTGGCCCTGCACGGGATGGAGGAAGCCGCAGGGGTCCGCTACTACACGACCGGCAGAGACGCCGGAAGCGCGCAGAGCGGGAGCCCCGTGCTGGTGAGGTACACAGATGATTTTGTCGCGATGTGCACCAGCCGTGAACAGGCCGAACAGGTCAAGGAACGGCTGACCACATGGCTGACGCCCAGAGGGCTCGCCTTCCACGAGGACAAGACACGCATTGTCCACGCAGAGAGCGGGTTCGATTTCCTGGGGTTCAACGTCCGCCGCTATCACGGCAAGTTGCTGATCAAGCCGGGCACAGCGGCTCAACGACGGATCCGGGAACGGCTGAGTGCCGAGATGCTCGCCCTGCGAGGGGCCAACGCGGGAGCGGTGCTCAAGAAGATCAACCCGATCGTGAGGGGTTGGTCTGCCTACTACCGGACGGTGGTGTCCAGCGAGATCTTCACCGCGCTGGACAATCACATGTGGAAGCTCGCTTACAAGTGGGCCAAGCACAGCCACCCGAACAAGCCGAAGCACTGGATATCCGACAAGTACTTCGGCCGGTTCAACAAGTCCAGGAAGGACCGGTGGGTGTTCGGCGACCGCGATAGCGGCGCCTACCTGCTCAAGTTCTCCTGGACGAAGATCGTCCGGCACCAGTTGGTCAAGGGCAGGGCGTCTCCCGACGACCCGGCGCTGGAGTCGTACTGGGCCGAACGGCGTCGCAAGGGACCGCCTCCACCGGTCGACGGCATGGCCGTGCGCCTTCTCCAGGCACAGCAAGGTCGTTGCCCGATCTGTCGAGGGCTTCTGTTGCACGCCGACCACCCGCTGCGAAGCCCTCAGGAGTGGGAAGCGTGGCGGGCCGTCATCAGGAAGGCGATCTCCAAGCAGTACATCGCTTTCCCAGGCGGCGGCTCACCGGGCGATCAACGGCTCCGTCTCCTTCACACCCTCTGTCAACGGCGGATGGAGCCGCCGGACTGACGAATCCTGCACCTTCTCCTGACCGCGAGCCCCTGAGGCTTGCTTGAGCCGTGTGCGGTGAACAGCTGCTTGCACGGTTCTGAGGGGGCGGGGACGCAGCAATGCGTCCCCGCTACCCGACTCATCATCGGCCTCAACAGCTCCGCTATCGGCACCCTGGTGGAACGCACCAGCAGGTTCACGATGCTGCTGCATCTGCCGCCCATGCCCGGCCATGGCGGCCCACGGGCCAAGAACGGTCCCGCGCTGGCCGGTCACGGAGCCGAGGCCGTACGGGAAGCTCTCGCGGAGGCGATCACCGACCTGCCCGCCCAGCTCCGCAAGTCCCTGACCTGGGGCCAGGGTTCGGAGCTGGCGCAACACGCCCAGCTCCGTATCGACACAGGTCTGGAGATCTACTTCGCCGACCCGCACAGCCCCTGGCAGCGAGGAACGAACGCGAACACCAACGGCCTGCTGCGGCAGTACTTCCCGAAGGGCACCGATCTCGGCAGGCACTCCCGCCAGGACCTCGCGGCCGTCGCTGCGGCCCTCAACAGCCGACCCCGCAAGACCCTTGGCTGGAAGACGCCCGCCGAGGCTCTCGACAGTCACCTACTATCAGCACAAAGCGGAAGTGTTGCGACGACTCCTTGAACCTGAGCAATACGTGTCCGTTCGGTACACCGACCGGCTCGTCGAGATCGGCGCTGCCGCGTCGGTCGGCTCGGTTGCGGACAGCTACGACAACGCGATGGCCGAGGCCCTTAACGGCACGTTCAAGGCCGAGCTGATCGAGATGCAAGGCCCCTGGAAGGACTTCGACCAGGTCGAGCGGGCGATCTTCCAGTGGGTCACCTGGTACAACGAAGAACGGCTCCACTCCGCCCTCGACTACGTCCCGCCGGCCGAGTACGAACGCGACTGGTGGCGACGGCAGGAAGCCACCCCGCAGTCCGCCTGAGACAAGATCTGCGGACTCTACGAAACTAGGGACAGCTCAAGGTGCCGGAGGACCAGAGGGAAGCTTGGCCGCTGGAGACCGCGCAGCGGGTGCGGGACGCGATCAACGCGCGCTATCGCATCGCGGTCGTGATCGCGCTGGGCTGCGGGCTACGGCAGGGTGAAGTGTTCGGGCTGTCGCCAGAGGACGTCGACTTCGCCCGTGGGGTCATACGTGTCCGTCGACAGGTACAACTCCTCCACGGGCGCCTCTACTTCACCCTCCCCAAGGGAGGCAAGACTCGAGTAGTCGACATGCCGCCGTCGGTCGCTTCGGCGCTGGCCGAGTACTTCATGGAGTTCCCCGCCGTCGAGGTCGAGTTGCCGTGGGGCGGACCGGAGCCGGATCGGGAGAAATCCCGCTCATCCTCACCACGACGTACGGCAACGCCATCCGCGCGAACATCTTCAACGTCGAGGTGTGGAAGCCTGCCTTGGCGGCCGCCGGGGTCATCCCCATGCGGAAGAAGGGCGAGCGCTGGATGGCGTCCCGCAAGGACGGCTTCCACGTGCTCCGGCACACGTACGCCTCGGTCATCCTCGAAGCGGGCGAGTCCGTCGTCACCCTGGCCCGCTGGCTCGGCCACTCGAGCCCGACCATCACTCTGGACTACTACGCACACTTCATGCCCGAGGCCGGCAGTAAGGGGCGCAGTGCCATCGACGCCCTGCTGGGCGCGTCTTCCGAGGCCGCCGCGGCTGCGTAGAGGAAACGGTTTCCCAAGGCCACAGAAGGAGGGGCGCAGTGATACTGCGCCCCTCCTGGGCGTTCCGCTGCCCGTAGGTCGATCACTCTGCGTGACAATCAGTGGTCCCGATGGCTGAGGCTGCGGCACTGCTGATCGAGGCTGGCGCCCCAGCGGGGGAGGAAGCCGCGAAGCGGAGCGCGTTTCATTCTCCCCAGATTCTCCCCAGCGCCCTCAGATGCGTTCGAGACGCCCACCATCGGGTGCCTCCGACCTGCGGAGCAGGCGCGTCCTCGGTGATTACTCAGAGCCAATCTCGCCGCTTGAAGATGATGTACAAACTAGCGCAAACCACAGCCATCAGGACGATCGCGAAGGGGTATCCGAACACCCAGCGCAACTCCGGCATGTGCGCGAAGTTCATCCCGTAGATCGTCCCGACCAGCGTCGGAGCGAACAAAATGGCGGCCCAAGACGAAATCTTCTTGATCTCCTCGTTCTGTTCGAAGCCCGCCTCCGCCAGCGCACGCATTTCCGCGTTCTGTTGCTGGGTGACGAGGGTGGCGTTGACCGTGAGGATGTCGGAGAGGGCCTGGCGGAAGGTGTCGACGCGTTCGCTGGTGTGGGTGACGTGGTCGGCGACGTCGCGGAGGTAGCGCTGGAGTTCCTCGTCCGTCTCGTACTTGGCGAAGCCGGCCATGAGGCCGTGGAGCATGCCGACGAGGGGGCGGGTGGCGCGCTGGAACTCGACCATTTCGCGGGAGAGTTCGTAGATGCGGCGGGAGACTTCCGGGTCGCCGCGGAAGACCTCCGTCTCGATCTCGTCGACGTCGTTCTGGACGCCGGTGACGACGGGCACATAGCCGTCGACCACCGCGTCGAGGATGGCGTAGAGGACCGCCTCGGGGCCGAGTTTCAGCAGCTCCGGGGTCTCCTCCATGCGGCGGCGGACGGCCGAGAGGTCGGGGGCCGCGCCATGGCGGACCGTGATGACGAAGTCGGGCCCCACGAAGACGTGCAGCTCGCCGAAGTCGACCTCCTCGGACGCGTCGAGGTAGCGGGCGGCGCGCAGGACGACGAAGAGGGTGTCGCCGTAGCGCTCCAGCTTGGGGCGCTGATGGGCCTCCATCGCGTCCTCGACGGCGAGCGGGTGAAGGTCGAACTCGGCGGCCAGGGAAAGGAGTTCGCCCTCCGTCGGGCGGGCCAGCCCGATCCACGCCATCCCGGCCGGCGCCTTCCGCAGCTCGCGATAGGTCTCGGCGAGCGTGGTGGGGGAGGAGACGCGTACGCCGTCCTGGTACAGGGCCGCCTGGACGACGCTGGCCGCCCGCTCGGCCGTGGCCGGAGCCGCCGGTACCGGGCTCGGCGCCGCGGGCTCGGCGGGTGGCGTCGACGGAGGGGTCAGGGCGCGGCGCCAGGCGGACTTCCTGGAGCTCTTCGAGGCGGCCGGGCGGGCGCGTCGATCGGCCATCGCGGATGCCTTCCGGGTTGCGCGTACGACTGGGTGATCACCGAGCAGGATATACGGGGCAAACCCCGCGGGAGTCGGTGAGGGATGGAGGGAATGGGGACGGAAACGGTCTCGTCGAGGACGGAACCTGTCCGTGATCCCTCAAGGCAGTGGGGGAGTGTGCCGGGCGTCGCGACGGGGCGAACTGCCTGCCGGGGCACTAGCGTGCGCAGCATGGCGAACAAGGCGACGGCGAACAAGGCGACGGCGAACAAGGCGACGGCGAACAAGGCGACGGCGAACAAAGCGACCCGGACCGCGCCCCGGATCGGCACCCGCGCCCTCAACCGCGCGACCCTGGCCCGCCAGTTCCTCCTGCACCGGGCGCCCGTGTCCGCAGAGACCGAGCCCGTCGGCGGGCCGGCGACACCGGCCGGGTCTGCGGCTGGACCGGCGACGCCGACCCGGTCCGCCGCTGGATCGACGACCCCGCCCATGTCCGCGTACGACGCCGTCCAGCACCTCCTCGGGCTCCAGGCGCAGAACGTGCAACCGCCCTACTACGCGCTCGCCGCCCGCCTGGACCGCTTCGCGCCGGAGCAGCTGTCGACGCTCATGGCCGACCGGGCCGTCGTCCGCATCGTCACCATGCGGTCCACGATCCACACCCACACGGCCGACGACTGCCTCACGCTGCGACCCCTGGTGCAGCCGGCCCGGGAGCGGGAGTTGCACCAGTTCCGCAAGGGGCTCGTCGGGGTCGATCTCGACCGGCTCGCGGCCGTCGCGCGGGAACTCGTGGAGGCCGAGCCGCGCACCCTGAAGCAGCTGCGCGAAGCCCTGCTCGTCGAGTGGCCGGACGCCGACCCGTTCGCCCTCGGTATCGCCGCGCGCTGCCGGCTGCCGCTCGTCCAGGTCACCCCGCGCGGCCTGTGGGGGAGGAGCGGTCAGGTCGCCCTGACCACCGCCGAACACTGGCTCGGCCGCCCCGCCGAACCGGCCCCGCCACCCGAGACCGTCGTCCGGCGCTATCTCGCCGCCTTCGGGCCCGCCTCCGTCAAGGACATGCAGACCTGGGCCGGGCTGACCCGGCTGCGCGAGGCCTTCGAGGGGCTGCGCCCGGAGCTGCTCACCTTCCGCGACGACAGTGGCGTCGAACTCTTCGACCTCCCCGACGCGCCCCGCCCCGACCCTGCCACCCCGGCCCCGCCCCGCCTGCTCCCGGAGTTCGACAACCTGCTCCTCTCCCACGCCGACCGCTCCCGCGTGGTGCCGCCGGACCTCAAGGGCCGTAGCTGGAAAGGGAATCAGGCGTACCGCACCTTCCTCGTCGACGGTTTCCTGGCGGGCATCTGGAAGCTCGAGGGGGACGCCCTCACCCTTGAGCCGTTCGGAAGGCTCACCCCGGGACAGCGGGAGGGGCTTCTCCAGGAGGCGGAGCGCACCCTCACCGTCCTCCACGGCGACGGTTCGTACGACATCCGCTTCGGCACTGTCGCCCCGTAGAGCCCGCAGAGCCCGCAGAGCCCGTAGGTCCCAACGCCCGTAATACGCACGGACGTTGGAAGGGGGCGCTGCGAACCGCTCGTGGCAGGTTCGCAACGCCCCCTGGTAGATCCTGAGGGAGTACCTCAGGAGTCTGTCGGCGCGTCGTCCCTCGACTACGAGGCGATCTGCGCGGCCACCGTGTTCGAGAAGGTGGTCAGCCGGGTGTAGATACCGGGGTACTGCGCGTCGGCGCAGCCGTAACCCCAGGAAACTATGCCTGCCAGGACGCCCCCGATCATCAGGGGACCGCCGCTGTCGCCCTGGCAGGTGTCAACGCCGCCGGAGGAGTAACCGGCGCAAACCATCGAGCTCGCGACGAACTCGGAGCCGTAGGAGCTGGAGCTGCCGCAGACCGAGTCGGCCACGACCGGCACGGTCGCGGTGCGCAGCTGGTTGGAGGAGGAGCCGCCCGAGGAGGTGGTGCCCCAGCCGATGATGCGGGCGGTGGTGCCGGCCGCGTAGACCCCGGTCTGCGAGGCGGAGACGTACGAGGCCGTGGTGTACGGCTGCGCGACCGCGAGCGTCAGTACGGCCACGTCGCTGGTCATGGTGGAGCTGTTGTAGCTCGGGTGGATCCAGATCTTGCTGAGCGTGCTGACGGTGCCGTTCGTGCCGTTGCGGTAGGTGCGGCCACCGACCACGCGGGTGTTGGAGGTGGTTCTGCCGACCATGCAGTGGGCGGCGGTGATCACCTTGGTGGGAGACACGAGGGTGCCGCCACAGAACTGGCTCTGCGAGGCGTTCGTGATCTGCATGACGTACGGGTACGCGCTCGCGGTGGTGGTCGTACCGCCGACGATGGGCTGGGGAGCGGCGACGGCGCCGGGCGCGGTGAGCAGCGCGGCAGCGGCGGCGGCAGCGGTGGCCGCGGCGGCGACCATCGACTTCTTGGCCAGGTTGAACCCGAACATGGTTCTCCTCATGGGATTGCCGGTGGGGGACGCGCGGGTGGGGGGAGTGCACAGAGCCCGCGGTGCCGCCCCGCTCGGGGGAGCCGAGCGGGGCGGCGGGCCGGTCTGTGTGCCCTGGCGTGCGGCACGGCACAAAAACTATGAGCCGGAGTGATCCCCTCCCAAGGGGGGATCCCCCTAAGGGAGTTGGGGAGGGAAAACCCTCGATGACCCGGGCCGGGGTTTGAGCCTAGGCTGGACCCGCAAGGTCGCTGCGCGCACAGGACACAGGCCCCGGAAGGGGCTCGTCAGCCGGTCCCGGGGGAGGTCAGTTCGTACGGTGTCCCGCCGCCAGACGCACGATGTCCACACGCGACCGGATGCCCAGCTTCCGGTAGACCCGCGTGAGTGTCGCCTCGACCGTCTTCACGCTGATGTACAGCCGGCCGGCGATCTCCCGGTTGGTCGCGCCCTCCATCACCAGCTCCGCGACCTGGCGTTCCGTCGCCGCGAGCACGGCGAGGGCGTCCAGTGCCGACGGCGCGATCGCGGGCTGCTGCGGGGGCGCCGGGGCGACCGTGGCCTGCTCCACCTGACGCAGCCATGGCAGGGCACGACAGCGGCGGAACAGCCGGGACGCCTCGTCGTACGAGGCCGTGGCGGACGTCCCTCCTGGCCGGGCGAGGCCGTGCGCCTGCGGGAGGGTGCGCAGACCGGCCAGGGCGTACGCGGCCCGCGCCTCCTCCAGGCCGTAGCCCAGCTTGGCGAGCCGGTCCTGCGCCGATGTCAACTGCCGTACGGCGGCGTCCTGTTCGCCCTGTGCCGCGCGCACCAGCGCCTCGGCCCGGTCGAGGACGGCGAGTACGCTCTCCCGCCCGAGCCGCAGCGCCTGCTGCCGGGTGACGTCGATGACGTCCTGCGCCTCGGCCAACTCGCCCACCCGTACCAGGGCTTCGGCGAGATCGCCGTGCCAGCGGCCGCGCGCGGGGTCGGTGACCCCGAGCCCCTCCTCCAACTCCCGCACCCGGCGCAGGGATTGAACCGTCCCGGACGCGTCCCCGGCCACCAGCCGGGCGTGCCCGAGGGCGCCCAGGGCGCGGGAGAGGTACATCAGGTCGCCGTCCTGCTCCGCGTGCTCGGCGGCCTCGCGGGCGAGGGCCTGGGCCCGCTCCACGTCACCGCCGGCGGCCTCCGCGAGCGAGGTGAGCATGGCGGAGGCGCCCTCGCCGATGCCGGAGTCCCGGGCGAGGACATAGCCCTCACGGGCGAGGTCGAGGGCCCGGCCGCAGTGCCCGGAGCGCAGCTCGGTCTCGGCGAGGAAGCGCACGTAGTGCACCTCGCTCTCGACCATGCCGCGCCGGCGCACCTCACGCAGCAGCGAGGTGATCGTCGCCCGGGCCTCGCCGAGCTGGTCGCTCATCATCAGCCAGCGGAAGCGGGTCGCGCCCGCCCCGTTGTGGTGGCACGCCAGCTGCGGATCCTGCGGCTCCCTCAGGGCCCGCTTGATCGTCATGGGCGCGTCAGGGTGCCCCATCAGGATCTCGGCCTGCGCCTGGAAGGCGAGCGCGAGGAGCTCGGTGCGCCGGTCGTCGGCCCGCGCGGCCAGCTCCGCCGCCCGCGCGGCCTCCTCCCTGCCCTCGGCGAAGTCGCCTTCGAGGACCAGCGCCCGCCAGGCGAGCTGATAGCGGACGAGGGCGAGCAGCCGTGGGTCGTCGCCCGCGTCGGCGAGGACCTCCGGATAGACGGCGTCGACCTCGGCGAGGGACTGCCCGGCCGCGTCGATCACCACCATCCAGGCCCGGACCCGCTCGGCGGGCTCGGTGGCGCGGCTCAGCACCTCGCGGGCGATGTCCCGGCCGAGATCGTTCTCCCCGGCGGTCAGCGCGTCCTCGGCGGCCTGCAGCCGCCGCTCGTCCGGGCCGGGTGTCGCGTCCGCCGGGGTGTGCCGGGCCGAGAGCAGCCCCAGCTCGGCGGCGACCGACGGCGCCCCCCGGTCCCGGGCCACGGCCGCGGCCTCGCCCAGCTGGCCGGCGACCTGCGGATCGGTGCCCTGGGTGGCCAGCGCCAGATGCCGGGCCCGCTCGATGGGGTCGACGGCGGCGGTGGACAGCGCGGCGTGGGCGGCCCGCCGCTCCTGGGCGGTGGCCTCGGCGTACAGCGCGGCCGACACCAGGGGGTGCGCGAACCGCACGCCCGGCCCCTCCCGCTCCGGCGCGAGCAGCCCCAGCTCGACGGCCTGCGCGGTCTCCGCCTCGGCGTTCTCCCGCCCGGCGGCGCGCAGCAGGGCCACCGTGGGCCGGGCACCGGAGCAGGCGACGAGCAGGGTGTGGCGGGCCTCCGCCGAGAGCATGTCGAGCCGGTTCAGGACCAGGGTCCGCAGCGAGGTCGGCACGGGCAGCGGCTCGCCCGGGCGCGGCGGGGTCGGGCTGTCGGCGAGGGCGCGGCCCAGCTCCAGCGCGAAGAGCGGATTGCCGCCGCTGGTGTGGTGGATGTCCCGCACGGTCGAGCGGGGCAGACCGGTGTAGCCGCGGTTCTCCAGCAGGTCGGCGACGTGCGTCCTGGAGAGCGGAGTGACCCGGAGGGCGAGGGTGTCGGGAGGGGACGCGCGTAGATATCTGTCCTGCTCGTGACCATGGGGGTCCGTCGAGGTACGTACGGCGCACAGCATGCGCACCGGCATCTCGCCGAGCCGCCGCGCGGCGAACCCGAGCAGCTCGACACTGGCCGGATCCAGCCACTGGAGGTCGTCCGCGACGATCAGCACCGGGCCCTTGGCGGCCAGCGCGCGCAGGGTCGACAGGACGGCGAGCCGCAGGGCGAGCCCGTCGCGCTGGAGCGTCGACTCACCACGGCCGGTGAGCGCGGATTCGAGCGCGGTGCGCTGCGGGGCGGGCAGCTGGTCGGACACCTCGTCCACGACCAGACCGAGCAGATCGGTCAGGGCGAGGAACGGCAGATGCGACTCGGACTCGGTGGCCGAGCAGCGCAGCACCGTCCGTGCCGTTTCGTCGAATTCCGCGGCCAGCGCGCGCAGGACGGTCGATTTACCGATGCCGGCGGAGCCGTGCACCAGCACACTGCCGCCGCGCGACAACTGCTCGCGCGCGCCCGCGAACAGCTCCTCCCTGCCTATGACCAGGTCGGGGCGGGGTCTCCCAGGCTCCTTGAACTCCCGTCGCACGGGCCACCGCTCCCCTCGAGTGTCGTGTCCGGGCCAATATTAGGCGTCCAGGCTTTGAATTTCGGAACGTAACCCTGGTGAGGGAAATAACAGGAAGGGTACGGCATAGGAAAATTCACACGCCAGTTACATGAATGGGCGCCGGTGGACCGCAGCCGCGGCCCCCGAGGGGCGCGGGGAACCGTGCGACCAGCCCCCACCGGACCGGCAGATCCACGACCCCGGCCTCCAGCGGAGCGCTACGGCAACAGCCCCGCTCGGCGAGCAGCCACGACCGCCTCCAAACGGGTGTGAGCCCCGAGCTTCCGCATGACCGAGCGCAGATAGGCCTTCACCGTCTCAGGGCGCAGGCCCAGGCGATCCGCGGCGACCGCGTTGGTCGCACCCGTCGCGATACAGGTCAGTACGTCCGTCTCGCGCGGCGTCAGGGCGACGCCGTCGGGGGAGCCGGGCCCGACGCTCTTCCCGCCGGCCACGCCGGCCAGGCGGCCGCAGACCTGGAGCAGCTCCGCCCGCAGCTCCGGATCGTCGATGCGTGGGGCGAGCGCGCGCAGCGCCCCGTGCGCCTCCCGGACCTCCTCCCACACACCGGGCGCCCCCTCGTGTTCGACGGTGGCCCGTGTCGCGGCCAGCAGGCTTCGCGCCTCGTCCCGCACCACCAGCGCCTGCTCCATGTCCCGCGCCGCCTCCAGCGCCGCGCCGACCGTGCGGTCGCCCAGCGGCTGGGCCGCGCGCAGGGCGCCGTACAGCACCCCGCGCACTTGCCGCCGTACGACGACGGGGACCGCGAGGACGGAGCGGATGCCCTCGGCGGCGACCGCGGCGTCGTACTCGTGGCTGATCTGGCGTGAGACGGAGTAGTCGGTCACCCAGCACGGGCGGGCCAGGGCGACCGTCTTGCCGCCGAGACCGTTCCCGGAGCGCACCGCCAGGCCTTGAAGCGCGGTCGTCCGGCTGCCCTGGAGTTCGCTGATGCGCAGTTGCCCGGGCCCGGGCTCGATCAGCCCCGCGAAAGCGAGCGGCAGCCCGGTGGCCTGGCGCAGCCGGTTCAGCGCGCCGCGCATGTCCGCCCGGCCGGACAAACCCCTATCGACGGAATCCGAGGGATCCAATGCCACGAACTCGCCCCTTCCGCGCGGCGCACCCCCGTTCGGGGGTAGTGAGACGTGTATCACGCATTACACGATGTCAGGCAACGGTCCGGCAATGAGGAGGACACATGTCGGCGAGGACGAGCGCCACGGACGAGTTCCGGGCGGCCCGGGACTTCCTGCTGGCCCACCGTGAGGACTATGCCACGGCCTACAAGGGGTTCACCTGGCCGCGCCCGGAGTACTTCAACTGGGCACTCGACTGGTTCGACGTGATCGCACATGGGAACGACCGCACGGCGCTGCACATCGTCGAGGACGACGGCACCGAGACCCGGCTCACCTTCGCCGAGATGTCCGAGCGCTCCTCCCGGGCCGCCAACTGGCTGCGTGACCGGGGCGTCCGCGCCGACGACCGCATCCTCGTCATGCTCGGCAACCAGGCGGAGTTGTGGGAGACCGCCCTCGCCGCCATGAAGCTGCGCGCCGTCGTCATCCCCGCCACCCCGCTGCTCGGCCCCGCCGATCTGCGCGACCGGGTGGAGCGCGGCCGGGTCAAGCACGTGATCGTACGGGCCGAGGACGCCCCCAAGTTCGATGACGTACCCGGCCGTTACACCCGCACCACGGTCGGCGGCACGGTGGACGGCTGGCGGCCGTACGAGGAGGCCTACGCGGCCCCCACCCGTTTCGAACCGAACGGCGCCACCAACGCCACCGACCCGCTGATGCTGTACTTCACCTCGGGCACCACCGCCCGCCCCAAACTGGTCGAGCACACCCATGTGTCGTACCCCATCGGTCACTTGGCGACCATGTACTGGATCGGCCTGAAGCCCGGCGACGTCCATCTCAACATCTCCTCGCCCGGCTGGGCCAAGCACGCCTGGTCCAACCTCTTCGCCCCGTGGAACGCGGAGGCGACCGTCTTCATCCACAACTACGGCCGCTTCGACGCCGGGCGGCTGCTCGCGGAGATGGAGCGCGCGGGCGTCACCACCTTCTGCGCCCCGCCCACCGTGTGGCGCATGCTCATCCAGGCCGACCTCACCCAGCTGCGCACCCCGCCCCGCGAGATCGTCGCCGCAGGCGAGCCGCTCAACCCCGAGGTCATCGAGCAGGTGCGGCGCGCCTGGGGCGTCACCATCCGCGACGGCTTCGGCCAGACCGAGACCGCCGTCCAGGTCTCCAACAGCCCCGGCCAGGCACTGAAGACCGGCTCGATGGGCAGGCCGGGACCCGGCTTCAAGGTCGTCCTCCTCGACCCCGTCTCGGGCGCCCCCGACGCCGACGAGGGCGAGATCGCCCTCGACCTCTCCAACCGCCCCGTCGGCCTCATGACCGGCTACCACGGCGACCCCGACCGTACGGCGGAGGCCATGGCCGGCGGCTACTACCGCACCGGCGACATCGGCTCACGGGACGCGGACGGCTACATCACCTACGTGGGCCGCGCGGACGACGTCTTCAAGGCGAGCGACTACAAGATCAGCCCGTTCGAGCTGGAGAGCGCGCTCCTGGAGCACGAGGCGGTCGCCGAGGCGGCCGTCGTGCCCGCGCCGGACGAGGTCCGGCTCGCGGTGCCGAAGGCGTACATCGTGCTGGCGGCCGGCTGGGAGCCGGGCCCGGACACCGCGAAGGTGCTCTTCGAGCACTCCCGGACCGTCCTCGCGCCCTACAAGCGCGTCCGCCGCCTGGAGTTCGCCGATCTGCCGAAGACCGTGTCGGGCAAGATCCGCCGCATCGAGCTGCGCGAGGCCACGGCCGAGGGCTCGGACGCGGAGTACCGCGAGGAGGACTTCCGGTGACGGAACACGAAGACCGTCCGAAGACGGCGCGAGGGGACCTCACGGTGACGGAGCTGTCGTACACGCACGGCACGAGCGACACGGTCCTGCTCGGCGACACGATCGGCGCCAACCTCGACCGGGCGGTCGCGGCCTGGCCGGACCGTGAGGTCCTCGTCGACGTGCCGTCCGGGCGCCGCTGGACGTACGCCCAATTCGCCGCCGACGTCGACCGGTTGGCGTTCGCGCTGCTGGCGAGCGGTGTCGTCAAGGGCGACCGGGTCGGGATCTGGGCGATCAACTGTCCCGAGTGGGTGCTCGTCCAGTACGCCACCGCGCGAATCGGCGCGATCATGGTGAACATCAACCCGGCCTACCGCACCCACGAGGTCGAGTACGTCCTCAACCAGGCCGGCGTCTCCCTGCTCTTCGCCTCCCTCAGCCACAAGACGAGCGACTACCGGGCGATGGTCGAGCAAGTCCGCGCCAGCTGCCCGCGGTTGAGGGAGACCGTCTACATCGGCGACCCGAGCTGGGACGCGCTCATCGGGCGTGGGACCCCGGTGCCGTACGAGGACCTGTCCTGCGACGACCCGATCAACATCCAGTACACCTCGGGCACGACGGGCTTCCCCAAGGGGGCGACCCTCTCCCACCACGGCATCCTCAACAACGGTTATTTCGTGGGGGAGTCGATCGCCTACAGCGAGCGGGACCGGATCTGCGTGCCCGTGCCCTTCTACCACTGCTTCGGCATGGTGATGGGCAACCTCGCGGCGACCTCGCACGGTGCCTGCATCGTCATCCCGGCCCCGTCGTTCGACCCGGCGGCCACCCTGCGCGCGGTCCAGCAGGAGCGCTGCACCTCCCTGTACGGCGTACCGACGATGTTCATCGCGGAGCTGAACCTCCCCGACTTCGGCTCGTACGACCTCTCCTCCCTGCGGACCGGCATCATGGCGGGCTCGCCCTGCCCGGTGGAGGTGATGAAGCGGGTGGTCGCCGAGATGCACATGACGGAGGTCTCGATCTGTTACGGCATGACGGAGACCTCACCCGTCTCCACCCAGACCCGGCGTGACGACGACCTGGAGCACCGCACCGGCACCGTCGGCCGCGTCCTCCCGCACATCGAGGTGAAGATCGTCGATCCGGCGACCGGCGTGACCCGACCACGCGGCACCGCGGGGGAGTTGTGCACCCGCGGCTACAGCGTGATGCTCGGCTACTGGGAGGAGCCGGAGAAGACCGCCGAGGCCGTCGACGCCGGGCGGTGGATGCACACCGGGGACCTGGCGGTGATGCGCGAGGACGGATACGTCGAGATCGTCGGCCGTATCAAGGACATGATCATCCGGGGCGGTGAGAACATCTACCCGCGCGAGATCGAGGAGTTCCTGTACGGCCACCCGAAGATCGCCGACGTGCAGGTGGTGGGCGTGCCGCACGAGCGGTACGGCGAGGAGGTCCTCGCCTGCGTCATCCCGCGCGAGACCGCCGAACCGCTCACGCTGGAGGAGCTGCGGGCCTTCTGCGACGGACAGTTGGCGCACTACAAGATCCCGAGCGCCCTGCGGATCCTGGACTCCTTCCCGATGACGGTGTCGGGGAAGGTGCGGAAGATCGAGCTGCGGGAGCGGTACGCCGTCGAGTAGCCGTCGCCGTCGACGAGGCCCTCGGCGGGTCTCAGGCCCCCGCGCCGGTCGCGACCAGCTCCGTCGCCGCGCCGTTCACCGGTTGCGGGGTGCCCGTGAGGTCCAGGACGAACAGGGAGACGCCCAGGCCGTCGGCGCGGTCGCGGGCGTCGTTAGCGTACCCGGCGAGGGAGAAGTAGACGCAGTCGGTGGACTCCGTCATGGCGGTCAGCCACAGGCACTCGACATCGCGCAGCGAGGCCGGGCGCACCGACGGGTCCACCTGGGCCAGGACCCCCCGCGCGGCCAGCCCGATGCCACTGGGCTGGCGCTGGTCGGCCCGGCGGACGTCCTGGTAGCCCAGCCAGCGCAGATAGAGGGCGACGGCGGTGATCGCGTCCCGGGCGGTACGGATCGTGACGGGCTTGAAGGCGGTACGGGGGCGGGCGGACGGGTCGGCTCCGTTCGGATCCCGGGGGCGCGGTGACCGCAAGGCGCCCGCGACGGGGACGCGCAGCACCGTTCCGCAGGCGCAGCCCAGCTCGGGGTGGGGCCACTGGTCCTCGCGGCCGCAGCTCCCGCAGCGGACGGTGACCCAGTCCTCGTCCCAGGTGCGGTGGGTGACGGCGGTGGGGGCGGCCCTGAGGTTCAGCGCCGGGGCGACGGGGGTGCCGCAGGCGCAGGGATAGGCCGGGGCCGCGTACACATGTTCCCGTCCGCAGTCCGGGCACCGCACCGACATGCTCTCGCTCATTTCCCACCCCACCACCGAGACCGCCAGGACACCGGGTCACATCGGAAACGCCCCCTTCATCGTCCTCCAGCCAGGGCTGTTCCGGCAGGGAAACACCCCAGGACGCCCAGGTGGATTCCGGGGCCCACGCCCTTGACGCTCCTGACCCCGCCCCCTACATTGCTTCCATATAACAGAAAATATTTTCCGTAATGCGGAAATCTAGTGCGGAAATCTACTGACGAGATCACGGAAGTGCTCACCGCGGGGCGCGACGGGAGCGCCAGTCCGGCAGCTGAGGCAGGAGTACGCAATGGCTCGTATGACCGCTGCCCGCGCGGCAGTCGAGATCCTCAAGCACGAGGGCGTCCGCGACGCGTTCGGTGTCCCCGGCGCGGCGATCAACCCCTTCTACGCGGCACTCAAGGCCTCCGGCGGCATCCAGCACACCCTCGCCCGGCATGTCGAGGGCGCGTCGCACATGGCCGAGGGCTACACCCGCGCCTTCCCCGGCAACATCGGTCTCTGTATCGGCACCTCCGGACCCGCCGGGACCGACATGATCACCGGGCTCTACTCGGCCATCGGTGACTCCATCCCGATCCTCTGCGTCACCGGCCAGGCACCCACGGCCGTGATCCACAAGGAGGACTTCCAGGCGGTCGACATCGCCTCCATCGCGAGGCCGGTCACCAAGATGGCCGTCACCGTCCTGGAGGCCGCACAGGTCCCCGGCGTCTTCCAGCAGGCCTTCCATCTGATGCGCTCCGGCCGTCCCGGGCCCGTCCTCATCGACCTGCCCATCGACGTCCAGCTCACCGAGATCGAGTTCGACCCGGACACGTACGAGCCGCTCCCGGTCTACAAGCCGGCCGCCACCCGTGCCCAGATCGAGAAGGCGATCGGGCTGCTGAACGCGTCGGAGCGGCCGCTGATCGTCGCGGGCGGCGGCATCATCAACGCCGACGCCTGTGAACTCCTCGTCGAATTCGCCGAGTTGACCGGCGTCCCGGTCGTCCCCACCCTCATGGGCTGGGGCGTCCTGCCCGACGACCACGAGCTGAACGCCGGCATGGTCGGCCTGCAGACCTCGCACCGCTACGGCAACGCGACCTTCCTGGAGTCCGACTTCGTCCTCGGCATCGGCAACCGCTGGGCCAACCGGCACACCGGGAAACTGGACGTCTACACGGCCGGACGGAAGTTCGTCCACGTCGACATCGAGCCCACCCAGCTGGGCAGGATCTTCGCCCCCGACTACGGCATCGCCTCCGACGCCAAGGCCGCGCTGGAGCTGTTCGTCGCGGTGGCAAGGGAGTTGAAGGCCCAAGGCGGGCTGCCTGACCGCTCCGCGTGGGCGGCCGGCGCGCAGGACCGCAAGGCCCGGCTCCAGCGCCGTACCCACTTCGACGACATCCCGATCAAGCCGCAGCGCGTCTACGAGGAGATGAACAAGGCCTTCGGTCCCGAGACCCGGTACGTCTCGACCATCGGCCTCTCCCAGATCGCCGGCGCCCAGCTGCTGCACGTCTACCACCCGCGCCACTGGATCAACTGCGGCCAGGCGGGCCCGCTGGGCTGGACGGTCCCGGCCGCGCTCGGCGTCGCGAAGGCCGACCCGGAGGCGTCCGTCGTCGCCCTCTCCGGCGACTACGACTTCCAGTTCATGATCGAGGAACTGGCGGTCGGGGCGCAGCACCGCATCCCGTACGTCCATGTCCTGGTCAACAACTCCTACCTGGGCCTGATCCGCCAGGCCCAGCGCGCCTTCGGCATCGACTTCCAGGTCAACCTGGAGTTCGAGAACGTCAACTCGCCCGAGCTGGGCGTCTACGGCGTCGACCACGTCAAGGTCGCCGAGGGCCTGGGCTGCAAGGCGATCCGGGTGACCGACCCGGCCGAACTGGGCGCCGCCTTCGAGCAGGCGAAGAAGCTCGCGGCGGAGTACCGGGTGCCGGTCGTCGTCGAGGCGATCCTGGAGCGCGTCACCAACATCTCGATGTCCACGACCAACGACATCGGCGACGTGTCCGAGTTCGAGGAGATCGCGACGGAGCCGGGGCACGCGCCCACCTCGATCAGGGCCTTGCGGGTGTGAGGTGTACGAGACGTCGCGGGTGTGAGGTGTACGAGACGTCGCGGGTCTGAGGTGTACGAGACGTCGCGGGTCTGAGATGTACGACGTCGAGTGCGGCGTACGGACGTCCGGGGCGGCTCATCCGGGGGGTGGGCCGCCCCGTCCCGCGCCCGGGCGATGTGCGGCCGCGGGCGTGCTCAGATCCACCCGCTCCCGGTGGGACCGAATCCGTCGTCGGTGGTGTGGCCGCTCAGCCCCCGTCCGCCACCCCAGGAGTGCGGCAGGAGCCCCTTGTCCGCGCGGCCGCCCCGGCCGACGAGTCCGGCCTGGCGGGCGAAGCGTGGTGCGACGGCCAGAAGGGCGGCGGGGCCGTCGAGGGCGACCAGGAGGGCCAGTTGGTCGGCGGGCAGGTTCTCGGGCTCGTCGTCCGGCAGCGGGAGCGACAGGGGCAACTGCTCGCGGAGGTCGGTGAGAAGGCGTCGGGCGGCCTGCTTCCGCCGCGGGGGGAAACGCCGTAGCAGGCCCTGCGCGATCAACTCCGCGCGGGCTTCGGCGAGTTCGCGGCGCATCCGGGGCCGTTCCATGAGTTCCCGCAGGCCGGCGGGCCGGTAGAGCGAGGTGTGTACCGCCTTCTCCAGCGGGTGCAGGGGAGGGAGGGAATGCCCCACGCCGCCGGACGGTCCCGACGTCCGCATCGTGCCGCCCCTTCCGGCGACGGCCCCCCGTAGATGCAGAGCCAGTGCGGCGACCGCCACGGCGGCGCGGGGCCCACCCCGCAGCAGCGCGACCTCGCATGACGCGAGCCGCTTCGTCGCGCTGCCGCTCATGGCCTCCCCCGTTCCCCCGTACCTTCCCGAGAGATCCCCCGTTTCCCCCGGGATCTCGCGTTCCCCCGTTCCCCCGTTCCCCCGTTCCCCCGTGCCCCCGTTCTCCCCCGTGGGCTTCCCCCGTCGAGGCCCGCCGCCCCCGTGCCGGCGGGCCTCGTGTGTCGAGAATGTGCCCTCACCCAGGGGTAGTTGAAGCCCTCGCGCAGGGGTTCAGAGGTTGATTTGAGGGTTCCGTAGACGGCCTACGCACCCTTGCGTAGGCGGAAAGCCGTGGCGGTGGGCGGTGATCGGGTTGTCAGACCCTGATCGCACAATCCCCTTCATGGCGACGCGATGCGACAGGGCACTGGAGTGGCAGCTCGAGAAGGCGGCGGAGGAGGCGGTCGGGCAGCCGGTGAAGGACGCGCTGGACGCGGTCTTCACGCACATGAAGGGCGGGCCGGGCCGAGGCCGCCGGGGCGGCAAGGAGCTCGAACGGCTGCTGGCGGAGGCACGGGCCACGGCGGCCGGGGCCGGGGAGTGGAACGTGGTGCGCATGCTCCAGGACTCACTCGACTATGCCCAGGGCCTCATCCTCCGACCGGACTTCGAAGAGCGCTACCGGCTCTCCCGGGACGGCAAGCGCGACTGGATCGGCCGGAAGTACCTCGGCAGAACGATCTGGGCCACGCACAGGTGGATGGTCGAGCACTGCCAGGAATACCTGGAGGAGCATCCCGACGCGAGCGTGGCGGAGTTCCTGGAGCACTTCCGGGGCCAGGCGGAGGACTCGCTGCACACGGAGGCGCCCGAGGACCGGCCCGGGCGCTGGGTCATCCCGCGCGGCCGGGCCGAGACGGCCCTGTGGCTGGAGCGGATCCTCCGTGACGGTCGCATCGACATCGAGGACCCCGCCGTCGCGGCCCGGGACATCGTCACCTCGCCGCAGGCCCTCGCCCTGCTCGCAGCCGATGACAAGGGTCAACTCATCATCCAGGCAGCCGAGTTGCGTCGTCGGGCCGCCGGTCTGGAGGAACTCCGCGCGGTCGTCGAGGACCCGAACGCCCTGGAGCGGGACCTTCAGCGCGTGCTGGAGGGGCAGCACTGGATCTTCGGTGGCCGTTTCGTCGGCGAGGCCGCGCACCGCAGGCTCGTGTCCGGCGACGAGGTCGACCTCCCGCTGATCCGCGGTGACGGCGCCCTGCACATCGTCGAGCTCAAGCGCGCCATGAGCCTCAAGGGCCCGTTGGTGAAACGGCACCGGTCCGCCTGGGTGCCGGCGGCGCAGGTCCACGAGGCCGTGGGGCAGGCCGTCAACTACCTGGTGGGACTCGACGAGGACCGGCACCGCATCCGCGAGGAGTTCGGCATCGAGACCCGACGGGCCGGCGCGCTCGTACTCGTCGGACACCCCGCCCTCCACCCCGACGTGCCGGAGGAGGAGATCACCGAGGCCCTGCGCACGTTCAACGCCCATATGAACCGCGTCGAGGTGCTGACGTACAAGGAACTGCTGGACAACGCCCGCCGATCGCTGGGCGGTCCGGAGGGGAGAGAGGACGAAGGGCCCCGGATGGGGAAGCACTCGTTCCCGTTGCCCCCGGAGCTGTGACCCCAGGGATCCGATGCGGCTGGGGCCCGCTCTCCGCGCGGCGTGAACCGCGGTTCCGGGGAGTGGACGAAGTCGGGACATGATCGGGGCCTTGACGAAGACGACCGGGGCGCAGTTCCCGACGAGGCTGTAATTGACCTCTTCCCTAGAGAAGTTGATCGCCAGGGCGGGCGGGTCGCACACCGCGTCGGCGTCGGCCAAACCCTCACCCACCGTCGAGAGGCGTACGAACATCGCGGTGCCCCTGCCGACGCCCCTCAGGAAGTCGGCGTATCCGAGACGGCGGTCCCGGTCCGCGGCGGTGCCTGGGCGCGACAGGACAGATGTCGGCGCCGCCGCGGACCGGAAGTTCGGGGAAGGGGCCGGCCTCAGAGACGAACCGCCCTCTCAGACCTGGGCGCCGGAGAGGCGTTCCACGGCCCGCAGCAGGGCCGAGTGGTCCAGGCCGCCGTCGCCCTGCGCGCGCAGCGAGGCGATCAACTGGGCCACCACGGCGCCGACGGGCAGGGCGGCGCCCACGGTGCGGGCGGCGTCCGTGACGATGCCCATGTCCTTGTGGTGCAGATCGATACGGAAGCCCGGCTTGAAGTCCCGGTTCAGGAAGTTGTCCTTCTTGCGGGTCAGTACGGTCGAGCCGGCGAGGCCGCCGTTCAGGACGTCGAGCGCCGCATCGAGGTCCACGCCGGACTTCTCCAGGAAGACCACGGCCTCGGCGCACGCCTGGATGTTCACGGCGACGATCAGCTGGTTCGCGGCCTTCACGGTCTGTCCGGAGCCGTGTGGACCGCACAGCACGATGGTCCTGCCGAGCGCCTCGAAGACCGGCTCGGCCTCGTCGAAGTCGGTCTGCTCGCCGCCGACCATGATGGACAGCACCGCCTCGATCGCGCCCGCCTCACCGCCGGAGACCGGGGCGTCGAGCACCCGGATGCCCTTCGCCTTCGCCGCCTTCGCCAGGTCGACCGAGGTCTGCGGGGCGATGGACGACATGTCGATCAGCAAGGCGCCCGGCCTGGCGTTCTCCAGGATGCCGTCGGGGCCGTACGCGATGGCCTCGACCTGCGGTGACGCGGGCACCATCGTGATGACGACGTCGGCGTCGCGCACGGCCTCGGCGATCGAGTCCGCCGCGGTCCCGCCGGCGGCGGCCAGCCGGTCGAGCTTGTCCTGCTCCAGGGTGCAGCCCGTGACGTCGTAACCCGCCTTGATCAGGTTCTCGGACATGGGGGAGCCCATGATGCCGAGGCCTATCCACGCGACCTTGGGGAGATTGCTCATGATGAGGGTGCCTCTCTGACAGCTCGGCTGCGTCCGTGGGGGTTGCAGCTGCTCGTTGAGGAGCGCGAACGAGGTGGTATTAGCTCGATCGTGTGATGGTCGGCTTTCGGGCTTGCGGTGTTCTGGGCTGTTCGGTCTAGGTGGTCGCGCGATCTGGGCCGCCGGGTACGGCGTCGGCGTGCGGGGCCCCCGCTCCACCGGAGTGATGGTTCGGGGCCTCTCCGTCGCCTCTGGCTGTACCCACATGGCCAGGTCGCACAGGGAACCGGCCTCCCGGGCCCGGACCACGGACAGGATCCGTGTCGCCGCCCCGGGGCTGAGTACGCCGGGGACCTGGGGTACCTCCCACGCCCTTAAGGCAGTGGGGGAACGCCCAAGACCGTTCGGGGCGTGCGGGCTGAACAGGCTCACTCCTGCTCAGTCCAAAGGAACGGTGGGCTACGGCTGTGAGGTTGGCTACGACTGTGGGATGGGCACGGCTGTGGGGTGGGGGGCTCAGCGTGCCGCGCGGGACTCTCGGGGGAGCCACGCGAAGGCCTCGGCGCTCGGCCGGTCGCCCGGCTTGTACTCCAGTCCGACCCAGCCCTCGTAACCGGCCTTGCCCAACTGGTCGAGGAGGTCCTCCAGCGGGAGGGTGCCCGTGCCGGGGGCGCCGCGGCCGGGGTTGTCGGCGATCTGCACATGGCCGGTCTTCTCGGCGTACTCGGCGATCACCTGCGGCAGGTCCTCGCCGTTCATGGACAGGTGGTAGAGATCCATCAGGAAGCGCGCGTTGCCGAGGCCCGACGCCTGGTTGACCTTGTCGACGACGCCGACGGCGGCCGGGGCGGACACCAGGGGATAGAGCGGCGAATCCACCTTGTTCAGGACCTCGATCAGCAGGGTCGCGCCGATCCGGTCGGCCGCCTGGGCCGCCAGGACCAGGTTCCGCAGCGCGAGCGCGTCCTGCTCGGCCGGGTCCGCTCCGGCCACGCGGTTGCCGTACAGCGCGTTGAGCGCCTTGCAGCCGACGGACCGGGCGAAGTCCGCGACCACGTCGATGTTGGCGCGGAACCGCTCCGACTCCTCGCCGGGGATCGACAGGGCGCCCCGGTCCGGCCCCGGCAGCACTCCCGAGTAGAAGTTCAGCCCGGTCAGCTGGACGCCCGCGCCCTCGATCGCGCGCCGCAGGGCGTCGAGTTCCGACTGCTCGGGGGTGGGGGAGTCGACCCAGGGCCACCACAGCTCGACCGCGGTGAAGCCGGCCGCGGCGGCGGCCGCGGGGCGTTCCAGGAGCGGGAGTTCCGTGAAGAGGATCGACAGGTTGACGTTGAAGCGCTGCTCCGCGAATCCCATGGGCCCAGGCGCCCCCTTCCATTTCCATATTACGGAAACTTGTTTCTGCTTAATGGAAGGCTGCCGTTGGTGGGATGGGCTTGTCAAGAGGGATGGGCGCGCGACGGCGCACCGTGGGTCGTAGCCGTAGCCGTAGCCGTAGCCGTAGCCGTAGCCGTAGCCGTAGCCCTGCCATGACCGTCCGAGTCCTCCGGGGCGGCGGTGTCCGTTAGGGTCGCCTCGTGGCGGGCGAGCCGGCTTCGCCGCCGGAACCCGTGATCTCGGGACAACCGCAGCCAGGTGCGGTGTTTGGGGGCAGTGTGCGATTGCGAGTGGAATTCACGACCGAGCCCTTCGACCTCGATGAGCCGCCCCGGCATGCGCTGGTCGCCCGCGATGTCATCGAGGCCGCCGACCTGGACGCCGTGGACGTGGGCCCGTTCGGCAACACCGCGGAGGGCGGCGCCGACGTCGTGCTCACCGCGGTCGACGACCTGCTGCGCAAGGCCCTGGAGGCGGGCGCCACCAGGATCTCGCTGCAGGTCAACGTGGTCGGGGAGGGGAAGTCGTGACCGGGGTGGGGGGCGATGCCTTCATCGCGGCCGTGAAGCCGCTGGTCGACGCCATGGGCGGAGCCCTCCTGCCGCCGGAGGAGGCCGGTCCCGACGATGTCGTGCTCGCCTGGGCGGGCGCCGACGTCGTCGCCGTACGTCTGCCGCAGCTCGCCGAGTCGCTCGATCACATCCTGGCCGCGCTGGAGCGCAAGCAGGGCAAGCCGTTGGCCGAACTCGACCGTAAGACGAAGCAAGAGATCGTCCGCACACTCGAAGCGCGCGGTGCCTTCTCCGTGCGGCACGGTGTGGAGACCGTCGCGAGCGCACTCGGCGTGAGCCGTTTCACGGTCTACAACTACATCAATTACGCCGACGAACAGCGTGCCAAGGCGCGTGAGAGCGGTGCGCAGCCGCGACGGAGGGATTGAGGGGAGGAGGCTCCGGCCGACCTCTTCCGGGATGTTCCAGGCGGTAGGAATGTTTCTCCGCGTGGCGGGTGGCGGGTGTCACTCCTGGGGGGTGGTCCCCACGGGCAGGTCCTCGTCCGTTTCCTGGCCGGCGGGCGGAGTCGCGTCGGGCTCCGGGCGCGGCTCCGCCCGTCGGCCGGTCCACCACCGGTAGGCCAGCGCGAGAACGGTGACGGCCACCGGGATGACGACGATGCCTCCGCTGAAGGGGACCAGTACCAGGCACAGCACGGTGCCGAGGCCGGCGAGTGTCCGCCGTCCGCCGCTCAGCAGCCGGACACCGGCGGCCATGCCGGCGAGGAACGTCATGATGACCAGCGACGCGGGCACCACGAGCAGGGTTTCCGGACCCCAGCCCGCGACATAGCTGACGACGACTCCCAGGCCGGCGTATCCCCCCACCGCGACCACGGAGATCGCGGGGACGCCGTTCGTGCTGATCCGGGCCAGCGGTGCCGGGAAGGCCCCGTCCCTGGCCAGCGCGTAGCCCAGCCGTGAGGTGGCGGCGACGAAGGCATTGGCCGTGCCGAGGGCGATCAGTACGGCGATCACGGCGGTGACGACCCCCACCGCGCCGCCGGCCCCGTCCGCCAGCAGCCGGGCGATCACGGTGTTGTTGGTCTCGTCGTCGCCGTAGGTGCCGGTGCCGATGGTCGCGACCACCACTCCGACGTACAGCACGGTGATGATCCCGACGCTGATCAGCGTGGACCGCGGCACGTCCCTGACCGGGTCGCGGAACTCCTCCGCGAGGTGCGTGATCGCCTCCCAGCCGAAGAAGGCGAAGAAGATGAGGACGGCCACCTCGCCGACCCGGCCGACGCCGTGCGGCGCGAAGGGTGTCCAGTTGTCGGCGCTGAAGCGCGGGATCGACACCAGCATGGCGAGCAGCAGGAGGAGGGCGACGGTCCCGGCGAACACCAGCTGCAACCGGCCGCTCACCTTGATGCCGCGCAGATTGGACAGGGTGGCGACGAGCAGGATGAGGCCCGCCACGAGGAAGGTGAACTCCCGCGACAGGCCCATGTAGGTCGCCCCGTAGTACGCGCCGGTCAGCGCGACCAGTGTCTGGGCGGTGGCGGCGCCGATGAAGTAGAACCAGCCGACGACGGCTCCGGCGGCCGGGCCGAACGCCTCGGTGACGTAGGTCGCCACTCCGCCCGCGTTGGGACAGCGGCTCGCCAGCGAGGCGAGGGTGAGGGCCAGGGGAATGCCCAGGGTCGCGTCGAAGATCCAGGCCACGATCGCGACGGGGCCGGCCTCGGTCGCGCTCAGTCCGGGCAGCAGCAGGACACCGGCGCCGACGATGGCGCCGACGTAGAGAGCCACCCCTTGACCGACCGTGATCGTACGCCGTAACGACTCCGCCATCGCCTGTCCTTCCCGAGGTTCTGTCGCGGGCAGGCTAGGAGCTGACACCGATGGAGTCAACACCTACTATTTCTCTTAACTAGTGTTGCAGAGTCGAGGGGACCAACTGATGGGCCAGCGCCCCACGCCACCGACGGACCAGCGCCCCACCCCACCCTTGCCCCCCGACGCCGCCCTGCTGCATGCCTTCGTCAACACGCTGGACCTGCGGTCCTTCGTCCGCCACGGCACCACGCACCAGGGCGGCGACCAGCTGTCGTCGCCCCAGGCGCTGGCGGACTGGCTCCGCACACGGGAGTTGGTGGACCCGGGCACGCCTGCGGACCGGCGCGATCTCGACCGCGCCCACCGGTTGCGCGCGGACCTGCGGGCCTGCCTCGCACCCGCCCCGGCCACCGTCTCCTCGGCCGACGACGCCCCGTCGGCGGGGGAACCGCCCGCCGTCCGGCTGGACATCCGGTTGAGCACGGCTCCGGGACGACCGCCGGCACTGCTGCCGGGCACGGACGGCGCGGACGGCGCCCTCACCGTGATCGCGCTGGCCGCCGTCCGCGCCGCCCAGGACGGCTCCCTCGCCCGCCTGAAGGTCTGCCAGGCGCCCGACTGCCGCTGGGTGTTCTACGACCACTCCCGGCCGGGCCTGGCCCGCTGGTGCGCCCCGGAACTCTGCGGGAACCGCATGAAGACCCGGGCCTACCGACAGCGCCGGCACTGACCGACCGGGGAGGGCGACGGGTGCGGGCCGTCGGCCTCCCCCCGAAGGCCATGTCCATGCCTCAAGCGCGCTGTGCAGGGGGCGCCGATGGCGAGACTCGCGCCAGCCGGTGCCCGGCTTCGGGAGAGGCGCGCGTTACCTCGTTTTTTCAACAAACTGTTGACGCGATGTCGTCGCAGGGCGTTAGCTTGCCGTAGCCAGTCCAGCAACACGGCCACGGAGGCTCCCGTGACTTCGAGTTCTTCGACTCCGGGCCTCGCCCGGTTCAACGCCATGGAGGAGCACGCGGCCGCCGCGGCGCTCCACGAGGCGTGCGCCTCGGCGGAATGGGGGCGCAGGCTGCTGACCGGCCGCCCGTATGCCACCGTCGAAGACCTCTTCGCCGCCGGCGACGCCGCCATGGCCGAGCTGACCGCCGAGGATCTGGCGGAGGCGATGGCCGGACATCCGCCGATCGGCCGCCCGAAGCCGGGTGATCCGACCTCGGCCCGTGAGCAGCGCGGCATGGCCGGCGCCACCGACGAGCTCAAGGCGGAGATGCTCGAACTGAACCTGGCCTACCAGGAGAAGTTCGGGCATGTCTTCCTGATCTGCGCCACCGGCCGCACCGGCGAGCAGATGCGCGACGCGGTCAAGGAGCGGATCGGCAACGCGCCGGAGCGGGAACGCGAGATCGTCCGCACCGAACTGGGCAAGATCAACCGCATTCGCCTGGCCCGGCTCGTCGAAGAGGAAGCCCGATCATGAGCACCAGCACGACCGCCTCGGTGTCCACACACATCCTGGACACCTCCGTCGGCCGCCCCGCCGAGGGCGTCGCCGTCCACCTCGCCGCCCGCTCGGGGCGGGACGCGGACTGGCGGACACTCGGCGGCTCGGCGACCGACGCCGACGGCCGGTGCAAGGACCTGCCGGCGCTGCCGGAGGGCACCACCCAGGTACGGCTCGACTTCGAGGTCGAGCCGTACCTCGAGAAATCTGCGAAGAAGCAAGCCGATGCGCAGCAGGACGCCCCCGCGAATCGGGACAGCGGCACCGTAGGAGCGTTCTTCCCGGAGGTGGCGATCACCTTCGCCGTGAACCCCGGCGAGCACTACCACGTACCGCTGCTGCTCAACCCGTTCGGCTACTCCGTATACCGAGGGAGCTAGCTACATGACCGACAAATCCCGTCCCGGCCGCCCGGTGTTGGGACAGAACCAGTACGGCAAGGCCGAGAACCGAGTCGTCAAGATCACGCGGGAAGGCGCCACCCACCACATCAAGGACCTGAACGTGTCGGTGTCGCTGAGTGGCGACATGGACGAGGTCCACCTCTCCGGCTCGAACGCGAACGTCCTGCCGACGGACACCACCAAGAACACGGTGTACGCCTTCGCCAAGGAGCACGGCATCGAGTCCGCCGAGCAGTTCGGCATCCACCTCGCCCGGCACTTCGTGACCTCCCAGCCGGCCATCCACCGGGCCCGCATCCGCGTCGAGGAGTACTCCTGGGAGCGCATCGAGCACGGCGGTGAGGGCGCGCACTCCTTCGTCCGCAAGGGCCAGGAGACCCGGCTGGCCCAGATCACGTACGACGGCTCGTCGTGGGAGGTCGTCTCCGGCCTCAAGGACCTGACGGTCATGAACTCGACCAACTCCGAGTTCTGGGGCTACGCCAAGGACAAGTACACGACCCTCCCCGAGGCGTACGACCGCATCCTCGCCACCGAGGTCTCCGCCCGCTGGCGCTTCGACTGGACCGACGACGCACAGCAGATGCCCGACTGGGAGGCGTCGTACGAGCAGGTGAAGAAGCACATGCTCCAGGCCTTCGCGGAGACGTACTCGCTCTCGCTCCAGCAGACCCTGTACCAGATGGGCGCGCGGATCATCGACAACCGCGACGAGATCGACGAGATCCGCTTCTCCCTCCCGAACAAGCACCACTTCTTGGTGGACCTGGCCCCGTTCGGCCTCAAGAACGACACCGCCGACGGAGCCGTGTACTTCGCCGCCGACCGCCCCTACGGCCTGATCGAGGCCACCGTCCTGCGGGACGGGTGCGAAGCGCGGATCCCGGCGGACCTCACCAACCTCTGAAGGGCGAACCATGGCAGCAACCCAGCGCATCGTCATCGAGAACGCGGCGATCGCGACCGTGGACGCGAAGGACACCGAGTACACGTCGGGCCATGTGGTCGTCGCGGACAACGTGATCGAGTCCGTCGGCGCGGGCAAGGCCCCCGAGGGGCTGGCCGACGTCGTACGCCGGATCGACGCGACCGGGCACCTGGTGACCCCCGGTCTGGTCAACACCCACCACCACTTCTACCAGTGGATCACCCGGGGCCTCGCCACCGACCACAACCTCTTCGACTGGCTCGTCGCGCTCTACCCGACCTGGGCGCGCATCGACGAGCGCATGACGTACGCGGCCGCGCAGGGCTCGCTCGGCATGCTGGCCCGTGGCGGTGTGACGACCGCGATGGACCACCACTACGTCTTCCCGAAGGGCTCCGGCGATCTGTCGGGCTCGATCATCCGGGCGGCGAGCGAGATGGGCGTCCGCTTCACACTCGCCCGCGGCTCCATGGACCGCAGCGAGAAGGACGGCGGCCTGCCCCCGGACTTCGCCGTCGAGACCCTTCAGGGCGCGCTCGCCGCCACCGAGGAGACGGTCGCGCAGCATCACGACGCCTCCTTCGGCGCGATGACCCAGATCGCCGTCGCCCCCTGCTCGCCCTTCTCGGTCTCCACCGAACTGCTCCGTGAAGGCGCTGAGCTGGCCCGTCGTCTCGGCGTGCGGCTGCACACCCACGGCTCGGAGACGGTCGAGGAGGAGAAGTTCTGCCACGAGCTGTTCGGCATGGGCCCGACCGACTACTTCGAGTCGACGGGCTGGCTCGGCGAGGACGTGTGGATGGCCCACTGCGTCCATATGAACGACTCCGACATCGACGCCTTCGCCCGTACGAAGACGGGTGTCGCGCACTGTCCGTCCTCCAACGCCCGGCTGGGGGCGGGTATCGCCCGCGTCCCGGACATGCTCGCGGCCGGCGTCCCGGTCGGCCTCGGCGTCGACGGCACCGCGTCCAACGAGTCCGGCGAACTGCACACGGAGCTGCGCAACGCGCTCCTCATCAACCGCCTCGGCGCCCACCGCGAAGCGGCTCTCAACGCCCGCCAGGCACTGCGCCTCGGCACCTTCGGCGGCGCCCAAGTCCTGGGCCGGGCACGTGAGATCGGCTCCCTGGAGGAGGGCAAGCTCGCCGACCTCGTCCTCTGGAAGCTCGACACCCTCGCCCACGCGTCGATCGCCGACCCGGTGACCGCCCTGGTCTTCGGCGCGGCGGCCCCGGTGACGGCGTCGTTCGTGAACGGCCGTCAGGTCGTGGAGGACGGACGCCTGCTGCACGTGGACGAGGACGCCATCGCCCGCTCCACGCGGGACGAGGCCCAGCGATTGGCACGGATCGCCGCCGGGGGCTGATTGAGTAACGGTCCCCGTACATCTGCCAGTTGAGCGGCAGCTGCAGATCGAGGGCGCCCGCGGGCTCTGGGCTGTGATCCGTCAGGAGAGCGCTGTGAGCCGGTCCCGGACCCGCGTGGCGATCGTGTACGTGTCCCCGGTCGGCTCGGTCGCGAGCGGCCCAGGATCACGCGTCCAGCGGTCCTCCAGGGCGAACCAGTCGATCTTCTTCGGTGCCCGGCCCTCCTTCAGCGCGGCCCGCAGCTCCTCGAAGTACGTCGACCAGCGCAGCCGGTACAGCCCGCCGACCAGCCCCGCCCATTCCCGGTTGGCGTAGTCCCGCAGCCCCGCGTCCGCGCCCTTCCGCGTTCCCCACACGGTCAGCAGCGACAGATTGTCGTACGTCAGCTGCTCCCGCTCGGCGGCACCCGCACTCCAGGAACGGGCATCCGCGACCCAACGGCCCAGCAGATGCCGGGAGTCGGTGGCCACCAGCTCGTCCAGCAGACTCATGAGCGAGAGCCAGACACCGCTCAACTCGTCGAAACGGGGCCCGTCGCCGGCGTCGTACGCCTCCTTGATCCGTGGCAGCAGGATCCGGCTGCGGTTGGAGAGGGCCTGGCGGGCCACGTCGAGCAGGTCGCGACGGTACGCCGACGATGCGCGCAACTCGGGCCGCACTCGCAGCAGTTCGCCCAGCGCAGGCTCGAAGTCGATGGCGTCATAGCGGAGTTGTTTCGGCGACCAGCGGCCCGCCCGTACGGAGTTCAGTGCCGGCCGGGCGCCGAACAGGCCGTCGGCGCCCTCGCTCCACGAGTCGGCGCGGGTCGTGCCGTACGCGGTGCGCCGCAGGATGTCCCAGGCGGCCTCGGCGTGCGCGTCACGGGCCCCGTACCGGGCGTGCGCCCACTCGGCGAACCATGTCTTGAGGTCCAACTCGCCTGCCCGCCAGGCGAGTTCGGAGAACAGGGCGAAGGCGGCCGGGTTGTTGTCCGCCGCCTCGGGCATCAGGGCGATCCCGTGCAGCTTGCTGCCGTCCTTCGTGCGCCACTTCTCGTACAGCTCGGCCCAGTCGGGCGTGTTCGCGCCGAGCGCCGTGTGGCCGCCGAAGTTCCAGATCGAGCCGAAGGCGTACGGCGTGTCGCCCCAGTCGGCCTCGCGGTCCGTGACCGTGGGGAAGCGGTCGGAGAGGCCGTCGACGACGAGCATGTGCTTCTTGTCGACGGCGTCGACGATCGCGCGCGGCGGGTTGTGCTGCCAGCCGAGGATCACCCAGGTGGCCCCCGGGTGGGCGCGCCGGAGCGCCCGTTCGACGCCCTTCGCCGCGCCGGCGACGGGCACGTCGCCCGGGTCGCCGCCCTCGTGCAGGAGATCCATCTTGTACAGGGTCGACGCGCCGCCGAACATCTCGTCCTGCACGCGGTAGAAGGCCGCGGCCACCCGCGCGAACGCGTCCGTGCGCGGGTCCAGCCAGTCGGGGCGCGTGAATCCCATCCAGTCGCCCTGCGGCACGGTCCGCGCCCCCGGAACGCGCTCCGCGAAACCGGCCGGGACCGTCCCGAAGTAGCCGGGGAACACCGGCGTCATGCCCAGCTCACGCACCCGGTCCGCGATCCGGCGGCCGAGGGCGGCCCGGGCGTCCAGGAGCTGCCGGGAGACGGGGGAGGGGAACTCCGGGAACGACGACAGGTTCTGCAGGAGCCACCAGGGCTGGTGGGCCGGGCCCGGGATCCACTTCCGCAGCTCCTCGTCCCCGTACCCGAACTCCTGGAACACCCGGTGGTACAGCGCGTCCGCGCCCGCGTAGACCAGGACCTCGTTGTAGCCGTGCAGCGCCAGCACGTCGAGCTCGCGCTCCCAGTACGTCCAGTCGAGGTACGCGCCCGTGTAGCCGTCGTTCGTGTCGTTCAGCGCGAAGCGGTGGGGGACGTTCGCCCGGCGGCCGACCGTGCCGTCGAGGCCCGGCAGCTCGCGCGGCAGGAGGTCGGTCTGCTCGCCCGCCCAGTTGATCTCGGCGTACGCGATGTGCCTCAAGTACCAGTTCAACCCGGTGAGTTGAGTGGCGGGGGTGTCACCGGTGACGGTGATGCGGCCGACCCGGCCCGAGACGCGGAAGGTGTCCCGCTCCGCTCCGTCCGTGAACGTGATCTGCCGCCAGTGCCGCGGCAGCAGACGCCGGGCCGCAGCCGCGGCTGTCCGCAGCGCCTTGTCGGCGCGGGGCGCGTCGTCCGAGGGGATCGCGCCGGCCGAGGTACAGGCCGCCGCCGAACCGGCGGCGAGGGCGGTGAGGAGGGCACGGCGGGCGAACGGCATGGTGTCTCCGGATGCGGGTGGGGGGAGGTACGCCGTGGGAGGAATACCCGCCGAAACCTCACTTGTACGCGGACTCAGGGCCACAAGGGAGAGAACCCGACATGAACGGCTCCTTCCGCCTGGTCGGACTACCGGCGGCCGGAGGCCGCCCGGCGTCTCCATCGCCGAGTCACGGGCGTCGTACGACGCCGAGCGCCAGCCCCCTTCTACGTCAATATGAGTAGATTTCCCGGATCAGGAACCCCTCCCCGTACACGACGCGTTGTCGGTAAACAGGGATTTATCCGAATGATCGCTTCGCGTCCGGTGGGGGCCGGTACGCACGGGGAGAACCGGTAAGTCCGGTTGTGACCGTTCGCGGAGCCGGGGGACAGAACGGGGACACACATGGTGCATCGACACCATCGCGAGACCTACTACGTCGTCGACGAGGGCCGGATCCTGGAGTTCGAGAAGGGGGAGGCGATCGCGCGCGTACCGAGCGCGACCGAGCAGCAAATGGCCTTCCGCTTCTCCCGGTTCGGCGAGAAGGGAGTCCAGCTCGACGAGACACTGCGCGGCAAGCTGGCCGAGGCCATGACCACGGGCACGGGCGGCGCCGACCCCGACTCCGGGGAACCCGGGACGGCGATCCCGGCGGGGTTCACGTACCTCGGACAGTTCGTCGACCACGACCTGACACTGGACCGCACCCAGGTGGGGCTGGGCGAACCGGTCCCGGTCGAGGACCTGGCGCAGGGGCGCAGCCCCGCCCTCGACCTGGACTCGCTCTACGGCATGGGCCCGAAGCACACCGGCAGCGCCCGCTTCTACGAGCCCGACGGCCGCCTCAAGACGGGCACGACACTCGGCGTGGGCTTCCCGCCCGAGTTCCCGCCCGCCAACATCGACCAGGAGGGCTTCGACCTGCCGAGGGCCGGTGAGGCGGCCGGCGGCACCCAGGCGGACAAGCGCGCCCCGCTCATCCCGGACGCGCGCAACGACGAGAACCTGGCCGTCGGCCAGCTCCACCTGGCGTTCATCCGCTTCCACAACCGCGTAGTCGACCACCTCGCCGAGCGCGGAGTGCCCGAGCACCGGCTGTTCCACGCGGCCCGCGACATGGTCGTGAAGCACTACCAGTGGGTGCTGCGCACCGACTTCCTGCCGCGCATCGTCGACCCGGACATCGTCGAGCGGGTCTTCACCCGAGGACGCAAGCACTTCGAGCGGCCCGGGTACACCCGTCCCGGTGACCTGCCGACGATGCCCATCGAGTTCTCCGTCGCCGCCTATCGGCTCGGACACAGCATGGTGCGCGGGGCCTACCAGTGGAACAGCGTGTTCCGCGCGGGCGGACCGGGCCCGATCGCCTCGCTCGGCCTGCTGTTCCGGTTCAGCGGCACGGCGGGCAACCTCACGCCGGGCCCGGACGACCTGAGCGACCTCGACGACCCGAACTCCGGGGAGAACCTGCGGCTGCCGAGCAACTGGATCGTCGACTTCCGCCGGCTGTTCGACTTCGGCGAGATCGGCCGGGACGACCTGGTCGTGCCCGAGGGCGAGTTCAATGTGGCCAAGCGTCTCGACACACTGCTCGTCGACCCGCTGGCCACACTGCCCACCGGTACCTTCGACGGTCGTGGCCGCCCGGCCCCGCCGCCGATCCACCGCAACCTCGCGTTCCGCAACCTCACGAGGGCCGCGATGGTCGAGCTGGCCACCGGGCCGCAGTTGGCCGCCCAGATGGGCTTCAAGCCGCTGACGGAGGACCAGATCCTGCGGGGCGACGGCGGCGCCGTCCTGGAGGGGCTCTCCGACACCGAGCGCGCACAGCTCGTGGAGCACACCCCGCTGTGGTTCTACGTCCTGCGCGAGGCCGAGGTGAACGAAGCCCACCCCGGCCGCCTCACCGGCGTCGGCGGCACCCTCGTCGCCGAGGTCTTCCACCGCGCGATGGAGGGCAGCCGGACGTCGATCGTGAAGCTCCCGCACTGGCGCCCGAGCCTTCCGTCCCACCGGAAGGGCCGGTTCACGATGACGGACCTGCTGCTGTTCGCCTTCGAGAACGACCCGGCTCTGCTCAACCCGCTGGGCTGAGCGACAGGAAGCGGTGACACGCCCCGCTGTCCGGACCGTGGGCCCGTGCTCACGATCCGGACAGCGGGGGTCCGCCACGCTCGGAGTCCGAACGGCGTGGGCTCGCGACGCTCAGAGCCCGAACAGCGTGGGGTCCGCCGCCAGCGCCCGGAAGTGCTCCCCGGGGTCGGCCACCAGCTTGCGGATCTGCAGGTCCATCAGCCCGCCGACGCCGGTGATCTCGGCCGCCACGGTGCCGTCGGTCCTGCGTATGGTCTGCTCGATACGGAACGTCCTGCCCTCACCCCAGACGAACGCACACGTCACCTCGACCTCGTCGCCCGCCAGCAGCTCCCGGCGATAACTGATCGTCGTCTCCAACGCCACGGGACCGACGCCCTTCGCCATCAGATCGGCCTGACGTATCCCGGCCGCCTGCAGCAACGACCACCGCGCGTGCTCGCCGTACTGGAGGTACACACTCTGGTTCAGGTGTCCCTGCACATCGGTCTCGTATCCCCGCACGGTCACCGGAACGGAAAACGGCTCGGTCATGACTTCCCCCTACTTACTTACGGGCCACCACGGCTCCACGGCGAACAGGACGACGCAAGCTTACTGAGCGCTTGCTCATGTACTAGGCCCGTCTCGGTGAGGCCAGCAGATACCGCTGCCGCGTACGCGGATCCGTGTGCTCGCCGACCTGCCAGCCCGCCTTCTCCAGCGTCGCCGCACAGGCACGCAGTGCCTCGGCGTCCGGCTGGCGTACGGCGACGGCCTCCGGCTGGGGTGTGGCCCGTACGCGATAGCCACCGCCCGCCCCCGCCGCATCGGTGTCCGTGTCCGCACCAGCCGGCCGGTGTCCCGCCGCCTCCAATGCCAGCGCGGCGGCCTGCACCAGATGGGTCCGCTCCCAGCCGCACGGGCGGTCCATGGCGCCACCCGGGTTGGTCATCCGGCGCAGCTCCAGAAGCCCCTGCCAGGCGCTGTGCACCTCACGTACACGCGCCGGTCCGGCGTCGGCGGCCTCCTCACCGCCGACCCGCGCGGCGAAGACACCGGTCTCGGCGGGGACGGAGGCCGGGGCGGCGGGAACCGGGGCCGCATCCGCCCCTTCGGCCGTCTCGCGTAGGCGATGCCCGGCGGCTGTCAGGAAGTGGTCGTGCGGTGGCCGCGGATGCCGGAAGGCCAGCCCCCGCTTCACCAGCGCCGCGAGTTGCGCCTCCGTACCCGTCAGCCGCCCGGTCACCGGCTCGGCGGCATCGATGATCCGCCGCTGGGCGGCGGTCGGCGGTCGTGTCACGGCACCCTCCCTCACCCGAGCCGGCCAGGGGCCGACCCGTGCCGAGAACGTGGATCAACCCACTCGAAGACTACGAGGAGGGTCTGACAATCCACTCGGCGGCACTACTGGGCGGGCCTGATGTTCCACCCGGCGACGACCGGACGCCCGTGCTCCGTACCGAGTCGGCAGACCGTGCCCGTGGCCAGCTGGAACAACGCGCCACCGGAAGTGGGCAGCCCGAGGTAGCGGGCGGTGAGGACGCGCAGGAAGTGACCGTGGGCCACGAGCACCACGCACCCCTCGCTGTTCCCCAGCGCCGCGTGCGCCTTCGCCAGCATCCGGTCGGCGCGCTCCCCGACCTCCTCCGGGTTCTCCCCGGGATGCTCCGACGGTCCCGGCACGACTCCGTCCGTGAACAGGAACCAGTCCGGCCGGGTGCGATGGATCTCGCCGGTCGTGACCCCCTCGTACCCGCCGTAGTCCCACTCGACGAGGTCCCCGTCGACGCGCGCGCCGGTGAGCCCGGCCAGTTCGGCGGTCTCCTGGGCACGCTTCATGGGGCTGACGAACACGGCGCCGATGCGGTGCGAGTCGAGCAGCGGGGCGAGGCCGCTCGCCTGCGCCCGCCCGTTGGCGGTCAGCGGGATATCGGTCCAGCTGGTGTGCTGCCCGGAAGCCGACCACTCGGTCTCACCGTGCCGCACGAGAAGAAGATCACCCATGCCCCCAGGCTACGAGCCCGCCGCACCGAAGACGCCCCGGGCCTCAAAGAGCACGGGCCCACCGCTCCAACTCGGCGAACTCCTCCTCCCTCAGCCCCCTGCGCGGATCGATCCGCAGCAGCAGCGCCGCCGTGTCGTGGTGCTCGGCGACATGCCGTACGTCGAGGTCGGTGATCATGTCGTCGACCCAGACGAACGGCCGCCCCGCCGCCCACTCCAGAACCCGCCGGGTCTTCCAGTACAGCCCGTCCGGATCCGTGGCGAAGAGGTTGCCGAACTCGATGACCGGCAGATCGGCCGGCAACCCGATCACCGGCCCGATCATCTCGTTGGCCTCGTGCATCCACGTCGTGGCCCACGCCAACTCGTACGGCAGCGCGAGCAGTCGCTCCCCGTGCGCCGGGTTGAGCCGGATCCGCAGACCCCGGCGCAACCGCCGGGACCCCGGTTTCTGCCGTGCGGACCAGTTCGATGGGTGCACGCGGCGCGTCACATAGCCGCGCGGTCGCCACAACCGGGCACCGAAGGGGTTGAGGGGGCCGTCGACGTCGAGGAGGAGCAGCGGTCGGTCAGTCATGGGGTTGAGTTACCCATGGCGGCGGGAGAGACGCCCCCGTCTCCCGAGTCGGAGGTCGCCAAGTCGGCTCCTCAGCACCCGGAGGAGGCCTACTGCCGAGGCCTGGGTGACAACAAGGCGGAGGTCTGCCCGTCGGCCGACCGACGTCCGCCCCGCCCCCTACTGCCGATACCCGCCCAGGAACCGCCCGATCCTGCTGATCGCCGCGTCCAGGTCGTCCGCGTGGGGAAGGGTGAGGATGCGGAAGTGGTCGGGGGCCGGCCAGTTGAAGCCGGTGCCCTGGACGACCTGGATCTTCTCCCGCAGCAGCAGGTCCAGGACGAACTTCTCGTCGTCGTGGATCTTGTGGACCTTGGGGTCGAGGCGGGGGAAGGCGTAGAGCGCGCCCTTGGGCTTCACGCAGGACACGCCGGGGATCTCGTTGAGCTTCTCCCACACCACGTTGCGCTGGTCGTGGAGGCGGCCGCCCGGGCTGGTGAGGTCGGTGATGGACTGGCGGCCGCCGAGCGCGGCCTGGATGGCGTACTGGGCGGGCGCGTTGGCGCACAGGCGCATGGAGGCCAGCATCGTCAGGCCCTCCAGGTAGTTGCGGGCGTGCTGCTTGGGGCCGGTGACGACCAGCCAGCCGGAGCGGAAGCCCGCGACGCGGTAGGTCTTCGACAGGCCGCAGAAGGTGAGGACGACCAGGTCGGGGGCGAGCGCGGCGGCCGAGTGGTGGACGGCGTCGTCGTACAGGATCTGGTCGTAGATCTCGTCGGCGAAGACCATCAGGCCGTGCCGGCGGGCGAGGTCGAGGATGCCCTCGATGATCTCCTTGGGGTAGACCGCGCCGGTGGGGTTGTTCGGGTTGATGATGACGACGGCCCTGGTGCGGTCGGTGATCTTCGACGCCATGTCGTCGAGGTCCGGATACCAGTCGGCCTGTTCGTCGCACAGGTAGTGGACCGCCTTGCCGCCGGCGAGGGTCGTGACGGCCGTCCAGAGCGGGAAGTCCGGGGCGGGGATCAGGATCTCGTCGCCGTCCTCGATCAGCGCCTGTACGGCCATGGAGACCAGCTCGGAGACGCCGTTGCCGAGGAAGACGTCGTCGACGTCGACGTCGAGGCCCCGGTCCTGGTAGCGCTGGGCGACCGCCCGGCGGGCCGAGAGGATGCCGCGTGAGTCCGTGTACCCGTGGGCCTGCGGGAGCATCCGGATCATGTCCTGGATGATCTCCTCCGGCGCCTCGAAGCCGAAGAGCGCGGGGTTGCCGGTGTTGAGGCGCAGGACGCTGTGGCCCGCCTCCTCCAGTGCGTTGGCGTGCTCGATCACGGGGCCGCGGATCTCGTAACAGACCTCGCTGAGCTTGCTCGACTGCCGGAACTCCATGCGCCTAGCCCTCCGGTTCGTTGTGTTGCTTGGTTTTACCAAGTAAGTGCTTGGAAAGTCCAACGACATGTCTAGACTGCGTCCCATGTCACCTCGCCGAAGCTACGACCAGTACTGTTCCGCCGCCCGGGCGCTCGACCTCGTCGGTGACCGCTGGACCCTGCTGATCGTGCGTGAACTGCTGGCCGGCCCGCGCCGCTACACGGACCTGCACGCGGACCTGCCGGGCGTCAGCACGGACGTCCTCGCGTCGCGGCTGAAGGACATGGAGCGGGACGGGCTGTCGACGCGACGCCGACTGCCGCCGCCGGGGGCGGCCTACGTGTACGAACTCACGCGGAGGGGACGGGAGTTGCTGCCCGTGTTGCAGGCGCTGGGGTCGTGGGGCGAGCGTGCGCTCGGGGAGCGTCGGCCCACTGACGCCGTGCGGGCGCACTGGTTCGCGTTGCCTTTGTCGAGGAGTTTTGGGGGTGGGAGCGCAGGGCTGGTCGAAGTCCGGCTCGAGGAAGGGGAGTTCCACCTCTGGGTCGGTTCCGAGGAGGGGCCGTTGTACGGGGAGGGGCCCGCGCCCGAGGAGCCGGACGCTCGGCTGTCGTTCTTCGACGCGGAGGCCTACGGCGCTGTGGGACGGGGGGAGTTGAGCCTTCGTGAGGCGGTGCGGCAGGGGCGGGTCGGGGTGGTGGGGGAGGGGGCTCTCGCCAAGGAGTTGAGGGACGTCTGAGGCAGGGGTTGTTTTGAGGCAGGGTTGTGAGGTGGGTTTCTGGCAGTCGGTTCGTCGTGCCTTGTCGCGCAGTTCCCCGCGCGCCCCTGAAGCCCATCGCGCCCCATGCTCGTTCCGCTCTCCGAGAGATGCGGAAGGCCCGCCGAACCGGTCTGGTTCGGCGGGCCTTTGACGAGCCGTCAGGCGCTCGGCGGCGTCACCCGTGTCGGTCGGCCCGAGCCCCGCGTCAGCGTGTAGCCGCCGATGCCCGCCAACGCGGCCAGGGCCGCGCCCAGTGCCGTCCATACCCAGCGGTCGCTCCACCAGCCCGACGCCCAGCCGTCGTCGGGTTCCAGGGAGGAGAGGACGGCCCCGGCCGAGGAGTCCTCGTCCTCTTTCTGGGAGGTCACGGCGATGCCGGGGACCAACGGCTGGGCCAGTGAGCCGTCGACCGCCGCGGAACCGCCGATGTCCTTGGAGTCGGCCTGGATCTCGGTGTCGACGGGCAGGCCCAGGTCGGCCGTGGCCAGCCGGGTGGTGGTCAGGCGGATGTAGTACGTGCCGGGCAGCGGGTCGTCGGACCACTGCTCCGACCAGGCACGGACCGTGCGCAGGGTGCAGGACAGCTCGACGGAGGTCGCCGCCGCCCCGGCGGTCCGGGTCTGGGCGCCGTACTGGCAGGCCTGGCGGCGCCGCAGACCGTCGTACACGTCGATCTGCCAGGTGGAGGAGGACTGCGCGCCCTCGGGCAGCTTGACGGTCGCCCGTACGGTGGGCCGCCGGCCGGCGTCGGCCGGGAAGGACCAGTACAGGTAGTCGCCGGTCGAGGCGCTCGCCGTCGCGGTCTGTCCCTGCTCGAACTCCGTGGCCGTACGGAAGGAGGTGCCCGCCTCGGTGGGCGCGTCACCGTCCTCCGACGGGCTCGCGGAGGGGGTGGAGTCGGCGAAGGCCGGAGAGACAGCCAGGCCCAGCATCAGCAGGGCGGCGCTCAACACACGTGTGATCCGCATCAGTTGGTCCTCCAGACCGCGACCCGCCAGCGTGACAGCCAGCCCCACAGCACACCCGCCAGGAACCCGACGAGCACCAGCACACCGAGCAGCCACCAGCCGCGGCCGAGGCCGAAGGAGGCCACATCGCTCGCCTGGTCCGGCCCGTCCACGACGTCGACGGTGATTTCGAGCGGCAGACCGGGCGTTGTCTTCACGCCGCTCGCCGGAGAGTAGGAGTTGGTCACCTGGAGGCACACGGTCTCGGCGACGTCCTCGTCCGCCGAGTCCTCTGCGTCCTCGGCCTCCGCCTTCGGATAGCGCAGGCCCGTGGAGATGACGTCGGTACGGCCGTTGCCGGCGGCCTCACCGCGTACGATCTCGCGGTTCTTGGCGGTCACCGCGCGCAGCAGCACCCCGTAGTCCGGGTTGACCTCGCGGTCGGCCGCGACGCTCACCGAGGCGCGAAGTTCCTGGCCCGGCTTCACATCCACGCGGTACCAGCGCTGCTGGCCGAACTCCTCGCGATCGGTGTACAGACCCGAGGTGAGCGTGGGCGCCTCCGCGCACGCCTGGGCGCCCTCGACGGCCTTCGGTACGACCACCGGATCGGCGGCGCGGTCGACCAACTGGTTGACCCGGTCGGTGAGTTCGTCGCGGTGCTCGATGGAGGTGTACGAGCCGCCGGTCGCCTCGGCGATGCAGCTCAGCTGGAGCCGCATCTTGGCGTTCGGGACCAGACCGAGCGTGTCGATGGTCAGACCGATGCCCTTCGCCGCGATCTCACGGGCCACCTCGCACGGGTCGAGCGGGGCGCAGGTGTCCTCGCCGTCGCTGATCAGCACGATGCGCTTGGTGCCCTCGCCGCCCTCCAGGTCGTCGGCCGCCTTCAGCAGCGCGGGGCCGATCGGGGTCCAGCCGGTCGGCGTCAGCGTCGCCACCGCGGTCTTCGCCTCGGTGCGGTCCAGCGGCCCCACCTTGTAGAGCTGCGCGGTGTCCTTGCAGCCCGTCTTCCGGTCGTCGCCCGGGTAGTTGGCGCCGAGGGTACGGATGCCGAGCTGGACCTCCTCGGGCGTGGCGTCCAGCACCTCGTTGAACGCCTGCTTCGCCGCGGCCATACGGGACTGCCCGTCGATGTCCTTCGCCCGCATCGAACCGCTGACGTCCAGCAGAAGGTTGACCTTGGGCGCGGTGGCCGTGGTCTCGTCGGCGACGGCCGTGGACGGGACCGCGATCCCGGCCGTCAGGGCGGCGAGCAGGACGAGCACCCCTGCTGCCAGCCGTTGTCTTGTGATCATCGGCGGATCCTATTGATCCAAGGGGCCACGCTTCAAAACGAGACCGGCTGTTCACCGCTCGGACAACGAGACCGGACGTTCACTGGGCGGACAACGGGACCGGAGTTTCACTGGTCGCACAGCGCCCAGGCCGCCGCGGCCCTGGCCGCTCACCGCAGCGGACTCGGCACCTCCGCCCAGATGTCGCCCGGCCGCTCCGGCGAAAGTCGCATCAGCGTCAACGCCTTCGTCGGTAGCGGCCCCACCAGCAGCGTGCCGAGATCGGGGGTGCGCGGCAGATCCCGTACGGCGGTGGAGAGCGCCTCGCGCAGGACGGGCGTCGAACCGGCCGTGGCACCGAGCGTGCCCGTGATCAGGGCGCCGAACAGCTTGCGGCGCAGGGTGGTCTCGTCGTCCGTGATGATCCGGCCGCTCATCGCCGGCGCCGCGATGCCGTGCCGGGCGAGACGCGCCGGGCTGACCCGGATGTCCGCCAGGTCGCGGTAGACGAGGCGGCGGGGGGCTCCCGACGGGGACAGGACCACCAGGAGGTTCTGACCGTGTGCCTCCAGGGCCACGCCCAAGTCGAGCAGCCGGAGGCAGACCGTGAGCGCGAGTCGGGTGAAGTCCGCCAGCCAGGACGGCGACCGGGGCAGCTCGGTCGTCGCGAGCGCGGCCACCGGTACGACCCGCTCACCGGTCGCCGTGTCCGCGTACGTCTGCGGCGACTCCCGCAGCACCGCCGCCAGATCGGGCGAGCCGGCGGTGAGCGCGCCGAGCGTGCGGGTCACGTGCAGCAGCCCGTCCGTGCGGGCGGCCACCTCGGCCATGAAGTCCGAGACGATCGCCGAGGTCTCGATGGAGTAGACCGAGATGTCCCGCACGGAGGAGGTCAGCCGGGCGCTCAGCGCGGTCTTGATGTGCGGCCCGTCGTCCGGGAGGGCGAGGGTGCGCAGGGACATCAGCGGATGGGCCTCGATCACCTCCCCCAAGGGGGACTTGAGCACATGGGCCGCCTGCCACGGGTGCACCGGAACCAGCACCCGCCCGCCGTCCCGCAACCACTCCGGCCACTCCCCGACGACCAGCGCGTCCTCCACCGGCGCCAGCCCCAGCCGTACAACCTGCCGGTGCTCGGGCCCGTAGGCGAGCTGGTCCCCCGCCGAGAAACCGGGCCGCGAGCGGCAGTTGGGGTGGAAGGGGTGGCCGTCGACGATCCGCTGTTCCCACTCCCAGTCGGCCACCGGGGACGCGGCAGCCGTCCCCTGATTCGCGCGGGACAGGGCCAATGAGGCGACGCTGTGGTCGAGTTCGGCGGCCAAAGCCGCGCTGTGAGGTACGGCGAGGGCCGACATGAGCCGCGCCGGACGGTCGTGCGACCGCTCGTCGAGCCGCACTTCGGAGGTGTGCGCGGCGGTGTCGTACGGGTCCACGGGCGGGCCGTGCAGCCGGCGGCCGTCGGCGAGGTGGAGCGTGACCCCGTCGCCGCCGACGGCCTCGCGGCGCACCACCCAGGGCAGCGGCTCATGGACGAGGCCCCGCCACAGCCGGGAGAGCACGGCCGCCCGGGCACCGGGCAGCGCGGTCGTGTAGGGCAGCACCAGTTCGGGGCGCACAGCGCCCAGCTCGGCGCCGAGCGCCGCCTCGGCGTCGGACATCGGGTGACGGTCCACGGACGGGCTCCTCGGGTGCGGGGGCGGTGTCGGACGGGTACGGAACCTGCATCGGCATCGGCGTACGACCACTGCCCGCACGCCTCCGCCGCGACGCATGCCGGGCAGACATACTGATCACGAGTGCACCGTATGGAACGAATGGACCCCGTGGACGCCACCCCGCCCCGCACCGACGTCGGCACCGACGCCGACGCCCACGCCGCCGCACCGTTGCTGAACTGTCTCCTGCGGGAGGTGGCGGAGCCCGTCGAGCCGGGCGTGAACGGAGTGCACCGACTCAAGGCCGGCGGCCGCCTCCTGCGCGTGCGCGGCACCCGCCGCCCCACCGACCCCGAGGTGTTCGCGTCGGGCGCCTGGCATCCGCTCACCCACACGGAACTCGTCAAGCTCGCCGCCGAGGAACTCCGCGCCCGCACCGGTCTGTCCAACTCCGAACTGCCCGCCGAGATGCTCGACAGCCGCGAGGCCGTGGCCGCCCTCCTCGCCGCGCGCGCCCGCACGCCGGCCCCCGAGGAGCCGTACCGCCGCTCCGAACAGTCCCTGATCACCGGGCACCCCTACCACCCCGCCCCCAAGGCCCGCGGTGGCGGTCCGGTCGCCGGCTGGCTGCCGTACGCGCCCGAGGCGTACGCCGCCTTCCCGCTGACGCTGCTCGGGGTCCGGGAGGACACGGTGGTCGAGGAGGGCGACACCACCGCCCTCGACAGCCTCGGCACGGCCCCGCCCGGCTACCGCCTCCTGCCCGCCCACCCGTGGCAACTCGACCTCGCGGAGCGCGAGTTGGCCGACGCCTTCGCCGACGGCCGCCTTCTACGGCTGGGCCGGGCGCACGGTGAGGTGTGGCCCACGGCGGCGATCCGCACGGTGTACGTCCCGGGGGGCGCCCCGGACCGCTCCTCAGCGGCCGACCTCTTCCTCAAGTTCAGCCTGGACGTGCGCATCACCAACGACATCCGCCGCCTGTGGCGCCACGACCTGCTCAAACTGCGCCGTACGGACAGGGCGGTCACCGCGGCCTTCGCCGAGCTGCCGGGCGCCTGGCTGAGCGACCGCGGTTACCGCACCGCCGACTTCGCCTTCGAGGAGCTGGCGGTCCTGGTGCGGGACGGCCTGGGCGGCCATCTGGCCCCCGGCACGACACCTTTCCTCGGCGCCGCCCTCACCGAGAGCACCGAAGCCTTCCCCGGCAATCCGCTGGCCGGCACCGCCGACCCCGAGGCCTGGTGGGCGGCATATCTGCGCGCGGTGGTGCCGCCGGCCCTCGGCGCCTTCCACCGGCACGGCGTCGTCATCGAGGCCCACCTCCAGAACACCGTCGTCGCCTGCGACCCCGCCGGCACCCCTGTGCGGGTCCTGTACCGCGACGCCGAGGGCGTGAAGCTCCTGCCGGACGTGACCCGCGCTGCGGGCTGGGAACGGCTGCGGTACTGCCTGGTCGTCAACAACGTCCTGGAGATCGCGGCAGCCGTGTCCGAGCACCACCCGGGCATCGACCCCTGGCCCGCCGTACGGCGCGAGCTGGGACGGCACCGCGACATCCCGGAGGTCGGCGCCCTCCTCGACTCGCCGACCCTGCCCGCCAAGACCAACCTGCTGCTGCGCTGGACCGGAGCGGACGGGGCGGACGCCCGATACCTGCCGGTCCGCAACCCGTTCTCGACCGAGGCGACTTCCCGGTGAACCACTTGTGCACACTGCATTCAGCCCGCCCGGCAGGATCACCCTTATGAGGTATCTGCCGGCCATATCACCACAGGCGATTGCTGGTTAACCCTACGATCGGTCGCTCTGAGCAAGTGGTGGGGGCGGTTCGGCATCAGCGCCGGATGCTCACGAGGCAAACAGAGGGCGGGCGCTGGTGGCCGACGACAGCATCGACAACCATCATCATGAAGCGGAAGTCGTCGTCATCGGGGCCGGCCTCTCCGGCGTGGCCGCCGTGATCGCGCTGCGCCGGGCCGGTTTCGATGACGTCGTCGTATTGGAGAAGTCCGGTCGCGCAGGCGGGACTTGGCGCGACAACACCTATCCCGGATGCGGCTGCGACGTACCGTCGGTGCTGTACGAATACTCCTTCGCGCCCCACGCGTGGAGCCGGGGCTTCGCCGACCGGTCCGAGATCCTCGACTACCTCGACACCACCGCGGCAACGCACGGCGCGCACAAAGCGATCCGCTACGACACCGAGGTGCTGAGCAGCCGCTGGGAGCCGGAAGCGCACCGCTGGAACCTGCAGACCACGTCGGGTACGTACACCGCCCGCGCCGTGATCGTCGCCACCGGCCCCTGGCATCGGCCCCGCCAGCCCGACATCCCCGGCCTCGACAGCTTCCCCGGCACCGCCTTCCACTCCGCCCGCTGGAACCACGAAGTCGACCTGACCGGACGGCGCGTGGCAGTGGTGGGCACCGGAGCGTCCACCGTCCAGTTCCTGCCCGAGATCCAGCTGAAGGCGGCTCATGTCGACGTCTTCCAGAGCACACCGCAGTGGGTGCTTCCGAAACCTGACTACCCGCTCCCTCCGGGGCTCCACCGCTTCTTCGAACACCACCCGGCAGCACGCCGCGCACTACGCAACCTGCACCACTGGACTCAGGAAGCCATCGGCGTGCCCCTGCGTCACCCGCACCTGCTGCTGCCCTTGGAGGCCCTGGCCCGCTTCCATCTGCGTACCTCGGTACGGGACCGCGCCCTGCGCCGGGCCCTTACTCCTGACCACTGCTTCGGCAGCCGCCGCCTGATCACGTCCAGCACGTACTACGCCGCCCTCACCCGGGCCAATGTCCGGCTGCATCCCACCCGCGTGACCGCTGTGGAGGGCACCGAAGTCATCGGCGCCGACGGCACCCGCACCCGCGCCGACATCATCGTCCTCGCGACCGGATACCACATCGGCGACATCCCGCTGGCCCCCCATCTGCACGGCACTGAGGGCACATTGGCCCACTCCTGGGCCGACAGCCGCCGTGCCTACCTGGGCACCAGCGTCAGCGGATACCCCAACCTCTTCCTGCTCATCGGCCCGAACCTGCTCACCGGCACCACCGCCGTCCCTACCGTCCTCGAAGCCCAACTCCGCTACATCGCCGCCGCCCTCAACCACCTGCGCGCCAGCGGGTCGTCCGCTCTGGATGTCAAGCCCGAGGTCGAAGCAGCCCACCAGAGGTCTCTGCACGAGGCACTGGGCAACACCGTCTACAACGCCGCCGGCGGCACCGGTTACTACTTCGGCCTCCCGGGCATCAACACCTTCTGCTGGCCATGGTCGACCGCCAGGCTCGTCAAGCGCCTGCACGCCTTCGACCCGGATGTCTACAGCTGGTCGCTGCCGCTGCCGACCCAGGCCTGCGCCGAGCGGGAAAGTCTGCCCGCCCGCCCCTCGGACCGACTCCGGTAGGTCCCGCTCACGGCCGGGTGCGGGAGTACGCCGCCGGACACGTTTCGGATTTCACCCGCATCGAGGCTCTGCTCGGGCCGGCCGATCTCCACCTGCTCCCCGGCTTGCCGTCCCCCGGCTGCGCGCCGCTGCCGCTCGCGGGCTCATCAATGCAGCCGGATCACCGCGTACGTCTCGCCGTCTCTCGGGGGCCGCGTCCATGAACGGGTGGTGAATGTGTGCAGCCGCCCGTTCACGATGGCATGACGCGGCAGAGATGTACCGAACTCCCCGGCCACCGCTTCCAGCAGCGACCGTTCCAGCTCGGCCCCGTCCTCCAGGGCGTCGAAGAACCGGCTCGGATCCAGTGCCCGCGGTATCTCCCCGCTCTGCCGGATCTCTCCGTCCGCGTACGTGAATGCGTACTGCTCGGCACCGTCTCGCGCCACCGACAGATGGAAGACCGGCTCCCTGGGCCCCGCCCTCAAACCGCTCCACACCACCACCGCGCGGGTGCCCGCGCTGGCGCCCGCGGCCGGGGAGACGAACCGCTCCCGGTTGAACGGGGCGGGACTGCCGTCGAAGGCGAAGCTCCAGTCGGTGCCGGCCCGGCCGACCGCCATGAGAGCTCTGTCGTCGTAGGACGAGAACTCCCTCTTGTCGTGCAGCGACGTGCGGCGCGACTCCCAGAAGGTCATGGGTTCGTTCAGCGCGGTGCCGTCCCCGTCCCTGCCCCCGTCCCCGAGACGTCCCGGCAACTCCTCCGGCCCCACCCCCTCCACCAGGACGAACCGGTAGGACGTGCGGTTGTTGCCCGGGTCCGGCTCCGCGAGCCACGCCAGGTCATCCGGGTCGAGCCCGGCCGTCGGCCCCGGTGTCCCACCGGCCTGCCCGCCCCTCGGAGTGGACAGCAGCTCGCGGCCCCGCTCCGGGGTCAGCAGCGGCCCGAGCACCGGGTCGGCCACCCATCCCAGCGGCGCCAGGTGGTCCGGTCCCAGCGGCTCCCACAGGGGCACAGCGTCCCTCAGCGTCCGCCATGCCCCGTCGGTGTCTCCCCACCGTGCCAGCTCCCGTGCCCGCTCGACCGCTTCCCCGAACGGTCCGGCCGCCGTGTACCGGTACGTGCCGTTCCTCACCAGGTCCAGCGTCGCGTAAGCCAGCGACACCAGGTCGTCGTCGGCGCCCCGCAGATGGAACGTCAGCGTGGAGTCGTCCCGGTACGAGTGCGCCGCGTGCTCGGCGACCAGGGGCGGCAGCAGCTCGGGAGCGTACTGCCGGTCCGTCACCAATCCGTCGAAATACACCATGGATGTCTGTCCGAGCAGGCGGCGTATCTGGTCGCCCAGCCCGGCGGCCCGCGGTCTGCCGTACTTCTTGGCCTCGTCCAGCGCCTCCCCGGCCCGTTCCCAGCCGCCGCGCAACGCCTCCAGCCGGGCCTCCTCCACCAGGGCGTCCAGCTCTCGCGTCGTGTCGTTGGCGAACACCGGCTCCTCGTCGCCCGGGTGCGCCCGCAGGCTGTGGAACTCCCGGTACATCTCCCGCATGAACTCGAGGAAGTTCGCGTGCCGCTCGGGCGGCGCGGCCCGCCAGCTCGCCCACGTGTACACGGCCCACTCACCGTCCTCGTCCACGTCCTCCGGATCCAAGAGGACGTGGGTGATGTCGGACTCCACGTCGAGCTGCAGACCGCGCCGCCAGATGTCCGCCTCCCGCCGCTCCTCGGGCCCGGCGTCCTCGTCCAGGTACTCCTCGAACATGTCCGCGAGTTGCGACTCGTTGTTGTGCCAGTGCGCGTTCTCGGTCCCCGCCAACAGCCACACGAACCCGCCCGCGTGCCGCCAGCCGTCGCTGACCTTGAGGAACTCCCGGTACGACGGGGGCATCCGGCGGCCGAGGCGCCCCTCCATGGCTGCGATCCGCTCCTCGGACGCGGGCGGGAACCCCAGCCACCGCGCCTGCCGGGCGGTCTCGTCCTCCTCGCCCGGTGTCTCGCCGTCCGGCAGGGAATCCGCCCACTCCCCGCTCCACCTGAGCAGGAAGGACCGCCAGTCGAATGCCGTGGTGTCCATCATGCGCCCGATGCTGCCACCCACCACTGACATCAGCGCTCCGCTCCTTGCCGCGGCCGACGGGACCCTCTCGTGCGCGCCCGGCACGGCGGTGGTGCCGGCGTGTTGTCCCCGCACCGTGGGCACCGCTGTGCGTGGAACAGCCACGACCTGCGGATCGGCCTGCCACGCGGGAACTCGCCACCACGGTCGACGACAGCCGAGTGTTCCCCCGTCGACCCCGCCGCCTTCCCGGCGACCAGAAGGACGCCTGGTACTGGACGGCCGAGCAGCGGTGTCCGGTTCTCGCCAGTCCGCCGTAAATGCCTGGACTGAGGACCTCCCCCGACGGGACAATTCCGACTTCCGAACCTCCGGGAGTGTGATGGGGACAACAGACACGCGAGGACCGACGCCGGGCAGGAGTGCGGTCGTTCTGGCACTGCGCCGCTACGGCCGGGAACTGCTGCGACTACGACGGCTCGCCCTGCCCGCGCTGCTGCTGCCGGCCGTGGGCAACATCGGCATCCGCTACGTCGCCCCCCTACTGATCGCCAAACTGGCAGGACAGGCCGCCGGCGACGGCGGTCTCACCCTCGGCTCGGCGCTGCCGTACGTGCTGGGCTTCGGCGTGACGCTGCTGCTCGCCGAGGCCGTGTGGCGGGTCGGACAGCACTGCCTGAACCGCGTGGACGCCCTCGGCATGGAACACCTGTACGTGAGCGGCATGGATGAACTCCTCGCCAAGGACGCGGCATTCTTCCACGACAACTTCGCCGGCTCCCTGACCAAACGGGTGCTGAGCTTCGGCAAGCGCTTCGAGGACTTCGTCGACACGGTGACGTACCGGATCGTGGGCAGTCTCGTCCCTCTGGTGTTCGGTGCCGTGGTGCTGTGGAGCTACGAACCGATGCTCGTCGCCGGGCTTCTTGTGATGATCGTGCTGACCGTGGTAGCCGCGACACCTCTGATCCGGCGCCGGCAGAGGCTCGTCAATGACCGTGAGGCGGCCATCGCCCGGGTCTCCGGCCACGTCGCCGACAGCCTCGTGAACATGGAGACCATCCGGGCGTTCGCGGCCGAGCGGCGGGAGGCCGACGAACACCGCAGCCGCGTCGCGGACTCCCGGCGCCTGACGCTGAGGTCATGGGACTACGGCAATCTGCGCGTCGACATCCTGATCGCCCCCATGTCCGTGCTGACCAACGTGCTGGGCCTGTTGGTCGCCATCGCCTTCGGTGGCCCGGGCCAGGGAGTCGAGGAGGTCGTCGTCGCTTTCACCTACTACTCCAACGCGACCCAGATCATGTTCGAGTTCAACCAGATCTACCGGCGTCTGGAAAGCTCGATGACCGAGGCCGCGCAGTTCACCGAGCTGCTGTTGGATCCGCCCACCGTGCTCGACCCGACGGAACCCGAACCGCTCGCACCGCGGGACACCGGCATCCGCTTCGAGGCGGTGACCTTCGCTCACGCGGGCGCGAAGCCGATTTTCCAGGGCCTCGACCTGGATGTGCCCGCAGGCGCACGCATCGGTCTGGTCGGCAGGTCCGGCGGCGGCAAGACCACACTCACCCGGCTCCTGCTACGGATGTCGGACATCGACGACGGACGCATCCTGATCGGTGGGCAGGACATCAGCCGACTGCGCCAGACCGACCTGCGCTCATCGATCGCCTACGTCCCGCAGGAACCCGCCATGTTCCACCGCAGCCTGCGGGACAACATCGCCTTCGCCCGGCCCGGCGCCACCGACGAGGAGATCCACGCCGCGGCCGCGGCCGCGCACGTCACGGAGTTCGCCGACCAACTCCCCGACGGCTTCGGCACTCTGGTGGGGGAGCGGGGAGTGAAACTCTCGGGCGGCCAGCGCCAGCGCGTCGCCCTCGCCAGGGCCATCCTGCGCGACGCCCCGATCCTGCTGCTCGACGAGGCGACCAGCGCGCTGGACTCGGAGAGCGAGCTCCTCGTCCAGGACGCCCTGTGGCGGTTGATGGACGGACGTACGGCCCTCGTGGTCGCCCACCGTCTGAGCACCGTCGCCGGCATGGACCGTCTCGTCGTCCTCGACCGCGGAAGCGTCGTCGAGCAGGGCACCCACGAGGAGCTGCGCGCGGCGAACGGTGCCTACGCCAAGCTGTGGCAGCACCAGTCGGGCGGATTCCTCGGCGAGAGCACCGAGTCGGCCCTCGGAGGCCCGGTCCCGGGAGCCGGTCCCGGCGGGCTGCCCGGACCGGCCGACCCGGCGCCGAACGGGGACCGCAGGACGTCGTCGCCCGCTCGTACGGGCACCGGGTCCACGTGACCGAGTCGGTCACGCACATCCTCACCCGTCGGCGGGAACCCGCCGCCACCCGATCTGGCGCAGCAGAGAGTCGACCTCCTCCTGGTGGGCGAGATCCCGCGCACGGGCCCGCGAGCCGCTGAGCGAGAGGCGGGAGAGTCCGTGGTGACCGTGGCACGGTGGCTCGGGCACTCCTCGCCGGCGGTCACCCTCGGTTACTATGCTCACTTCATGCCGGAGGCCGGAAGCAAGGGGCGGACGGCCATCGACGGATCGTTGGGGAGGCAGGAAGATCTGCATGCCGGTCCGTGCGAGGTTTCGCGGCCCGAAGGACAGCTCGCAGGACCGTCAGAGCCTCATCGCGCCGGTTAGCCCGAAGTAGGCAGACTCCAAGGTGGAATCGCGTTAGCAATGCCGTATCGCCACCGCTGCTCACTGCCTGGACGGTGTCACGGATGTCGGGAATGCGGTCGGAATCGGGCCGGCCAGCCGTCGGCCCCACTGCGGATCGCGCAGAGCGGCGCGGGCTGCCTGTTCCAGGCGGTGTGACGCGTCCCAGGCCTGGGGACGCGCGCGAAAGCCCTCGGGTGTGTGCTTGCCGCCGTGAAACCCGTAGCCCCTGGTCGCGACGACAACGTCACCCAGGCCGATGTCATCGGCGAGTCCACCCGCGACCCCGACGAAGGAGGAGCGCATCCGGCTGCAGCCAGGTGCGCGCCCGTTCCGTGATCACTGCCGCGCTCCTGGGTCCTTGTCCAATCTCCGCGAGCGCCACCACCAAGGGCTGTTCGGGAGCAAGTCCACTTCGAAGACGGTCCGTTCGGGGTGAACGCTTTCCCGCAGTGCCGTGAGATGGACGCGGAGCGCCCGGTACTTCAGCGGAAGCGCGGTCAGCGGGACCACGGTGCCTCTCATGCCTGTCGTCGCTGACATCGCCTCGCCCCCCGACTCCGACCATTCACGCATGTGCAAGATCTTCCTGCCGGTCGAACTGCTGACGAACTGGCGGGGTCTCCGCTACCGTCAAGCCTGCGATGGCGGCAACCCCGGCACGAGCCACGGGCTGGACCGGGATCGTCGGAAGCCCGGAGCGGATCCCGGGACGGCCCGCGGCTCTGCATTCTGCCGAAGGCTGTCCCGTGAGTGACCTTGGAGTTGATGCGGATGCGGACGGTCGGAGTGCGATCGGCTGCATTATCCGTGGAGAGCAGGGTTGAACAGGCGGGCGTTGCCGGGCGGGGCGTGAGGGATACCGCCGTCTGTCGGGCGGCAGCCGCGGAGGGTCTTCCAGGTCTTCGTGCGGGTGAAGGTGTGCTCGTCGCGGATGTGAATTCGCCTGTGGGGAAGGTTGAGTTGCTCCTTTCAGGCAGGAGGTTCCGCACCCTTTGTCCTGCGGTGCGGGAGGGCGAGTCAGGTGTCCTGACGGCCGCCGGATTCGAGGCGCCGGACGGCGGGGTGAGCCGACGCGTCGTCACGTTCGTGCCCCGGTACGCCGCAGCGCGCGGTATCCGGTTTCTCCGGCGGAAGGTTCGATGGCTGTCCTGAATGTACATCGGTCGTCATCACGCCCGTGACCAGTCGTCACGGGACAACCTTCAGGAGCGGCATGGCAAACCTGTTTGATGATCCGGACGCTTCTTTCACCGTCTTGTCGAACGTCGAGGGCCAGCATTCGCTGTGGCCGGTATCTGTGCCGACGCCGGCGGGCTGGCGTGCTGTCCACGGTCCCTCTGATCGGGAAGCGTGCCTGGATTACGTAGAGGCGAACTGGAGGGATCTGAGGCCGTTGAGTCTGGCACGGATGATGCGAGGTGACGGTGTCGACACCGAGTGATCGCACCTGCGCCCGTCAGGGCGCCCGACTCCGGATTGCGTAATAGATCAAGAACGATCTGCGGTATTACGACGTTGTGGAATCGCGGAATTGGTAAACAGGACGAGTCTGCGAAAGGTGTGATTTCGGATGGCCATCCGGACCGGTGAAGCGGCTGTCGATGGTGATGACCACGCTGACGGGGCGACCAGATCCCCACTGCTCCATGGCCCGAAGCGTTCTCGGAGTATGAGCGCAACCCTCGATCAGCTCATCTGCCGGCATGCGGAGACATCCCCGGAGGCCATCGCGGTCGCTGACCCTGACGGGAGTATCACTTACGGACAACTGGTGGACCGCGCCCGCCGTGTGGCGGAGGTGCTCCGCGCCAGGGGGATGGAAACCGAATCGCCGGTCGGTGTCCTGGTGCCCCGCTCGTGCGACTACGCGGTTGCCGTTCTCGGTGTCATGATCGCCGGATGCGCTTTTGTGCCGCTGGATCCGGAGTATCCGTTGGTCAGGCTGACCGGGGCGCTGCGTGACTCAGGTGCTGTCGGTCTGATATGCCGCAAGGACACCGAATCGCTTCTTCCGTTCGACGGAGAGCTGATCCGGTTGGATTCGATCGGGGGTGACGGTGTGCCGGCGGTTGAACGCCGTGAGGCGCCGTCGGCGAACCCACGATCCTGGGTCGGGTTCGCGCCCGATGACGCGAATCGGCTTGCGTGCATTTTGTACACATCGGGATCGACGGGAAAGCCTAAGGGCGTCGCCCTTCCTCATCGTGCGCTCGTGAACCACTTTCTCTGGGAAGCGGAGTTCCTTGGGGTCGGCCCGGCGGACCGCATTGCGCAGCGTGCTCCGAGTGGATTTGACGCGGCGTTGTGGGAGATGGCGGTGGCCTTGCTCTCGGGGGCGACGCTGGTTGTCGTTCCCACCGATGTCGCCACCATCACGTCGGTGTTCCGTGACTACGCCAATGCGCGTGGGATCACCCTGATGCTCGCGGTGCCGACCCTTCTCCAGGCGTATCTGGAGTCCGGGGTTCTCCGGGAGGTCCCTTCCATGCGTACCGTCGTGTCATGCGGTGAAGCTCTCAATCGGTCCTTGGCGGAGTCCATCAAGTCCGAGACCGGGGCGCGTCTCGTGAACGTGTATGGGCCGACTGAAGGCGGTGTCGGGGCCATGGAGTTCTCCGTGGACACTGAAGTGGTATCTGCCACTGTGCCGATCGGGAAACCGGCCGGAAACGTCACGATCTACGTCCTCGACGATCGCTTGATGCCGGCCGGCGCCGGCGACGTCGGTGAGGTGTACATCGCCGGGCCGCAACTCGCACGAGGGTATTTCAATGCGCCGGCCCAGACTTCCGAACGCTTCGTCGCTGATCACATCAGCGGAGTTCCGGGGGCCAGGATGTACCGGACGGGGGACCTGGCCCGGATGCTGCCGAGCGGGGATCTGGAATATCTGGGTCGGGGCGACGGACAGTTCAAGCTCCACGGAGTGCGCGTGGAGACTGCCGAAGTCGAAGCGGTTCTTGCTGAATGTCCAGGCGTCAGCGCGGCGGCAGTCGCCGTGAGGTCCGTGTCGGCGGGCACTTCGATTCTCGTCGCCTATGTTGTCGCCCTGCCGGAAGCGGGCGAAGGGCTCGTGGCGCGCCTGTACGAGTTTCTGCAGGATCGATTGCATGGGGCCATGATTCCCGCGCGATGTGTTCTTGTGGACCGGCTTCCGCTCTTGCCGAACGGGAAGGTCGACAGGGCGTCGCTCCCGGAAGTGGCTGCCAGGTCCGGAATGCCTGTCAAATCGACTTCGTAGCGGAGTCTTCGCGTGAAGCCGGGGTTCGCGGGAGGGCGCGTGCCCCGGCGGGAGGGGCGACGGGCGGACGTGCGTCGACGGCCTGCCGGTCCGCGCTCGGGCACGACGGACGCGACCTCTGGTGATCAAGGCTCTCGCATCCTTTGATCACGGACAGGAGCCGCGTTCGGGTGCCGTCATGGTCCGAGGCGGTGGACCGGCTTGCCCGCGGCGCCACCGCGTCCGCCGGGCGCCAGCACACCGGCCGCCACCGCCACAGGGCCTGTTGTCGACGCCGTTCCCGGGAACGGCGTCGCGACGAGTGCGCCGCGTCTCACCACTCGGTGACCACAGTGCGGTCCGGCGCCGGATGGTTCGCCGATGCCAGTTCCGTGTCGATCGCCGCCGCCAGGCTTCCCAGAGTTCTCAGCGTCATGATGGATTTCATCGGGATGTAGACATCGAAGGTCTCTTTGATCATGTTCGCGACCCTGAACGCGTCCATGCTGTTGCCGCCGAATTCGAAGAAGTTCGACTCGCTGTGCACCTCGTCGACGTCGAGGATCTTCTGCCACATCGTGGCGAGCAGTTGCTCCGTGTCCGTCAACTGTTCTGCCCCCGGCTCGGTTTCGTGGCGTGAACGGGTACCTGTCGACAAGGCATCGCTGACGAGGTCTATCAAGCTGCCGACGTCGGCCGGCTCGGTGGACGTCAACGCTCCGTCGTCGATTTCGACGGAGAACTCCTGCTCAAGTTCGCCGACGATGCGCCGAATCGCAGGCGGATCCAGGTTGATGGGGTCCGAGCGAAGCGAGAGCCCGTTGTCGAGGTCGGCCGTCTCGAGCGGGAGACCGAGCGTCGAAACGATGACTTGCCTGACCCTGACCGCAAGGGAAGCCGCAGGTTCGTGAGTTGCCACGTCTGTCCTCCCCGTCGAATTCCGCCCTCCGCGACCGACCTGGGCGGCCTCGACCGCGCAGGGCGCTGGAAGCCGGAAGTCTACACATCCGAGTGTGATGTGTGCATGGAGATCAAGTGGGGCGGACGGTCGGGCCAGGGATTCCGCCTCCTCGCCCGATGGAGGGAGTATTGCGTCTTGCGCCACGCGGAGGGTGATCGTAGGCTCGGCACGATCATGCTAATGGCATATGGGTCGTTGGGTTACGCGGGGAGGGCACCAGCCATGCCTGTGCGGGAGCAGCAAGTCTCCGAGATCTGGGCGGAAGTCCTCGCACTACCCGAGGTGGACGTCGATGCCAACTTCTACGATCTCGGCGGACATTCGCTGCTGCTGATAGACCTCGTGGGCCGGCTCAACCAGAAACTGGGAATCGAGACGGACATCGTCACGGTGCTGGAACATCCCACCGTCGTCGACTTCACCGCACACTGGAATTCCCTGCCCGCGACGGACGCCGACCGCTGACAGGACCCGGAGTCGTGATGACCCCCGACGAGCCCGACCGGCTTGCGAGCCTCTTCCTGACATCGGCTCACAACGCACCCGACCGGGCCGCGGTCCGGGACAGCGACGGCGCGTGGACCTACGCAGAAGTCGCCCGGGCCGCCTCAGACCTGGCCGGCCGGATCGCCGCGGCGGGGGTGGCACCCGGTGACCGGGTGGGCGTTATGGCCGCGCGCCGGGCCGGTGGCCCGGTGGCGATCCTCGCCATCCTGTGGAGCGGGGCCACCTACGTACCGATCGATCCCGACTGGCCTGCCGCGCGCCGTGCCGCCGTCCTGCGGGACGCACGGGTCCGGATGGTGCTGGCGGTCGACACCGCGCGGGACACGCCGGAGGCGGTCCAGCGTCTCGACCTGACCACACCGGTACTGCTCCAGGCCCCAAGCACGCCAAGCGACGCGGCGCCCGTCGCCCCGCGCCCCCGGCCTCACCCGGGCGCGGCCTACGTCATGTTCACCTCCGGCTCGACCGGGGTGCCCAAGGGCGTCGAGGTGCGATCCGCCTCCGCGTCCGGACTGGTGGCGTCGGTGGCGTCGCTGATCGGAATGGGTCCGGACTCCGTCTTCGTGGCGCTGTCCTCCTTCGCCTTCGACATCTCCGTGTTCGACATATTCGCCCCCTGGTCCGTCGGCGGCGAGCTGGTCGTCGCCACCGAACTGCAGATCCTGGCGAACCAGTTGGGGCCACTCCTCGAAGCGTCCGGGCGACAGGTGTTCACGCAGACCACGCCCACGGTTCTGGGACATCTGCTCGACGCCGGACTCCGGCTGCCGCCGTCCACCATCCTGCTGCTCGCCGGGGAACGCCTGAGGCGATCACTCGTCGCGCAGGTCACGCACGTCCAGCAGGTGTGGAACCTGTACGGGCCGACCGAGACCACCATCTACGCGACCGCGCACGCCTGTCTTCCGCTGGATCCCGGCGACCCGGAACCGGACCTGCCGATCGGGACCGCGGTCAACGACGCGGTGCTGGAGATCCGGCCGCTGTCCGACGCCTCACGGGACGTCGGCGAACTCGTCGTCGGCGGACCCGGCGTCGCCCTGGGCTACTTCGGCCGCCCGGACCTGACCGCGGAGCGCTTCCCGGACGGCGGATCGCGATACGCCACCGGCGACGTGGTCCGGCGCCGGGCCGACGGCCTGCTGGTGCATGCCGGACGGCTGGACCGTCAGGTGAAGATCCGCGGCAACCGGGTCGAGCTGGACGAGGTCGAAACCGCGCTCACCGACCTGGTCGGCCACGGCCGCGTCGCGGTCCGGATGGACACACACCGCGTGCTGGGCCCGCACCTCGCGGCTTTCGTCAGCGATCCCGGCTGCGACGCCCCGGCCCTGCGCCGGCAACTGGCCGGCCGTCTCCCCGCCTACATGGTGCCCACCCGGATCCATCAGGTGCCCGAGATCCCGACGACCAGCAGCGGCAAGACCGATCACCGGGCCCTGCTCGCGCCGGACGAGAGCGGTACGTGGGAAGAGACGGTCTTCGACACCCTCGCGAAACTCTGGGAACAGCACCTCGGCACGCCCGCGGCGCCCGACGCCAACTTCTACGCGATCGGCGGCCGACCGCCCATCGCCCGGCAGATCGCGCTCGGACTGCGGCAGGCCTACGACACCGACGTCGACGCCGAGGTGATCCTCCGCCACCCCGTCCTGTCCGACCTCGTGGCAGCCGTGACCGAGCTGGTGCGGACGTCGATGCCGCAGGACTGAACGAGACGCCCGCCGCGCTTCGAGCGCGGCGGGCGTCTCGGTGACACAGAACGGTCAACCCGTCGACGCACGGCCCTGGGATCCGGAGTCGACCGCCGGTCCGCTCTCCGGCACCGGCAGCCCGTCGACCGGCGCGCCCGGATCGGCCAGTCCGGCAGCGAGCAGGGCCAGCAGGGTGTCCTGCCAACGTCGCGCGGAGGCTTGGTCGAACCGGTCGGAGGCGTACTCGATCTCGCCCGCCACCCCGGCGGCGTCCTGCCGCACGGTCCAGGTCAGCGCGACCTTCGCGGTCCGCGAGTGGACGAACCGCTCGGTGATGTCGAGGCCTTCGATGTCGCCGAAACCGTCCAGCGGGGTGGACTGCATGGCGAAGATCGCCTGGAACAGCGGGTTCTCCCCGGCGCCGCCGGACCGCCTCATGCCTTCCACCAGCTCGGAGAACGGCAGCTCCTGGTGGGTCAGCGCCCCCGCCAGCGCCTCGTTCGTGCGGGCGATCAGCTCACGGAAGCTCATGCCCTCGGTGAAGCGCATCCGCAGCGGAAGCGTGTTGACCAGATAACCGATCAGCTCCTCCGTCCCGGGCCGGTTCCGGCAGGCCATCGGCACGCCGACCACCGTCTCCTCGACCCCGCCGGTCCGGCGCAGCGTCGCGAAGAAGGCCGCGAGCAGAACGGCGAATTCCGTCGTGCCGCACATGCCGGCGACGCGCTGCAGCGCGGCGGGATCCACGGCAGTGCGTGGCAGCTCCACGGCGAATCCCCCGGTGCCGACTAGCTTCCCGGCGGCTGACGCCGAGCCCGGTGCCGCGGCCGGCAGATCCCCGGCGAGCTCGGACCGCCAGTACGCCCGCTGCCTGTCCGCTTCCGGACCGAGCAGCCAGCGCTCCTGCCAGGCGGAGTAGTCGGCGTACTGGAGGGTCGACTCCGGCAGGGGCCGACCGGAGTAGAGCGCACCGAACTCCCGCCAGAACACGGCGAGCGACCAGGCGTCGAAGACCGCGTGGTGCACGTTGACCAGCCACAGGTGCTCCTCGGCACTGACGCGGAAGCACGCCGACCGCAGGAGCGGGCCGGTGGCGAGGTCGAACGGGCGCCCGGCCTCCATCTCGACGAGGCGGAACGCCTCGTCGACGTCGGCGGCGACGGTCAGCGCGGTGTGGACCGGGCCGGCGGGCTGAATCCGCTGCCGAAGCTCGCCGTCCTGGTACTCCAGCACCGTGCGCAGCGCCTCGTGCCGGGCGACGATGGCGGTCAGCGCGGCGTCGAGGCGATCGAGGTCGAGGGGACCACGGATCCGGTAGCAGACCGGAATCGCGTAGGTGGGCGAGCCGCGGTGTACCTGGTCCACGAACCACAGGGCCCGCTGCCCGCGCGAGGCGGGGGGCCGGTCGCCATGGCCGCACGAGGGCACGACCGCGGCGTCCGCGACGGTGCGACCGTGTTCCCGCTTCACCGCGGCTGCGATGCCCGCCACGTTCGCAGCCGCACGCAGCTGGGCGAACGTCAGCGCCACACCCGTCACCTCGGTGACCCGGCTGAGCAGTCGCAGCCCCCGAAGGGAGTCGCCTCCGGCCGCGAAGAAGTCCTCGTCGCGGCCGGCGGGCGGGCCGTCCAGCACGTCGCCGACGAGGGTGGCCAGGACACGTTCGAGCGTCGACATCCCGGCCGCGCCCGCGTCGTCGGCGCGGCCGGTGCGACCGGCTCGCGTCGGCGCGGTCGCCGGCAGCCGGGAGCGGGCCACCTTGCCGTTGAGCGGCGAGCGCGGGATGCGCTCCAGGAGCACGAAGGTCTGGGGCACCATGGCCTCGTGCAACCGGTCGGCGGCGTCGGCGCGGATCGCCGCCTGGGACACCCCGGGCTCGGCCTCGACGTACGCGACGAGCCGGGATCCGAAGGGCGGATCGTCGACCGCGATGACGACCGCGTCCTTGACCCCGGCGCAGCGCAGTACGGCGCTCTCCACCTGGCCGGGTTCGACCCGGTACCCGCGGATCTTGACCTGGCGGTCCGAGCGGCCCAGGAAGACCAGCGTCCCGTCCGGCCGGCGGCTGGCGCGGTCGCCGGTGCGGTACATGCGCGAACCGGGCGGGCCCTGGGGGTCGGGAAGGTAGCGTTCGGCGGTGGCGATCGGGTTGGCGTGGTAGCCGCGGGACACCGGCGGGCCGCCGACCCACAGATCGCCTGGTTCGTCGTCCGGCACCGGCCGGAGACCGTCGTCGAGGACGTAGAGGGCGGCGCCTGCGAACGCACGCCCGATGGGAACCAGCGCGTAGGCGTCGGGATCGGGGTCGGACACGTCGACGCCGTCCGGACGGTGGAGCGCCACGCTGATCGAGGTCTCCGTCGGCCCGTAGTCGGAGACCCAGTCGATCTTCTCCGCTCCGGGGATCCGGTACCAGGCGGCGAGCTTGTCCACATGGATCTTGTCGCCGCCGATGAACACGATGCGCAGGCAGGCGGGCAGGGGTACCAGTCCGGCGGTCAGGTCGTCGACCCACTGGTGCCAGTAGGCGCTGGGCAGGCTCACCATCGTCACGGCGAGCCGTTCGATCAGATCCGTGAACTCCACGCTGGTGAACTGCCGCTTGTCGGGCATGACGACTGCACCCCCGGCGGCCCAGGCCGGCCAGATCTCCTCCAGCGCGGCGTCGAAGGCGATCGCCGTGGACTGCAGGACCCGGTCCGTCGCCTCCAGGCGCAACTCGGCCCGGAGCGACTTCGCGTGGTTGACGAAGCTGTCATGCTGGACGGCGACGCGCTTGGGCTTGCCGGTGGAGCCCGAGGTGAACACGCAGTAGGCCAGATTGGCCGGGTGGAGGGCGGGCTGTGGAGCGGCCGCCGGCTGACCGGACAGGTCGAGCCGGTCCGCGTCCATCACGGGCAGTCCCGGGGGAGCCACGGTGATCTGCGCGTCCCGGACGACCAGGACCGTCCCGGCTTCGGTGAGCATCGCCTCGGCGACGTCACGAGGCAGCGACGGATCGACCGGTACGTACACTCCGCCGGCCTTCCAGATACCCAGCATCGTGATCAGCAGCCGCGGCGACGGCTCCATGACGACGCCGACCAGGTGCTCCGGCCCGATGCCTTCGGCGACCAGCAGATGGGCGAACTGATTGGCGTGCTGGTCCAGTTCACGGTACGTGAAGGTTCCGCCGTCCCAGGCCGCCGCCACGGCGTCCGGTGTCCGTGCGGCCTGGGCCTCGAACGTGTGATGAATACAAGGACCGGGCATCAGGCTCCTACCTCTGAATCCGACGTACGGGGCTGAGACATCAGAAGTAGGAGTGCAGGCTGCCGCGCCGCCGGATGTCGGTGGTCGCGCAGTGGAAGGAACCGCCGAAGCTGTTGAAGTTGCGGAACGGGCACGGGATCGCGGTCATCCCCCAGCTCTCGGCCAGGCGGCGCATCGGCTCGTCCTGTGCTTCGACGATCATCGTCTCCTCGTCGATCATCAGCACGTTCATATTGATCCACTTGCTGGTCATGTACAGCGGATGCCCGTGCGGTATCACCGGCATCGGCGCCGACCGGACTTCCCAGTCCTTGAAGATCTCGGGTACCTCCGGCACCCGCTCCGGGTGGATCAGCAGCTTGCCCTCGGCCAGCGGCATCAGGCTCGCGTCGATGTGCATGGGGTGGTCGTCGGCCAATTGCAGCTCGTGGACCCGGTAGTCGTCGCCGAGGTGCCGGCGGACCCACTCGATGCCCATCGCGTTGGTGACGTGGCTGCGCTGGGCGAAGATGTCGCGGCCGCACCGGATGAAGTCGGCCGCGTCGAAGGTCGGCTCGAACTCGGTGATCACCGAGCGGAACGGTTCCCCCTCCGGCTGGTCGGTCCAGTCGGCGACGTACAGTTCGTCGGGCAGTTCGGGCTTGGGTGGGGAGCTCCAGCGGGCGCCCTGCCGGAAGTACTCCTTGAGGAGAGTCCGGTAGGCCGATGCCGCGTACGAGCGTGATCGCCAGGCCATCGGGGCCTCGATGACGTCCTGTCCGACGACCAGCAGCAGATCCCGGGGCATCGCGTCGTACAGGCCGGTGCTCGACCAGCCGGGCGCCCCGTAGGGCTGGCTGTGATCCCGCACGTCGGGCCGGCGGACCTTGACCCCTTGGCCTTCCAGGATGTCGACCAGCTGGTCGAGTTCGTCGCGCGCCGCGGCGACCTCGTTGGCGGGGAACGGCTGCCCGGCCCGTTCCCGGAACACGGCGCGCTGTTCAGGCGACAGCGGGGCGCCGACCGCGACATGCCACGGCGGGAAGTGAGCCCCGTCGACGATGCCGACGATTACTTCCTCCAGCGGATCCCATTCGTTGTAAGAGCTGACGGGGCACTCCGGCTCGGCCGAGACCTCTGATTCACGCATGGCGATGCTCCGTGTGCTGAGGCGTAGGTGAGAATTGGCGAATCGCTGCTCTTTCAGGCGCCCGTGTCCATGAACGCACGCAGGCTCGCCGGCCGCAGGTCGATCCACTTCTGGGCGATCAGATCCAGACAGACGGAACGCGGGGCCGGGCCGCCGACGGTTTCCCAGCCTGCCGGGACCTCGCGGCTCGCAGGCCAGAGCGAGTACTGGTCCTCATGATTGCGCACGGCGAAGCACAGGTCCTCGGGCTCCAACATGATTGCCTTCCTCGGCAGGTCGGATCATCCAGACGGACAACGGCCGTTCGGCACATCCGTGCCGGGCTCTCGACGCGCATTGCGACCCGTCCTCGTGATCACGGCCCGGCTCACGACGTCCAGTACTTCACCAAGGTCAGGTTGTCGGTGTCAATAGCCGATCCGCTATTGCCCCGTTCACTCATCTTTCGAACCAACTGGGCCTCTCTGCCAGGCAAGTTGACAGAGATCTCCTTGAGGTATCGATCACTACGGTCTAGAGTCGGGACCCGCCTCGGCGACGCGTCACGCATGCGCATGGGTGCCGAAGATTGAAACTGTTTAGGAGCGATCCGAACTCCCGCCCCCCGTTGTGATCCGACGGCGGCGCGCTGGAGTAAGGCATATCGCAACGAGGGGGAATCAGTGAAGATCTGGAAGAACACTCCCAAAGACTCGATTCTCGTGGCGTTGAGTCTGGGACAGTTCGGCGTGACTCTGACACTGGCGATCACCTGGAACACGAACTCGCTGCCGGCCAGGGTCGCCGGAGGGGCCTTGCTCACCGCGATGATGACCTACAACATCATCGTCATCTCGCACCTGTTCACCCATGTGCCGTGGTTCGTCAGCAATCGTCTCAACGTTGTGATGTCTCTTGTCAATTCCGTCAACATCGGTCAGTCCGTACAGGCGTACCAGCTGACCCACGTCCGCAACCATCACCGCTTCAACAACGACCGCCAGGGCCCCGACGGCACCACCCGGGACACGTCGTCCACGTACCGCAAGGGGAAGAACGGGCAGCACCAGCCGCTGATGGCCTACGCCCTCGGCGGTGCGGTGGACTCGGTCGTCGGCCGTGCCAACGACGTGGCTTCCACGAGGCGCCTGTGGAGCGTCGGCCGAGGCGAGGTGCAACTCCTGTCCCTGGCCTCACGCCGGGAGCGGAGAAGAACGCGAGAGCTGCGGCAGATACAGGCCGACCGCGCCGCCCACTGCCTGTCGCTGGTCCTGTTCGCGACGCTGTCCTGGCAGTGGACGGTCATGTGCTATCTGCCGGCGTACTTCGCCGCGCTGACGCTGGTCAACGTGCAGAACTACTACCGGCACTACGGCGCGAACCCGGAGGATCGAGCGGCGGACTCGGTGAGCCACTACAACCGCGTCTACAACCTCCTCACCTTCAACGACGGATACCATCAGGAACACCACCTCAACCCCGGTTCGCACTGGTCCCAGATGCCCGCGGTCTCCTCACGCCACCGGAACCGGCTCGAGGGGCAGCCCCGTGTCGTGAGCCCGGTCCCCGCCATCGTCGGGTTCCTCTACCGCAGCCGGCCCCTGCTGCACGAAGCCGGGGCGGCGAGCACGCTGCCCCCGACCCGGGACACCCCCACCGCGATCTGACCGCTGCCCAGTCCCATGGAGCCGGTCGATTGCGTTCTCGCCACCGGCGTTCCAGGCCGTCACGGACCCCGTCGACCGATGCGCTCGCAGCGGCCTTCGACAGTCATCGGCTCCCTCCACAGACGCACAAGTCTTCGCAACGCTTCCCTTGCGCGAGCCTCGATGCCCGTCGCCACGGATGCGGCGGCCGCTGCTACCGCGGTCGAGTCGCCGCATGACCAGAAAGATAGGAGATCGCAGTGGTTTCTCAGGGGGAAGTAGCGGCAGACGGAGACCTGCTGTCCTTCTTGCAGGACCTGGGTCGCCGTCGCGTGCGCTTCTACCTGGAGCAAGGCGCGCTCAAGTCTGCCGGTACCAGTGAACTCGCGTCGCACGAAGCCGAGTTCGTCCAGCAGCACAAGGCGGAGATCATCGCTCACCTGCTGTCCCAGGCAGAGCGGACGCGGGGCGCCGACGACGCCGGCGGCCCGGTACCGCTGAGCTACCAGCAGGAGCGTCTCTGGGTGCTCAACGAGATCGCGGAGCGCTCCGAGGAGTACAACTCGATCGAGACCTTCTGCATCCGGGGCGAAGTGGACCTCGACCGGCTCTGCGGCGCGTTGCGTCGCGTGGTCAGGGAGAACGAAGTCCTGCGCACGGTGTACCGGATGACGGGTGATGCGATCAGCCAGGTCGTACTCGACACAGACCTGCACATCGTCCGAGAGGACGCGGAAACGCCCGAGGAGGCCCTGGAGAAGGCCCTGGCGGCACAGCTTGCCGAGTCGGGCCGCCAGTTCGATCTGAGCGCTGAGATCCCGGTGCGGTGCCGGCTGATCATCGCGCCCGGTGACGTGTGCTACGTGATCCTGAATTTCCATCACATCGCCTGTGACGGCTGGTCCATGCCGCTCATCTGGCAGCAGCTGAGCCGCTTCTACGATGCGCCCGACGCCGGGCACGAGAGCTCCGGATCCGCGTACGCGGAGTACGCGCGTTGGCAGCGTCGCACGATCACCGGCGACATCCTCGGCACCCTCGTGGACCGCTGGAGGGATCGCCTGGACGGCGCGCCACTGGTCCATGGCATGCCGGTCGACGGCGGGGCCCCGGATACGCGAGGCCAGGTCGCCGGCATCCACGCGCAGCGGATCGGCGGCGACGTTTACGACGCGTTCACCAAGCGGTGCGTCGCGGCCGGGGCGAACGAGTTCGCCGGGCTGCACTCCGTCCTCGCGATTCTGGTGGCGATCGTCAGCGGCCGGCAGGAGACGGTCATCGGCAGCCCTATCGCCAACCGGGAGCTGCCCGACATCCAGGAGACCGTCGGCTTCTTCGTCAACATGATCTCGGTGCGCGGGGCGGTCCACGAGGACGACACGTTCGCCGACGTGCTGGCCGCCAAAGGGGCCGAGATCGAGTTCGGCTACGCCTTCCAGCAAGTGCCGTTCGAGCGCGTCGTGGCGGCCGTGACCGACGGACGCAACGACACGTCGCCCATCTTCCAGATCGTCCTGGCCCTACAGAACTTCGGCGCCGGCGGTCCGGCCCTGGACGGCACGCGGATCGACGTGCTGCCGGACGTCCAGGACCGCAGCCGCTATGACCTCGAGGTCTTCGTCCAGGACGACGGCAGCGGTGGACGGGAGCTGCGGTGGGTCTACGACGAAAACCTCTTCGACAAGGCGACCATCGAGCGGTGGGCCGGATGGTTCACGCAGATCGTGGAGATCGCCTCCGAAAGCGTCGAAGTACCCGTCGCGGACCTGAGGACCGCACTGGCCCGATGGACGCCGCAGGACACGGCCGACACCGACGCCCTCGACCCGCTCGAGGACATCGACGTCCTCGAGCGGATCGCGGCGATCGCCGACACCGATCCCGACCGGGTGGCGGTCAGCGACGGTACCCGGCAGATGACCTACGGCGAACTGATGTGCCGAGCCGGAGAGATCGGTGGTGCGCTGACCGAAAGGTTCGGCCCGAGGGGCGTGTTCGCCCTCGACATGGAGCGGTCCGTCGAGCTGGTGCAGACCATCGTCGCCGTCATGTCCGTCGGCGGCTCGTACGTCGCCCTCGACCCGTACGACAGCGCGGCCCGGCGCGCGATGGTCCTCGGGGCCGCCGACCCCCGGTGCCTGCTGACGGCCGGTGAGCACGGCCCGCTCGACGAGACCGGGGACCTGGACATCGTCGACGTCCGGACCCTGACGTCGGACAGCCGCGGCCCGCGGGGCCCGGTGTCCGCGGACGACGACCTCTACTACATGTTCACGTCGGGTTCGACCGGGCGGCCCAAGGGCGTGCGGGTCACCTACCGGAACTTGGCCGCCTACCTCGGAGGCGTGACCGGAAGGCTGCGCCTGCGGCCAGGGGCGCGGTACTGCTGGCAGTCGAGCGTGGCGACCGACTTCGGCAACACGGTCCTGTTCGGAGCTCTCGCCACCGGTGGGCGGCTGGACGTCGCCACCCGCGACGACATCCTCGACGGCGCCGCCATGAGCACGTTCCTGCGGCGGAACGACACGGACGTCCTGAAGATCACGCCCAGCCATCTGGCCGCCCTGCTCGAAACGCATCCGATCACCGATCTGCTGCCGAGGAAGACCCTCGTGCTCGGGGGAGAGGCGGCACCGCCGGCGGTCATCCGCGCGCTGCGCGACATTCCGGCGTCGGTCGCCGTCCACAACCACTACGGGCCGTCCGAGACCACGATCGGCGTCTTCGTCGCGGACGTGAACGACCCGGCGGCTTCGGCAGCGCTCGCCATCGGGCGGCCGTTGCCCGGCGTCGAGTTCACGATCGAGGCGGCGGACGGCGCCCCGGTGCCCTTCGGGGCAGCCGGCGAACTGGTGATCCGGGGCGCACAGGTCGCCGCGGGATATCTCGGCGAACCCCGGGACAGGCCCGCGGCGTTCTTCGACACGGACGCCGGACGCGGCTACCGGACGGGAGACCGGGTCCGCCGGCGCAACGACGGCCAGCTGGTGTTCCTCGGCCGGCAGGACGATCAGGTGAAGATCCGCGGGTACCGCGTCGAGCTCGGGGAGATCAGGGCCGCGCTGGAGTCGACAGCCGGCGTGGGGCGGGCCGAGGTCCTGATCGACGAGGACGCGCACGGCAGCGCGCGGGTGGTTGCGTTCATCGGGAAGGACGACTCGGCCGACGGTGCCGGACACGAGGGCGCGCAGACACGGATCGACGCCGAAGCGGTGGTCGAACAGTGGCGGGAGGTCTACGACTTCGCGTACGCCGAACGGGTCACCGGGGACATCGAGTTCAACGCGTCGGGCTGGATCAGCTCCTACACCGGTGAACCGATCCCGGAAGCGGAGATGCGCTCCTGGCTCTCGAGCACACTCGAACGGATCTCCGCCGTCCAGCCGAAGAGCGTACTGGAGATCGGCTGCGGCCTCGGCATCATCGCCTATCCGCTCAGCCGCCGCGTGGACGCCTACCTGGCCTGTGACTTCTCGTCGCAGATCATCGCCATGAACGAACGGAACGCCAGGAAGATCAGCACGGGCCCGCTGTCGTTCTTCACCTGCGACGCGATCGACATCGACCGGTATGCCGAGCGTGTCCGCGAGGCAGCCGTCGACACCGTGATCATCAACTCGGTGGTCCAGTACTTCCCCGGCCTGGACTACCTGGAAGAGGTACTGGACAAGGTCCTGGCCATCGAGTGCGTCCGCAACGTCTTTGTCGGAGACGTCCGCAATCACGACCTGCTGGACGAATTCAGCCTGTCCCTGGTGGACGCCCAGGCACCGGACGGCGAGGCACGGCCGGACCTGGAACGGCTTCAGCTGGCGAACGCGCAGTCCGAGCAGGTGACCGAGCTTCTCATCTCCGACGCCTACTGGACCGAATTCGCCGCACAGCGCGCGAACCTGGCCGGCGTCAGCGTCCTGCCGCGCGCCGGCGCTGTCGCGAACGAGCTGTTCGACTTCCGCTATGACGTCATTCTGAGCAAGGATCCGAACGGGCTGCATCACGTGGGCTCGGCGGGCCCGGTCGAAGTCCGGGACGCAGACCTCGCCGAGACCGACGACCTCTGGCGCTCACTCGCCACCGGCGAGATCGGCACCGCCATCGTCCGAGGGGTCCGCAATCCCCGAACCGCCGACCACTGCGACACACTGCGGACCGCCAAGTCGAGCGTGACAGCCGGCCCACGGGCCGCCCATCCGGCCGAGCCGCAACCCCCGCTCGAGGTACTGACACAGCTGCACAGGGCGGCGGACGCCCATGGGCTGCGCACCAGCGCCCACTACGCCCGAGACGACAACGGCTACGTCAGCCGCCTCGACGTCGTCGTCTTCCGGTCCGATCGCGCGTGGTACGCCGACAGCGCGGGCCTCGCGGCCCCGTCGAACGGCGGCCGGACCGGGCCACTGAGCACCACGCCGACAGCGGGTCAGCCGGCCGGGGCCCTGATGAGCCGGGTCGCCGAGGAAGTCGCGACCTTGCTTCCCCCGCACATGCGCCCGGACCAGCTCGTCCTGGTGCCGGCGTTTCCCCTGGGCAAGACTGGAAAGCTCGATCGCCACGCGCTGCGCCTGCTGGCAACCCGCCAGGAGGCCGCCGGCGGCCTCGGGGAACTCGTGGGAGAGACCGAATCCGCGTTGGCGCAGATCCTCCGGGACCTGCTGGCGAACAGCGAGCGGATCAACCGGGAGAGCGACTTCTTCGCCGTCGGCGGGCACTCCCTGCTGGCCGCCCGGTACGTACACGCCGTCAACCGGGCCTTCGGCCTGGAGCTGCGCGCGAAGTCCGTCTTCGACCGGCCGAGGCTGCGGGACTTCGCCGAGCTCGTGGCGGCCGGCCGCGACCAGGCCGACCCGAGCGTCGCGCCGGGCGGCCTCCCCAGCCAGGAGAAGATGGCGATCTCGCCGCTGCAACAACGCTTCTGGACGATCGCGAAGTCATCGGGACCCTCGACCCTCTACAACACGACCTTGCTGCTCGAACTGACCGGTCCCCTGTCCGTCAGCGCGCTGCGGACGGCGTTCCAGCAGGTGGTAGCCCACCACCAAGTGCTCAGGAGCTATTTCGAGGAGGAAGGCGACACCGTCTTCATCCGGCTGCGCGACGCCTCCGACCTCACGCTGTCGTACATGGAGATTCCCGGCCTGAGCCCCGAGCGCGCCGAGCGGCTTCTCATCGAGCGGATCAACCGGCCCTTCGACCTCGCGACCGGCCCGCTCGTCGAGGCTGCCCTCGTCGCCGCGTCGCCCGACACCCACTACCTGATGCTGTGCATCCATCACATCATCACCGACGGCGCCGCCGAGGAAATCCTCATCGAGGACCTCCAGGAGTGCTACGCGGCGTCCCTGCAAGGCCGCGAGCCGCGCTGGCGCGACGACGGCGCCGCCTTCTTCAGGTACCTCTCCCGGACCGATTGGTCGGGCCCCGAGAGCCTGGACTTCTGGGCGAGGCAGCTGGACGGCGCGCCGATGAGGCACAACCTGCCGCTGGACGGCGACCGCGCGACCCAGTCCGCTCACGACGGCGAATCCCTGCGCTCGGCCCTGTCCGTCGAGGCCACGGACTCACTCGCCGGCCTCGCACGGCGGCACCGCACGACGATGTTCGTCGTGCTCAACGCCGTCGTCGGACTCTTCTTCTCCTTCCTGTCCGGGGAGGACGACCTCGTCGTCGGCGCCCCCTACGACTGCCGGGAGACGGAGGCCGACAACGTGGCGACGGGAATGTACGTCAACACGGTTCCCTTCCGGCACAGGATCGACTGGGCGCAGACGCTGGACTCACTGATCGTGGCGGAGTGGGAGTACTACCGGGAGGCGTTCGCGCACCGGCACGTGCCCTTCGACCGACTCGTCGAGCATGTCAACCCGGAGCGGGTCTCGGGCATGAACCCGATTCTCCAGATCGTGCTGGCGCTCCACCCGGAAGGGCGCAGTGTGTTCCCCTTCCACGACTGCCAGGCACGTCCGATCAAAGCGGCGCCGGTCGAGTCCAAGTTCGATCTCCTGTTCAACTCCAAGGTGATCGACGACCGTCTCACGATCTACTGGGAGTACAAGAAGAGCCTGTTCTCGGCGCAGCGCATGGAGGCGATGGCGGAGCTCTTCGGATCCTTCGTCGAGACCGCGGTCGACAACCCGGCCGTGCCGCTCGGCCGGCTCGATCTCGGCGGACGTGCCGGCGGCGAGCCTTCCTTGGCCTTGATGAACGGCCCGGCAGTACCCCTGACGGACCACAGCTATCTCGATGCCTTCGCCCGCTCCGCCGCCGCCGCTCCGCAACGGCACGCGGTCCGCGGCACCTTCGGGGACGCCGTCGACTACCACACCCTGGACGCGCGGTCCGATGCGATGGCCGCCCTGCTGCGCGACAAGGGCGTACGCAAGGGCGACCTGGTGGCGGTGTGCCTGAAGCGGTCCGCCGAGTTCCTGGTGACGATGCTCGCGGTGAACAAGGCGGGGGCCGCATACGTCCCGATGGACTCGGAGTATCTGCGGAAGAACCAGTCGGCTCTCCTGCGTGAGCACCGCATCGCCTTCGTCGTCCTCGAGGACGACGACGCGCAGGCGCATCCACAAGCCGTCACCGTGATACGGCGACGCGACATCCCGCCGACCGGCACCCCTGCTGCCACAGCACGGGCAGAGCTTCAGCACTCGGATCTGTGCTACGTCATCTTCACCTCCGGTTCCACCGGAAAGCCCAAGGGCGTCGCGGTGACCCACGGATCTGTCGTGAACTATCTGGCCCACTGCGCCGCCACCTACCTCGACCGCGATCCGCAGGTCGCGGTCCTGTCCAGCCCGCAGTCGTTCGACGCGACCGTCACCACCACCCTGTTCGCACTCACCGCGGGCCTGACCGTGCAGGTGGTCGAAGAGGACGAGGAGATCAGCGGGTTGCGGCGACTGCTCACGGGCCACCAAGGCGACCGGCTCCTGCTGAAGCTGACTCCCTCACACCTGGTGGCCCTGTCGAACCTGGGGGTCACGCAGCAGCCGTCGGACGCCCGGCACGTCTTCGTCATCGGCGGCGAAGACCTCAAGGCCGCCGTCGTGGCGCCCTGGTACCGGGCCTTCGCGAAGAGCCGGTTCTTCAACGAGTACGGTCCGACCGAAGCCACCGTCGGATGCGTCGTCCACGAGATCACCGATCTGGACACCCGCACCGGCTCCGTACCGATCGGGACCCCGATCTGCAACACGACGATAGCCGTGATGCACCGGGACATGGTCTGCGTCCCCTACCAGCGCGGCGAGATCGTCATCATGGGCGCGGCGCTGGCCCGTGGCTACCTGGACGGCGACCAGACGGCGGCCGCCTTCCGGCCCGTGCTCTCGATGGCCGGCGCCGTCGGCTACCACACCGGGGACCAGGCGTCACTCATCGGAGAGGCGTTCCGCTACCACGGCCGCAGCGACGGCAACATCAAGATCCGGGGGTTCCGGGTCAGCCTGGCCGAGATCGAGGCGGTGATCGGCGGCATCGACGGAATCGTCGACTGCGCCTGCGCGATCTCCGAGGACGGCCAACGGCTCTCCGCCTATGTCGTGCCGGCGGCGTCGGCGCCACGGACGTGGGAGAACGAGACCGAGCTGCGCAACGCCGTCCGGCAGCTCCTGCCCCGATACATGGTGCCGGACACCATCACGCTGCTCGCGGAACTGCCGCTGACGGCTCACGGAAAGGTCGACCTGCCCCGACTCACCGCTCCCCGACAGGCACCTGCCCCGCAGGACGACGGCGCGGAACAGCCCGACGAGACCCTGAGCAGACTGACCGCGATCTGGCGGAAGGTCCTGGGCGTCTCCGGCGAACTGCCGACGGACTCCTCGTTCTTCTCGCTGGGCGGGAACTCGCTGCTGGTGACGTTGCTCCTGATGCGGATGAACGAGGAGTTCGACACCGACGTGACGCTCGACGTGCTCTACCGCCACGCGACGCTCAGCGAACAGTGCGCGCTCCTCACCTCCGACCCGGTAACCACCGCCACACACGACGCTCCTCCGGCGGCCGCGCCGAGCGACCACGGCGAGGTCCAACTGACGGCCGCGCAGCGCCGGTTCTACTTCATGGAGAAACTGGGATCCGGGACGGACCACGCGATCTCACTGTGCTTCCACATCGACGAGGGCGTCGATGTCGATCACCTCAGGACTGCGCTGATCGCGCTCCTGGACCGGCATCCCATCCTCACGTCCCGGGTGTCGCAACGATCCGGACTTCCGGTCCTCACGCCCGGCGAGGCCACGCCCGGCCAGGACTGCGTCGTGGTCGTCGCGTGCGGCGACGGCGAGGAGTCGATGGAACGGATCCTGGCGCGGCGCGGCAGCGCGGTGAACCTCTTCAACGATCCACTGTGCAAGGCGTTCATCCACGACCGGCAGGACGGCTCCGCCGATCTGCAGATCATCGTGCACCACATCATCTTCGACGACTGGTCGGAGAAGATCCTCCTCGAGGACCTGACGCGCCTGTACGCGGAGGTCGCGGCAGGCAAGACGCCTTCATCAGGCCGCCCGGTGCCCTTCCAGCAGTACGCCGCCGGGCCGGCCGGTGACAGTGACACGGTCAACACGCAATGGTGGATCGAAACGCTGAAGGGCGCTCCGACGACACACAACCTGCCGAGGACAGACCGTCGGACCACCGCCGGCGAGCCCGCCGGAGTACTTCAACTGGTCATCGAGGGGGAGACCCTCGACCGCCTGGACGGTGAGTGCCGGCGGCTGGGAGTCACCAGGTTCAACGCCGTACACAGTGCGTTGGCGCTCGCCCTGTCCACGGTGAGTTCCCAGAAGGAAACGATCATCGGTGTGCCGGTCACCAACAGGGACGATGCGACCTACCAGGACACCATCGGGCTGTTCATGGAGACGCTCCCCCTCCGGACGGACGTCGGAGACGGCGACGACTCGTTCAGCGAGATCGTTCAGGCCAGCCACGCGAGGTTCGCGGACGCTCTCGGGCGAACGGACTTCTGCGTCGAAGAGGTGATGAACGCCCGTGCGGCCGAGCGGGCCGACAACAGCAGGACTCTCTACGAGGTCATGCTGACACTCCACAACGAGGGCGGCACCACCATCGACTTCGCGGGCATCCCGGCCCAGCGCGTTCTGATGCCCCGTCAAGAGGCGAAACTCGACCTGATCGTCGACGTCAAGCTCGTGGGCGAGCGGCTGCACACCTACTGGGAATACGACACCGCGGTGCTGTCCGAGACGACGGTGCGGCACCTTCTCGACGAATTCGGCAATTGGCTCATCTGGGGCCTGATGCGACCGGACGAGCCCGTCCGGGCACGAGGCACCCTGCGGAAAGAACTGTGACGTGAAAAAATTCCCTGTCCCCGACCCCGGCGTACCGGACAACCGCTCGGCGGCCCGCTATCTGCTGTGGCTCGCCAGACGGCAATGGCAGCCGGTGGCACTGGGCACCGTCTGGGGCGTGCTCTGGCTGGTCTCGCTCGCCCTGATGCCCGCGGTGCTCGGCCGGGCCATCGGTGAGGGCATCGCGAGCAAGGACAGCGACGAACTGGTTCGCTGGAGCCTTCTGGCGTTGCTTCTCACCGTACTGACCGTGGCCGCGGGCATCGGGCGGCACCGCAGTGCGATGGCCAACCTCTACGCCTCCGAGTTCCGCACGGTCCAGGTGGTCACCCGGCACGTGACGAAACTCGGGGCGACCCTGCCGAAGGTGGTCCGCAATGGCGAGGTCGTGACCATCGGCAGCGCTGACATCGGTTCGATCGGTGGAGTCTTCCAGCACCTTCCGGTCACCATGGGCGCGGCCGGCGCCATCATCGTGGTGGGCGTGCTCATGTTCAGCGCGTCCATCCCGCTCGGCCTGACCGTCCTCATCGGCACGCCGGTCCTGATGGCCGTCACCGCCTTCCTGACGAAGATCCTGCAACAGCGGCAATCCAGCTTCCGCTCTCTGCAGTCGCAGCTCACCTCCATCGCCGTCGACATCGCGGCAGGCTTGAGGGTGCTGCGCGGCATCGGCGGAGAGAAGGCCTTCGAGCAGCGCTACAAGAGAAAGTCGCAGAGTCTGCGCGAGGCGGGGGTCCAGGTGGCCCGAGTCCAGTCGCTGTTCGACGCCATGCAAGTCCTCGCACCCGGTGTTTTCGCCGTCGGAGTGACGTGGCTCGCGGCCACCCTGGCTATCAAGCAGGAGATCTCCGTGGGCGACATGATCGCTTTCTACGGCTACGCCACCTTCCTCACCCTGCCGATGTCGATCATCGCGGCGGCGGCGAGCGCGACGACGAACGCGTATGTCGCGTCCGGGCGAGTGGCGAACTTCCTGCGCCTCGAGCCCGAGTTCGGCGTGGCGACACAGCGGTCCGACGGCGACGGCGACCTGTCGTCCGTCGTGCCACCCGCGGCCATGGCGGCCACGGCCGAGCTCGCCGACGGCGAGTCCAAGCTGTCCGTTCCGCGCACGGGTGTGCTCGGCGTGGTCTGCTCGGACCCTGCCGAACCCGGCCGGCTCGCATTGCGACTGGCGCGTTTCGCCGACTCCGGAAGCCCGACACTCGGCGGAGTGCCGCTGGCGGAGCTTCCGCTGCCCTGGCTCCGGCAGCGCGTCGTGCTCGTACGGAACGAGGACGCGCTGTTCGGCGGCCCGCTCAGCGGCGAACTCACTGCTCCGGGACGCGAGATCGACCGGGCAGAGCTGGAGCGGTCCCTCTACGCGGCCGGCGCCGAGGACATCATCAGGGGCCTGGACGGCGGCCTGGACACGGTGCTCCAGCACGGGGCGAAGAACCTCTCCACCGGCCAGCAGCAGCGGCTCAGGCTGGCCAGGGCCCTGGCCGCCGAACCCGAGAACCTGATCCTGATCGACCCGACGAGCGCCGTGGACGCGCTGACCGAGGCACGCATCGGAGAGCGGCTCATACAGCATCGCGCGGGCCGCTCCACGGTGATCTTCACCTCCAGTGCCCTGATGCTGGCCCAGGCCGACTCGGTCTGCATGGTGGAGGACGGTGCGGTCACGGCCGTCGGCAGTCACCGCGAGCTTCTCGCCGACTCCCCTGCTTATGCGGCCGTCGTGAACCGCGGAGAGGCGTGATCCCCGTGCCCCCCAAGATTCTTCCCGTCTCCGATCCCGCAGCCGCCCGCAGGTACGGGTGGCAGACGATGCGCCGCCACCCGAAGCTGCTGGCAGGCGCGCTGGGACTGAACGCGGCCGCGGCCGCGGCCGGGCTGGTCGGCCCTCGGCTGCTCGGCGAGTTGGTGCAGGACGTGGCCGGCGGGACGACCGCCGGGCACGTGACCAGGGTCGTCATCGTGCTGCTGTTCTTCGTCCTGGTGCAGGCATGGCTCATTCGCGGCGCGACGGTGCTGGGCGGCAGGCTCAGCCAGGCCGTCCTGGCCGAGATGCGAGAGAAGTTCATCGAACGAGTGCTCGCGTTGCCGCTGTCCACGGCGGAGAACGCCGGGTCCGGCGATCTGATCTCCCGGGCCTCGCGCGGCGTCGACGAGATGCAACGGACCGCTCAGTACGCGCTGCCGGCGATCCTGACCGCCGGCTTCACGTTCCTGCTGAGCATCGTCGGCATGCTCGCGGTCTCTCCCGCGCTGACGGTGGTGATCCTGGTCGCGGTGCCGCCGGTCGCACTGGTCACCCGGTGGTACCTGAGCCGGTCGACGGAGGCCTACCGCGCGTACAAGACGGCGGCGGCCGGCATGACCGAGGAACTGGCCGCCTCGACGGACGGCGCGGCGACGATCGAGGCCCTGGGACTGGCGAAGCGGCGCGTCGAGGCCGGCGACGCCTCGGTCGCGGCCACCTACGCCGCCGACATCGGCACGCTGCGGCTGCGGACGGTCTTCCTGCCGACCGCGGAGATCGGATACCGGCTGCCGATGATCGCGGCCCTGCTGCTGGGCGGCTACTTCTACAGCGAGGGCTGGGCCAGCCTCAGCGCCGTCACCGCCGTCGTGCTGTACACGCAGCAGATGTCGGAGCCCATCTCACAGGCGCGGGACTGGCTCACCGAGATGCAGACCGCCACGACCTCGCTGCAGCGGCTGCTGGGAGTGACGGAGGTCCCGCCGGACCGACAGGTCCGCGAGCACACGGTGGACAGCGGGCAGGGCCTCATCCTCGAGAAGGTCACCTTCGGCTACGGCGACGGCGACGGCCCGGAGGTTCTGCACGGCATAAACATCACGGTCGGCAAGGGCGAACGGCTGGCGATTGTGGGACCGTCCGGTGCCGGCAAATCCACCTTGGGCCGCCTGATGGCCGGGATCCACGGCCCCAGTTCGGGCTCCGTCCGGCTGGGCGGTGCCCCCCTCATCGAGCTTCCGCTGGAGCAGTTGCGCAGGGAGGTGGCTCTGGTCAGCCACGAACAGTACGTTCTGGGCGGCACACTCCGCGAGAACCTGGCCCTGGCGGTCAGGGAGGGTGACTCCGCCGCCGACGAGGTGATCTGGTCGGCGGTGGAGGCGGTGGAGGCGGAGGAGTGGGTGCAGGCACTGCCGGACGGACTGGACACCACCATCGGGTCCGGCGGCACCAGCCTGAGCCCGGCTCAGTCCCAGCAACTGGCCATCGCCCGGCTGATCGTCGCCGACCCGAAGGTCCTCGTCCTGGACGAGGCGACCTCGCTGCTGGACCCGACCTCGGCCCGTGACCTGGAGCGGTCGCTGAACGCCCTATTGGAGGGCCGGACCGTGATCACCATCGCGCACCGCCTGCACACCGCGTACGACGCCGACCGCATTGCGGTCATCGAAGACGGCCGCGTCGTGGAGCTCGGCTCGCACACGGAGCTGATCGCGAACGCCGGCTACTACGCGCGGCTCTGGTCGTCGTGGCACGGGGAGCCGACGGACACGAAGACCGGCACGGAAGGTGAGCGATGCTCGTAGTTCCCTATACCGTCGGTCCCGCGAGCCCCCTCCAGATCGCGGAGGCCTGCGACGGGCGGACGGACTTCGTGTTCCTCGTCCATGAACAAGACGCGCAGGCGACTCCCCTCGTGCCGATGCTGGAAGAACTGGCTCCCGTGGTGTCGCATGGCGGGAACGCCTCGCGCGTGGTGGAGGAGCTCGCGCCGCTGAAGCCCCGTGGAGTGGTGACGTTCGCCGAACCGACGATGCGGATCGCGGCGGCCGTCGCCGAAGCCTTCGGCCTTCCGTACAACAGCCAGGCGACCTGCGAGCTGCTCACGAGCAAGCTGAGGCAGCGGGAGCGTCTGAACACCGCCGGCGTGGGCCGTGTCCGTACCTTCGCCTTCCGTCTCGATGACGCGGAATCGGTGTCCTTGCCGGCCGGGGCCCGCTACCCCGCGATCATCAAGCCGGAGGAAGGCGTGGCGAGCCGGAACACGGTGTTCGTCGCATCGGAGAGCGACCTGCCGGCCCGGCTCCGCGAGATTCCGCCCGGCCGGACCTATGTCTTCGAGGAGTACATCCGCGGCGCCGACATCTACGGCGCCGACTGGCTCGCCGACTACGTCTCCGTCGAGTCCGCCGTGGCCGGGGGAGTGATCAGGCACCTCGGGGTGAGTGCGCGATTGCCGCTGGTGGCGCCGTTCAGGGAAGGCGGCCTGGTCTTCCCGATGCCCCCGGAGGAGAAGACGGCGGCGTCGATCACCGACCTGGCCGAGCGTGCCATCACCGCCACGGGGATCACGACCGGTCTGGTGCACACCGAGATCAAGATGTCCCCCGACGGGCCGCAGATCATCGAGGTGAACGGGCGGCTGGGCGGCACCATGTCGCGCCTGATCCCGCGTGCCCTGGGTCTGGACCCGGTACGCCTCGCCGTGGACATCGCACTGGGGGTTCCGCTGCCGCGCGACTTCGGCAAGCCGAGCCGGGTGGCGATGCTCGTCTACGTGCAGGCGCCCATGGAAGCCACGGCGGTGGAGGCGACCCCCTCGGCAGCTCGTCTCCGCGCGCTTCCCGGTGTGTTCGGGGTGGACTTCTTCGCCAGGAGCGGCCGGCCCGTCGACTGGCGGAGCGGGTCGCTGGGACGCATCTGCGATGTGTGGATCGACGCCGAGTCACCGGAGCAGCTACGGGAGCGGTACCGGGCCGTCCTCGATGTTCTCGACAGCGGTATCGCGTGGAGTCGCGCAAAGGCACCAACTCGGGACGAGAAGCCAGCGGAATAAAGGAGACGATCATGGTGGACTGCCTGATAGTCGGGCACAACGACGGGCACTTCCCGAGCGATGTCCAAATGGTGGAGCGCATGGGCGTCGAGTCGGGAGCCTTTCGCGACCTCGCCCTGAGCTACGTCCAATGGGACGGAACACCGATGCGGGCGCTGGACATTTTCAACCGCCTGAACGTCCCCGACGCCAACGGTGACAGGAGGCGATACCACAACTTCGAGATGCTGTGGCCGACCATCGCCTATCTCGGCTCCTTCCTGAACCGGCACGGATTTTCGTTCGACTACGTCAACCTGTTCCAGCAGGAGAAGGAGGTGCTTCGGCGGAAACTGGAGGACAAGCCCCTCACGGTGGCGGTGACGACGACGCTCTACGTCACGGCCGGTCCGGTGATGGAAGTGGTGAAGACCGTCCGCGAGCACTCGCCGGAGACGACCATCGTGGTCGGCGGCCCGTTCGTCCAGAACTACCGAAAGCAACTGGAGAAGAAGGACCTCAACGCGCTCTTCTCCATGATCGGTGCGGACATCTACGTGGACAGCAACGAGGGCGAGCTGACCCTGGCCCGGGTGCTGTCGGAGCTGCGTGAGGGCCGGCAGCCGCGGCGCGTGCCGAACGTGATCTACCGCGACGGCGACGAATTCGTCTTCAACGCCACCGAACTCGAGTCGAACCCCCTCGACGAGAACCCGGTCGACTACGGCGCGTTCTCCTCCTCGCTCGGCAACTTCGTCTCGTTGCGCACCGCGAAGTCGTGTCCGTACTCGTGCGCGTTCTGCGGCTTCCCCGCGCGCGCCGGCAAGTACGTGTATCTCTCGCCCAAGCAGGTAGAGGCCGACCTGGATCGGATCAAGGAGTCCGGTTCGGTGACGAACCTGACCTTCCTCGACGACACGTTCAACGTCCCCAAGGGCCGCTTCAAGAAGCTCCTGCGCATGATGATCGACAAGCAGTACGGATTCCGCTGGAACTGCTTCTACCGCAGCGATCACGGAGACCAGGAAGTCATCGACCTCATGGCGGAGGCCGGGTGCGAGGGGGTCTTCCTCGGCATCGAGTCCGGCTCGGACAAGATGCTGGAGGCGATGAACAAGACCGCGCGGCGGGCCGACTACCTCGCGGCCATTCCCGCCCTGAAGAAGAACGGAATCGTCACCCACGCGAATCTGATCGTGGGCTTCCCCGGCGAGACCGAGGAGACCGTCGCCGAGACACGAAGCCTGCTGGAGGAAGCACGGCCGGACTTCTTCCGCGCGCAACTCTGGTACGCCGACCCGATCACGCCGGTCTGGGAGAAGCGTGATGAACTGGGCATTCAGGGGTCCATGTTCACCTGGTCGCACAACACGATGGACGCGAAGACCGCGATCGGGATCGTGGACGATCTCTTCGCGACGGTCCGCGAGCCGCACTGGCTGCCGCAGACGGGCTTCGAGCTGTGGAGCGTGTTCTATCTGATGCGCCGGGGGATGACCCTGGATCAGGTCAAGGGCGCGGTCGGGGCCTTCAACGACGCGGTGGCCGAGAACATCGGCCGGGGCAAGCCGGCCGAGATCAGCGCCGGCGCACTGGCCAAGCTGCGCGAGGCATATCAGTTCACTCAGGTGGGGGCGTGACGAGGACCGGCACACCGATGCCGTCGTCCCTGTAGCGGTTCGGCACCCCGTTCGGCCGACGCCGTTCGGCCGAACGGGGTGCCGAACCGCCGTACTCCCACCGGCAGAAGGCTTCTCCATGTTCACCACGTTCCGCCGCCCACTCAGGCACCAGCGCCGCCTCATCTGCTTCCCCTTCGCCGGGGGAGGCGAAAGCCACTTCCGGGACTGGGCCGGGCGGATCCCTGACGCCGACGTCGTCGCGGCCCGCCTCGCCGGCCGGGAGAGCCGCTTCGCGGAGCCGGCCCAGAACGACTTCTCCGCCCTGCTCGACGAACTCGTCGGGGCGATCGAGCCGTTCCTCGGCGCCCAGAACACGTTGTTCGGCCACAGCTTCGGCGGCTTGCTGGCCTTCGAGGTCGCGAGAAACCTCGAGACCCGGGGACACGGGCCGGCACTCGTGATCATCTCCGGCTGCGACGCACCGCGGACGATCGTCTCCGCTCCCAAGCCGCAGGACCTCAGCGACGATGTGCTGCTCGCCGGACTGGCCGCGCACAGCGCGGTCCCCAGCGAGATGGTGGAGAGCAGAGAACTGATGGGCCTGGTGCTGCCGGCGTTCCGGGCCGATCTCCGGGCCAAGGCGAGCTATCGCATCGACCCGGCGGCCCGGCCGCTGGGCCGGCCGGTCCGCCTCTACTACGGCACCGAGGAAGCGTTCGACCCGGAGCAGGCGCGGGAGGGGTGGGCCGAGGTGGTGTCAGGCACGATCACCATGTCCGGATTCCCCGGAGGGCACTTCTTCGTGAACAGCGCGCGTCAGGACGTCCTGGACACCATCAGCAAGGACATGGCCCGAGCCCGGCTATGACCGGAACCGCCGGGCCAGGTGGTCGTCCAGCCGGTCCAGGGCTTCGGGGAGCATGGTGCGGCCCAGGCCGATGCGGAAGCGGTTGTCGTCGAGGTCGAAGACGCTGTCCGGGAGCAGCAGGACGCTCTGTTCGAGAGCGAGGTCCCTGACGAAGTCCTCGACCGGGACGGGCAGCAGCAGCCGAGGGAACCCCATGGGGGTGGCGCGTGGCGGTTCCCAGGCGAGCGCGTCGGAGTGCTGCCGGATGAACGTATCGACGAGCGCGAGGTTGTCGAGGATGATCCGCCTGCTGCGGGTGACCAGGTGGTCTCGTGCCCGCAGGGCGATGAGAGCCAGGATCTCCGACGGCGCCGAGGCGCAGACCGTGGTGTAGTCCTTGATGCCCCGGGCCGCCTGTGTCAGGGCTTTGTCGCGGGTGGCCATCCAGCCGACGCGCAGTCCCGCCAGGGCGTACGCCTTGGACAACACCCCGATGCTGACGGCACTTTCGCTCAGGTCGCTGGCCGCGGGCAGGGTGGTGCCGGGTTCGAATTCCAGGTAGCGGTAGACCTCGTCGGAGACGACGGTGACGCCGGCTTCGGTGGCCAGGGCGATCAGGGCCTCGAAGTCGCTGCGGCTGGGCAGGGCGCCCGTCGGGTTGTGGGGGAAGTTGATGAACAACGCGCGGGTGGTCGGCCGGAGCGCGGCCCTGACAGCGTCGAGGTCCAGGCGCCAGCCGCGGTCGGCGTCCAGCCGGACCGTGGTGAAGTCGGCGCCGAGAGCGGGGATCACACGGTGCAGCCCCTCGAACGCCGGCCAGATGACGACGGCGTGATCGCCGGGGCCCAGAAGGGCGTTGGTGACGAGGAACAGTGCTTCCACGGCGCCGCCGCCGCAGACGGTGACGTGGTCGGCCTCGGTCCTGGTGTATTGATCGGCGATCGCCTCGCGCAGCAGGGGGTGCCCGAGGGGGTCGGTGTAGCCGAGCTCCAGTCCTTCCCACAGGGCCAGGGCCTCGGGGTCGGCGAGGTCCAGCAGTTCGCGCATGCGGTAGCTGTCGACGTCCGAGGCGCAGGCCACGTAGTCGACGGCGGACTCCCACTGCCCGAAGAAGTGCTCGATCTTGCAGCTCTGCGGAATCACTGCGCGTGGCCTCCTGCGTCCTTGGTTCCGGCGGGGCTCGATGCGGAGGCTGTCGGGAGTGCCTGGGCCCTCGCGGGAGTGTCGGCGGGCAGCAGCTCGTAGATCTGTCTCATCCCGCCCAGCACCCCGTTCAACCGGGGCAGCGCCGCGTACACCGGATCACGGCGCAGAATCGCGTCTACCTGGCGCATCCGCCACATGGGCGTCCGCGGGAACAGGTGGTGAACCAGGTGGAAGCCCTCCCCGTCCGCCTCCCCGAGCAGGAAGCGGGACACGAGGCCGTACACACGGTTCCAGGTCAGGTAGATGTCCACGCGCGGTGCGGTCTCGATCAGCGGGAAGTGCTCCATGAGCTCGGCCACGGCGCCGATCCAGACCTGCGTCGTGACCAGAGGCACGAACCAGAGCGCCAGAAGCCAGGGCCACCAGCCGCCGATCACCGCCCACACCAGCACCCCGGCCAGCAACGTCACCCGCATCCATCGCTCGGCCGGGCGCTCGTCCTTGGTCACGATCCGGTGCCGCAGCAGGTAGAGCACGTACGAGGCGGTGGCACGGGGGCCCACGACCGTCCGCAGATACCGGCGGAGCGACGCACGACCGAGATCGTCGCCACACAGTCCGTTGTCCCGGTACTGCCGGTAGTCGGGATCGAGCTCCGGATCCCCTAGCCGGCCGTGGTGATCGCCGAGGTGCGAGGCCCGATAGCCGGTGAAGCTCTGGAGTACCGGGTATCCGCCGAACAACGCCCCGATGATGTCGCCGGTGCGGTGGTGTGCCATGAACGCGCGGTGGACGGACATGTGCAACACCCCGGCGACGGCCCGCTGACGGCCGCCGATGAAGAAGACGGCGACGATGTAGACCGGTACGGCCGCCCACAGGGGGAAGTGACGGAAGGCCAGTACCGATGCCGCGCACCATGCTGCGATCCAGAACCAGTGCTCGATCACTTCGAGCGGCCCATGCCAGTTGTCCGGACGCGACGCTGCCCGGACTTCGGCGAGGATCTCCGGCGAGAAACGGAATCGTTCGTTGCGATGAGCTGTGGACACAGTCGTAGTCCTCCCCGGCGGGACCTTTCCATGGTGCCCTGTGTCAGTCAAGGGCTCATGGTTGTCGTTGAAGTGGCGGGCTGTTTACAGCAGTTGGGCTCATTGGCGTGGAACGGGGCGCATTGCCGGACGAGCCGGATGGTCTGGGTCCGGTGCCGGCCCCGCTGGGTGCCGCGGCAGGGTCCCTGGACTTCGCTGCCTTCCCCGCGACTTCCCGCCGTGGGAAACGTCTACAGATACTTCGCGAAATGGGCGAAGGGAGGCGTGTTCCTCGGTCCAGTGGTTCTCGGTCTCGGCCGGGACCTGGAGCCTGCCTCGTCGTCGAGTTTGACAGAGCCTTGCTCAGACCACTCTTCGGACTGTAACTTTATGACCGCATGTCGTTTCGTGATCGGACCTATATCGACGCTTGCGTTCGGCGCTTGCCCTGGGGATGTGTTCGCCTTTCACCGAATTCGCACTGGCCATCGCTCCCCACGCCGAAATCTTCCGGCAGCAGGCTCCACGGGTGGAAACCTGAATACGTCCGTTCTGACGTCTCATCGCTATCCAAGTCGACTGAGGATGGTTGCTTCGCATGGTCACGGTCATTGAGAACTGGCTGTTGAAACCCGAATTCTCCGAGCAGGCTCTCGAGCTGATGCAGGAAATGGACGACATCGTGGGCCCCAACGCGCATGATGACCCGGGATGGTGCGAACACGGGCGCTTCTATCAGCTGCAGAGCCGGCCTGCGGAAGTCTGGATGATGTACACATGGCGCTCCCGGGAGGCGCATGAGGTTTTCATCAAGAAGGAAGAGGAACTCCTTACGGACTTCTACGAGCGGTTCTGTGAGCGGCCGCGCCAGATCATCTACTTCACGGAACTACCGGTAGATGTGGAGGCAGGCGTCGACCAGCACGGCGATGCATCCCATGGCTGACACCATGCATGACTGGTCACCGGGCGAGTTCGAGGACCACGGCGCCGAGGTCCTGGCTGCGATACGCGAACATTTCGAGCAGATTCGGCAGGTGCCCGTCAGTCGACCCTATGACACCCAGCTGTTGCTCGAAGAGTTCGACGGTCCGATGCCGGACGAAGGTGAAGAATTCAAGACGATTCTCGCGGAGACGCGCCAGAAGGTCGTGCCGAACCTGGTGCAGTGGAATCACCCGTCCTTCTTCGGATATTTCCCCACCTGCGCCAGCTTCCCGGGCGTACTGGCCGAGACCGTCACGGCCGCACTGAACGTCAACACCATGCTGTGGAAGACGAGCCCCGCCGGCTCCGCGGTGGAGACCGTCGTGCTGCGCTGGCTGGCCGATCTCGCCGGGTACGACACCGACGCGGACGGCTTACTGCTGGGCGGGGCGTCGTTGGCGACGATGTTCGCTCTGGGTGCCGCACGAGACGCCGCGCTGGGTCCGGGCGTTCGCGAGGACGGCCTCGCCGCCGCCGGCAGGCTGCGGGTCTACGCCAGCGACCAGGCACACAGTTCGGTCGAGAAATCGGTGATCGCGCTTGGATTCGGTTCGCGCAATCTGGTGCGCATCGAATCGGATGAGAATTATCGTATGCGGCCCGAAGAACTGGAGGCCGCACTGCGGCAGGATCTGGCCGCAGGGGCAAAGCCGGTGGCCGTCGTGGCTACCGTGGGCACGACATCGACAGGTGCCGCCGACGATCTCACGGCGATCGCGCGCATCACCGAACGCTACGGAGTCTGGCTCCATGTCGATGCCGCCTACGGGGGCTTCTATCGTGCCTGTCCCACATTGCGTGATCGCGTCGAAGACGTCCGTCTCGGTGACTCGCTGGTCGTGAACCCGCAGAAGACGCTCCTCGTCCCCTTGGACTCGACCGCCCTGTTCTGCCGCCGTAAAGGGGCACTCGCAGAATCGTTTCGCATAGTGCCGGACTACCTTACGTCCGAGCAGCCTGCCGCATTCGACTACATGGACCTTTCACCACAACTGGGCCGCGGGTTCCGTGCGTTGAAGGCATGGTGGGTGCTCCGCTCCTTCGGGCGTAACGGGTTGACATCCCACCTGGAACGATCCCTCGAGATGGCCGACGAACTGCGAGAGAACGCGACCGGGCACGAGGACTGGACCGTCGTCGGCGCGACGCCATACCCTCTCGTTTGCCTGCGCTATACACCGAAGCGAAACGGCAGACTGCTGCCCCGGGATGAACGCGACAGGCTGAATGCGGCGATCGTCGGCGCCGTCAACAAGAGCGGTCAGGCATTCGTCTCTCACTCGGTTCTGAAAGACGGTTATGTGATCCGCGTCGCCGTCGGAAATGTTCGTACGACGCCGGCGGACGTGAAAGCACTGTGGCGGCTGCTCACGTCGACAGCCGAATCCCAGTATGCCGATCGGCAGTTCTGACGGAGGTACCGGCACATGATCCAGCATATCGTCCTTCTCAAACTGCGGCCGCCGTACAGCCCGGACGAACCGCCACTTCAGGAGCTCGAACGGGACACGAATCGCCTCCAGGACGCCATCCCGGCCATCAAGGAGATGCGGTTCGGGAGGAATGTGACGCAACGGGCCGATGCCCACGACTACGCGCTCGTCGCCCTGTTCTCGGACGAGGACGCGCTGGCGAGCTACCTGGATCACCCCGCTCATCGTGAGGTGTCCGCACGATGGGCGGCCGTTAGCGACCGCGCGGTCGCCGACCTGTACGAAGCCCAGTCCCCCCACGAGGAGGAGTAAGTCCCCTTGGACGACCAGTCCTTCGATCTGACAGACGAAGACCGCGCCTTGTTGCCTGACGCGTCGGACATCGCTTTCTACGCCGAGCACGGTTGGTGGCTCTCTCCGAAAGTGTTCACCGATGATGAAATCGATACGCTCCTCGAAGCGAGCGAGCGATTCTATGCCGGACACCGCGACCGACACCTGCCACGACGACCGAAGCGTCTTTCCTACTGGGTGCCGGAAATGGGCGACATCCAGCGCCACAACGACTACATCCACTACGAGGACGACACCATCGGAGCCATCCTCCGTAAACCGCTGATCGGCGCGGTGGCGGCGCGACTGGCTGAGACCGACGCCATCCGCGTCTTCCAGGCGACGCTCATCTACAAGCCTCCGCGCCGGGGAGAGACGAGCAACGTGGTTCCTTGGCACTTCGACCGCGACTATTGGGCGACATCGACCAGTGACAACATGCTCACGGCGTTCGTGCCGCTCCACGACTGCAACATGGAAATGGGCACGATCGAGATGATCGACGGTTCGCACCGATGGAAGGAACTGGATCGGAGCGCCGTCACCGCCAGGCACTTCGCCGAGATCCGCCAGGAAGCCGATGCGGCACTGCAGGCAACTGCCGAGCACAACGGCGCGACGGTCAAGAAGGTCCCGGTAGAAATTCCCCAAGGCCATATGAGCTTCCATCACTGTCGCGTCTACCACGGCAGCGGAACGAATCGCTCCTCGCAGCCGCGACGCGCCATCTCCCTGCACCTGCAGGACAGCGCCAATGAGTACCGGGAATGGCGCCTCGTCGACGGATCGACTGCGGAGTACAACCACGACGTCCTCGTCAGACGCACCGCAGACGGCCGTCCCGACTACGCCGATCCGGAATTCTGTCCGACGATCTGGCGCGAACGCGGCGACAGTTGATGCGATCGAGGCCGATGTCTCTTCCGGAAATGGTCCGCCGAGCGCCGGGAACACCGGCTCCGAAAGGATGAACCACCTTGCACGACATCGCCTACCTGGAGTTCTCCGCGACCGACCACGGATCGGTGGTGGACTACTTCACCCGGTCGTTCGGCTTCACCGAGGCGGCCTCCTGTGAGGAGCCGCACCGGTCGTCGACGCTGCTGCGACAGGGCGACGTCCGGATCATCGTCACCTCGGGCCCCGCCACGGAGACCTATCTGGCAGCACACGGCGACGGCGTCTCCGATGTCGCGTTCTACTGCACCGACATACCGGCCGCCATGGCACGGGCCGAGGCTGCCGGCGCTCGCCGGCTCGGACCGGCGACACTCTCCGGATTCGGCGACGTGCGGCACACCCTGGTGCAGCGGAGCCCGGACACGGACGCGAACACCGGGTACCCGGACGACCGCGCCTGGGTCGCATCGGCGGCCCGACCGGGCCCGGCGACCGAGGGATTCATCCGTGAGCTGGACCACCTCGCGGTCCTGGTCCCGCACGGGACGCTGCATGACACCGTGCACTTCTACGAGGACGCGTTCGACCTCAAGCAATACAGCAGCGAATACGTGGAGGTCGGCGCACAGGCGATGGACTCGATCGTGGTGCGCAGCGGCTCCGGCAAGGTGACTTTCACGATCATCGAGCCTGACGCGACCCGCCAGACAGGCCAGGTCGACGGGTTCCTGAGCCGCAACGCCGGCGCCGGCGTCCAGCACCCGGCGTTCCTCGTCGACGACATCGTCGGCGCGGTCCGCGGCTTCCGTGAACGAGGTGTCAGATTCCTGAACACACCCGACGCCTATTACCAGGCGCTGACCGAGCGGGTGGGCCATCTGCAGGAGACCATCGACGACCTGCGCGACACCAACGTCCTGGCCGACCGCGACGAATGGGGCTACCTGCTCCAGCTGTTCACCGAATCCCCCTACGAGCGGAACACGACGTTCTTCGAACTCATCCAGCGGCGTGGAGCGCAGGGCTTCGGGGCCGGCAACATCAAGGCGCTGTACGAGTCGGTCGAGCGCGAACGGGTGAGCGGGGCATGACCGGGAAGGCGCCGGAACGGTCCGTACTCACGCTCGCCGACTACGAGCGGCTGGCCCGCGCACGTCTGGCCCCGGACGTATGGGACTGGATCGTCGGCGGGGCGGGGGAGGAGCGGACGCTCGCGGCCAACACCGAGGCATTCGACGACGTCCGCCTGCTGCCGCGGCTGCTGACCGGGGCGCCGGCGCCCGATCCGGCGACAAAGGTGCTCGGCACGGCATGGAGCGCCCCAGTTGGCGTGGCACCCATGGCCTACCACACCATCGCCGACCCGGAAGGCGAGCTAGCCACCGTGCGCGCAGCGGGCGACGTCGGCGTACCCGTGGTGGTCAGCACCTTCGCCGGGCGGACGTTCGAGGAGCTGGCCTCGCAGGCCCGGGCACCGCTCTGGCTGCAGACCTACTGCTTCCGCGACCGGACCGTGACCCGCGAGCTGGTGGCCCGCGCCGAGGAAGCCGGATTCGAGGCACTGATGCTGACCGCCGACGCGCCGAGGCTCGGCCGGCGCCGGCGCGATCTACGCAACGGATTCCGGCTTCCGCCGGGCATCGTTCCGGCGAATCTGCCGGAGGCGGACTACTCCTCGCCCGGCTCTCACGCCTCGACGGAATTCGACCCGGCCATGGACTGGTCGATCGTCGACTGGCTCCGCTCGATCAGCCGACTCCCCGTCCTCATCAAGGGGCTGCTGGCACCCGGCGACGCCATCCGCGCCCTCGAATCCGGCGCCGACGGAATCGTGGTCTCCAACCACGGCGGCCGGCAATTGGACGGCGTCCCCGCCGCGATCGAGGCACTGCCCCCGATCGCGGACGCCGTGGCCGGGCGCTGCACGCTGCTCCTCGACGGCGGCGTGCGACGCGCCACCGACGTCCTGGCCGCCCTCGCCTCCGGCGCCGACGCCGTGCTCATGGGACGCCCGGTGCTCTACGGCCTGGCCGTCGACGGCGAAGCGGGCGTGCGGCACGTCCTGCAGACCGTCCGCGAAGAGTTCCGTGACGCCATGGCGCTGGCCGGGGCAGGTTCCGTGGCAGACCTCGACCCGGGGCTGCTCGCCCCGCCCCGCCCCGTCACCACGCGCCGACAGCCCCCGCCCCGCGGCATCAGCGCACCCACGCCCCCCGAAGACGGCCGGATGCGCAAGGAGGACCTGCACGCCAGCCTGGCCGACCCCGTGCTGGACACGATGACCTTCCTCAACGAGATCACGGCGCGATACCCCGACGCGGTGTCGTTCGCGCCCGGCCGCCCCTTCGAAGGGTTCTTCTCCGTCCAGGAAATCCACGAGCATCTCGACCGCTACCTGGACCACCTGAGCCGCCAGGGGAAGTCACCCGAGGACATCCGCACGTTCCTGTATCAATACGGCGCCGCGGCGGGCCAGATCCGCGACGTCGTGGCCGACTCGCTCCGCGCCGACGAAGGCATCGACGTCCCTCCCGAAGCCGTCGTCGTCACCGTCGGCTGTCAGGAGGCCATGCTCATCACGCTGCGGGCACTGTTCCGTGGCCGGGACGACGTTCTGCTCGTCTCGACGCCGGCCTACGTGGGCATCACCGGAGCCGCCCGGCTGCTGGACATCCTGGTGACAGGGGTCGAGGAGAGCCCGGTCACCGGCCTGTCCTGCGCCGCCGTCGAAGCCGCCGTCCACGCCGAACGCGCGCGAGGCAGACGGCCGAAGGCCCTGTACGTGGTCCCCGACCACTCGAACCCGTCAGGGAAGACGATCGACGCGCCGACCCGGCGTGAGCTGCTCGACCTGGCCTCGCGTCTCGACTTCCTCGTACTGGAGGACAGTCCGTATCGCGGAGTGAGCCCGGGCGAGCGGGTCCCCACGCTGAAGGCCCTCGACCGAGACCGCCGGGTCGTGCACCTGGGCTCGTACTCGAAGACCGCGTTCCCCGGCGCCCGGGTCGGCTTCGCGGTGGCGGACCAGATCGTCGTCGACACCGACGGCTCCACCACGCTGCTGGCCGACGAACTCGCCAAGGTGAAGAGCATGGTGACCGTGAACACCTCGTCGCTGAGCCAGGCGGTCGTCGCGGGCATGCTGCTCGCAGCCGACGGCGAGCTGTCCAAGTCCAACGAACCCGCGGCCCGGCACTACGGCCACTCGCTGAAAACTCTGCTCACCAGTCTGGAAGAACACTTCCCCGCCGACCGCCGGAATGCTCACCGCGTCCACTGGAATGCTCCGACCGGCGGCTTCTTCCTCGCAGTCCACGTCCCGTTCCCGGCAGACGAACAGGCTCTCGCACGCTCCGCCGAGGACTTCGGCGTCATCTGGACCCCCATGTCGTACTTCCACCCGAACGGCGGCGGAGAGAACACCCTGCGCCTGTCCTTCAGCCTCCTGACACCGGACCGCATCCGCTCCGGCGTCAGAAGACTGGCCGATTTCATCGAGGCCGAGACGGCGAGAACGACTGACTGACTGATCGGCCCGCCCGGCCAGACCCCACGCCGGCCTTGGTGCTCCGCGCGGGCAGCCGATCGCCCCACCCACCCTGCCCGCGCATGCACCCGCAGAGGGCTTCGCTTCCTGGAGCTGCTCGGCGACATCGAACTCGACCCCCACAAGCTGGGCAGCGCCCTGCCCAAGGTGCGCCAGTCCCGGGATGCCGGGCCCGACCGGTACGGCATGACGATCACCGTCTCCGCGTTCCTCCACGGCGGCTCACGCGCCATGACCGTACGGGGGCGGGACTGGGACGAGGTGATCGGCAAGGCGAGCATCTGGATCGTGAGCACTCTGCTGCCCGTCACCCGCGCCGGGAGACTCCCTCCTTGGCGTCACTGGTGGGGCAGAGAGCTCAGACCGGAGCTGTACCAGGCCTACCAGGAAGCGACCGACCTCGGCCGCGCCGGACGGCATCATGAGGCGTCGGAACGGTAGTTCAGGGCCGTACAGCTGGATCCGACGAATCCCTGTCTGCGACCGAACTGGCCGAGATGCAGGAGAAGATGGGATTGCACGTCGACGCGCTCGACACCACTCAGCGGGCTCTCACCCTCGACGGGCAGACCGCGCGCGCCTACCAGAGGCGTCTGTGGCAGAGCCGCTGGAACCCGCACTGGCGTCGGTTCCGGTACCTCCGGCACCCTCGCCGGTACCGCGAGGTCCTAGGTCTCCGCTATCGCAACTCGATCATCCTCGGCACGGCAGAGGTGACGGCGGAGCAGTGGTACGGACGAGAGGGCGCGCAGAGCGAGCGGAACCCGCAGCGGGAGGCCGCCGATCCGGGTCAGGTAGGAGCCGTCCGGCAGCAGCGCCAGCACCGGCGGTCGTCGGGTGCTGGTAGCACGTATCCCGGATACGACGGCGGCAAGTCACGTGACGGCCGTAAGCGTCACATCCTGACCGATACCGAGGGCCTGCTCCTGGAGGTGACCGTGACCACGGCCGATGTGCACGACTCCAAGGCCGCCCCCGCGCTGCTGGAGACGTTCACGGACCAGCCGGGACGGCTGCTGAAATATCACCTGAGGCGCCAGACGCCGTAGAGCGCCATTCCCCCTCGACAAGGAGGCTCACCTGGCCGGCTACATCGAGGACGCCAAGGCGTGGCTTCGCCGAGCAGCCACGGACGAGGCGCGAAGCGAGTTCCTAGACCCGCGCGACGGATCCATCAGGCTGGTCGACTACATCGCGATGCACTGGACGCGGGCAGAGCGGGGGCTCCGAAGACTCAGGACAACCAGGAGCGGAAGGCACGGCTGCACATCACTCCGCATCTGGGCCTACTCCCGCTCAGGAACATCACGGCGGCGGATCTGCGGGCGTACATAGCGAAGTTGGAGGCCATCGTCTCCTCGGTCGACTACCGGCGCGGCATCCTGTCTGAGCTGTCCTCCATTCTGGAGGCGGCCGTCGATGACAAGCGGCTCGCCAGGAACCCCATGCACGCCAAGTCCGTGCGATGGCCCAAGGCGCCGCAGGAGCGCCGCGAAGCTTGGCTGTTGGGGATAGCGCTGCGAGTTCGCGACGTCATAAGCCCATGAAGCCGGATAGCCGTCGTACTCGGTCTGGGCTGCGGGCTCCGCCAGGGCAAGGTGTTCGGATTGAGCCCGGAGGACATCGACTACGCGAGAGGCGTGCTTCACGTCCGCCGCCAAGTCCAGGCGATCAAGGGGAGGCTGTACTTTACCCTTCCGTTGGGAAAGCCGGAGGCGGAGGGACAGCGGAAGAGGTTCTCCCTGCTGCTCACCACGCGATTCGGCAACGCCATTGCGGTGAACACGTGGAACACCTACTCCTGGAAGCCCGCCTTGGCCAAGGCGGGCGTCATCCCGCCGCGCGACGATGGAGCGAAGGACTGGCAGTGAGGGGGGCAGCGCCGAAGGACGGCTTCCACGTGCTGCGGCACACCTATGCCTCGATCATGCTGGAGGCTGGAGAGTCCGTGGTGACCGTGGCGCGGTGGCTCGGGCACTCCTCGCCGACGATCACCCTCGGTTACTATGCTCACTTCATGCCGGAGGCCGGAGGCAAGGGGCGGACGGCCATCGACGGATCGTTGGGGAGGCAGGAAGATCTGCATGCCGGTCCGTACTCCGCAGAGTCTCCCCAGGGCTGATGACGGGCAATTCCCGCGGGGTGACGCGTCAGCGGGCGACCGTGAATTGCAAGGTCTATGAGGCAGGTGGCCTGAGAAGATGCTGAGGGAAGTCACCGCAACCCGCTACGTCGCACCCCTGCGAGCCGGCGGCTCTGTCCCGGGGATCGTCGAAGCGGACGACCTGGGCACCTACGTCGTGAAGTTCACGGGCTCGGCGCAGGGACGCAAGGCGCTGGTCGCCGAGGTGATCGTGGGGGAGCTGGCGCGGGCGCTCGGCCTGAGGTTCCCCGAGCTGGTCCTCGCGCACTTCGACCCGGCGATCGCCGACCAGGAGCCCCACCAGGAGGTGCGGGAGCTCCACGGCGCGAGTGCCGGCCTCAACCTCGGCATGGACTACCTGCCGGGCGCGAAGGACTTCACACCGGAGGTCGCGAAGGAGTTCCGCGTCGGCCCGCTGGAGGCGGGAAGGATCATCTGGCTGGACGCCCTCACGGTCAACGTCGACCGCACCGTGCACAGCTCGAACCTCATGATCTGGCCGACGTTCGGCACGACACCCCCGCGCCTCTGGCTGATCGACCACGGCGCGGCCCTCGTCTTCCACCACCGCTGGGACGCCTCGGACCCCGCGAAGGCGTACGACTTCCGTCACCACGCCCTCGGCCACTACACCCCCGACGTACGCGCGGCCGACGCCGAACTCGCGCCGAAGGTGACGGAGGAGCTGCTGCGGCGGATCGTCGCGGAGGTCCCCGACGCCTGGCTCACGGACTTCGAGACGCCGGACAAGGCGCGTGAGGCGTACGTGGAGTACCTCCACGCCCGTGTGCGGGCCTCCGCGGCCTGGCTCCCCACCGACTTCCCCACCCGGGAGGAACTCGCCGCCGAGGAGGCCCTCCGCGCGGCGAGGACACAGCAGGGCCGTCCGAACTGGCTCAAGCGGGTCCCGGACCTGCACGGCAAACCGGCGGCGGAACAGGATTGGTCGGTACACCTGGGATGACAGATGTTCAGCGGGTCGAGATCGAGTACTGCACACAGTGCCGCTGGCTGCCGCGTGCCGCCTGGCTGGCCCAGGAACTCCTGACCACCTTCGAAACCGAACTGACCGAGCTGTCCCTCAAGCCCGGCAAGGGCGGGATCTTCGTCGTCCGGGTCAACGACGAGGTCGTCTGGGACCGCCGAGACCAGGGCTTCCCGGAACCGACGGCGGTGAAGCAGGCCGTACGCGACCGAGTGGCCCCCGGAAAGTCCCTGGGCCACTCGGACAAGCCTGCTTCGTGAGCCTCAGCCCTTGAGCCTCAGCCCTTGAGCCTCAGCCCATGACCCTCAGCCCTTGAGCTGCTCGTACGCCGGCAGCGTCAGGAAGTCCGCGTAGTCCTCGTCCAGCGCGACCTCCAGGAGCAGGTCGTGGGCCTGCTGCCAGTGACCGGCGGCGAACGCTTCCTCGCCCAGCTCCGCGCGGATGTTCGCGAGCTCCTCCGCGGCGACCTCGCGGGCCAGCTCCGGCGTGGCCTTCACCGTGTTTCCCGCGTGCTCGAACTCGACGCCCGCGTTGATCCACTGCCAGATCTGCGAGCGGGAGATCTCGGCGGTGGCCGCGTCCTCCATGAGGTTGAAGATGGCGACGGCGCCGAGGCCGCGCAGCCAGGCCTCGATGTAACGGATGCCGACCTGGACGGCGTTGACGAGACCGGGGTACGTCGGCCTGGCGTCCAGCGAGTCGACGGCGATCAGGTCGGCGGCCTTGACGTCGACGTCCTCGCGGAGGCGGTCCTTCTGGTTGGGCCGGTCGCCGAGGACGGCGTCGAAGGACGCCATCGCGATCGGGACCAGGTCGGGGTGGGCGACCCAGGAGCCGTCGAAACCGTCGTTCGCCTCGCGGTCCTTGTCGGCCTTCACCTTTTCGAACGCGACCTTGTTGACCTCCTCGTCGCGCCGCGACGGGATGAACGCCGCCATGCCGCCGATCGCGTGCGCGCCGCGCTTGTGGCAGGTGCGGACGAGGAGTTCGGTGTACGCCCGCATGAACGGGGCCGTCATCGTCACCGCGTTGCGGTCCGGGAGGACGAACTTGGCGCCGCCGTCCCGGAAGTTCTTCACGATGGAGAAGAGGTAGTCCCAGCGGCCCGCGTTCAACCCCGAGGCGTGGTCGCGGAGTTCGTAGAGGATCTCCTCCATCTCGTACGCGGCCGTGATCGTCTCGATGAGCACGGTGGCGCGGACGGTGCCCTGCGGGATGCCGACGTAGTCCTGCGCGAAGACGAACACCTCGTTCCAGAGGCGGGCCTCCAGGTGCGACTCCGTCTTGGGGAGGTAGAAGTACGGGCCCTTGCCGAGGTCGAGCAGACGCTGGGCGTTGTGGAAGAAGTACAGGCCGAAGTCGACGAGCGCGCCGGGGACGGGGATGCCGTCGGCGTCGACGAGGTGGCGCTCGTTCAGGTGCCAGCCGCGCGGGCGCATGACCACCGTCGCCAGCTCGTCGTTCGGACGCAGCGCGTACGCCTTGCCGGTGCGCGCGTCGGTGAAGTCGATGTTCCGGGTGTACGCGTCGGCCATGTTCACCTGGCCGAGGACCACGTTCTCCCAGGTCGGCGCGGAGGCGTCCTCGAAGTCCGCGAGCCAGATCCTCGCGCCGGAGTTGAGGGCGTTGATCGTCATCTTGCGGTCGGTGGGCCCGGTGATCTCGACGCGGCGGTCGTCCAGGGCCGCGGGGGAGGGTGCCACCTTCCAGGAGTCGTCGGCGCGGATCGCGGCGGTCTCCGGGAGGAAGTCGAGCGTGGAGGTGCGGGCGATCTCGGCGCGGCGCTCCGCACGGCGGGCCAGCAGCTCGTCACGCCGGGGCGTGAACCGGCGGTGCAACTCGGCCACGAAGGTGAGGGCGGCGTCGGTGAGGACCTCGTCCTGGCGGGGCAGGGGCTCGGCGTCGACGATGGCCAGCGGGGACGGCGCTGGTGCGGACATGAGCTGTCACTTCCTTCAGCGGGCGTGGCACCGGGTGTCGGTCGACCCGGGTAGGGCGGTGAGCGTCCCTGGATCGAGGGAGCGCTTCTGAACAGTGGATACTAGTTTCCTCATGGTGGAAGTTCAATGTTTTGTTGACGTCGAGGTTCTGTGGGTCGAGGCAGGATGGCGCTCGGTGCCACGCGCTCACACCACGTGTCCCGGCCGCGTCCGGCTCACTCCAGATGGACCAGATCGGCCTCCGTGTCGATGTCGTACGGCCGTGCCACGTCCCCGCACTCGACGAGCGTGATCGTGTCGTCGTGCGCCTTCAGATAGGCGCGTGCCCCCTGGTCGCCGGTGGCAGTCGCCGCGATACCGGCCCAGTGGTCGGCGCCGAAGAGGACGGGGTGGCCCCGCCGCCCGTCGTACGCGGCTGCGACGAGCGCGCCGCCGGGTCGGCCGGGCGGCGCACTCGACTCGTACGTGGCCAGGACGCGGGCCACCGCCTCCGGTCCGATGCCCGGCTGGTCGACGAGCGAGACCAGGGCGGCGTCGGCGCCCGTTCCGGCCAATGACTCCAGTCCGGCGCGCAGCGACGAGCCCATGCCCTCCGCCCACTCCGGATTGTCGACCAATAGGCAGCCGGGGAGTTCGGCCCGGGCGCGTACGGCCGCCGCCTCGGCGCCGAGAACCACGTGGATCCTGGCGCAGCCGCCCGCCCGCAGTGCCGCGACCGCGTGTTCGACCAGGGGTCGGCCGTGGTGGGTCAGCAGGGCCTTGGGGCGGCCGCCGAGGCGCCGCCCGCCGCCGGCGGCCAGCAGCAGCCCGGCGGCCCCGCCCTCGTGGTGAACCGCGTCAGGGGCTGCGTTCTGGGCCTCGTGGTGCGTCATGTCCCCTTGCATACCCGACCCGGCGTCGGCGTCCCGTGAAGCCGGACGGACCGTGTGCCGGCTTTGTGATGCCCGGGGACTGAATTTCAGTCACCGGAGTGGCGCTCGCCACACTGATTGGCGTTTACTGGCCCGCGCCACCCCCGGCGCCCGACCCACGCCGCACGGGGTGGCGGGGCCGTGCGAGGGCGTGCGGCCACGACTTGCGCACAAGGGTGTGTGCGAGGGGGGAGAGCTGTGTTGCGGAGCTTGGGGCAGAGGCCGGTGACCGGCATGGACGAGGACTTGAGGGTGGCGGAGTTGCGCTCGGCCGTGTCCCGGCTGCGTCGCGAACTCGCCGCCCATCCGGCCGAGTTCCCCGACCGGGGCATAGCCGAGGACGAGCTGGCGGCCCTCGCGGCGATGGCTGTCAGCGGGATTCCCGAGGTTCCCCGGTTGCGTCGCTCCCTGCTGCTGATCGCCGGTTCCATCGGCTCGGTCAGTGCGCTGTCGAGGGGGCTCGCGGAAGTGCGTACGGCGGTGGAGTTGTTCGGGGAGCCGCCGCGCCGCTGATCGGTGGGGGCCTCGGTGCCCAGTAGCCCGGGGGGTCCGGTCGTCCGGCGGGTGCGGGTCGCGCGTGGTTGCCCGCAGTTCCCCGCGCCCCGGCCCCCGCGGTCGAATGCCGGAGCTGTCAGCCGTTCGCGCCCGAAGTCGCCAGGGCCTCCGACAGTTCGGCGGCCACCTGCTGGAGCACCGGCACGATCCGGTCCGTCGCGGTCTCGGTGACGCGGCCCGCGGGGCCGGAGATCGAAATGGCCGCGGCGGTGGGGGAGTTGGGGACGGAGACGGCGAGGCAGCGGACGCCGATCTCCTGTTCGTTGTCGTCGATCGCGTAGCCGAGCCGGCGTACGTCCTCCAGCGCGGTCAGGAAGCCCTCGGGTGTGGTGATCGTCTTCTCCGTCGCGGCCGGCATGCCCGTACGGGCCAGCAGGGCGCGCACCTCGTCGGCCGGGAAGCCGGCGAGCAGGGCCTTGCCGACGCCGGTGGAGTGGGGGAGTACCCGGCGGCCCACCTCGGTGAACATCCGCATCGAATGCTTGGACGGCACCTGGGCGACGTACACGATCTCGTCGCCGTCGAGGAGCGCCATGTTCGCCGTCTCCCCGGTCTCCTCGACGAGGCGCGCGAGGTAGGGGCGCGCCCACGTGCCGAGCAGCCGGGACGCGGACTCGCCGAGGCGGATCAGGCGCGGGCCGAGGGCGTACCGCCGGTTGGGCTGCTGGCGTACGTAGCCGCAGACGACCAGCGTCCGCATCAGCCGGTGGATGGTCGGCAACGGCAGCCCGCTGCTCGCTGACAACTCGCTGAGGCCCACCTCGCCGCCGGCGTCCGCCATCCGCTCCAGCAGATCGAAGGCGCGCTCGAGGGACTGGACACCACCGGACGACGACTTGGTGGAGTCGGTGGTGCTGGCGCTGGCGCTGGACGTCGGCACGGGCGCGGTCCTTTCGGGGTGGCGGGCAAGGTCGCAGCCTACCGGGCAGTTCGTTGACTACTCGCGCGTGCGTCACTACGTTCTGTTTAGTGGAAGCCTAATTCCGTCTTGTGAAAACATCCAGAGTGGATGCATGGGTGCAGAGTGGAGGGGTGTGCCCTTGACGGCGCGGAAGCGGGGGTGAAAACTCCTTCAACAGAACGTTGAATTCCGTTACGCGGAAGTAAATACCGTTACGCGGAAGTGAACGGCGGTACGGCGAGAGGGGTCCCGGTGTCCGAGGCTGAACTGGTGTTGCGCTCGACGCGCGTCATCACCCCCGACGGGACGCGCCCCGCCGCGGTCGCCGTCGCGGACGGCAGGATCACGGCCGTACTCCCCTACGACGCCGACGTACCGTCCGGCGCGCGCCTGGAGGACCTCGGCGACCACGTCCTGCTGCCCGGCCTCGTCGACACCCATGTGCATGTGAACGACCCGGGCCGCACCCACTGGGAGGGCTTCTGGACCGCCACGCGCGCCGCGGCGGCCGGCGGCATCACCAGCCTCGTCGACATGCCCCTCAACTCCCTCCCGCCGACCACGACGGTCGACCACCTCCGTACGAAGCGCGAGGTCGCCGCCGACAAGGCCCACATCGACGTCGGCTTCTGGGGCGGTGCCCTGCCGGACAACGTCAAGGATCTGCGGCCGCTGCACGACGCCGGGGTCTTCGGCTTCAAGGCGTTCCTGTCGCCGTCGGGCGTGGACGAGTTCCCGCACCTCGACCAGGACGGGCTCGCCCGCTCCCTGGCCGAGATCGCCGGCTTCGGCGGACTGCTCATCGTCCACGCCGAGGACCCGCACCACCTCGACGCGGCCCCGCAGCGGAGCGGCCCGAGATACGCCGACTTCCTCGCCTCCCGTCCGCGCGACGCCGAGGACACCGCCATCGCGGCCCTCATCGCCCAGGCCCGGCGGCTCGACGCGCGCGTCCACGTCCTCCACCTGTCCTCCGGCGACGCGCTGCCGCTGATCGCCGAGGCCAAGGCCGAAGGCGTCCGCATCACCGTCGAGACCTGCCCGCACTACCTCACCCTCACTGCCGAGGAAGTCCCGGACGGGGCAAGCGAGTTCAAGTGCTGCCCGCCGATCCGTGAGTCCGCCAACCAGGATCGTCTCTGGCAGGCCCTCGCCGACGGCACGATCGACTGCGTCGTCACCGACCACTCCCCGTCGACCGCCGACCTGAAGACCGACGACTTCGCCACCGCCTGGGGCGGCATCTCCGGCCTGCAGCTGAGCCTCGCGGCGGTCTGGACGGAGGCCCGCGAGCGCGGCCACGGCCTGGAGGACGTGGTCCGCTGGATGTCGTCACGCACGGCCGAACTGGTCGGCCTCGACGACCGCAAGGGCGCCATCGAGGCGGGCCGTGACGCCGACTTCGCCGTCCTCGCCCCCGACGAGACCTTCACCGTCGACCCGGCCGCACTCCACCACCGCAACCGCGTCACGGCGTACGCCGGCAAGACCCTGTACGGCGTGGTCAAGTCCACCTGGCTGCGCGGCGAACCCATCGTCGTGGACGGCGAGTTCACCGACCCGAAGGGACAGCTCCTCACCCGCACCCCTTGATTCTCCGCCAAGCTCTCGACTTCGCTCGACCAGGGGCCCCCAATCCCGCACCCGCAGCGGCCGACAACCGAAAGGCAGACCTGATCATCGTGACGGCGCAGCATCACTCCCCGTCGGCGAGCTTCACCGGCGACGCGAACCCGTACGGCGGCGGCGACCCGTACGCGGACTACCGCACCGCCGACTTCCCCTTCACCCGGTTCGCCGACCTCGCCGACCGCAGGCTCGGCGCCGGTGTCGTCGCCGCCAACGACGAGTTCTTCGCCCAGCGCGAGAACCTGCTGGTGCCCGAGCGTGCCGAGTTCGACCCCGAGCACTTCGGGCACAAGGGCAAGATCATGGACGGCTGGGAGACCCGGCGCCGCCGGGGCGCCTCGGCCGAGCACCCCTGGCCGACGGCCGAGGACCACGACTGGGCGCTGGTCCGCCTGGGAGCGCCCGGCGTGATCCGCGGGATCGTCGTCGACACGGCCCACTTCCGGGGCAACTACCCGCAGGCGGTGTCCGTCGAGGGCGCGTGTGTGCCCGGTTCCCCGTCGCCGGAGGAGCTGCTGGCGGACGACGTGAAGTGGACGACCCTTGTCCCGCGCACCCCGGTCGGCGGCCACGCGGCGAACGGCTTCGCGGTCTCGGTCGAGCAGCGCTTCACCCATCTCCGCGTGAACCAGCACCCCGACGGCGGCATCGCCCGCCTCCGCGTCCACGGCGAGGTGGTCCCGGACCCGGCCTGGCTGGCCGCCCTCGGTACCTTCGACGTGGTCGCCCTGGAGAACGGCGGCCAGGCCGAGGACGCCTCCAACCTCTTCTACTCACCCGCCACCAACACCATCCAGCCCGGCCGCGCCCGCGTGATGCACGAGTGCTGGGAGACCCGCCGCCGCCGCGACCAGGGCAACGACTGGATCCGCTACCGCCTGGCCGCCCAGTCCGAGATCCGCGCCCTGGAGATCGACACGGCCTACCTCAAGGGAAACGCGGCCGGCTGGGCCACGGTCTCCGTCCGCGACGGCGACGAGGGCGACTGGCGGGAGATCCTCCCCCGCACCCGCCTCCAGCCCGACACCAACCACCGCTTCCTCCTCCCCACCCCCGCGATGGCCACCCACGCCCGCATCGACATCTACCCCGACGGCGGCATCTCCCGCCTCCGCCTCTTCGGCTCCCTGACGGAAGAGGGCGCGACCCGCTTGGAGGCTCGTCACCAGGAACTGGGCGGCTGAGCAGACAGGGGGCGAAGCCCCCGTCTGCCAGGGGCGCGGGGAACCGCGCGACAGGCCACGAGGCTCCGGCACATGTCCGCGCACACCAGCCGCCCCCGCGCCCCCTCAGCACCCCTTACGCGGCGTATCCACCGTCCACAGAGAACTCCGCCCCGGTCACGTACTCCGCCCCCGCCAGATACGCCACCATCCCCGCCACCTCGGCCACCGTCCCGAACCGCCCCAGCGCGGTCATCCCCGCCTGCCCCGCCGCGTACGGCCCATCTGCCGGATTCAGATCCGTGTCGATCGGCCCGGGATGGACGATGTTCGCGCTGATCCCCCGTCCGCCCAGCTCCCTGGCCAGCGCCTTCGTCAACCCGACCAACGCCGACTTGCTCATCGCGTAGAGCGTCCCGCCAGGCTCCGGCACCCGCTGCGTCATACACGTCCCGACGGTGATGATCCGACCACCGCGTCCCATCCGGGCCGCGGCGGCCCGGGACGTCAGAAACACGCCCCGCACATTCACGGCGAGCACCCGGTCCACCTCGGCGAGCGGCAGGCTCTCCAGCGGCCCCAGCACCCCGACCCCGGCGTTGTTCACGAGCACGTCCAGCCCGCCCAGCGCCTCGGCCGCCAGCCCCACCGCGCCCGCCGCCTCCCCGGCGTCCCCGGCGTCCGCCCGCAGGGCCACTCCCCGCCGCCCGAGGGCCTCCACGGCCCGTACGACCTCCTCGGCCGCCTCCTTGCCCCGCACATACGTGACGGCCACGTGCGCGCCCTCCCGGGCCAGCCGCACCGCCGTCGCGGCCCCGATGCCACGGCTGCCACCGGTCACGAGGGCGACCTTGCCGTTCAGAGGTGTGGCGCGGTCCAGGACGTCGCTGTCGTTCAGAGGTGTGGCGCGGTCCAGGACGTCGCTGTCGTTCAGGTTTCCGTTCGCAGTAGTCATGTCCCCCATCCCACCGGCAGCCCCGCCCCACCGCTGGCGGCGAACGGACGTCGACCTCCCGCCGGAGCCGTCCGGAGCGCTTCCGGGCCCCGCATCCTCGGACCACCGATGAGTTGCGGGCGCCACCGGGGTCTGCCCTGATGACAACAGACCCCACCACGGAGCACGAAAGCAGGCACCCCGCCATGGGCAAGCTCTCCCTCACCTCCTTCGTCACCCTCGACGGCGTCTACCAGGCCCCCGGCGGCCCCAACGAGGACCGCCGCGACGGCTTCGAGCACGGCGGCTGGAGCGTCCCGTACGGGGACGAGGACTTCGGACGGTTCATCGACGGAGTCTTCGGCCGCGTCGGCGCCTTCCTGCTGGGCCGCAGGACGTACGACATCTTCGCCGCCCACTGGCCGAAGGTCACCGACCCGGCCGACCCGGTCGCGGGGAGGCTCAACTCCCTGCCGAAGTACGTCGTTTCGAACACCATCACCCACCCCGAATGGAGCGGTACGACCGTGCTCTCCGGTGACCTCGCCAAGGAGGTCACCGCCCTCAAGGAGCGTACCGACGGCGAGGTGCAGGTCCACGGCAGCGGGGACCTCGCCCAGTCGCTGCTCGCCCTCGACCTGGTCGACACCTTGCACCTGCTGACGTTCCCGGTCGTCCTCGGCGCCGGCCGCCGCCTCTTCGCCGAGGGCGCCCTCCCGACGGCGTTCCGTCACGCCGGGGGCAGCATCACGAGCACCGGCGTGTCGATCCAGACGTACGAGCTCGCCGGGCGCCCGGAATACGGCACGTACGAACTCCCGGAGAACGCCTGACCTGCGACGGGCCCTGCCCGCGGTCGACGGTGTGAAGATCGCGGGCACCCCCGTGAACTCCGGTTAACTCCCGGAAAACTTAACGGACGTGCCCGGAAAATCATGGAACTTGTCATTGACATGCCACTGTCTACGCGCGTCATCATGGGGCCATGAGATTCCCCCCACGCGCACCACGCATCGGAGCGGCAGCCGCCCTCCTGTCCGCCCTCCTGGTGGGCGGCACGGTCGCCGCAGGCCCGGCCGGCGCCGCCACGACCGCCGTCGGCAGCATCTGCTACAGCGACCTGCCGTCGCAGGCGTACACCACGCTCAACCTGATCGCCCAGGGCGGCCCGTACCCGTACTCGCAGGACGGGAGCGTCTTCCAGAACCGGGAACGCATCCTGCCGGCGCAGTCCACCGGCTACTACCACGAGTACACGGTGAAGACCCCCGGCTCCTCCACCCGCGGCGCCCGCCGCATCGTCACCGGTGAGGACTACCAGGAGGACTACTACACGGCGGACCACTACGCGTCCTTCGACCTGGTCGACTACGACTGCTGATCAGGCAGATCCGGCACCACCCGTCCTGACCGATCCGGCACCACCCACCTGACCGATCCGGCACCACCCCACCTGACCGTCTGTTCGTCCCCCACCGGACAGACGGTCAGGTGGGCCGCCGGTCGCTCGCTCCCTCGGACGGTCACCCGGATTTCCGGCTCTCGGCCGCCGCGAACAGGGCGAGCGCCAGGACGATCAGCGCGATGCTCGCATAGATCTCGTAGCCGTCCAGGGCGCTCCACCGCTGCGTCACCCCCCACCGCAGCTTGCCGGTGAGTTCGTACACCAGACCGCCGGAGCCCTGCAGCAGGGCGATGAACCCGAGAAACTCCAACAACTGCTTCATGTCCCAGATCCTCGCCCCGCGGTCCCCCCACATTCATCGGCCGCGGGGCGAGGCCGGTCCGACGGGAGTGCCGATCCGCGGTGCGGCGGGCCGCCGAAAGTCGACGAGGTCACGACTTTGGTCGCGATCACCGGCTGAGGGAGGTGGCGGAGGCCGTCGCTGCATAGATTTGTCGACCATGAGTGGTGACAAGCCGGTACCCGAGCCGCCGACCTTTCCGGGACGGAGCTGGCTGTTGCCGTCGGCGTTGCTCGACGCCGACCACGACCCCGAGAACGGACACCCCGGACGGCCGCCCAAGCGCACCGCGCGCGACTGGGTCGTCGACTTCACCTGCTTCCTGCTGGCCGTGTTCATCGGTCTCCTGGGTGTGGAAACGGTCAGGAGCGAGCCCGACCTGCCGCAGGCCTTCGCCGTCGTCGACCAGGTGCTCGGCGCGCTCGCCTGCGCCGCCGTCTGGCTGCGCCGCCGCTGGCCGGTCGGCCTCGCCGTGGCGATGGTCCCGGTCTGCTTCGTGTCCAACACCGCGGGCGGCGCCGGCCTCGTCGCCCTCTTCACCCTCACGGTGCACCGGCCCTTCCGCCACGTGGCCTGGGTGGCCGGCGCCTCCGTCGCGCTGATCCCGCTGTTCTTCTGGCTGCGGCCGGACCCCGAAGTCAGCTATCCCTGGGCGGTGTTCCTGGCCGCGCTGCTCACCGCCGCGATCGTCGGCTGGGGCATGTTCGTGCGCTCCAAGCGGCAGCTCATGCTGAGCTTCCGGGACCGCGCCAGACGGGCCGAGACGGAGGCGGCGCTCCGGGCCGAACAGGCGCAACGGCTCGCCCGTGAAGACATCGCGCGGGAGATGCACGACGTCCTGGCACACCGCCTGACGCTGCTGAGCGTGCACGCGGGCGCGCTGGAGTTCCGGCCCGACGCGCCCCAGGCCGAGATCGCCCGCGCGGCGGGTGTCATCCGGGAGAGCGCCCACGAGGCCCTGCAGGACCTGCGGGAGATCATCGGCGTGCTGCGCGCGGGCGAGCCCGACGACGCGGACCGGCCCCAGCCGACGCTCGCCGCGCTCGACACCCTCGTCTCCGAGTCCCGCGAGGCCGGTATGAAGGTCGTCCTCGACCACGACGTCACCGACCGCGCCGCCGTCCCCGCCGCCGTCGGCCGCACCGCCTACCGCATAGCCCAGGAGTGCCTGACCAACGCCCGCAAGCACGCGCCCGGCGCCGAGGTCACCGTCACCGTCTCGGGCGCTCCGGGCGACGGACTCACCGTCTCCGTACGCAATCCGCCGCCTTCGGGGGAGGTCCCGCCCGTCCCCGGCTCCGGCCAGGGCCTCATCGGCCTCACCGAGCGCGCCACGCTGGCCGGGGGCCGTCTGGACCACGGGCCCGACCAGGACGGCGGGTTCGGCGTGCGGGCCTGGCTGCCCTGGGGCTGAACCCGGGCAAACGGCGTGCGCGACGCCATCTCGTCCCCCATCATGGCCAGTTGACTCGTACGACACGGGCGGGCCATACGGCACCGGGCGCCTCGGGAGGGACAGCGGAGTGAGTTTCGGGGGACACGATCCGTACCAGCCGCCCTGGCAGCCGAACGGAGGACCGTACCCCCCGGCTCCTCCGCCGTCCCCGGGACCGTATGTGCCGCCCCAGCCGGGCCCGCCGCCGTACGGCCCGTATCCCCCTCACCCATACGGCCCGTACCCGCCGCCCACCCTGTGGCGGATGCTGCGGGAGGACGACTGGCCGCCGTTGGGGCGGTTCCTCAGCGGGCTCCGGCTGCACGGCTGTCTGTGGGCTCTGGCCGCCATGTGCGCCTGGCCGCTGGTGGTCGGTCTGCTGGTGGGCTACCCGCTGGCCCGCTCGGCCCGCCGCCCGGCCCGGCGGATCTTCCCCTCCCGGGCCCGGCACCGTGTCGCGGACGACGGTGTGGCGCGGGTGCAGCGGACCCGGGCCTGGACGGCCACCGTCATGTCCCTGCTGATCCTGGCGGCGTACGGCAGGCCCGAGGACGTGGACCAGGCGCAGCAGCAGTTCATGATGCGGCTGACCATCACGCCCTGGCTGCTGCTCCTCAGCGCGCCCATGGTCGTCGCGGCCCTCTTCCGCTGGTCGTCGCCGACCGCGAGACGAGCCATGCGCCCCCATCTGCGCACCGCCGGGAAATCGGCCCTGTGGTACGTCGGCGCCTTCACGATGGTCCCGCTCCTCATCGGGGCGATCTACTACGCGGACAAGCACATGGGGGAGGACGTGGGCCGCTGGGGGCCACTCGTCCTCCTCCTGCCGCTGCTCTGGGTGCTGCTCTTCATCGCCTTCGCCTCCGGGCCCGCCGTACGCAGCGCCTTCAACACCGCCGATGTGCACCCGGCGCTCCCGGCGCTGCTCACCGGTGCCCTGGTGTGGGAGTTCGCCGCCATCAACCTGGCCGTCGGCGGGCTGCCGCCGGGACCGCCCCTGGTCCAGCTCACCGCCCTCATCGGCGGCCCGGCTTCGGTGTCGGCCGTCGCGTGGTGGGAGGTACGCCGCCTGCGCACCCGGTACGGGGTACGGCTGCGCGGCTGAGGGGGACCGGCGCCGATCGAGCGGTACGTGGCAGGGCCGATGCCGGTCGCCCGAGAGGCCCGCGCCCGTCCGTTCAAGCCGTCCGTGGCCGACCGGCCCGGTGCCCCCGTCCGTTCAAGCAGACCATGGCCGACCGGCCCGGCGCCCACGTCCGTTCAAGCCGTCCGCGGCACCACGCGCTGCCCCGCCGACCCGTACACCCACGCCGACGCCTCGTCGATGAAGTCGCCGGGGAAGCCGAGGCGGAAGCCGGTGGCCTCCTCCAGCCGGGCCAGCATGTCCTCGGGGAGGACGAGCCGGGCGGCGCCGAGGTTGTCCATGAGCTGTTCGACGCGACGGGCGCCGAGGATGGGGTGCACGGCGGGGGAGTGGGCCATGGTCCAGGCGATGGCGACCTGGGCCGGGGTGGCGTCGAGTTCGTCGGCGGCGGCCTGCACGGCCTCCGCCACCGCGCGCTCGCGTTCCCCGATCGCCTCGGCGGACAGCCGGGTCGCGGTGCCCGGCGCCACCCCGCCCGGGCGGGTGTACTTGCCGGACAGGACGCCGTTCTGCAGGGGGCTCCAGGCCGCGACCGACATGCCGAACGCCTCCGCCATCGGCAGCAGTTCACGCTCGATGTCCCGGTTGAGCAGGCTGTACGGCACCTGGAGCGCCGACAGCGGTGACCAACCCCGCCATTCGGCAAGGGTGTTGGCACGCGAGACCACCCACGCCGGGGCGTCCGAGATACCGACGTACAGCACCTTCCCGGACCGTACGGCGTCGTCCAGGGCGCGCATCGTCTCCTCGACCGGGGTGTTCCGGTCCCAGATGTGCACCCAGTAGATGTCGACGTAGTCCGTGCCCAGGCGCCGCAGGCTCGTCTCCAGGGACAGTGCGAGGTTCTTGCGGTGGTTGCCCGCGGCGTTGGGATCGGTGCCGTCGCGCGAGACGGTGTACTTGGTGGACAGCACGAACCGGTCGCGCCGCCCCTTGAGCAGCTCGCCGACGATGCGCTCGCTCTCCCCGCCCCGGTAGTTGACCGCGGTGTCGATCACATTGCCGCCGGCCTCCGCGTACACGTCGAGGATCCGCGCGCACTCCTCCCGGGGTGCTCCCACCCCGCCCTGCTCCCCGAACGTCATGGCGCCGAGGAACAGCTCGGAGACGCGGAGCCCGGTCCGGCCCAGGAGTCGGTAACGCACCCAAAACCTCCGTCAGTTGAATGCCGTACCGGCCGACACTAACGGGTCGGCGCACGACAAGGCGGTGCTCCGGGACGAAGCCCTCATTACGGTGGTGTCCATGACCGCGATCCGAACGGTGGGCCGATGACCGCGATCCGACTCCTCCTCGTCGACGACGACCCCCTCGTGCGCGCCGGACTGTCCTTCATGCTGGGCGGCGCCGACGACATCGAGATCGTGGGCGAGGCGGCCGACGGCGGCGAGGTGGACGCCCTCGTCGACCGTACGCGCCCCGACGTCGTCCTCATGGACATCCGGATGCCGACCGTCGACGGCCTCGCGGCCACCGAGCGGCTCCGCGGCCGCCCGGACGCGCCCCAGGTCGTGGTCCTCACCACGTTCCACGCCGACGACCAGGTCCTGCGCGCGCTGCGCGCGGGCGCCGCCGGATTCGTCCTCAAGGACACCCCGCCCGCCGAGATCGTCGAAGCGGTACGGCGTGTCGCGGCCGGTGCCCCCGTGCTCTCGCCCGCTGTCACCCGCCAGCTCATGGCACACGCCGCCGCCGGCGCCCCCGACACCCGCCGCACGAACGCCCGCTCCCGAGTCGCCGCCCTCAACGACCGCGAACGCGAGGTCGCCGTCGCCGTCGGCCGCGGCGCCTCCAACGCCGAGATCGCCACCGAACTCTTCCTGAGCGTCGCCACCGTCAAGACCCACGTCTCCCGCATCCTCGCCAAACTCGACCTCAACAACCGTGTGCAGATCGCCCTGTTGACGTACGACGCGGGATTGCTGGAGGAGGACGGGCACTAGGGCACTCAGGCGGGCACCAGGGCACTCATGGGCGGACCCGCGCGTTGTAAGGGCGAGGGGGGAACTCATGGGACGGATGAATGTGATCGATCTGGGGGAGTACGGGCCGCGGTTCACCGAGGACCCGTATCCCGTGTACGCCGAGCTGAGGGCGCTCGGGCCGGTGCACCGGGTGCGGCTGCCGAAGCCCGACGTCCATCACGAGGTCTGGCTCGTGGTGGGGTATGAGGAGGCACGGGCGGCGCTCGCCGATCCCCGGCTGTCGAAGGACCCCGCGAAGATCGGTGTGACCTTCCTCGACGAGGAGCTGATCGGCAAGTATCTGCTGGTCAGCGACCCGCCCCAGCACACACGGCTGCGCGGGCTGATAGCCCGGGAGTTCACCGCCCGCCGGGTCGAGCAACTGCGACCGCGGGTCCAGGAGATCACCGGCTCGCTGCTGGACGCGATGCTGCCGCTCGGCCGAGCCGACCTGGTGGAGTCGTTCGCGCACCCGCTGCCGCTCACCGTCATCTGCGAGCTGCTCGGCGTGCCCGAGTTGGACCGGGCGGCCTTCCGCAAGCTGTCGACGGAGGCGGTGGCGCCGACCAGCGGCGAGAGCGAGTACGAGGCCTTCGTCCAACTCGCCGCCTACCTCGGCGAGTTGATCGAGGACAAGCGGTGCTCCCCGCCGGCCGACGACCTGCTGAGCGCACTGATCCGGACGACGGACGAGGGCGGCGACCGGCTGTCACCGGCCGAGCTGCGCGGTATGGCCTTCATCCTCCTCATCGCCGGCCACGAGACCACGGTCAACCTCATCACCGGCGCCGTCCACGCGCTCCTCACCCACCCGGAGCAACTCGCCGAGGTACGGGCCGACATGAGCCTCGTCGACGCGGTCGTGGAGGAGACCCTGCGTCACGAGGGCCCGGTGGAGAACGCGACGTTCCGCCATGCCGCCGAGCCGCTGGACATCGGTGGTACGGCCATCCCGGCGGGCGACTCGGTCATGATCGGCCTGGCCGCCGCCGACCGCGACGGCAGCCGGTACCCCGCCCCCGACCACTTCGACATCCACCGCGACACCCGCGGCCACCTCGCCTTCGGCCATGGCATCCACTACTGCCTGGGCGCGCCCCTGGCCCGCCTGGAGGCCCGCACAGCGCTCCGCGCCCTCCTGGAACGCTGCCCCGACCTTGCCCTCGACGGCCCACCGGGCGACTGGCTGCCGGGAATGCTGATACGCGGGGTACGGAGCCTGCCGGTGCGCTGGTGAGGAGTGTTTCTCGCCCCCGCCGCCTCTACCGGTCGCGTCCCCGGGGGCGCTGCCGCGATGGGAGACGCCGGGGCTCGGCTGGATGTTTTCAGGGGCGCGGGGAACTGCACGACAAGCCACGACGATCCCGCAGCCACACACCCTCCCAAGCCCCTACTGCACTCAAGGGAAACGGGGTCCGGGGCGGAGCCCCGTGAAAGGGGCGCGGGGTGGCAGGGGCGGCAGCGCCCCTGGGGACGGGACGGGCAGGGGCGGCGGGGGCGGAAACTCCCTGGCCCCAGCCCGGCGGCTAGTCCCGGCCCCCCGGAATCTCCCCCAGGTTCACCGGCCGGTGCTCCAGGCGGGACAGCTCGCACGCCTCGGCGATCCGGAGCGCCTGGAGGGCCTCACGGCCGTCGCAGGGGTTGGCCCGCTCACCCCGCACCACCTCGACGAAGGCGGCGATCTCGGCCTCGTACGCGGCGGCGAAGCGCTCCAGGAAGCCCGTCCACGGCTTGTCGGCGGGCGGCGGCCCGGTCGGCTCCGTGGACGCGACCGGCGTACGGTCGTCCAGGCCGACCACCACGGTGTCCAGCTCCCCGGCCAGCTCCAGCCGCACGTCGTACCCGGCCCCGTTCACCCGCGCCGCCGTGGCCGTGACCAGCGTCCCGTCCTCCAGCGTGAGCACGACGGCCGCCGTGTCGAGGTCGTGCGCCTCCCGGAACATCGGGTGCCCGACGTCCGACCCGGTGGCGTACACGGTGGCGACCTCGCGCCCCGTCACCCACCGCACGATGTCGAAGTCGTGGATCAGGCAGTCCCGGTAGATCCCTCCGGAGATATGCAGGTACTCCGCGGGCGGCGGCGTCTGGTCGGCTGTCAGCGCCCGTACGGTGTGCAGCCGCCCGAGCCGACCCGCGCGCACCGCCTCCCGGGCGGTGACATAACCGGAGTCGAAACGGCGCTGGAAGCCCATCTGCAGCACGGTCCCGGCCGCGTCGACCTCGGCCAGCGCGCTTAAGGTGCCCGGCAGGTCCACGGCGATGGGTTTCTCGCAGAAGACCGGGAGTCCCGAGCGTGCTGCCCGACCGATCAGTTCGCCGTGGGCCGAGGTCGCGGCCGTTATGACGACGGCGTCCACACCCCAGGTGAAGATCTCGTCGACGCCCGGCGCCGCCGTCTCGCCGAGGCGATCCGCGAGGTCATGGGCCCGAGCCCTGTCGACGTCCGTGATGATCAGAGAGCCGACATCACGGTGGCGGCTGAGCGTGGTCGCGTGAAACGTTCCGATGCGACCCGCCCCGATGAGTCCGATGCGCATGGGAAACAAAGTGGGGTCGCACCTGCCGCCGTGTCAATGGTTTGTCCGGACAACCGAACTACGCAACTTCCCGTCAACAAGCACCGGGGCTACGCTCGGCCCGTGCCGAAACCAGAAGTGGCTCCGACCGTGTCGCTCCAGCTCAGCGTCGACCGCAGCAGTCCGGTCCCGCTCTACTTCCAGCTGTCCCAGCAGCTGGAGGCCGCGATCGAGCACGGCGAGCTGACCCCGGGCAGTCTGCTGGGCAACGAGATCGAGCTGGCCGCCCGCCTCGGCCTGTCCCGCCCCACCGTCCGCCAGGCCATCCAGTCCCTGGTCGACAAGGGCCTGCTCGTACGCCGCCGCGGGGTGGGCACCCAGGTCGTCCACAGCCAGGTCAAACGCCCCCTGGAACTGAGCAGCCTCTACGACGACCTGGAGGCCGCCGGCCAGCGCCCGGCCACCCGCGTCCTGGCCAACACCACCGTCGCCGCCTCCGCCGAGGTCGCCGCCGCCCTCGCCGTCGCGGAGGGCAGCGAAGTCCACCGTATCGAGCGACTCCGTCTGGCCCACGGCGAACCCATGGCCTGCCTCTGCAACTACCTCCCCACCGACCTCCTCGACCTGGACTCCCCCCAGCTCGAAGCCACCGGCCTCTACCGCCTCATGCGTGCCGCAGGCATCACCCTCCACAGCGCCCGCCAGACCATCGGCGCGAGAACGGCCACCCCGGACGAGGCCGACCGCCTCAGCGAGCCGGTGAACGCCCCCCTCCTGACGATGCAACGCACCACCTTCGACGACACGGGCCGAGCGGTGGAATACGGCACCCACATCTACCGGGCGTCCCGCTATTCGTTCGACTTCCAACTCCTGGTGCGGTCATAAGCAGGGAGCACCCTTTGTCTGTCAGGTTGTTTGTCAGGGGAGCACCCTTTGTTTGTAAGGGACGCGGGGCTGTGACATATGCGGCTCCGCCGCGTGGGCGCGACCAGCCCTCACGCACCCGCAGCAGAACGACAAAGAGGCGGCACCCCCTGCCCCCATGGCACCACCAAGCGGAGCGTTGAGGCAGAATCGGCCCGATGAGCACTTACCGCGACTTCACCCACCGCGGCTCCGCGCGGGCCACCGTCCTGCGGACCGTGGGAACGCGCGAGCGCCGCTCCCACCTGACGGCCCCCCGCGTTCCCACCGTCGGCATCGACATCGGTGGTACGAAGGTGATGGCGGGCGTCGTGGACGCCGACGGCAACATCCTGGAGAAGCTCCGCACGGAGACCCCGGACAAGTCGAAGAGCCCCCAGGTCGTCGAGGACACCATCACGGAGCTGGTCCTGGACCTCTCCGACCGGCACGACGTGCACGCCGTCGGCATCGGCGCCGCCGGCTGGGTCGACGCGGACCGCAACCGAGTCCTGTTCGCCCCCCACCTTTCCTGGCGCAACGAGCCGCTGCGCGACCGCCTCGCCGGCCGCCTCGCCGTGCCGGTGCTGGTCGACAACGACGCGAACGCCGCCGCCTGGGCCGAGTGGCGCTTCGGCGCCGGCCGCGACGAGGACCACCTGGTCATGATCACGCTCGGCACCGGTATCGGCGGCGCGATCCTGGAGGACGGCCAGGTCAAGCGCGGCAAGTTCGGCGTCGCGGGCGAGTTCGGCCATATGCAGGTCGTGCCCGGCGGCCACCGCTGCCCGTGCGGCAACCGCGGCTGCTGGGAGCAGTACAGCTCAGGAAACGCCCTGGTCAGAGAGGCCCGCGAACTCGCGGCGGCCGACTCCCCGGTGGCGTACGGGATCATCGAGCACGTCAAGGGGAACATCGGCGACATCACCGGGCCGATGATCACCGAGCTGGCCCGCGAGGGCGACGCGATGTGTATCGAGCTGCTCCAGGACATCGGCCAGTGGCTCGGCGTCGGCATCGCCAACCTGGCCGCCGCCCTCGACCCGTCCTGCTTCGTCATCGGCGGTGGTGTCTCGGCCGCCGACGACCTGCTGATCGGCCCGGCCCGGGACGCCTTCCGCCGTCATCTCACCGGCCGCGGCTACCGCCCCGAGGCCCGTATCGCGCGCGCCCAGCTCGGGCCCGAGGCCGGCATGGTGGGCGCCGCCGACCTCGCCAGGCTCGTGGCCCGCCGCTTCCGCCGTGCCAACCGGCGCAGAGTCGAGCGGTACGAGCGTTACGCGCGGTACGTGGAGGCCCGCCGCACCACCCAGGACTCCGCGTGACCGCCTCCCTGCCGCATCAGGGCTCCTCCCCGGAGGAGCCGGAGCGGCCCGCCGAGAACCGCCGCCGCACGATCCGCCGCCGGGCGATCACCCTGGCGATCATCGTGCTGCTCATCGGCGTACCCGCCGGCTATCTGGTGATCTCCGCCAACCAGAGCCGCGACAGCGGCAAGGACAAGGAGAAGAAGTACTCGGCGACCGGCCTCACCGCGCACTGGCCCTCCCGGGTCCAGCAGCGCCTCTACCAGGTGCCGATCCCGCCGTACTCCAAACACGTCGCGTACTACGAGACGAACAACTGGAAGACCAGCCGTCTCTACGCGCAGTTCTATACGAGCAACGAGGGCCTGGAGAGCTTCCTCAACCAGATCGGCGTCGGCACGGACGACCTGGAGGACGACGAGATCGCCATCAACGCCCGTGACCGGCGGATCGTCGGCTGGGACTTCAGCGGCTCCGGCCCCTGGTACGGCCTCGTCAACGACCAGAAGAACCCCGCCCCCACCCACGACATCGTCGTGAACCGGTCGAACCCGGACCATCCGATGGTGTACGTGGTGTCACGGACAGTGCCCTGACCAGGGAGAACCCCTACCCGGACGCGTCCGTGCACGGTCGTCGAGGCCGATTGTCGGACCCCGCCCGTAGAGTCGGAGACAGCTGATCGGAGCCGGAGACGGCTCATCCGACGGAAGGGCGGGAGGTGACCGGACATATGCGGGACATGGCTGTTCCCGAGGCCGACACGGCCGTCCTCGCGCGGACGGTCGTCCCCGTCCGGCTGGCCGCCGTCTTCCTGCCCGCGCCGCTGCCCCGCCACGGCCGGTTCGCCTTCTGGGACCCCGAGGGCGCGGAGCCGCCGCCGGGAGACACCGAGGACCTCACGGTCGTACGACGGCACGGCTCCGGAGCCCGCAGAGGCACCGCCCCCGCCGTGTGCCTGCCGGTCGCCGAAGCCCTGCCCCTGCTCACCCGCGCCCGGCGCGCCCCCGCCGCCCACCCCGCCACGGCCTGCTGGGGTGCGGCCGCACTGCACGCGCTGCGCCTGGTCGCCCGGGGGCGGCTGCTGCCCGGACTGACCCCCGAGGGGTACGACGCGTGGCGGGCGGGACCACTCGACCCGGACGACATCGCGCACCTCCGAGCCGTCGCCGCGGCACTGCCGTACGAGGGCCACGCCGTGCCGCTGCCCGGCAAGGGCCCGCTGCGGCTGCCCGAACCGGAAGCGCTGATGCGGTCCTTCCTGGACGCGGTCGCCGACACACTGCCGCGCGGCCCGGCGGCGCCGTACGTCTCCGGGAAACCGTTCGCGGCGAACACCGGGCAGCGACTGCCGCACGCACGCGACTGGGCGGCCGAGGTCGCCGCGGGCATGGACGCGGGCGTACGCGTCTCCCTGCGCCTCGACCTGTCGGCGTACGACCTCTTCGACGACAGCGAAGGCGCTCCCCGCGCGGGCGCGGCCGTCGTCCAGGTGCACAGCCTCGCCGACCCCACGCTCGTCGTCGACGCGGCGGCGCTGTGGGCGGGCGACGCGGACGCGGCGTTCGGACCCCGCGCGCGCGTGGACGCCGCCCTCGCCGTACGACGCGCGGCCCGCGTCTGGCCGCCCCTGGACCGGCTCTCCGAGCAGGACGTGCCCGACGTCCTCGCCCTCTCCGAGGACGAGCTGTCCGATCTGCTGGGCGTCGCCGCGACCCGGCTCGGCGCGGCCGGCGTCGCTGTGCACTGGCCCCGGGACCTGGCCCACGACCTGAGCGCACGGGCCGAGGTGAGCCCCGCGCCCGGATCCGCCACGGACGGCACCGGCTTCTTCGAGAGCGAGGAACTGCTGCGCTTCCGCTGGCAGTTGGCGCTCGGCGGCGACCCGCTCACCGAGGCCGAGATGGACACCCTCGCCGAGGCCCACCGCCCGATCGTCCGCCTCCGCGACCAGTGGGTCCTCGTCGACCCGGCCCTCGTCCGCAAGGCCCGCAAACGCGAACTGGGCCTGCTGGACCCCGTGGACGCCCTGTCCGTGGCCCTCACCGGCACCGCCGAGGTCGACGGCGAGACGGTGGATGCGGTGCCGGTGGGCGCGCTGGCGGCTCTACGGGACCGCCTGACGGCGGGGATCGGCGCGGTGGAACCGCCGCCCGGCCTTTCGGCCACCCTCCGCGACTACCAACTCCGGGGCCTGGCCTGGCTGGATCTCATGACCTCCCTCGGCCTCGGCGGCTGCCTCGCCGACGACATGGGCCTCGGCAAGACGATCACGGTCATCGCCCTGCACCTGCGCCGGGCCCGCCCCGAAACCACGCTGGTCGTCTGCCCCGCCTCCCTGCTGGGCAACTGGCAGCGGGAGATCACCCGTTTCGCCCCCGGCGTGCCCGTACGCCGCTTCCACGGCCCCGACCGCACCCTGGACGACCTCGACGGCGGCTTCGTCCTCACCACCTACGGCACCATGCGCTCGACGGCCCCGCTCCTCGCCCAGCAGGAGTGGGGCATGGTCGTCGCCGACGAGGCCCAGCACGTCAAGAACCCCTACTCGGCGACGGCGAAGGCCCTGCGCACGATCCCGACCCCCGCGCGCGTGGCACTCACCGGCACCCCGGTCGAGAACAACCTCTCCGAACTCTGGGCCCTGCTCGACTGGACGACCCCGGGGCTCCTCGGCCCCCTGAAGTCCTTCCGCGCCCGCCACGCCCGCGCCGTGGAGAACGGCGAGGACGAGGAGGCGGTGACCCGCCTCGCCCGCCTGGTCCGCCCCTTCCTCCTCCGCCGCAAGAAGTCCGACCCGGGCATCGTCCCCGAACTCCCGCCCAAGACCGAGACCGACCACCCCGTCCCCCTCACCCGCGAACAGGCCGCCCTCTACGAGGCCGTCGTACGCGAGTCGATGCTGGCCATCGAGACGGCGGACGGCATCGCCCGCCGGGGCCTGGTCCTGAAACTCCTGGGCGCGCTGAAGCAGATCTGCGATCACCCGGCGCTGTATCTGAAGGAGGAGGCCGGAGCCGCCGTCGGAGACCGCCTCGCCGCCCGCTCCGGCAAACTCGCCCTGCTGGACGAGCTGTTGGACACGTTGCTCTCCGAGGACGGCTCCGCGCTGGTCTTCACCCAGTACGTCGGCATGGCCCGTCTGATCACCGCGCACCTCGCCGCCCGCGCCGTCCCGGTCGAGCTGCTGCACGGCGGTACGCCCGTCAAGGACCGCGAACACATGGTGGACCGCTTCCAGAGCGGGGCGACACCGGTACTCGTCCTGTCCCTCAAGGCCGCGGGCACCGGCCTGAACCTCACCCGCGCCGGCCATGTCGTCCACTTCGACCGCTGGTGGAACCCCGCCGTCGAGGAACAGGCCACCGACCGCGCCTACCGCATCGGCCAGACCCAGCCCGTCCAGGTCCACCGCCTCATCACCGAGGGAACCATCGAGGACCGCATCGCCGAAATGCTGGAATCCAAGCGGGCCCTCTCCGACGCCATCCTCGGCTCGGGCGAGGCGGCCCTGACGGAGCTGACGGCCCGTGAGCTGACCGACTTGGTGTCGTTGCGGAGGTCGGCGTGAGTGGGGCAGAGGGGACGCCGGGGGGTGTGGAGGGTCGCGCCGGGGAGGACATGTGGCTCGGGCGTGAGGCCGGGGTGGACGACGCGCGACCTGCGGAGCGGGATGCCGAGGAGCAGCCGCGCCATCAGGGGGAGACCGACGGGATTTCACTGCCCGACGAGGTAGCGGCGGGAGGCCTGGGGGACGCGGACGGAGCCGGCTCCGGTGGTCGTGGGGCGTGGTCAGACCCCGGTGCGGAGGAGCAGGTCGTCTCCGCCGACCGGCCACTCCCCAGGGGAGAGCCGGACGGGCCGGACTCAGGGGCCGGGCCACGGCCCGCCGATGCGGCCCGCCGGGCTTTGCGGGCGGCTCGGGGGCGGGACAGGCACGGGGCCGAGGTCGTTGATCAACGGGGTTCGGGTTCCGCGCCGGGTGTCGGCGTTGCGAGGCCGGAGGCGGCGTCCGGGACCCGGGCGGCTGCCCGCCCGGGCGACGTGGCGCGGGAGGCGTTGCGGAGGGCTGCCGAATCCCGGGCGGCCGGTCTTGGGCAGACGGCGGGGGAGCGGGGCGCTGCCGAGTCGGCGCGGCAGGAGGGGGACGCCGAGTCGTCGGCGGGGCGGGATGATGCCGAGTCGGTGACGCGGAGTGCTCCTCGCGGGCAGGCAACGGAGCGTGTTCTCGCTGAGCCGGGAGTCTCCCCGCTCGGTGAGGGGCCCGGTTCTGGTGCCTGGCCAGATGAGGGAACCAAGTCCGGTGCCCGCCCTGGCGACATTGCCCGGGAGGCGTTGCGGGCCGCACGCGATGCGGCTGAGCGGGCTCGTGCCGAGGCGGAGGGTGCTCGTGGCGAGGCCGCGGGCAGGGGAGGCCGGGCCTCGCGGCGCGCCGCCGCTCTGTCGCCGGACCGGCTGCCGGAGGCGCGGGGGACCCGAGGTGGGGCCGGGGGCAACCGGGGAACGGGCAGTCAGGCATCAGGAAGTGCCCTGGGAGACGGGGGAGAGGCCCAGGGTGGCTGGGCCTCCGGAGACGTCCCCGGAGAGTGGGCCTCAGGGGGCGCCCCCGGAGATCGGACTTCCAGGAATCGGGCCCGCGACGTACACGAACTGCTGGCCGGTGCCTTCAAGTTGCCCTCAGAGGGACCGGACGCCGACGCGGCCGCCGGCGAAGGCACGGATACCCAGTGGGACGGTGGCGGCGATGCGGCGGCTCCCCACGACCGCGCGCCCGACGATCGCGCGCCCGACGATCGCGCGCCTGACGATCGCGCGCCTGACGATCGCGCGCCTGACGATCGCGCGCCCGACGACCGCGCGCCGCATGACCCCGCCATTCACGGCGACACCGCGCAGGAGCCGTCCCCGGCCGCAGGCGGACCCTCCGCGCGGCGGGAGCGTTCCTCGGCCGCCCTCAGTCCCGAGCCTGCCCTCAGTCCCGAGCCTGCCCTCAGTCCCGAGCCTGCCCCCGATCACGAGCCTGCCCCCGGTTCCGGAGCCGACCGCCAGGCCCCACCAGCATCCCCCGGCGGCAGCCCCTCCCACATCCCGCAGCCAGACACCAACCTGCCCGTCACGCCCCGGCCGCCGGACACCCCCACAACCCCCCACGTCCCCCGCACCATGGCCGCCCCCTCCCGAGACGGTGAACTGCGGCGTACCTTCCGCCCCTTCCCGCCGCGTCCCTCGACCGGGGAGGCGTTCGCGGAGACTTGGTGGGGCAATGCGTGGGTGGCGGCTCTGGAAGAGGGCGCGTTGGACGCGGCGCGATTGGCGCGTGGGCGGGCGTACGCCGACAAGGGTCACGTGGACGCGATCACCGTCACGCCGGGGCTGGTGCTTGCGTATGTGCACGGGAGCAGGCCTCGTCCGTACCGGGTGCAGGTCCGCCTGCGCACGCTGGACGAAGGCGAATGGGACCGTTTCCTGGACGCGGCGGCGGAGCAGCCGGGGCACATCGCGGCCCTGCTGGACAAGGAAATGCCACAAGCGCTCGCCGGACCCGGACCCGGACCAGGACCCGCAGTGGGTTCCGGACCCGGACCCGGACCCGAAGTCGGCTCCGAAGCCGGACCGGGGATCGGAACCGGTTCCGGAGCCGGACCCGGTTCCGGAGCCGCGCCCTCACCCCGTGCCGGACGTGGCGTGCGGCTGTTGCCCGGACCCGGGGAGCTCGAACCCCGTTGCAGTTGCCCGGACTTCGGGCATCCCTGCAAGCATGCGGCCGCGCTCTGCTACCAGACGGCACGGCTGCTGGACGAGGACCCGTTCGTACTGCTGCTTCTGCGGGGGCGGGGCGAGCGGGAGTTGCTCGACGCGTTGTCGCGGCGCAACGCGGCCCGTGCGGCACGTGCCGCTCAGGAGCAGGAGCCCGCACCGCTTCCGGGTGTTCGCGCCCGGGACGCCCTCGCCCCGCGCACCCTCCCACCGCTGCCCACCCCGCTGCCCCCGCCTCGGCATCCGGAACAGCCGCCGGTGTACCCGGGCGCGCCCGGCGGTCCGGACCCGTTCGCGCTGGACCAGTTGGCCACCGACGCGGCCGCCCGCGCGCACGCGCTGCTCACCACGGGACGCGACCCGCTGGCCGAACTGACGCTGTGGCAGGACGCGGTGCGGCTCGCGGCCGCCCGCCCCGGCTCCGGTCTCACCGCCACGACCCGCGCCCTGTACTCGTCCCTGGCCGCAGCCACCGGACGCACCCCGGCCGACCTGGCCCGCGCGGTCGCGGCCTGGCGTCAGGGCGGCCTCGAAGGGCTGGCTGTCCTGGAGGAGCCCTGGGACCCGCCGGCCGGCCGTTTCGACCGCGCCCGCCCCCTGCTCCTCGCCGCCGACCTCCCGGCGTTCCGCCCCTGGCGCAACCACCTCACCCACCCCCGCGGCCACGTCCAGCTCCGCCTCGGCCGCGACGGCCTCTGGTACGCCTACGAGTCCGAACCGGGTCACGACGACTGGTGGCCGAGAGGCATACCGGACCTCGACCCGGTGGGCGCGCTGACGGGCCTGGGAGCGACCGACGACTGACGACCCCGACCTCATCGAACCTCTGCGGGACCGGCGGTTCGCTGCCGCCCTCGGTACGCGACGGACGACATCGAGCTTCTGTCGTTCAGCGGCGCGAGCTGCCGCCCTCCGTACACGGCGCCGAACGCCCGCAGTACACGACACGCGGGGATATTTGTTCGATGCGGTCGTCCGGCATCCGTGGCGGCCGTCCGAACCGGGCGTGACCTGCGCTCCGGTGAAGACGATGTGAGAGTTGCCCGCTGATGTTCGGGAGTCGCCCGGTCGGATTCGGGGGCCTGGGACCGAGCACCACGGAAGGGACGTTAGCGTGGAGCGGTGAGTGAGACGCAGACCCCCGCCCTCCAGTACCGGTTCGACGGGCCGGACGACGCCCCGGTCCTGATCCTCGGGCCCTCGCTCGGCACGACCTGGCACATGTGGGACCGGCAGATCCCGGAACTGGCCAAACAGTGGCGAATCTTCCGCTTCGACCTGCCGGGCCACGGCGGCGCGCCCGCGTATCCCGGCGGTTCGGTCACCGAGCTGGCCGCCCGGCTGCTGGCGACGCTCGACGCCGTCGGCGTGCAGCGCTTCGGCTACGCCGGCTGCGCGCTCGGCGGCGCCGTCGGCGTTGAACTCGCGCTGCGCCACCCCGAGCGCCTCGCCTCGCTCGCGCTCATCGCCGCCTCGCCCCGCTTCGGCACGGCCGACGAGTTCCGTCAGCGCGGAGTGATCGTACGGACGAACGGCCTCGACCCCATCGCCCGTACCTCCCCGGACCGCTGGTTCACCGCCGGGTTCGCGGCGGCGCAGCCCGCGATCACCGAGTGGGCCGTGCAGATGGTCCGCACCACCGACCCCGGCTGCTACATCGCCGCCTGCGAGGCCCTCGCCTCGTTCGACGTGCGCACCGAACTCGGCCGTATCGGCGTCCCCACCCTCGTCCTCGTCGGCTCCGACGACCAGGTCACCGGCCCCGCCGAGGCCCGTACGCTCGTCGCGGGCATCCCGGACGCCCGTCTCGCCGTCGTCCCCGGAGCCTCGCACCTCGTCCCGGTCGAACAGCCCGCCGCGGTCACCGACCTGCTCGTACGCCACTTCTCCACGGCCTGGCAGCCCGCCTACGACTCCACCACCGGGCAGATCGCCATCCCGGCGGCCCCGGTCAAGCCGGCCCTCGCCGCCGTTCCGCCGCAGACCGGGCCGGTCGCGGAGATCGCCCCGGCCGCCGCCCAGCCCGAGGCGACGGGAAGACCGGACCCGTACGACGCCGGACTCAAGGTCCGCCGTGAGGTGCTCGGCGACGCGCATGTCGACCGGGCGCTGGCCTCGGCGGACGAGTTCTCCGGCGACTTCCAGGAGTTCATCACCCGCTACGCCTGGGGCGAGATCTGGGACCGGCCCGGCCTCGACCGCCGCTCCCGCAGCTGTGTCACGCTCACCGCCCTCGTCGCCGGCGGGCACCTGGACGAACTCGCCTTCCACACCCGCGCCGCCCTCCGTAACGGCCTCACCCCGAACGAGATCAAGGAAGTCCTCCTCCAGGCCGCCGTCTACTGCGGGGTGCCGGCCGCGAACAGCGCGTTCCGGGTGGCCCAGCAGGTCATCCGTGAGGAGACCACGCCCGAGGAGTGATCCGGTGGCCGGCGGCCGGAGGCAGGATGGACCCATGAAGCTCACCAAGAAGTCGCACGCCTGCGTCCGTCTGGAGAAGGACGGACGCAGGCTCGTCATCGACCCGGGCGGGTTCAGCGAGGAGGACGCCGCGATCGGTGCGGAGGCCGTCCTCGTCACGCACGAGCATCCCGACCACTTCGACGAAGGACGGCTGCGGGTGGCCCTGGAGGGCAACCCGGCCGCCGAGATCTGGACCCTGCGGTCCGTCGCCGAGAAGATCTCCGCCGCCTTCCCGGGCCGTGTGCACACCGTCGGCCACGGCGACACGTTCACCGCCGCGGGCTTCGACGTCCAGGTCCACGGCGAACTCCATGCTGTCATCCACCCCGACATCCCGCGCATCACCAACGTCGGATACCTCGTCGACGACGGCCGTGTCTTCCACCCCGGCGACGCCCTCACCGTCCCCGACCACGCCGTCGAGACGCTGATGCTCCCCGTCATGGCCCCCTGGAGCAAGATCTCCGAGGTCATCGACTACGTCCGCGAGGTCAGGCCCCAGCGCGCCTACGACATCCACGACGCCCTCCTCACCGACCTCGCCCGCCCCATCTACGACCGCCAGATCGGCGCCCTGGGCGGCGCGGAACACCTGCGCCTCGCCCCCGGGAGCTCGGCGGACGTCTGAGGGACGACCGGGCGGGACCGGTGGTGTCAGACCCGCCCGGTAGGTTGTGAGGCATGCGCATCGCCACCTGGAACGTGAACTCGATCACCGCCCGCCTCCCAAGGCTCCTGGCCTGGCTGGAGAGCAGCGGCACGGACGTGCTCTGCCTCCAGGAAGCCAAGATCGCCGAGGACGGCTTCCCGCTCGACGCGCTCCGCGAAGCGGGCTACGAGGCCGCGGTGCACGCGACGGGCCGGTGGAACGGCGTGGCGGTGATCTCCCGCGTCGGCATCGAGGACGTGGTCAAGGGCCTGCCCGGCGACCCCGGCTACGACGGCGTCGTGGAGCCCCGCGCCCTCTCCGCGACCTGCGGCCCGGTCCGCGTCTGGTCGGTGTACGTGCCGAACGGCCGCGAGGTCGACCACCCGCACTACGCGTACAAGCTCCAGTGGTTCGAGGCCCTCAGGGCCGCTGTCGCCGGTGACGCGGCCGGCAGCCGCCCCTTCGCCGTGATGGGCGACTACAACGTGGCCCCGACGGACGACGACGTGTACGACGTCGCCGCCTTCGAGGGCCTCACCCACGTCACCCCCGCCGAGCGTGCCGCCCTCGCCTCCCTCCGCGAGGCCGGCCTCTCCGACGTCGTCCCCCGCCCCCTCAAGTACGAGCACCCCTTCACGTACTGGGACTACCGCCAGCTCTGCTTCCCGAAGAACCGGGGCATGCGCATCGACCTCGTCTACGGCAACGAGGCGTTCTCCAAGGCGGTGAAGGACTCGTACGTGGACCGCGAGGAGCGCAAGGGCAAGGGCGCGTCGGACCACGCGCCGGTCGTGGTGGACCTGGACGTGTAGGGGGTCACAGCAGACTGAGGTCCACCGACTCGGCCAACGCCGCCAGCCCCGCGTCCCCCGGATGCAGATGGTCCCCGCTGTCGTATGCGGGAAGCATCCGGGCCGGGCGCTCGGGGTCCCGCAGCACCTGGTCGAAGTCGAGGACCCCGTCGAAATCCTCGTTGCCCCGGATCCACTCGTTCACCGCGACCCGCTGGGCGTCGGCGGCGGCCGTGCAGCGGGCCTCGCCCTCGCACGGCGCGATCGTGGCCACGAGCACGCGCAGACCGCGCTCGTGTCCCCGCGCGGCGATCTCCCGCAGTCCGGCGATGACGTCGTCCGCCGTCGCGCCCCAGCGGACGTCGTTGACGCCCTGGAAGACGACGGCGGTACGGGCGGAGGTCTGGGCGAGGACGTCACGGTCGAGGCGGTGCAGGGCGCTCACGCCGCCCGTGTCGGTGGAGACACCGTCGCCCGGGTAGCGGTCGGCGACCACTCGGTTCGCCGAGATGCCCTGGTTGAGGACCCCGTAGTGCGGGACCTCGCGCTGCCCCAGCAGCCGGTCGGCGAGCACATCCGGCCACCGCCGGTTCGCGTCGACCGTCGACCTCTCCCCGTCGGTGATCGAGTCCCCGAGGAGCACGACCGATCCCGGCCCGCCGCCCACGTCCACGCCGGTCAGCAGCGGCCAGGTCGTGAGCGTCGAGGTGTACGCGTCCGCCGAGCCGTCGCCCGCGTGGTCGCCCGGCTCACTCACGTACGAGGTCTGGCGGGCGAGCCGGTGCACGGGGGCGGCCGTGATCGTCCCCGGCAGATGGAAGCTCACCAGCAGGTTCGTGTCCGGCGGCACCTCGAAGCCCAGCGGGTCGCTGAACGCCTGTGCCCCCGCCGGGATCTCGGTTCCTGCCGCACCCCGGAACGACAGCGGCACCGGCGTGCTCAGGGCTGACGCGCCCGCCGCCTGCAAGGCCACCGTCGCGCTCCCGACCCGTACCGGCGCCGACGCGAAGGTGTTGTCGAGCCGGATCCGCACCCGGGGCCCGCCCGCCGAGGTGTGGACGACGAGCCGCAGCGTCCGGTCGGTCCAGGGGCCGACGGCCGTGTAGCCGGAGGTGGAGGCGGCCCAACTGCCCGTCCAGCCCTGCGACTCGGGCCGTACCGACAGGGCGAACACATGCAGGTGCCGGTTGCGCGGCAGGGTCACCGAAGCGACCTCGCGGCCACGGATGAGCGGCACGGTGACGACGTACAGCCGTGCCTTCTCGGCGAGTTGACCGCCGGGCGTGTTGATGTGGGGGAGGGCCACGGCCTTGGTGCCGAGCGGACCGGTGCGCCAGTCCGGGGCGGTCAGACGGTACGAGGAGCGGGCGCCGCCCGCGTAGCGGACCGTTCCGGTGCCCGTCACGGCGGTGCCCTCCGTGCCGGCGACGAGGAAGGCGAGGGCGTCACCCCGGCCTCGTACGCGTACGGACTGGCCGTCGGCGCGTACGTTGTCGGGCTCGCCCGCCGCGCGGCGCGGCCAGGTCAGCCGGGCGCCCTGAACGGTCAGCGCGCGCCCGGGCGTCCACCCCGCGGCCTTCAGATCGATCGCCGAGAGGGAACCGCCGGAGCCGTCGAAGTCGGCCTCGGCGGGCCGTGTGTCGTCGCTGACCGCCCGGTTGTCGAAGAGGCGTTCCAGTGGAGCCGGTTCCGGCGCCCCGTCGCCGGCGGCCCGTGCGGAGGCGATGGGTGCGACCGTCGCCAGCAGTACCAGTACGACGGTCGTTCCCCAGACGCGTCGGCGCACGCGCGACTCCTCCCGCTCGTTGATGACGATGATGGCGACGTCGATGCCCATGCGACATGGGTACAACGATGAGATGACAGATGCGCCACGAAGCTAAAGAGGCGTCAGAGGCCCGTCAATGAGGCGGGCACGAACTGCGGGCGAACTCCCGGCGAACAAGCGGACCCCGCGCGCCTGTGGTGCGAAGGGCGGTGCGAATGACACGCTGACCGCATGAACATCTCTTTCCTGGGCAACTGGCGCAAGAGGCGTGGCCCCGCGTTCGGGGTCGCGGTGTTCACCGCCGGCGACGGTGACGACGACGGTCACGAGGGACTCGCCGAACTCCTCTCCGAATGCGAACTGCTGCGCGCCCAGGCCGCACAGGCCGGAGTCGAACTCGATGACTCCGCGATGTCGTTGGAAGCACTCGACCAGCTCGTCCCGCGCTGGCGCGACGACGAGGAGACCGTGGCCTGGCTCGGGAACGACGCCGGGCTCTACCTGGGCACGGTCGTCGTACGGACCGTCCCCGGCGCCCGCTGGGAGATCTGGCCCAATGGGCAGCCCGTGGTAAGACTGGCATCCGGCCGTGAGATCGACGTGGTCGAGGCCGGCCAGGAGTGGGCCGCCAGCGGCGCACCGGAACTCTCCCAGCTGTACGCCGAGGTCGCGGAGGGGTGATCGTCGTCGGCGCCGATTTCGGCACGGCCGATTCCTGACAATACGGCTAATCCTTGACAGTGCGTGTCGCGTATAGAGGCCACTTCCGTACGGATAGTTTGCGGCACCTGCGACACGACACGGCCGAGAGCGAGTAGGGCGGGCAGGGCATGGCGGTCGATCCGCTGATCGAGATGCACGACGTGAACAAGTACTACGGCGAGTTGCATGTCCTGCAGGACATCGACCTCACCGTCGGCAGGGGGGAGGTGGTCGTGGTCATCGGCCCCTCGGGGTCGGGAAAGTCGACCCTGTGCAGGGCGATCAACCGGCTGGAGCCGATTCACTCCGGCACGATCCAGATCGACGGGCAGCCGCTGCCGGACGAGGGCAAGCCACTCGCGGCGCTCCGCGCGGACGTCGGGATGGTCTTCCAGGCCTTCAACCTCTTCGCGCACAAGACGGTCCTGCAGAATGTGTCGCTCGGTCAGGTCAAGGTGCGCAAACGGAAGAAGGAGGACGCCGACAAGCGCTCCCGCGAACTCCTCGACCGTGTCGGCCTCGCCGACCAGGCGCCGAAGTATCCGGCACAGCTCTCCGGCGGCCAGCAGCAGCGTGTGGCCATCGCCCGCGCCCTCGCCATGGACCCCAAGGTCATGCTGTTCGACGAGCCGACCTCGGCTCTCGACCCGGAGATGATCAATGAAGTCCTCGAAGTCATGCAGCAGTTGGCGCGCGAGGGCATGACCATGGTCGTCGTCACCCATGAGATGGGCTTCGCCCGTTCCGCCGCCAACCGTGTGGTCTTCATGGCGGACGGCCGCATCGTCGAGGACCGCACTCCGGACGAGTTCTTCACCAACCCGGAGAGCGACCGTGCCAAGGACTTCCTCTCCAAGATCCTCAAGCACTGACCACCGCCGCTGGACCGGGCGCGGGCCTCGACTACGATGAGCGGTTCATCCACTTGGGGTGAGCGAGGCCGTGGACGCCACCCCGGCCAAAACGGAAACGCTGCTGCCAGGCGCGCAGTAGCCAGGGGCCAGGCCCGCCCGGCGGCAGCCGGAGATCACTGCTTGCGCAGCGGGATCGACACGTACGACGGGTCGTTCGGCGGCGAGGAGAAGGTCAGCTGCGCGCCGGTCGGGTTGTGCTCGATGTAGAGCGGGTCGACCGTGTCGACGACCAGGGCGAGACGGTGGCCCGCCGGAATGTCGTAGGCCGTGGAGAGCAACTCCAGGTCCACGCCGAACGGCTTGCCGGGCGTCTCGCCGTGGAAGGTGTACGGCGCGTGGCTGACCAGCTTGCCGAGGCCGAGCGGGCCCACGTCGTACAGGTACGCGACGAGGGTGCCGCTCTCCTTGGTGGCCGTGACCGTGGTGTGCAGCTTGGCGGTGCCGCGCACGGACTGCGCCGTCGCGTACTTCTCCGACCGCCACACGGCCGCCCAGCGGCGCGGCAGCAGCGGAATCGAGGCCACGGGCGGGAGTTGGGCCACCTGGTCCAGGATGCTGGACAGGAAGACGACGCCGCCGTTCGCGCCCGAGTCGACGTTCGCGCGGATCGTGGTGCCGCTCGTGAGAGAGATCTTCTTGCGGGTCGCGGTGACCGACTTCCAGTCCGGATAGCCCTCGAAGGCGCCGCCCGTACGGGACTTGAGCTGGACGGGCTGCTCGCGGTCGATGCCGTTGGCCGTGCCCTTGAGGTAGCGGTCGAACCAGCGTTGGGTGTCCGTCCACACGTCGTTGGGCAGCCCGAACAGGCCGGTCACCTCGGTGGTGGCGTGGTCGCCGGGGCGCAGCTCCAGCCGCCTCGGGCCGGTGAGCTTCTCGTAGAAGTCGGCGTACTGGTTGGGCGGGAAGATCGAGTCGCCCCAGGCGTTGGCGAGCATGACCGCCGTGCCGTTGGTGTTGAGCTGGTCCAGGTACGCCTCGGGGGAACGTTTCTCCCCCCAGGCGATCATGTCCCCTTCCTTGTCCAGGTTGGAGGCGTAGAAGTCCTTGAAGATCTGCTGGAGTTCGGGGCCCTGGCGGCCGGTGATCCGTCCGGCGCCGTCCAGCAGGGCGGCCGCCTGGAGGTGCTGGGTGCGCCCGCCGTAGATCGAGTCGATCAGGTCCGCCCAGCCGCTCAGCGCGGCGACCGCCTTGACGCGCTTGTCGTGCGCGGCGGTGAGCAGACTGATGCCCGCGCCGTACGACAGCCCCGCCATGCCGATGTGTGCGGCGTCGGCCGGGGTGTTGGCTAGGGCCCAGTCGATCACCTTGGAGGCGTCGGCTATGTCGGGTGGTCCCGCCACCTCTATGTATCCGCCGGACTCCCAGAAGCCGCGGACGTTGTAACTGACCACGACGTAACCGGCGTTGGCGAGCTGCTGCGCCTGGGCCAGGTATTCGACCTGGGGGAGACCCCAGCTCGTGGGCAGCACGAGGAGCGGGTACGTGCGGGAGGCGTCCGCCGGGGCGACGACGTTGGCCTTGAGGACCGTGCCGCCGTGGCCCTTGATGTCGACGAAGCGGGTGGTGGGGGTGCTTGTGGTGCCGGACGCCGCCTGTGCGGCGGGGGCGAGGCCCAGGGCCGTGCCGGCGACCAGGGCGGCCGAGACGGCGCCGGCGGCGCTCGTACGCAGAGCCCTGGCCGTACGCGATGTGGTGCCGTGCGGGTGTCTCATGGGTCACTCCTCACTCGTGTAAGTGCAAAGTGACCCGACGGTAACCGGACTCCCTTACCAGAGGTAACTCCTCGGTAAGTTACGTGACGGTAACAGTCGCCGTGGGCTATGAAGCGCGGTGCGAGATCTGGGCGGGGCCGGATGGTGCCGGGGCCTGGGCCGCCCGGGTGACGTCCGAGACGAGTTCGACCACATCGGGGCCGTACGCCTGGGAGTTGACGACTTTCAGGAGGAGGACGAAGGTGCTGGTGCCGTACTTGCGGTGCAGACGCTCGTGGTTGCGGGCGAGATAGCGGGTGGCTGCCTGGTTGGTGATCGCGCGCTGGCCGCAGAAGAGGAAGACGGGCCGGGCCTGGTCCGGCTGACCCGTGGTGAGCCGGGCGAGGATCACGTGCTCGGTGACGCCGGGTTCCAGGCGGTAGCGCTCGCTGCCGACGTGCAGGGCGGCCCGGTCGGGGCCGGGTTCGGGGTCGAGGTTGAAGCGTATGCCCGGCAGCATGGCCGCTATGTGGGCGGCCATGCGGCGGTTGGAGCCGGGCCCGCCCACGCAGAACTCGGTGCGTTCGCCGAAGCCCTGGTGGGCGGCGTCCTGGGTGATGATCTGCGCGTGCGCGCCGCAGTCCTTGATCAGCGCGGAGAGTTCCAGCAGCGCGAACACGTCGAAGCGGTGCACCGCCAGATTCGCGGTGGCGGGATCGCGGCTGACCACCAGCAGGGACTCGGAGTTGTCGGGGAGCCCGAAGAACGTCTGCTTGCGGCGGAGCTTCCGCTTCCACAGGTACGTCCGGACGAACCAGCCCAGCGAGGCACTGAGCCCCGCCGCGATCACGCCGAGGACGATATTGCGCACGTCGTCATTCATGGCCGCGCATGGTAGCGGGCGCCGCCGAACGCTGCCCGAATCCCTGTCCGATTCCGTGGCCGGTTCGCCGGGCGGGGCTCGTGTGCGACGCGCCGTTTCAGGTGTGTTGCGGCACCCCGGATGGCCGAGACGCCGCTGACGGGGCCATGGCGGTCACGTTAGTCTGCGCGAACGGTCCTTGACTGGAGGTACGGATGCGTCTGCGTCGCCCTGTCGCGCGGAAACTGGCTGTACTGGCGGCTGCGTCCGCCATGGTGTCGGTGGGGGCGGCTCCGCCGACCTCCGCCGCGACGGACGCCGTCGAGAAGGCCCCGCTCGCCGTCGGCTACGGCGGTGCCGTGTCCAGCGTCGACCCGGACGCCTCCGCCGCCGGCATCGAGGTGCTCCGCAAGGGCGGCAACGCGGTGGACGCGGCCGTCGCCACGGCCGCCGCGCTCGGCGTCACCGAGCCCTACTCGGCGGGCATCGGCGGAGGCGGCTACTTCGTGTACTACGACGCCAAGTCCCGCTCGGTGCACACCATCGACGGCCGGGAGACCGCGCCCCTGAGCGCCGACGAGAGCCTCTTCCTGGAGAACGGCACGGCGATCCCGTTCGCGGAGGCCGTCACCAGCGGCCTGAGCGTCGGCACGCCCGGCACCCCGGCGACCTGGCAGACGGCGCTGAAGAGTTGGGGCAGCAGGCCGCTCGGCAAGCTGCTGCAGCCCGCCGAGAAGCTCGCCCGCGACGGGTTCACCGTCGACGCGACCTTCCGTGCCCAGACCGCGTCCAACGAGGCACGCTTCCGGAACTTCCCGGCGACGGTCGACCTGTATCTCCCCGGCGGTCGACTCCCGGTGGTGGGCTCGACCCTCAAGAACCCCGATCTGGCCCGTACCTACGCGGAGTTGGGCCGCAAGGGCGTCGGAGCGCTCTACCGGGGCGCCATCGCGCAGGACATCGTCGACACGGTCAACAAGCCCCCGGTGGACCCGGGTTCGGGCTACAACGCCCGCCCCGGCGACCTGACGGCCGAGGACCTCGCCGCTTACCGCACCAAGCGCCAGGCGCCCACGAAGGCGTCGTACCGCGGTCTCGACGTCTACGGGATGGCCCCCTCGTCCTCCGGTGGCACGACGGTCGCCGAAGCGCTCAACATCCTTGAGCGGACCGACCTTTCGAAGGCGAGCGACGTCCAGTACCTGCACCGCTCCATCGAGGCCAGCCGCATCGCGTTCGCCGACCGGGGGCGCTGGGTCGGCGACCCTGCCTTCGAGGACGTACCGACGAAGGAGCTGCTGTCGCAGAAGTTCGCCGACGCGCGCGCGTGCCTGATCAAGGACGACGCGGTGCTGACCAGCCCCGTCGCCCCGGGTGACCCGCGCAATCCGGCGGCCTGCGCGACCGGCGGTACGGCCGCGCCGACGACGTACGAGGGCGACAGCACGACCCATCTCACGGTCGCCGACAAGTGGGGCAACGTCGTCTCGTACACGCTCACCATCGAGCAGACCGGCGGCAGCGGCATCACCGTGCCGGGGCGCGGCTTCCTGCTCAACAACGAGCTGACGGACTTCTCCTTCACCCCGGCCAACCCGGCCGTGCACGACCCGAACCTGCCGGGGCCGGGCAAGCGGCCGCGCTCGTCGATGTCGCCGACGATCGTGCTGGACAAGCACGACAAGCCCGTGGTGGCGCTCGGTTCGCCGGGCGGCGCGACCATCATCACGACCGTGCTGCAGACGCTGACCGGCTTCGTCGACCGGGGCCTGCCGCTGGTCGACGCGATCGCCGCGCCGCGCGCCAGCCAGCGCAACCAGACCACCACGGAACTCGAACCGGGCCTGTGGACCAGCCCGTTGAAGACCGAACTCGAAGCCATCGGGCACGGCTTCCGGCAGAACGCGGAGATCGGCGCGACGACCGCCGTCCAGCGTCTGTCGAACGGCAAGTGGCTGGCCGCCGCGGAGACGGTACGGCGCGGGGGCGGCGCGGCGATGGTCGTGCACCCCACGAAGTAGCACCACCGCGAAGCAGGCCGTTCGGCGAAGCAGGTCAGTCGGAGGCGGGTGGCGGCGTCGTACGGAAGGCGAGCCGCCCGTCCTCCACTTCCGCCACCACCCGGCTGCCGGACGGCAGCCGACCGTCGAGGAGCAGCCGGGACAGGGGGTTGTCGACCTCCCGCTGGATCGTGCGGCGGAGCGGCCGGGCGCCGTACTCGGGCTGGTGGCCGTGGCGGGCGAGCCGGTCGACGGCCTGCTCGGTGAACTCGATGGTGACGCCCTGCGCGTGCAGCCGGCGGCGGGTCCGCTCCAGCAACAGGTCGGTGATGCGCCGGAGTTGGTCGTCGGTGAGCTGACGGAAGACGACGATCTCGTCGATGCGGTTGAGGAACTCGGGCCGGAAGTGTTCCCGCAGCGGACGCAGGGTCCGCTCGCGCCGGTCCTCCTCGGCCGCCTCGGCGCCGCCCGCCGAGAAGCCGAGACCCGACCCGCTCCGGACGATGGCCTCCGAGCCCAGGTTGCTGGTCATGACGATCACCGTGTGGGTGAAGTCGACCGTGCGGCCCTGGGCGTCGGTCAGCCGGCCGTCGTCGAGGACCTGGAGCAGGGTGTTGAAGACGTCGGGATGGGCCTTCTCCACCTCGTCCAGCAACAGCAGCGAGTACGGGTGCCGCCGCACGGTCTCCGTCAGCTGGCCGGCCTCCTCGTGGCCGACATAGCCGGGCGGGGCGCCGACCAGCCGGCTGACCGCGTGCCGCTCCTGGTACTCGCTCATGTCGAGCCGCACCATGCGGTCCTCGGCGCCGAAGAGGGCCTCCGCCAGCGCGCGGGCCAGTTCCGTCTTGCCGACACCGGTCGGGCCCAGGAAGAGAAAACTGCCGATCGGCCGGTCGGGGCTGGCGAGCCCGGCGCGTGAGCGCAGCACGGCGTCCGCCACCACGGCCACCGCCTCGTCCTGCCCGACGACCCGCTGATGCAGCCGCTGTTCCAGTCCCAGCAGCCGGGTTTTCTCCTCCTGGGTGAGGCTGCTGACGGGGATGCCGGTCTGCCGGGAGACGACCTCGGCGATGTCCTCGGCACCGATCTCCAGACTCTGCCCGTCGTCGGCCCGCTCCCCGTCGCGTCCCGCGTCGATCCGCTGCCTCAACTCGCCGATCCGGTCCCGCAACCGCGTGGCCTGCTCGTACTGCTCGCCCGCGACCGCCTGGTCCTTGTCCCTGGTCAGCTGTTCGATCTCCCGCTCCAGGGCCCGTACGTCCGTCCCCTTGGTCCGGGCGCGCAGCCGCACCCGGGCCCCGGCCTGGTCCATCAGGTCGATGGCCTTGTCGGGCAGCCGGCGGTCGGTGAGATACCGGTCGGACAGGTCCACGGCGGCCATCAGCGCCTCGTCGGTGTAGCGGACCTGGTGGTGGGCCTCGTACCGGTCGCGCAGCCCGCGCAGGATCTCCAGTGCGTCACCGGTGCTCGGCTCGGAGACCAGCACCGGCTGGAACCGGCGGGCCAGCGCCGTGTCCTTCTCGATCCGCCGGTATTCCTCCAGCGTCGTCGCTCCCACGATGTTCAGCTCGCCGCGTGCCAGGGCCGGCTTGAGGATGTTGCCCGCGTCCATCGTGCTGCCCTCGCCCGCGCCGGCGCCCACGACGGTGTGCAGCTCGTCGATGAAGACGATCAGTTCCTCGGAGTGTGTGCGGATCTCGTCGACGATGTTCGTCAGCCGCTCCTCGAAGTCGCCCCGGTAGCGGGTTCCGGCGACCACCCCGGACAGATCCAGGGCGACCACCCGGCGCCCGGCCAGCACATCGGGCACGTCCCCTTCGGCGATGCGCTGGGCCAGCCCCTCGACGATCGCCGTCTTGCCGACGCCGGCCTCGCCGATGAGGACGGGGTTGTTCTTGCCGCGACGGGAGAGCACTTCGACGGTCTGCTCGATCTCCTCCTCCCGCCCGATGACCGGGTCGATACGGCCTTGCATCGCCAGCTCGGTGAGATCGCGACCGTACTTGTCGAGGGTCGGCGTGGGCGCGCGACGCGGCAGATCCGAGCGCGAGGGGAGCCCCGTGGGCGTGCCCGCCGTCGACGGCTCCGCAGCCTCGGGTGGCAGTGCGGAGGCCGACAGATGCGCGGCGCCCAGGATGTGTCCGGCCGCCGAGTCGGGGTTGGCGGCGAGGGCGCTCAGGACGTGTTCGGGGCCGATGTAGCCGGAGCCGGTGCCCCGGGCCAGCTCGTGCGCGTCCAGCAGGGCCCGCTTGACCGCGGGCGTCAGGGCCAGCGACGCGGGCGTCGGCCCCTGGCCCGGCTTGTGCCGCTCCGGGCCCGACCGTTCGTCGATCTCACCGGCCAGCGCGTCGGGATCGGCGCCCGCGCGGGCCACCAGACTTCGGGTCGGCTCGGCGGTCAGCGCGGCGCGCAGCAGATGCTCCGTGTCCAGGTCGCTGCTTCCGTGCCGCGCCGCGTACGCCGCCGCGTCGGCCACCAGCTGCCGGGCCTGGCCGCTCATCAGCCTCCCGATCTCGATCCGTTGCGGGCGCGGACCGCCGAAGAAACGGGCGAAGAACTCACTGAAGGGGTCCGGACCGTAGCCTTCGGCCCCCGGGAATCCGTTGTTCATTCGCTGCCGAGTGCCCTGTCGGTGCGCGGCTACACCGGTGAGCGCCGTTGGGGTGCGAGTGGTTGTTCGGCCGCGGGTTCGTGGTGGTTGCTCGCGCCCACGCGGCGGAGCCGCACAATGTCACGGCCCCGCGCCCCTTACGGGGCGGGGGCCTTCGCCAGAGTCTGGACCTTCGCCGCCGGCCACGTGTACTCGATCTCGTTGAGCACCAGGTCGGGACTCAGCCGCACCGGGCCCTCGGCCGTGCGTATGCCGCCCTGGCGTTCGTAGAAGGCGATCGCTCGGTCGTTGCCGCGCAGTACCTCCAGGTAGACGTCCTGGCCGGGGTGCTCGGCGGCCGCCCAGGCGAAGCCCCGGCGCAGCAGGCGGTGGCCGATGCCGGTGCCCAGCCGGCCGGGGCGGGCGTGGAGGTTGTCGACGTGGATGCGTCCATCGGGTGCCGTGACGAGGTGGATGAAGCCGCGGAGTTCGTCCCCGTCCTCGGCCAGCAGCAGCCACCGCCCGTGGGGATCGGCGGTCCGGGCCCGCCACTTGGCGAGATGGTCCTCGCGCAACGGCCCGTTCAGGTACGTGCTGGGCATCAGCTCCGCGTACGCGGTCTGCCAACTGGCGGTATGCAACGCGGCGACGCGCTCGGCGTCTTCGGGGGTGCCGTTTCTGAATCGCATGGCCGCCCAGCGTAATCCGGCCGCTGTTTTTGGCTGGGGGGTATGGGCAACCGCCCTGCCTTCAGGGGCGCGGGGCCGTGACATTGTGCGGCTCCGCCGCGTGGGCGCGAGCAACCACGACGCACCCGCAGCCTCAAAACCCCCGCAGTCTCAAAACAACCCGCAGCTCAACGGCGCTCCACGTCATCGTCACCGTCATCGTGCTGTCAGCACCCGCGGCCCCGCCTCCGTGATGGCCACCGTGTGTTCGACATGCGCCGCCCGGGACCCGTCATCCGTCCGCAACGTCCACCCGTCCGACGCCGCGTGAAACCCATCCGTACCCCCGCCGATCAGCATCGGCTCGATCGCCAGCACCATCCCGTGCCGCAGTCGCATCCCCCGCCCGGGCCGCCCCTCGTTCGGCACGCCCGGGTCCTCGTGCATATGGCGCCCGATCCCGTGGCCGCCGAAGCCGTCGGGAATCCCGTACCCGGCGGCGCGGCACACGGTCCCGATCGCGTGGGCGATGTCGCCGATGCGGTTGCCGACCACGGCCGCCTCGATGCCCGCCGCGAGCGCGCGCTCCGCGGTCTCGATGAGCCGCAGGTCGGCCGCGCGGGGCTCGCCCACGACGAAGCTGATCGCCGAGTCCCCGGCCCAGCCGCCCAGTTCGGCGCCGAAGTCCATGGACACGAGGTCGCCGTCGTGCAGCCGGTACGAGGTGGGGATGCCGTGCACGATCGCGTCGTTCACGGAGGCGCAGAGCACGGCGGGGAAGGGTGTGGGTGCGAAGGAGGGCCGGTAGCCCAGGAAGGGCGACGAGGCGCCCGCCTTCCGCAGTACCTCGTGCGCCACCTCGTCCAGTTCGAGCAGGGAGACACCCACGTCGGCGGCCTCCCGCACCGCGGTCAGCGCTCGCCCGACGACCTGCCCGGTCTCGTACATCGCGTCCATCGACGCATCCGTTTTCAGTTCCACCATGCCAATTACTATACCGCTCGATGTCCAATTAATATACCGGTCCGTCGGCGGGGATCGGTATTAGAATGGGGTCATGGTGCGCACCCCCTTGACCCCCGAAGAGCGCGAACGCGGCGAGCGGCTCGGCCGGTTGCTGCGTGAGGCCCGCGGTGGTCGCAGCATGGTGGAGATCGCCGCCGGAGCGGGTATCTCCGCGGAGACCCTCCGGAAGATCGAGACCGGCCGCGCCCCCACGCCGGCCTTCTTCACGGTCGCCGCCCTCGCCCGCACGCTGGGTCTGTCCATGGACGACCTCGTCGTGCGGTGCGCACCGGCCGACGCCGTGGCGCCAACGGCGGCCGTGGCGTGAGCCGGCCGCCGTAATGGCTTGAACCCGTCACGCACAGCCTTCACCTGGCCGCGCACAGCACACTGCGTCCGCTCCGAAAACTTCGCGTAGCCGTCCTGTAACACAACTGGTGTTTTCTTGCGGACCGGAGCACTCCAGTCTGCCGGGGAGTATGCGATGGCTGTGGATCAACTCCCGGGTCAGGTACGGGAGTTCGCGGAATACCTGAACAAGCTGATGACCAAGCTCGACCAGGGCGGTGGCTGGTGTGCCGTCTTCTGGCAGCGCGACCCCGACGGCATGCGAGCCTGCCTGGACGGCCTGGAGGTGCCGCCCTGGGACGTCGTGGAAGCGCTCATGCACGACCTCAACACCGCCTACGGTCCCGCCGCCGCGGCCCAGGAGACCCAGCGCGCCCGCGCCCTGCACCGCGCGTCCCTCGCCGCGTACGACTCCCGGCCGGGCGGCCGCGAGGCCCTCGGTGACCGGCTCGTCGTGATGCTCGGAGAACAGCGCTACGCCGCCGAACGCACCGCCGAACTGAACCGTATGCTCCAGGCCGCCACCACCCAGGCGGAGGCCGACACGCTCCGCCTCGACCTGGCCTGGGCCCACGACGACCACGAGCGAGCCACGGCCCGCTGTGCCGAACTGCGCACCCGCATCGAGGACATCGACCGCCGCGCCCCGCACAACCCAGTGCGGGGCGCGGCGCGCGTTCCGGGGGACACCGTGGGGGACGTCTTCCGGGTGCCGGAGGCGGAAGGGCGTACGGCCGACTCGGCCGAGCGCGGCAGCGGACGTATACATGCGGACCAGCGGCACGGCGGGCGTACACCCGCGGACCAGTACGGCGGCGGACGTGCGTCCGACAGCCGCACCCCCGACAGCCGAACCCCTGACGGCCCCGCGCGCAACGGCTCTACCGACAACGGCCCCGCGTACGACACCCGGCGCGACACCTACGCGGCCGCCTTCCCCGACCCCGACGAACCCGCCCGCGCCACCCCCGAGCCCGAACCCCGGAGCCCCGCCCCCGAACCCGCCGACCCCGAACCCGCCGCCCCGGAACCCACTGCCCCGGCTCCCGCCAAACAGCGCTCCAAGCGCCGCCCCCGAGGGGGTGCCCGTTTCGCCGGGGCCATGGAAGCCGAGGAGGCTCCGCCCGCCGTCGTTCCCGACGCCGCGCCGGCCGCCGGTCGCAAGGGCCGTGCCCCGCGGGGCGCCCGCTATGCCGGCGTCGCGGCGCAGGCCGAGGTGGCGGCGCCGAAGCAGCCGCAGGCGCGGCAGCCGCTGGACGACGAGGCGCGCCGGGAGGTCACCGGGACCGTGGAACAGTTGCTGCGGCTGCGCCGGGAGGGGCGCAGCGGGGAGGCGCACGCTCTCCTGGTGGAGGTCGCGAACTGGCCCGCCGCCCGCTTCCCGCTGCTCGCGGCCGATATGCACCGCGCGGGGCTGGGCGCCGACTGGGCGACCCTGCTGTGGGAGGCAGGCTCGCTGCCGGCCGACCGGCTGGTCGCGGTCGCGGACGCCCTGACCGCGGTGGGCCGCGCCACGGACGGGGAGCAGATGCTGCGGCAGGGCGTCTCGCGGCCCGCCGAGGAGATCGGCGAGGCGGTGCTCGGGTTCGTCGTCGAGGGGCGCGAGCGGGAGGCGCGTGCGCTGCTCGACGTATATGTGCGCGTCCGTACGCCGGAGGAGGCGGCGCGCAGCGCGGAGGCCCGTCCGCAGCGGCTCGCGCCCCTGGTGCTGGAGGCGGCGCGCCGTGTCTCCGAGGAGCGTTACCGAGAGGTGGTGCACGCGCTGCGTGTGCGGGGGCTCACCTGACGCACGACGGCCCGGTGTGCGACCGGTTCGGCACACGAAACACAGGGGTAATCACCCACTGGAGTGCGAAACGTGATCGACTCGGCTGGTTGACGACGATGGTCTTGCCCAGCCCGTCGACGGGGCTTAGTTTCAAGCCTCTACGGCCTGCGTCTACGGGCGTAGAGGCTCTCTGACGTCCCTGTCGAAGGAGCAGCTGACATGGCCAACGTCGTACGCGCCGCCCTGGTCCAGGCGACCTGGACCGGCGACACCGCATCCATGGTCGCCAAGCACATCGAGCATGCCCGCGAGGCGGCCCGGCAGGGCGCCAAGGTGATCGGCTTCCAGGAAGTCTTCAACGCGCCCTACTTCTGCCAGGTCCAGGAGCCGGAGCACTACGCCTGGGCGGAACCAGTGCCCGACGGGCCGACCGTCACCCGGATGCGGGAGCTTGCCCGGGAGACCGGCATGGTGATCGTCGTCCCGGTCTTCGAGGTCGAGCAGTCCGGCTTCTACTACAACACCGCGGCGGTGATCGACGCCGACGGCACCTACCTCGGCAAGTACCGCAAGCACCACATCCCCCAGGTCAAGGGCTTCTGGGAGAAGTACTACTTCAAGCCCGGGAACCTCGGCTGGCCGGTCTTCGACACGGCCGTCGGCAAGGTCGGTGTCTACATCTGCTACGACCGCCACTTCCCGGAGGGCTGGCGCCAACTCGGTCTGAACGGCGCCCAGCTCGTGTACAACCCGTCCGCGACCCACCGGGGCCTGTCGTCCCATCTGTGGCAGCTGGAGCAGCCCGCGGCCGCCGTCGCCAACGAGTACTTCGTCGCTGCGATCAACCGGGTCGGTGTGGAGGAGTACGGGGACAACGACTTCTACGGCACCTCGTACTTCGTCGACCCGCGCGGCAAGTTCGTCGGCGAGGTCGCGAGCGACATGGGCGAGGAACTCGTCGTACGGGACCTCGACTTCGACGTGATCGAGGAAGTGCGCAAGCAGTGGGCGTTCTACCGGGACCGTCGGCCCGACGCGTACGAAGGACTCGTACAGCCCTGACGTGGGCACGTACAGCCGTGACACACGCAGAACCCGTACAGCAGTGAAAGGAGTGGTGCAGCCGTGACCGACGAACTGCTCGGACGCCACAAGGCCGTACTGCCCGACTGGCTCGCGCTCTACTACGCGGACCCGATGGAGATCACCCACGGCGAGGGCCGCCATGTCTGGGACGCCCAGGGCAACAAGTACCTCGACTTCTTCGGCGGCATCCTCACCACGATGACGGCGCACGCGCTGCCCGAGGTCTCCAAGGCGGTGAGTGAGCAGGCCGGGCGGATCATCCACTCCTCGACGCTCTACCTCAACCGGCCGATGGTCGAACTCGCCGAGCGGATCGCGCAGATGTCCGGCATCCCGGACGCCCGCGTCTTCTTCACCACCTCCGGCACCGAGGCCAACGACACCGCGCTGATGCTCGCGACGACGTACCGGCAGAGCAACCAGATACTGGCGATGCGCAACAGCTACCACGGCCGCTCCTTCAGCGCGGTCGGCATCACCGGCAACAAGGGCTGGTCCCCGACCTCGCTGTCACCGCTCCAGACGCTGTACGTGCACGGCGGCGTCCGGACGCGCGGCCCGTACGCCGACCTGAGTGACGCCGACTTCATCACGGCCTGCGTCGCCGACCTGGAGGACCTGCTCGGCCACGGCCGCCCGCCGGCCGCGCTGATCGCGGAGCCGATCCAGGGCGTCGGCGGTTTCACCTCCCCGCCGGACGGCCTGTACGCGGCCTTCCGGGAGGTGCTCGGGCGGCACGGCGTGCTGTGGATCGCGGACGAGGTGCAGACCGGGTGGGGCCGTACCGGCGACAACTTCTGGGGCTGGCAGGCGCACGGGCAGAACGGGCCGCCGGACATCATGACCTTCGCCAAGGGCATCGGCAACGGCATGTCCATCGGCGGTGTCGTCGCCCGCGCCGAGGTCATGAACTGCCTGGACAGCAACTCGATCTCGACCTTCGGCGGCACCCAGATCACCATGGCCGCCGGCCTCGCCAACCTGGCCTACCTGGTCGAGCACGACCTCCAGGGCAACGCGCGCCGCGTCGGCGGACTGCTCATCGAGCGGCTGAGGGCGATCACCGCCCAGATCCCGGCGGTGAAGGAAGTACGCGGCCGGGGCCTCATGATCGGCATCGAGCTGGTCAAGCCCGGCACCGAGGAGGCGAACCCGGAGGCCGCGGCCGCCGTCCTCGAGGCCGCTCGCCAAGAGGGCCTCCTGATCGGCAAGGGCGGCGGCCACAACACCAGCGCGCTGCGTATCGCGCCCCCGCTGTCGCTGACCGTCGCCGAGGCCGAGGAGGGCGCCGAAGCCCTCGAACGTGCTCTGAGGAGCATTCCGTAGCAGAAGAGCCGAGCAAGGGCGAGTGAGCCGAAGGGGCACGCCTGTGCCGAGAGGACCGGGGAAGCGCGTCGGCCCGAAGGGCCGCGCACGATCGGCCTCTCGACACGGGCCGGAGTGCCCCGGAGGCGAACCGAGCCACAGAAAAAGGGGCACACCGCCATGACCACCGCCTTGGAACCCGCCCTGTCGGTACGCCAGGTCCTCAACCTGGACCGGGTCCTCGCCGGAGAGCCCGAGGTGGTGGCCGGGGCCGGCCAGCTCGACCGGCCCGTGCGCTGGGTGCACGTGGCCGAGGCCGCCGACGTGGGCGTGATGCTCACCGGCGGCGAGATGGTCCTCACCACCGGCGTCCTGCTCGCCGGGAACGAGGAGGCCCAGGCCGAGTACATCCGCTCCCTGCACCGGGCCGAGGCCGCGGCGGTCGTCCTCGGTCTCGGCCGGGCCTTCCCGACGCCGCCCGACGTGATGCGCCGGGCGGCCGAGCGGTGCGGGCTGCCCATGGTGGTGCTGCACCGGCCGTTCCCCTTCGCCGAGCTGACCGAAGAGGTCCAGTCCCGGCTCGTACGACGGAAGTTCGCGGCCGTGAGTCTCTCGGAGGCCGTACGGACGGCACTCACCGGACTCATCACGGCCGGCGCCCCGCTGCAACGGCTGCTCGACGAGATCGCCAAGCACGCGGGCTGCCCGCTCGTCGTCACCAACCTCGCCCACCGCGTCCTCGCCACGGCGGGGGAGCGGTCGGCGGTCGACGACGTGTTGCGCGACTGGGAGCGCATCTCCCGGCAGGCGGGCGGCAGCGAGGGCGACGGCTGGGCGCGGGCAGAGCTGGGCGGGCGCGGGGAGCGCTGGGGACAGATCGTGCTGTGCGGGTATCGCGGGGACACCGCCACCGGGCGGCTGCTCGCCGACCGGGCCGCCGAAGCCCTCGTCCTGCACCGCATGCTCGGCGGCTCGGCGCACTCGTGGGAGGAGCAGTCCGCGCAGGGCCTTCTGACGGACCTCGTCTCCGGGGTCGTACCGGCCCGCCAGCTGCTGCCGAGGGCACGGGCGGCCGGGCTCCCGGTCAACCGCCGCACCTTCGTGCCGCTCGTCGTACGGGACGGGGACCCGGCCCAACTCGACCGCGTACTGCGGATGCTGGGCCTGTCCGGGCTCGTCGCCGAACTGGCGGAAGGCGCCACCGCCGTACTCCTCAGCCTCGCCCGGGACCAGGACGCGGCCGCGCTCACCGCGCACTTCGCGACCCGGCTGCGGTCGGAGTCGGGGGTGCGCAGGACGGTCGTCGCGGCCGCCGAGGCCCGGGTCACCTGGGAGGACGTGCCGGGCGGGCTGCGCGAGGCGCGGCATGTGGCGGACGCCGTCGCCCAGTCGGCGACGGCCGGGCTCGACCTGCCGGTCGTGGTACGGCTGCGGGACGTCCATCTGCGCGGCCTGGTCCGGCTGTTGCGGGACGACCCGCACGTACAGGCCTTCGCCGAGCGGGAGCTGGACGGGCTGCTGTGCGGCGACGGGCACGCCGAGCAGGATCTGCTGCCCGTGCTGCGGACCTATCTCGCCACCGGCCGCAACAAATCGCACACGGCTCAGCTGCACCATGTGAGCCGGCCCGCGCTGTACCGCCGTCTTGAGGCCATAGAGGCCCGCCTCGGCGTGGACCTCGACGACTTCGAACAGGCCGCGTCCGTCCACATCGCCCTCCTCGCCCACGACGCGCAACAGGGCTGAAACATGCCGGGACCTGGGAAAACGGCGGTGAAACATGTGCCCGCGAAGAGGTGACACGGTGCAACGCGAAACGGCTCCAGACGTGACACCGTGCAACTCAAACCCGACTTCCGGACTCCATACGCTCGCCGCACACCGAGTGACCGGAGGTCCCGATGAGCAGAGTCATCCGCGCAGCCATCTTCCAGACGGCCTGGACCGGCGACAAGGAGTCGATGATCCAGGTCCACGAGCAGGCGGCCCGCGACGCGGCCGCGCAGGGTGCTCAGGTCCTGTGCTTCCAGGAGCTGTTCTACGGGCCCTACTTCTGCCAGGTCCAGGACAAGGCGTTCTACGAGTACGCCGAGCAGATCCCCGACGGCCCCATCGTCAAGCGCTTCCAGGCGCTCGCCAAGGAGCTGGGCCTCGTCCTCGTCCTGCCGATGTACGAGGAGGAGCAGCCGGGCGTCCTCTACAACACCGCCGCCGTGATCGACTCGGACGGCAAGTACCTCGGCAAGTACCGCAAGCACCACATTCCGCAGGTGCCCGGCTTCTGGGAGAAGTTCTACTTCCGTCCCGGGAACGTCGGCTGGCCGGTCTTCGAGACCGCCGTCGGCAAGATCGGCGTCTACATCTGCTACGACCGGCACTTCCCGGAGGGCTGGCGCGCACTGGGGCTCGGCGGTGCCGAGATCGTGTTCAACCCGTCGGCCACCTCGCGCGGCCTGTCCCGCTATCTGTGGCAGCTGGAGCAGCCGGCGTCCGCCGTCGCCAACGAGTACTTCATAGGCGCCATCAACCGGGTCGGCGTCGAGGAACTCGGCGACAACGACTTCTACGGGACCTCGTACTTCGTGGACCCGGAGGCCCAGTTCGTCGGCGAGGTGGCCAGCGACAAGGAGACCGAACTCGTCGTCCGCGACCTGGACCTGGCCAAGCTCCGCGAGGTCCGCGACCGCTGGCAGTTCTTCCGGGACCGCCGCCCGGACGCGTACGCCCCGCTGACGGCGCCGTAACAACGCACGGCCCGCGCCCCTTCGGGGCCCCGCAGGGGCCTTCAAGGGGCGCGGGGCAGTGCCCGATATGCGGCTTCCGCCGCGTGGGCGCGACCAGCCCAAGACGACCGGCACTTTCCCGACAACCGAACGGAGCGTGACCAAAATGACCGGCCGTACCCTGATCCGCGGCGGTCTCGTCATCACCGCGTCCGACGAGATCCATGCCGACGTCCTGATCGAGGACGGCCGCGTCGCCGCCCTCGCTGCCGCAGGCACCCCGGCCGCAGAGGCCTGGACCGCCGAGCGGGTCATCGACGCCACCGGCAAGTACGTCATCCCGGGCGGTGTCGACGCCCACACCCACATGGAGCTGCCCTTCGGCGGCACCTTCGCCGCGGACACCTTCGAGACCGGCACCCGGGCCGCCGCCTGGGGCGGTACGACGACGATCGTCGACTTCGCCGTGCAGAGCGTCGGCCACAGCCTGCGCGAGGGCCTGGACGCCTGGCACGCCAAGGCGGAGGGCAACTGCGCGATCGACTACGCCTTCCACATGATCGTGTCCGACGTGAACCAGGACACGCTCAAGGAGATGGACCTGCTGGTGCAGGAGGGCGTCACCTCCTTCAAGCAGTTCATGGCCTACCCGGGCGTCTTCTACAGCGACGACGGCCAGATCCTGCGCGCCATGCAGCGCTCCGCCGAGAACGGCGGCCTGATCATGATGCACGCGGAGAACGGCATCGCGATCGACGTCCTCGTCGAGCAGGCACTGGCGCGTGGCGAGACCGATCCCCGCTACCACGGCGAAGTGCGGAAGGCCCTGCTCGAAGCGGAGGCCACCCACCGCGCCATCAAGCTGGCCCAGGTAGCCGGCGCCCCCCTGTACGTCGTCCACGTCTCGGCGATGGAGGCAGTCGCCGAGCTGGCCCGGGCACGTGACGAGGGGCTCAACGTCTTCGGCGAGACCTGCCCGCAGTACCTGTTCCTCTCCACGGACAACCTCGCCGAGCCGGACTTCGAGGGCTCCAAGTACGTGTGCTCCACCCCGCTGCGGCCCAAGGAGCACCAGGCCAAGCTCTGGCGCGGCCTGCGCACGAACGACCTCCAGGTGGTCTCCACCGACCACTGCCCCTTCTGCTTCGTCGGTCAGAAGGAGCTGGGCCGCGGCGACTTCTCCAAGATCCCCAACGGTCTGCCGGGTGTCGAGAACCGGATGGACCTGCTGCACCAGGCGGTCGTCGACGGACATATCTCGCGCCGCCGCTGGATCGAGATCGCCTGCGCGACCCCGGCCCGGATGTTCGGCATGTACCCGAAGAAGGGCACGATCGCGCCGGGCGCGGACGCCGACATCGTCATCTACGACCCGCACACCGAGCAGGTCATGTCCGCCGAGACGCACCACATGAACGTCGACTACTCGGCGTACGAGGGCAAGCGCACCACCGGCCGGGTCGAGACGGTCCTCTCGCGCGGCGAACTCGTCATCGACCAGCGGAAGTTCGCGGGGCGCACCGGCCACGGCCTGTACACGCCCCGCTCAACTTGCCAGTACCTCCATTGAGGTTGCGCCACTGCAACTAGGAGTGGAGCAAGTGACTCCGCCCCCCAAAGGGGCTTCCAACCCGAGGGCTGCGGTCCAGCCCGAACCGGCCCCAAACGGGGCAAGAAGACGCTACCAGAACTAGGAGAGTCATGGACTTCGGACTCGTCCTGCAGACCGACCCGCCGGCCTCGCGTGTCATCGAGCTGATGAAGCGCGCCGAGAACAACGGCTTCACATACGGCTGGACCTTCGACTCCGCCGTGCTGTGGCAGGAGCCGTTCGTCATCTACAGCCAGATCCTCTCCAGCACCACGAAGCTGACGGTCGGTCCGATGGTGACCAACCCGGGCACCCGCACCTGGGAGGTCACCGCCTCGACCTTCGCCACGCTCAACGACATGTTCGGCAACCGCACGGTCTGCGGCATCGGCCGCGGCGACTCGGCGATGCGCGTCGCGGGCCGTACCCCGAACACGCTGGCGAGGATCAGCCAGGCGATGAAGGTCATCCGGGCGCTGGGCTCGGGCCAGGAGGCCGACCTCGGTGGCACGGTCGTCAAGTTCCCCTGGATCAAGGAGGACGCCGAACTCCCGGTCTGGATGGCCGCGTACGGCCCCAAGGCCCTGAAGATGACCGGCGAGGAGGCCGACGGCTTCATCCTCCAGCTGTCCGACCTCTATCTGACCGAGTACATGGTCAAGGCGGTCAAGGACGCGGCCGTGGCCGCCGGGCGTGACCCGTCCGAGGTGAAGATCTGCGTGGCCGCCCCCGCGTACATCACCGAGGACGACTCGCCCGAGGCGCTGGCCCACGCGCGCGAGCAGTGCCGCTGGTTCGGCGGGATGGTCGGCAACCACGTCGCCGACCTGGTGTCGAAGTACGGCGAGCACTCCGCGGCCGTACCGGAGGAGCTGACGGACTACATCAAGGCCCGCGAGGGGTACGACTACTCCCACCACGGGCGCGCCGACAACCCCGACACCCAGTTCGTGCCGGACGAGATCGTCGACCGGTTCTGCGTCATCGGCACCCCCGAGGCGCACATCGAGAAGATCAACGCGCTGCGCGCGCTGGGCGTGGACCAGTTCGCCGTGTACGACATGCATGACGCGCAGGAGCGGGTGATCGACGTCTACGGCTCGACGGTCATCCCGGCGCTCAACGGCTGACCCGGGTTCCCGGCCCAGGCCGGCGGCCTGACCCGGGCTTCCGTCCCGGGCCGGCGACTGTAAGAATCCCGCCACCGCAAGATCCGGAACCAACCGCTCCACTATCCGACCCCCCCACACCTTGACTCCCTCCCCACCGTCCTGGGGAGGGGCCCAAGGCCTCCGCACGGCCTTTCTTTCCCGTCCCGCCTCCTTGATTGGCCTGCCCATGACCGAAACAGTCCCCACGGGGTCGCCGATAGCCCAGTCCGCCGACTTGTCCGGCCGGATCGAGCTGGCTCCCGGGGCCTTCCCCGCCGACAGCCCCTTCGCCAACGAGGACCTGCGTCCCGTACCCGTCTCCGAGCGCAAGTGGACGACGTACAACTTCGCGGCGCTGTGGATCTCCATGGCCCACTGCATCCCCAGCTGGACCCTGGCCTCCGGCCTGGTCGCCCTCGGCATGGACTGGAAGCAGGCCGTCTTCACCATCGCCCTGGCCAACATCATCGTGCTGCTGCCGATGCTGGCCACCGGGCACGCAGGACCCAAGTACGGCATCCCCTTCCCCGTCCTGGCCCGCGCCTCCTTCGGTCTGCGCGGCGCCAACATCCCGGCGCTGATCCGCGCGGCCGTGGCCTGTGGCTGGTTCGGCATCCAGACCTGGATCGGCGGCAGCGGCATCTTCGCCCTGGGCTCCAAGCTCACCGGCGGTGAGTGGGAGAAGGCCGGACTGGTCTTCGGCAACCCATGGCCGCTGTGGCTCTGTTTCGTCCTCTTCTGGGCGCTGCAGATCGCGATCATCTACCGCGGCATGGACTTCCTGCGGCACTTCGAGAACTGGGCCGCGCCCTTCGTGATCGTCGGCGCGCTCGTGCTGCTGATCTGGATCGCGGTCAAGGCCGACGGCTTCGGCGCGCTGCTCGACCAGCCCTCCAAGCTCGGCTGGGGCCCCGACTTCTGGCCGGTCTTCTTCCCGTCGCTCATGGGCATGATCGGCTTCTGGGCCACGCTCTCCCTGAACATCCCCGACTTCACCCGCTTCGGCGCCAGCCAGAAGGCGCAGACCTGGGGTCAGTCCCTCGGCCTGCCCACCACGATGACCCTCTTCGCCGTCCTCGCCGTGCTGGTCACCTCCGGCTCCGAGGTCGTCTACGGCGAGGCCATCTGGGACCCGGTCACGCTGGCCGCCAAGGCCGACAACGTCTTCGGACTCCTCTTCGCCCTGATCACCGTGCTGGTCGCCACCATCTCCGTGAACATCGCGGCGAACGTGGTCTCACCGGCGTACGACCTGGCGAACCTCGCGCCGAAGCTCATCAACTTCCGTACGGGCGCGCTGATCACGGGTGTCGTCGGCATCCTGATCTTCCCGTGGAAGCTGATCTCCACGCCCGAGTTCTACATCTTCACCTGGCTCGGCGTGGTCGGCGGTCTGCTCGGCACGGTCGCGGGCATCCTCATCGCCGACTACTGGATCATCCGCCGTACCGTCCTGCACCTCGTGGACCTGTACACGCCCGGGGGCCGCTACTGGTACTCCAACGGCTGGAACTGGCGCGCGATCGTGGCCTTCGTGGTCGGTGGCGTCCTCGCGGTCGGCGGTTCGTACTCGACCGTGTCCGCGGACGGCGTCTCGTCGGGGCCGTTCCCGGCCGACGGCATCATCCCGTTCCTCAAGCCGCTCGCCGACTACGGCTGGGCGGTGGGTCTGGGCGCGTCGATGCTGCTGTACGTGGCGCTGATGGCCGGCCACAAGGAGCCTGAGACGACCCCCTGAGTGGAGTGGGCCGGTGGCTGTGCCGGAGAGACGTACCCCTTACCGGGCGTCCTCCAGCACGGCCACCGCCTCTTTCGCCGCCTTGATGGCGCCCTTGTTGATCTCGTCCGTGCCGGGCGCCTTCTGCGACTCGAAGTCGCTGCCGTTGTACGTGACGACCACCAGGGCGTTGGACACGCGGACGTACACGATGCCCTCGCGCGTCTGCTGCTTCTTGTCGGTGGTGAGGTTCACCACGGAGTAGGCCGCGTCACCGAGACCGGGGACCGCACCGCCGCCGCTCTTCTCCGTGACGCGGTTCTTGTAGGTGGTTTCCGCCTTGTCGTCCGTTTCCTGAATCTCGTACGAGACGTCGAGCCAGCGGTAGTCGAAGCCCTTGAGCGCGTTCCAGGAACAGGTGCGGCGCACGGACTCGTTGGTCGACGCGATCTCCTTGCCGGCCGTCTTCGCGCCCGGAACAAGGGATGTGACCGTTTTGGTCGTGATGCCGGAGCAGGGCGAGGGCGCCTTCGTGTACGTCTTGGACGCGGTCGACGTCGAAGGCGCGGACTCGGAGGTCGAGACGGGCCCGGACGCGGTGTCCTGCGCGGAGTCCTCCCCGGCCGGGCTCGCGGCAGGCGGACCGGACGACAACGCCCAGCCCGCACAGGCGAGTACGGCGACCGGCAGCAGACGCGCGGTGAGGGCGAGCGGCAGAGGGAGATCACGCACAGCGCACTTCTCGGGGTCGAGGCGGTGGTACCGCCGGGCGGTGGGGTACGCCAGTGTCACACGACTACCTGTGGGGCGAAAGTACGAACTCGCTCCGTGCATACGTGGTGACAGGGGCTCGCGGGTTCGAGGTCCGGTTCAAGGAGCGCCGACTGTACGGGGGCGTCATACGTGTCCTCGGCGGAGTCACGGCTTCCGCCCGACACCCGTGTCAGGATCGGCTCATGATCCCGATACACGGCCGTACGGCCTCCCTCGCGGCCCTGGTCGCGGCGCTGACCCTGGCCGTCGGCGGCTGCGGACTCTCGGCGGAGGTCGACCGCGAGCTCGACCCCGACCGCGCGGTGCCCTCGGTGTCGGCCGCGTCGGCGGGAACGGGACAACCCGAGGGCCTGCGCGTCTCCGAACCGCCGGATGCCACGGCGTCGGGGCTGGAGGTGTGGCCGACCGGGGGCGCGTCGGCCGACCCGACGGCCGCCTGCCCGTCCTCCGGGGTGCGGATGCTGCCCGACCTCGTCGAGGCCGCGATGGGGCTGCGGGCGATGGGCGTGACGCTCACCAACTGCGGCACGAAGCCGTACACCGTCAACGGCTATCCCTTCCTTCAGGTGCTCGACGAGGGAGGCGAGCCCTACGACGACGTACGCGTACTCCAGGGCCCGCAGGACATCACCTCCGGTGTGCCCGACCCGGGCCCGCACAAGGTGACCCTGAGGCCCGGCGAGTCCGCCAGGACCTCACTGGTCTGGCGCAACACGGTCACCGAGGCGGACGTGCCCGCCGTCAACGCCCCGTACCTGCGCATCGCCCCGCTCGCGGGCCGGCCTGCCGAGGTCCTCACCCCCGAGGGCGGCATCGACCTCGGCAACACGGGGCGCCTCGGCGCGACGGCGTGGACGAAGGCCGCCGAACGGTCATGAGCGGATGAGGTCTTAATCGGTTGCCCGGTCCGCGCCCTGATCAGCACCCTGGAGGCATGACCCGGTCACCGTATGCCACCGAACCCGAACCCCCCTCCCTGCGCGGGGAGATCCTCGCCTACTACGAGCAGGGGAAGGAGGACGCCCGCCTCCGACAGGGCACCGGACGGCTGGAGTTCTGGCGCACCCAGGACATCCTGCGGCGGCTCCTGCCCGAGGCTCCCGCGCGTGTGCTCGACGTCGGCGGTGGCACGGGGATCCACGCCGAGTGGCTGGCGCGGGACGGGTACGAGGTCGAGGTCGTCGACCCCGTGCCGACGCACGTGGAACGGTCCGGGCGGCTGCCCGGGGTCACCGCCCGACTCGGGGACGCCCGCGCGCTGCCGGCCGAGGACACCGCGTACGACGTCGTGCTCCTCCTCGGGCCGCTCTACCATCTGCCCGAACGCCCGGACCGGGTAAGGGCCCTGACCGAGGCCCGTCGGGCCGTGCGCCCGGGTGGTGTGGTGGTCGCGGCCACGATCAACCGGTTCGCGGGGCTCCACGACACCCTCCTGCAAGGGAACTACTTCATCCCGGAGCGCCGTAAGCGCGTCGACGCCGTCTCGAGGGATGGCCGGCACCGGTATGCGCCGGAGGACCCGCACTTCACCACGGCCTATTTCGCCGACCCGGCCGAGGTGCCGGGCGAGTTCACCGAGGCCGGGCTCGAGCACGAGGGGCAGTACGGCGTCGAGGGCGTCGCCTGGCTGCTGGGCGGCGTGGAGGAGTGGCTGGACGACCCGGAGCGCCGCGAGGCCGTGCTGGCGGCGACCCGGCGGATCGAGTCGGAGCCGTCGCTGTTGGGCGCGGGCGGGCATGTGCTGACGGCGGGCCGGCGTCCTTGAGGAAGCCGTCGGTGAGCGGTCGCTGCCGAGAGGGCTGTCCGAGGACTGCGTACTGCCTACTGCGTACGATCTGCGAATGCCCGTCGCGCAGTGAGGAGTCCGCCCGTGTTCACCACTCGACCGACGCTCCAGGGGACCTTCGGAATGGTGTCCTCCACGCACTGGCTGGCGTCGCAGTGCGCGATGGCCGTTCTGGAGGACGGCGGCAACGCGTTCGACGCGGCCGTGGCGGCGGGCTTCGTCCTGCACGTCGTGGAACCACATCTCAACGGGCCCGCCGGCGAGGTGCCGATCGTCCTCGCCCCGGCGGACGGTGAGGTCCGGGTGCTGTGCGGGCAGGGCGTGGCGCCCGCCGGGGCGTCGATCGAGCACTACCGGGGGCTCGGTCTGGAGCTCGTACCCGGCACGGGGCCGCTGGCGGCGGCCGTGCCGGGCGCGTTCGACGCGTGGATGCTTCTGCTGCGAGACCACGGCACCAAGGACCTGGCCGATGTCCTGAAGTACGCCATCGGGTACGCGGAGGACGGACACGCGCCCGTGGAGAACGTCGGGGCGACGGTCGAGTCGGTGCGTGACCTGTTCGAGAAGGAGTGGGTCTCGTCCGCGGAGGTGTATCTGCCGGAGGGACGGTCGCCTCGTCCCGGCGAGTTGTTCCGCAACCCGGCCCTCGCCGCGACCTGGCGGCGGCTGCTCGCCGAGGTCGAGGGAGCGGGGGACCGGGAGGCCGGGATCGAGGCGGCGCGCGAGGTGTGGCGCTCCGGCTTCATCGCCGAGGCCCTCGTCCGGCAGGCCCGGCGGCCCACTCTGGACACCAGCGGCGCACACCACACCGGGACGCTCACCCTGGCCGACCTGGCCGCCTGGTCCGCGTCCTACGAGGCCCCGGCGACATACGACTGGAACGGCTGGACCCTGTGCAAGGCCGGCCCCTGGAGCCAGGGCCCGGCGTTCCTCCAGCAGCTCGCCCTGCTGCCGCCCGAACTGCCCGCGTACGGGTCCGCCGAGTACGTGCACCTCCTCGTCGAGGGCTGCAAGCTCGCCATGGCCGACCGGGAGGCCTGGTACGGGGACGCCGCCCCGGTGCCGCTCGCCGAACTGCTGTCCGACGAGTACAACGCCGCGCGGCGGGCGCTCGTCGACGCGACGGCGTCGTACGAGCTGAGGCCCGGCGGCCCCGGCGGTCGCGCCCCGAGGCTGAGCGCCCACGCGCGCGTGGTGGCCACGGATGAGCCGGGCTTCAACCCGCTGGGGGCCGGTGAGCCCACGGTCGCGAAGGGTCTCGGGGGAGTCGGTGAGCCCACCGTCGCGAAGGGTCTCGGAGGAGTCGGCGAGCCCACCGTCGCCAAGAGTCCGCGGTCGCCGGTGCCGGGGGAGCCCGAGGTCGCGGCCGACGGGGGCACCCGGGGCGACACCTGCCACCTCGACATCGTCGACCGCTGGGGCAACATGGTCGCGGCCACGCCCAGCGGCGGCTGGCTGCAGTCCAACCCCGTGGTGCCCGAGCTGGGCTTCCCGCTCGGTACCCGCCTGCAGATGGCCTGGCTGGACGAGGGGCTGCCCAACTCGCTCACCCCGGGCCGGCGGCCGCGCACCACGCTCACCCCGTCGCTGGCGCTGCGCGACGGCGTGCCGGTCATGGCCTTCGGTACGCCCGGCGGCGACCAGCAGGACCAGTGGCAGCTGCACTTCTTCCTCGCCGTCGCCCTCCGCGCGCCGATCCGGGGCGGCCTGGACCTCCAGGGCGCGATCGACGCCCCGAACTGGCACAACGACGGCTTTCCCGGCTCCTTCTACCCGCGCGGTATGCGCCCCGGCAGCGTCACCGTCGAGTCCCGCATGGCCCCGGAGGTCGTCGCGGAGCTGCGCCGGCGTGGCCACGACGTCACCGTCGGCGAGGCCTGGTCCGAGGGGCGGCTGTGCGCGGTCGCCCGGGACCCGGAGACCGGGGTGCTGTCGGCGGCGGCGAATCCGCGCGGGATGCAGGGGTACGCGGTCGGGCGCTGAGCGGGGGCGGTCGGGCCGAGGGCGCCCGGTGGGTCCCTGGCGCTGTACCCGATGCGCGTCCGCCCCGGGTATTCATGCCCATTCCATACCGAATACACCGGCCGGGCGGGGATTGTCAGTGCCGCATGCTGTCATGGAGGCATGATCGAAGACAACGAAACCATCGACGAGTTTCTCGCCCGGCACGTCTCGGACGTCGAGGAAGCGATCCGCAAGGCCGCCGCCGCGGAGATCATGCCGCGCTTCCGGCAGCTTGGCGCGCACGAGGTCGACGAGAAGAACGGCCCGCACGACCTGGTGACCGACGCCGACCGCAAGGCCGAGCTGTATCTGACGGAGGCGCTCGCCGCGCTGCTGCCCGGCTCGGTCGTGGTCGGCGAGGAGGCGGTGCACGCCAACCCGCTGTCGTACGAAGCGATCCAGGGCGACGCGCCGGTGTGGATCGTCGACCCGGTGGACGGCACCCGGCAGTTCGTGCACGGCGAGCCCGGTTTCTGCACCCTCGTCGCCCTAGCCCAGGGCGGAGTCCTGCGCGCCTCCTGGACGTACGCGCCCGCCCTCGACCGGCTCGCCGTGGCGATCCGCGGCCAGGGAGCCACCCTCGACGGCGAGCCTCTGCGCGCCGGCTCGCCCGACCCCGGCCGTGACCTCGACATCGCCACCTCCCACCCGGACTACACCACGGAGGAGCAGAAGGCGGCCCTCCTCGGCCTCTGGACGGACGGCGTCGCCCCGCGCGCCTGCGGGTCGGCCGGGCTGGAGTATCTCGCCGTCGCCGAGGGCCGGTTGGACGCTGTCGCCTTCTCCTGGGAGGCGGCCTGGGACCATGCGGCCGGCCTCCTCCTCGTCGAGGAAGCGGGCGGCGCCCACCTGACCCTCACCGGCGAGCCCTTCCGCATAACCGGCGGCAACGCACTGCCGTTCACCGCCGCCCGGGACGCGGCCACGGCCCGCCGGGTGGTGGGGTTGCTGTCGGACGGAGCCTGACCCGGCGCCGAGACGTGTCGTCCTGCCGACTCGGGCGACCGGGAAACCTCCCAGGTGCCCAGGTGCCCAGGTGCCCAGGTGCCCAGGTGCCCAGGTGCCCAGGTGCCCAGGTCGGAGCGGTGCAGCGGAACCGGCGCGTCCGTCGGCGGGGCCCTACCCATGCCCGGGCCTGTCGGTGGCCGGGCATATCCTGAGCGCAGGTCTGTCGGCGGGCGGGGATTCCCGTCGGCGGAGCTTGCTGGCCATCGGCTGACGAAGGGGTCCGGACGTGCCGTCGATGCTCGACGCGGTGGTGGTGGGGGCGGGGCCGAACGGCCTGACGGCTGCCGTGGAGCTGGCCCGCCGCGGGTTCTCCGTGGCCGTGTTCGAGGCGAAGGACACCGTGGGAGGGGGCGCCCGCACCGCGGAGCTGACCCTGCCCGGTTTCCGCCACGACCCGTGCTCGGCCGCGCACCCGCTCGGCGTCAACTCGCCCGCGTTCAAGGCGATGCCGCTCCACCGCTACGGCCTGGAGTGGCTGCATGCCGAGCTGCCCATGGCGCATCCCTTCCTCGACGGCTCGGCGGCCGTGCTGTCGCGCTCGGTGGGGGAGACGGCCGCCTCGTTCGGGCCGCGTGACGCGGGCACGTACCGCAGGCTGGTCGAGCCGTTCCTGCCCAAGTGGGACACCCTCGCCCGGGACTTCATGTCGCTGCCGCTGTCGGCGCTGCCCCGCGACCCGCTCACCCTCGCCCGGTTCGGCCTCGTGGGGCTGCCGCCCTCGACATGGCTGATGCGCCGCTTCAAGGACGAGCGGGCCAAGGCACTGTTCGCCGGGCTCGTCGCCCATGTCATCGCCCCGCTCGGCGGTCTCGCCACCGGCGCCGTCGGTCTGGTCTTCGCGCTGGCCGCGCACGCCGCCGGCTGGCCGGTCGCCCGGGGCGGCTCGCAGGCCATCTCCGACGCGCTCGCCGCGTATCTGAAGGACCTCGGCGGCACCGTCCACACCGACTACGAGGTCAAGCGTCTCGACGACCTGCCGCCCGCCCGCGCGTACGTCTTCGACACCTCGCCCACCGCGCTGGCCCGGATCGCGGGCTTCGGGCGCTCCTACGAGTCGTACCGGTACGGCGCCAGTGTCTTCAAGCTGGACTACGCGCTGGACGGCCCCGTGCCCTGGACCGCCAAGGAGGCGCGCAGCGCCGGCACCGTCCAGGTCGGGGCGAGCAAGGCGGAGATCAGCACCGCGCTCGACGCGGCCTCGCGGCACGGCCGGGCACCCGACGCGCCGTTCCTGATCACCGTGCAGCCCAGTCTCGTCGACCCCAGCAGGGCGCCCGAGGGCAAGCACGTCTTCTGGGCGTACGGTCATGTGCCGAACGGCTGGACGGGTGACCTGACGGACGCCGTCGAGCGGCAACTGGAGCGGTTCGCCCCGGGGTTCCGTGACCGCGTCCTCGCCCGCGCCACCGCCGGCCCGCCCGAACTCGCCGCGCACAACGCGAACTACGTCGGTGGGGACATCGCCTGCGGCGCCGCGTCCGGACTGCAGTTGCTGCTGCGCCCCAAGGTCTCGCTCTTCCCGTACCACACACCACATCCGGCCGTCTTCATCTGCTCCTCGGCGACCCCACCGGGCCCGGGTGTGCACGGCATGTCGGGGCACAACGCGGCCAAGGCGGTGTGGCGGAGGCTGCGGCAGGAACTCTGACGGTTTTCGGACAGTTTCGGGTGCTTTTCGGGCGGTCGAGGGTGCACCAGTGATCAAGTGCGCCCAAGAGGGTTCATCGGCCGGTAAGGCAAAGTCACGAATCGACAAAGATCTTCACGCCTTCTCCGTGTGAATGTTCAAGTCACGTGGGTAGGTTGCCGCCATGAAAGATCGGAGAGCGGTACTGAGCTCCGGCTCCCGGCCTGCCATGGGCCTCGCCGACCTGGCACAACTCGTCCGGGCACCGGCCGCGTTGAGTGTCCCGGGCGATGTGCTCGCGGGCGCCGCTGCCGCCGGACACCCGCTGGGTGTGCGGACGTTCGGTGTGATGGGCTCGTCCGTCTGCCTCTACTGGGCCGGCATGGCCCTCAACGACTACGCCGACGCCACGATCGACGCGGTCGAGCGCCCCGAGCGCCCCGTCCCGTCGGGCCGTGTCCCGCGTCGCACCGCCCTCGCCGTCGCGGGCGCCCTGACCGCCGGGGGCCTCGCGCTCGCCGCCGCCTCCGGGGGCCGCCGGAGCCTTCTGGGAGCGCTCCCGCTGGCGGGCGCCGTCTGGGCGTACGACCTGAAGCTCAAGTCCACCCCGGCGGGCCCCGCCGCCATGGCCACCGCGCGCGCCCTCGACGTCCTCGCGGGCGCCCTGGCCGCCGGGCGGGGGCCGGGCCGTACGACCGGAACCGGCGCCGCCCTGCGGCGCGGCGCCGTCCCCGCCGCGCTGGTCGGCGCCCACACCTACACCCTGACCGTCCTCAGCCGCCACGAGATCTCGGGCGCCCCCGCCCGGCTGCCGGCCACGACCCTCGCCGCCTCCGCGACCACCGCCCTCGCCACGGCACTCCCGGCTGTCCGCACGGCGGTCGCCTACGCGGGGCGCTTCTCGCAGCGCACCGGGAACACCGCCGCCACACGGTCCGGCGCGACCGCCGGGACCCCTGCGGTTCTTCGCTCGACCGCGACCGCCCGCGCCACCGCGATCCCGCGCTCGACCGTGACCGCCGAGACCGCCGCCGCCTCCCCATCGACCGCGGCGCGGGCGGCGGTGGTCGCCGCCGGGGCCCTCGCCTACCTCGGAAGCTACGGCACGGCCCAGGCCCGTGCCGTACGCGAGCCCTCGGGCGAGAACGTACGGCGGGCCGTCGGGGCCGGGATTCTCGGGCTGGTGCCGCTGCAGGCTGCGCTGACCGCGCGGAGCGGGGCCACGGCCGCGGCGGCGGCCCTGGGCGTCGTGCACCCCCTCGCGCGGCGGCTCGCCCGGCGCATCTCCCCCACCTGAACAGCACAGACCTCCGCAGGAGCAGCACCGGAATGAACCCTCCCCCCACCCCCCTCAGATTCGGCTACGGCACCAACGGCTTCACCAACCACCGGCTGAGCGACGTCCTCGCGGTCCTCGCCGACCTCGGCTACGACGGTGTCGCGCTCACCCTCGACCACGGCCACCTCGACCCGTACGCGGACGATCTGCCCCGGCAGGTGACCGCGGTCGCCCGGGAGCTGGCCCGGCACGGGCTCGACGTGACGGTCGAGACCGGCGCGCCCTATCTCCTCGACCCCTGGGGCAAACACCACCCGACGCTCATGTCGGACGGCGCCGAGCGGAGGGTCGACCTGCTGCGGCGGGCCGTGCGCATCGCCGCCGACCTCGGCTCGCCCACCGTCCATCTGTGCAGCGGCCCGGCACCGGACGGCGGACTGCCGGAGCGGGACGCGTGGAAGCGGCTCGCCGTGGGCGTCGAGACCGTCCTGGAGACGGCGGGGGAGTACGGCGTCTCGCTGGCCTTCGAGCCCGAGCCGTACATGTTCGTCGACACCGTGGAGCGGTGCCTGGAACTCGCCGAGATGGTCGGCGGGCACGAGCTGTTCGGGATCACCCTCGACGTCGGGCACGCGCACTGCGTGGAGGACCGGACCGTCCTGGAGTGTGTCCGCCTCGCCGCCCCGCGCCTGCTGAACGTGCAGATCGAGGACATGCGGCGGGGCGTACACCAGCACCTCGAACTCGGCACCGGCGAGATCGACTTCCCGCCCGTGCTCGCCGCCCTCCAGGACCTCGACCACCGGGGACTGGTCTCCGTGGAGATCCAGGGTGGTTCCCTCGACGCCCCCGAAGTGGCCCGCCGCTCGCTGGACTTCCTCCGCGCGGCGACGGCCTGATCCGACCCTCCACCCCCCTGCCCTCCACCCCCCTGCCCTCCACCCCCCTGCCCTCCACCCCCTGCCCTCCACCCCCCTGCCCTCCACCCCCCTGCCCCCCATCCCGTCCGGTCCTCCAGCCCCATCAGGAGGTTGTTCCGTCATGATGTCCACCGGAATGCCGCTGTCCGAGTCTGACGAGTGTGCCGAGCCCGCCGAATCCCCCGAACTCTCCGACCCGCGAACCCTCCTCGCCCATCACGCCCTGGACGCGGCGGCCCGCGCCTGGCTCGACGAGGCCGTGGCCCGCATCGCCGACCGGCCCGCCGCCGTACGGACCCTGTTCCCCGCCGCGCGAAGACGCTGCGGGCGCGCGCGGCTGGACGCGCACTGGACCCTCGACGAGGCGGCCCGCGCCGTCCTGCTCGCCGCGCTGCCGCTGGGCGGGCAGCCGCTCGCCGACGAACTGGCGGGCCTCTTCCGCCACGGCGACCCGGCCGAACAGCGGGCCGTACTGCGGGCCCTGCCCCTGTTCGCCGACTCCCAGGCCGGCGACGACGTTCAGGCCCCGCTCGGTGAACTCGCCCTGCCACTCGTCCGCGAAGCCCTGCGCGGCAACGACAGCAGCCTCATCGTGGCCGCCCTCGGCCCGTACGGCGCCGCCCGCCTCCCGGACGACGAGTACCGGCAGGCCGTACTGAAGTGCGTCTTCCACGAGATCCCGCTGGACCGGATCGGCGGGCTCGGCGCCCGCGCCGACGCCGAACTCGCCCGTATGCTCGCCGACTTCGCGCACGAGCGGGTCGCCGCCGGACGGGACGTACCGGCGGACATCTGGCCCGTCGTCCGTGCCTTCCCCGCCGTCGACCACCTCACCGACGAGCTGTCCGCCGAGACGAACGCCGCCCCGCCCGACCGCCGCCACGCCGCCGTGCGCGCCCTGACGGCGCTCCACCAGGCCACCGCCTCCGCATAAAGCCGGCACCGCTCACCGAACAATCCGAGGAAGAGGCCTGCCCGTGCGTATCTTCGACCCCCACATCCACATGACCTCCCGCACCACCGACGACTACGAGGCGATGTACGCGGCCGGGGTGCGCGCCGTCGTCGAGCCGGCCTTCTGGCTGGGGCAGCCCCGCACCTCGCCCGAGAGCTTCTACGACTACTTCGACTCGCTGCTGGGCTGGGAGCCCTACCGGGCCGCCCAGTTCGGCATCCAGCACTTCTGCACGATCGCGCTCAACCCCAAGGAGGCCAACGACCCGCGCTGCCGGCCCGTGCTGGACGAGCTGCCCCGCTATCTCGCCAAGGACCGGGTGGTCGCGGTCGGTGAGATCGGCTACGACTCCATGACGCCCGAGGAGGACGAGGCGCTCGCGCTCCAGCTCCGGTTCGCGATCGAGCACGAACTGCCCGCCCTCGTGCACACCCCGCACCGCGACAAGGCCACCGGGACCCGCCGGACCCTGGACGTCGTACGGGAGTCGGGCATCGCCCCCGAACTCGTGGTCCTCGACCACCTCAACGAGCTGACCGTCGGCATGGTCCTCGACAGCGGCTGCTGGGCCGGGTTCTCGGTCTACCCGAGGACCAAGATGAGCGAGGACCGCATGGTGACCATCCTCCAGGCGCACGGCACCGAGCGCGTCCTCGTCAACTCCGCCGCCGACTGGGGCCGTTCGGACCCGCTCAAGACCCGGAAGACGGCCGACGCGATGCTCGCGGCAGGGTTCGACGACGACGCCGTGGACCGGGTGCTGTGGCGCAACCCCGTCGCCTTCTACGGGCAGAGCGGCCGACTGGACCTCGACGAACCCAAGCCGGACGACGAGTCGAGCTTCCAGGGCAACTCCATCCGACGTGGCGGGGAGTGAGGGACCGCCGTGCGATTCCGGCACCCGGACGGCACCGCCGTCCACCTCGGCTACTGCAGCAACGTCCACCAGGCGGAGGATCTGGACGGCGTCCTCGCCCAACTCGCCACCCACGCCGAGCCGGTGCGCGAACACCTGGGCGTCGACCGGCTGGGCATCGGGCTCTGGCTCGCCCGCGATGTCGTAACCCAATTGACCGTGGATCCACGTGAGTTGAAGCGTCTGAAGGGCGAGCTGGCGGCGCGCGGCCTGGAGACCGTCACCCTCAACGCCTTCCCGTACGCCGGGTTCCACCGCGAGGTGGTCAAGAAGGACGTGTACCTCCCCGACTGGGCCGACGAGGCGCGCCTGCGCCACACCCTCGACTGCGCGCGCGTCCTCGCCGCACTCCTCCCGGACGACGCCGAGCGGGGCAGCGTCTCCACCCTGCCACTGGCCTGGCGCACTCCCTGGCCGGCGGACCGCGCCGAGACCGCCCGTCGCGCCCTGGACCGGCTGACCACCGGGCTCGCCACGATCGAGTCGGACACCGGCCGCCGCGTACGCGTCGGCTTCGAACCGGAGCCCGGCTGCGTCGTGGAGACCACCGCCCAGGCCGTACGGGAACTGCGCGGCCTCGATCCCGAACGGCTCGGCGTCTGCCTCGACGCCTGCCACCTCGCCGTACAGTTCGAGGAACCCGGCGCGGCCCTGCGCCGCCTCGCGGACGCCGGGCTGCCCGTCGTCAAGCTCCAGGCATCCTGCGCGGTCGAGGCCGCCGACCCGGCCGACCCCGCCGCCCGCGCGGCCCTGCGACGCCTCGCGGAGCCACGGTTCCTGCACCAGACACGTACGGCGGCGGCGCAGGAGGACCCCGCGGTGAGGGGCGTCGACGACCTGCCGGACGCGCTGGACGGCGGTCTGCCCACCGACACCGGCCCCTGGCGCGTCCACTTCCACGCCCCCCTGCACGCCGACCCCGAACCACCTCTGCGCACGACCGCCGACCAGTTGAGCCGCGTCCTGGCCGGACTGCTCGGCGGGGCCGCGGCCGACTGCGACCACATCGAGGTCGAGACCTACACGTGGTCCGTCCTCCCCGACCCGCCCGCCGACCTGCCCGGCGGCATCGCCGCCGAACTCTCCTGGGCCCGCGACCGGTTGACCGGGCTCGGCCTCAAGGAGGACCAGTGACGAGCATCCGGCGCCGCCGCAGGGGGAACCGCCGGTGAGCACCCGAATCGGCCTCAAGGAGAACCAGCAATGAGCACCCGACCCACCCGGCTCGTCGTCCTCGACATCGTCGGCCTCACCCCCAAGCTGCTCAAGCACATGCCCGCGGTGGCCGCCCTCGGCGAGCGGGGTTTCCGGGCCCGGCTCGACCCCGTACTCCCCGCCGTGACCTGCACGGTCCAGTCCACGTTCCTCACCGGCGAACCGCCCTCCGGTCACGGCGCGGTGGGCAACGGCTGGTACTTCCGGGACCTCGGCGAAGTACTGCTGTGGCGCCAGCACAACGCGCTCGTCGGCGGCGAGAAGATCTGGGAGACGGCCCGCAGATCCGCCCCCGACTACAAGGTCGCCAACATCTGCTGGTGGTACGCGATGGGCGCGGACGTCGACCTCACCGTCACCCCGCGTCCGGTCTACTACTCGGACGGCCGCAAGGAACCCGACTGCTACACCTGGCCACCGTCCCTGCACGACGAACTCACCGACCGGCTCGGCCCGTTCCCCCTGTTCACCTACTGGGGCCCCAACGCCGGAATGCCCTCCACCCAGTGGATCCTCGGTGCCGCCCGCCAGGTCTTCGACGAGCACGACCCGGACCTCACCCTCGTCTACATACCCCAACTCGACTACGAGCCGCAGCGGTCCGGACCCGACTCACCGGCCACGATCCGCGCCGCCCGCCAACTCGACGACTCCCTGCGCCCGTTGATCGACCACTTCCTGCGGGAGGGCGCCACGGTGGTGGCCCTCAGCGAGTACGGCATCACCCCGGTGTCCCGCCCGGTGGACATCAACCGGGCCCTGCGCCGGGCCGGTCTGCTCCAGGTGCACACCCAGGACGGCATGGAGTACCTCGACCCCTGGACCTCACGGGCCTTCGCCGTCGCCGACCACCAGGTCGCCCACGTCTACGTGCGGGACCCGGCCGACACCGCGGAGGTCGCCAAGATCGTGGCCGAACTCGACGGCGTGGAACAGGTGTTGGACGCCGAGGGCAAGGCGGCCCACGGCCTGGACCACGAACGCTCCGGCGAACTGGTCGCCGTCGCCGCCCCCGACGCCTGGTTCACGTACTACTACTGGCTCGACGACGAACGCGCCCCCGACTTCGCCCGCCAGGTCGAGATCCACCGCAAGCCCGGCTACGACCCCGCCGAGCTGCTGTACGACGAGACCGTCCCCGCGGTGAAACTGCGCGCGATCGGCCAGGTCGCCCGCAAGAAGCTGGGCTTCCGCTACCGCATCAGCACCGTCCCGCTGAACCCCGCCGGCGTCAGCGGCAGCCACGGCCGACTGCCCGCCGACCCGGACGACGGGCCCGTACTGCTCTGCTCCACAAGTGAGTTGACCCGGGAGGCCTATGCCGCCACCGAGATCAAGTCCCTGCTCCTGGGGCTCGCTGGACTGGACGAGGGCGAGGAAGGACGGCCCGAATGACGACGCACCCGCCCCTTCCCACCCTGCGCCCGCTGCTCGACCCGTCGCCCGAGTACGCCAAGTGGCGTGCCGAGGAACCGATCCGGCGGGTCACGATCTGGGGCGACAACAGCCCCTGGCTGGTCACCCGCTACGAGGACGCCCGCGCGGTCCTCGCCGACCCGCGCTTCAGCGCCGACGCCACCCGCGACGGCTTCCCCGGCTTCCGGCCCCAGTCGCCGCCGCGCGCGCCGGGCCAGTTCTTCATGATGGACCCGCCCGACCACACCCGCCTGCGCCGCGTACTGATCCCCGACTTCACCTTCCGCCGCATCGAGCAACTGCGGCCGGCCATCGCCCGGATCTGCGACGAACTGCTCGACGCGATGACGGCGACCGGGACGGTGCCGGCGGCGGAGGCCGCCGCCACCGCCGATCTGGTCGAGTCGTACAGCCTGCCGCTGCCCTCGCTCGTCATCTGCGAGCTGCTCGGGGTGCCGTACGAGGACCACGACTTCTTCCAGCGGCAGGCGAGGTCGTTCAGCAGCCTCGGCTCCGGGCCGCAGGAGATGCTGGCCGCGCGAAAGGCCCTCCACACGTACTTGGGCGAACTGCTCGCCCGGCGGAGCCGGGAGCCCGCCGACGATCTCATCTCGCGTCTCGCGCGGGACCGGGTGGCGACCGGCGAGGTGAGCGCGCCCGAGGCCGTCGGCATCGCCTCGCTGCTGCTGGTGGCGGGTCACGAGACGACCGCGAACATGTTCCCGCTCGCGGTCGTGGCCCTGCTGCGTCACCCCGACCAGCTCGCCGCCCTGCGCGCGGACCCCGGCCTGTGGCCCGGTGCCGTGGAGGAGTTGCTGCGCCATCTGACCGTCGCGCACTCGGGACTGCGGCGGACGGCCACCGAGGACGTGGAGGTCGCGGGCGTCCGCATCCTTGCGGGCGAGGGCGTGATCGTGGCGGTCCAGGCCGCCAACCGCGACCCGGCCGCCTTCGCCGACCCCGACGCACTGGACGTCCGCCGCAGTGCCACCGGCCATCTCGCCTTCGGTCACGGCCTGCACCAGTGCATCGGCCAGTCCCTCGCCCGCGCGGAACTCCAGGTCGGCCTGCCCGCCCTCTTCGACCGCCTGCCGGGCCTGCGCCTGACCGCACCACCGGAGGACTTCGCGCTGACGATGAGCACGATCCACGGGGTGCGGTCGCTGCCGGTGAGCTGGTAGGGCGTGACGCGGCCTTGGCGGAGGGCGACAGCGCCCGATACGGGGCGGGTCGGCAAGGCCCGTCGGCTGGTATAGAGGCGGGCATGACCACCATCACCCTCGTCCGGGGCGACATCACCCGGCAGACCGTCGACGCCATCGTCAACGCCGCGAACTCCTCCCTCCTCGGCGGGGGAGGAGTGGACGGCGCGATCCACCGGCGCGGCGGCCCCGCCATCCTGGCCGACTGCCGCAAGCTCCGCGCCTCCCACTACGGCAAGGGCCTCCCCACCGGCCAGGCCGTCGCCACCACGGCAGGCGAACTGGACGCGCGCTGGGTGATCCACACGGTGGGCCCGGTCTACAGCCAGAGCCTGGACCGCTCCGCCCTCCTCGCCTCCTGCTACCGCGAATCCCTGCGCGTGGCCGACGAGTTGGGCGCCCGCACGGTCGCCTTCCCCGCCGTCTCCGCCGGCATCTACGGCTGGCCGATGGAGGACGCCGCCCGCATCGCCGTGGAGACCGTACGCGCCACGGAGACGTCGGTCGAGGAGGTCAGATTCGTCCTCTTCGACGACGAGGCGTACGCGGCGTTCGCCGAGCAGGCCGGCTGACGGTCGTGAGGCCCCGGAAGCGGCCCGACGTGTGGCCCATGCTGCCCGAGCTTCCGGCGACGTGACCTACGCCCCGGCCTTCGACCACAGGCCGGGGGCCTCAGCTGGCGCCGGGTGGCTCAGTCGCCGTCCGGCGCGTCGCTGATCCCCAGCTTCAGGTGCTCCACGTGGTACACGGCCTGGTCCAGCAGCTCGGCGACATGGTGGTCGTGCAGCGCGTACACCACCGAACGACCCCGCCGCTCGCCCACGACCAGGCCCAGATTGCGCAGCAGACGCAGCTGGTGGGAGCAGGCGGACTGTTCCATCCCGACCTCGGCGGCCAACTCGGTCGCCGGGAGCGGGCCTTCGCGCAGCCGGGCCAGGATCAGCAGACGGGACGGGGTGGAGAGGGCCTGGAGGGTGGTGGCCACCTTGGCGACGTTGGCCGCGTCCAGGCGCACGCGAGAGGTGACGTCCTGCGAGGTGGCGGTTACGGCTCCATGACCCATGGTGGATATCTTACTCATCGCACCGAATGCATGAATGTGTCTTCATGTATTTGTCAATGGTGCGCCCGCTCTCGCCGCCGCGCACTCCGGGGTGGCGATGGGGCGGGCTGGGTCCGAGCGGTCACGAGGTCACCCCCACCTTGATGTCGGATTCTCGCCAGCCCTCCTCCCTTTCCGTCCTCGATGCTTGAGTCATGCGGAACGGGATGTACACGGATGTCGAGCGGTGTGTGCGGGCCGTGCGGTCGAAGGACGCGCGGTTCGACGGGTGGTTCTTCACGGCGGTGCTGACCACGCGGATCTACTGTCGGCCCAGTTGTCCGGTGGTGCCGCCGAAGCCGGAGAACATGACGTTCTATCCGAGTGCGGCGGCGTGTCAGCAGGCCGGGTTCCGGGCGTGCAAGCGGTGCCGACCGGACACGAGTCCCGGGTCGCCGGAGTGGGATCAGCGGGCGGACCTGGTGGCGCGGGCGATGCGACTGGTGGGGGACGGGGTGGTGGACCGGGAGGGCGTGCCGGGGCTGGCGCGGCGGCTCGGTTACAGCACCCGGCAGGTCGAGCGGCAGCTGCTGGCCGAGCTGGGGGCGGGGCCGCTGGCGCTCGCCCGGGCGCAGCGGGCGCAGACCGCGCGGCTGCTGGTCGAGACGACAGCCCTGCCGATGGCGGAGATCGCGTTCGCCGCCGGGTTCGCGTCGGTCCGGACGTTCAACGACACGGTGCGGGAGGTCTTCGCGCTGTCGCCGAGCGAACTGCGCGACCGGGCCACGCGGTCGGCCCGGCAGCGCTCCGACTCCCCGGGCGCCTCAGGGGTGTTGAGCCTCCGGCTGCCGTTCCGGGCCCCACTCAACCCCGACAACCTCTTCGGCCACCTCGCCGCGACCGCCGTACCCGGCGTGGAGGAGTGGCGCGACGGCGCGTACCGGCGCACGCTCCGCCTGCCGTACGGCCACGGCATCGTGGGCCTCACGCCCGAGCCCGACCACATCGGCTGCCGCCTCACCCTCAGCGATCTGCGCGACCTGCCCGTCGCCATCAGCCGCTGCCGGCGCATGCTCGACCTGGACGCCGACCCGGTCGCCGTCGACGAGCAGTTGCGCACCGACCCGGTGCTCGCGCCGCTGGTGGACAAGGCACCGGGGCGCCGGGTGCCGCGTACCGTCGACGAGGCCGAGTTCGCCGTGCGGGCGGTGCTCGGACAGCAGGTGTCCACGGCCGCCGCCCGCACCCACGCGGCCCGGCTGGTCACCGCGCACGGCGAACCCGTCGACGACCCCGAGGGCGGCCTCACCCATCTCTTCCCGTCCCCCGAGGCGCTTGCGGCCGTCGACCCCGAGACCCTCGCGATGCCCCGCACCCGCCGGACCACCTTCACCACGCTGGTGCGGCAACTCGCCGACGGTGAGCTGCACTTGGGTGTCGACAGCGACTGGGCGGAGACCCGCGTCCGTCTCCTCGCCCTCCCCGGCTTCGGCCCCTGGACCGTCGACGTCATCGCCATGCGCGCCCTCGGCGACCCCGACGCCTTCCTCCCCAGCGACCTCGGAATCCGGCGCGCGGCGAAGGAGTTGGGCCTGCCGTCCACCCCGGCCGCCCTCACGGCCCGTGCGGCGGCCTGGCGGCCGTGGCGGGCGTACGCGGTCCAGTACCTGTGGGCGACGGACAGCCACCCCATCAACTTCCTTCCCGTATGAGCCGGTCCGGACGAGCCGTCCGGACGAGCCGGTTCCAGGGTCGATCGATCTTTCAAGGACCTCCCATGAAACAGCAGAAGCGGCACACCGTCATCGACAGTCCCTACGGTCCGCTCACCCTCGTCGCCGACGACGGCGTCCTGTGCGGCCTCTACATGACCGAGCAGCGCCACCGCCCGCCGGAGGAGACCTTCGGCCTACGCGACGACACGCTCTTCGCCGAGCCGGAGGAACAGCTTGAGGCCTACTTCGCGGGTGAGTTGAAGGAGTTCTCCCTCGCACTGCGGCTGCACGGCACCCCGTTCCAGCGCACCGTCTGGGAACAGCTCGTGCGGATCCCCTACGGCCGGACCCGCTCGTACGGCGACCTCGCCGACGCCCTCGGCAACCCCAAGGCGTCCCGCGCGGTCGGCCTGGCCAACGGCAAGAACCCCGTCGGCATCATCGTCCCCTGCCACCGCGTGGTGGGCTCCGACGGCAGCCTCACCGGCTACGGCGGCGGTGTGGAGCGCAAGCAGCGCCTGCTGGACTTCGAGCGGGGGACTGCCCTCTTCTGAGGGGCCGTGCGGTGGGTTGCTCGGGGGAGCGTGCGGTGGGCGGCCGGCCGAGGGACCGTGCGGCGGTCGGGTGGTCCGTCAGGGCAGCAGTCGGCGCTCCTTCGCCACGGCCACCGCCCCCGACCGTGTCTCCACGCCCAGCTTGCCGTAGATGCGGCCGAGGTGGGTCTTGACGGTGGCCTCGCTGATGAAGAGGGCTCGGGCTATCTCCCGGTTGCCCAGTCCGCGGGCCAGTTGGCCGAGGATCTCGTGCTCGCGCTCGGACAGGGTGGGGCGCGGGCTGCGCAGTTGGGCCAGCAGGCGGTCGGCCACGGGCGCCGAGAGCGCGGTACGGCCGGACGCGGCGTCGCGGATCGCGGCGAAGAGTTCGTCGGGTCGTTCGGCCTTGAGCAGATAGCCGGTGGCTCCCGCTTCGATGGCGCGGCTGATGTCGGCGTCGGTGTCGAACATGGTGAGCACCAGGACGCGGGGAACCGGAGCCGCCGGGTCGGCCGAAGTGCCGCCGTCGGCTGGGTCGCTCGGCCCGGCTGGGATGTTCGGCCCGGCTGGGGTGTTCGGGGCGTCGGCCGCCCGTGACGTCAGTTGCCGGGTGGCCGTCACGCCGTCCATGCCGTCACCGAGTTGCAGGTCCATCAGCACAACGTCGGGGTGAAGACGGGCGGCCATGGCGAGCGCCTCCTCGCCGGTGCCCGCCTCACCGACCACCTCGATGCCGACGGCGCTGGACAGCAGCGCGCGCAACCCGGCACGCACCACGGCGTGATCGTCGCAGAGCAGGAGCCGGATCGGCGGTGAGGGGGCAGGTCCTGAGGGGGCAGGCGGTGAGGGGACCGACTCGCTCATGGGACGCGCTCCTTGGTGGTGTCGAGGGCGATCGGCGTGCGGGGGACGGCCACCGACACGACGGTGCCCTCGCCCGGCGTGGACTCCACAGTGAACGTGCCGCCCGACTGCTGGGCCCGGATGCGCATGGCCGGCAGCCCGTGCCCGCGCTCCCGGCCCGGTTCGGCGGCCGCTCGGTCCGGTTCGGCGCCGGCCCGGCCCGGATGCGTGGCCCATTCGCCTGATTCGGTGGTGTCCGGGCCTGCCTCGGCGGCCGCCCGGCCCGGCTCGGCAGCGCGCCGGCCGGGCTCGAATGCCGGCCGCCCCACCCCGAATGCCGACCGCCCCGGCCCGCCGACGGCCGACCGCCCCTCCACATCGAACCCCCGCCCGTTGTCGGCGATGTCCAGCGAGACCTGGTCGTCCAGGCAGGTCAGGGTCACCGCGGCCCGCGTCGCCGCGGCGTGTTCGCGTACGTTGGCCAGCGCGCCCTGGGCGATGCGCAGCAGCGCCGCCTCGACGCGTTCCGGGAGCCGGCCCGGGGTGCCGTCGAGACGGAACTCCACCGTCAGGCCCGGGCCGCTCTCCCGTTCGGCGAGCGCGTCGAGCGCGCCGGGCAGGGAACGCTCGGCGAGATCGGCCGGTGCCAGGTCGTGGACGAACCTGCGTGCCTCGGCGAGGCTGCGGGTGGTGATCTCGGCGGCCTTCCCGATGTGCGCGCGGGCCGCGTCGGGGTCCGTGCGCCAGACACGGTCGGCGGCCTGCAGCAGCATCTGCTGGCTGGACAGGCCCTGGGCGAGGGTGTCGTGGATCTCCGTGGCCAGCCGCTGCCGTTCCGCCAGGACGCCCGCCCGCCGTTCCGTGGCCGCGAGGTCGCGGCGGGTGCGGACCAGATCGTCGATCAGGACGCGCTGCCGGGCCGCCTGCCGCCGCAGATGGACGAAGACGGCGGTGGCCACCGCGGCGATGGCCGGCGGGGCGGCGACCATGTTGGGGTTGAGCGTGCCCTCGGACACCCGTATCTCGGCGGCGACGACCAGCGCGGTGAGTACGACCGCCAGCGGCACCGCGAGCCGCGGGGGCAGCGTGTGGAGACCCGCGAACAGCAGCGGCATGGCACACCAGGTGGCACTCGGCGCGAGCGCGAGCAGGACCACCCAGACCGCCGTCACCGAGCCCAGCCAGCCCAGATGCCGGGCGGACGGCCGGCCACCGGGAGGCGGTGCGGGAGCCAGCAGCCGTCCGAGGGCGTAGAGCAGGCCGAACACCGCGAACAGCGCCACCACCCAGCCCGTACGCGCCCCGCCCTGATCACGTGTCAGGAAGCGCGCGAACGAGGAGCACAGCAGCAGGAAGAACGCGGCGTGCACGACCGCCGCCAGCCAGCGCGCGTCCGGATCCGTGGGCCGGTCCTCCGGCCGACTCATCGCCTCACCGGCCGTGTATGTCGTGCTCATCGCCTCACCGGCCGGGTTGCCGTGCTCATCGCCTCACCGGCCTTCTCACGTGCTCGTACTGCTTGTCGTGTTCGTCGTGGAGGTGTCGCAGGTCGTTCTCCGAGGTCTGGTGTCTGTCGCAGGCCGCTCTCCTTTGTCTAACGTGGTGGACCGCCGACCGCATCAACCGATCGGCTGACACGAGGATCGCCCGAACCGCCCCCGGACCGAAGCCGGTCGACCGAGCCGGACACCCCGCCGAGTCGCCGAGGCTTGCATCAGCACCCAAGCCACCTCGGAAGGAAGCCCCCGTGCCGCCGACCAAGAACGTCACCGTCAACCGGGCCGCCCTCGGCCATCGCATCACCTACGCCCTGCGCCACCCCGACCGGGTGCCGCGCCACATGGTCCGCGCCGCCCGCGACATGTGGCTGCGCTACCGCCACCCGGACCACATCGCGTACTACCGCGCGGTGATGCGCTCCGACAGCCGCGCCGACCCGGACGCGGCGGTCGGCAGCCGCAGCCGTGAACGCTGGCTGGCGCTGGGCGCGCTGCAGTTCGACTACCTGCTCGGCCACGGTCTGCGCCCCGAGCACCGCATGCTGGAGATCGGCTGCGGCAACCTGCGCGGCGGCTGGCGGTTCATCCGCCACCTGGACCCGGGGCACTACTACGGCATCGACATCTCACCGGACATCCTGGCCGCCGCCCAGGACACCATCGTGGAGATGGGACTCCAGAAAAGGCTCCCCACGCTCACCCCCGTACGCGACCTGACCCTCCGCTTCCTCCCCGACGCCCACTTCGACGTCGTCCACGCACACAGCGTCTTCTCGCACTCGCCGCTCCACGTCATCGAGGAGTGCCTCGCCAACGTCGGCCGGATCCTGACACCGGACGGCTGGTTCGACTTCACCTTCGACCGCACGGAGGGCCAGGAGCATCACGTCCTGCGGGAGGACTTCTACTACCGCACCGAGACGCTCGTCGCGCTGGCCGCGAAACACGGTCTGGACGCCCGCTTCATGGAGGACTGGGAGAGACTGCCGCACGGCCAGTCCAAGATCCGCGTCACCCGCCCCGGCCGGCCCTGACCGCTCAGGCGCTCGCGGCACCGATCCCGCGCAGCACCTCCGGCAGAGCGGTCCCGATCGGCTCCCGTACGACCTCGTCGGCCAGGTCGTCGTACGGGGTCGGCTCGGCGTTGACGATGATCAGGCGCGCCCCGTGGTCGGCGGCGACACCGGCGAGTCCGGCGGCGGGCTGGACCTGGAGGCTGGTGCCGACGGCGATGAAGATCTGGCAGGCCTTGGTGATCGCGACGGCCTCGCTGAGCACCACCGGGTCGAGCCGTTCGCCGAACATGACGGTGGCCGACTTGAGGATGCCCCCGCACTCCAGGCACGGCGGGTCGTCCTCACCGGCCTCGACCCGGGCGAGGGCGTCCTCCATCGGTCCACGGGTGTGGCATTTGGTGCAGATGAACTCCCGTGCGGTGCCGTGCAGTTCGAGGACCTTACGGGCGGGCGTCCCGGCGAGCTGGTGCAGCCCGTCCACGTTCTGCGTGATCACCCGCACCGGCACCCCGGACCGCTCCAGCTCGGCCACCGCCCGGTGCGCCACGTTCGGCTCCGCCTTCAGCGTCCGGTTCTGCCGCCGCATCTGCCACGAGCGCCGCCGGATCTCCGGGTCTCCCATGTAGTACTCGTACGTGACGAGCTTCTCCGCCTCCGGATTCCGCCGCCACAGCCCGTTCGGACCCCGATAGTCAGGAATACCCGAATCCGTGGAGATACCTGCGCCACTGAGGAGGGCAACGAGAGGCCTGGTCATGGCCCCGAGAGTAGGACGCATCCGCCGACCGGGCCACCACATATCCGCAGCCCTCCTGCTGCCTCCGCCTCGCCTCCGCCCGTGACCGGAAGGTCCGCCGAGCGGGCCGTTCCGCCAGGAGGAGGGGCGTTTGCTCGGCCTGTGCCGAGCCGCGCGCGGACCGTTCGGCCGGAGCGGTCCGCCGTGTGCGGTTGCCCCGGCGGCGCGCCGGGCGCCCCGAAGCCCGTGGCCGTGTGCCCTGTTCATGTGCCCCGCAGGCCCTGGTGGAGCCGGGGCCGGTCCGGCCATACTCCTCCTCGTGCGGAGCCGCGAGCCAAAGATCATGCGCATGCCGGTGGCTCGGCGGACCACGCGGTCGGCCCCGGCACAGGGTCGTACGACACCCGTGCAGGCAGTAGGTACCCGCGGCGTCCGCGCCCTGTTCGGACATCCTCCTGGAGACACCCGATGAAGCTCGCCAAGCGTCTCGTCCTCACCACCACCGCTGTCGCCGCCGTGACGGCCGGCGCGCTCCTGAGCGCGCCGGTCGGCCTGGCCGCGGAGCCGAAGCCCGCCCATGACGGCGTCGACACTCCCGCCGCACTCAAGGTCCCGGACGGGAACCGGCTCACCAGGGTTCTCCTGGCCGAAGGCGTCCAGACCTACACCTGCACCGACGGGGCCTGGAAGCTGCTGGAGCCCGCCGCCACCCTCTGGGCCAAGAACGACCACTCCCGCCGTACCGTCGCCCTCCACTCCCGCGGTCCGGTCTGGGTGTCCACGGTCGACGGCAGTGCCGTGAACGCCGCCGCCGTCGCCAACTCCCCCAAGGAAGGCACCATCCCCGAGCTTCTCCTGCAGTCCACCGCCACGCGCGGCACCGGGGTCTTCGCGAACGTCTCCTACATCCAGCGCCTCAACACCCGTGGCGGCGTCGCCCCCGCCGCGGCCTGCACCGGCGCCGACCAGGTCAGCGTCCCCTACTCCGCCACCTACGCCTTCTACAAGCCCGCCAAGTGACGCGGGACAAGCACGAAGGCCAGTGACGCACGGCACGGGCCCTCCGGACGATCCGGAGGGTCCCTGCCCGGTGGTGTCAGGGGGCCGGCAGGCCGTACGTGCGGTCGTAGTGCTGGGCGACCAGGACGCCGGAGTGGTCGCAGGCGAGCTGCCAGTCGTTGACGCCGGTCTCCACGCCGTCGGTGAAGTTCCACAGGAGTCGGCCCCCGGCGGCGCCGATCGCGTAGAAGCCGTTCCTGTTCTTGTAGGCGGGGACGTAGACGGCGTCGGGGCCGACGGTGATCGGCTGGTCGATGTTGAGGCGCGGGGTGGGGCAGAACCAACGGCGGGCGCCGGTCCCGGCGTTGAAGGCGTACACGCCGGCGGGGTCCGTGCCGGTGACGTAGACCGTGTTGCCGTAGGCGCCGAGGGAGCCGAACTGGCCGCGCTCGGGCTTCACCCGCCAGCGGAGTTTGCCGTCGGCGATGTTCAGGGCCTCCAGCTCCTGGCCGATGGCGAACACCGTGCGGCTGACTACGGCGAGGCCGGGCCGGAGGTCGTAGCCGACGGGATGCCGCCAGAGGAGGCCGGAGTTCCCGGTGCTGCGGGCCGTGACATTGCGCAGGCCGTCGGCGTAGAGGAAGTACCCGGAGAGGATCACCGGCGCCAGCCGGACACCGACGTCCTCCGGGCTGATGGGGATGATTTCGGCCCGCCGCGACGCGAGGTCGACGCCGAACACCGTGTCCGTGGATGTCGCGACCCCCTGCTCCTCGGACTCGCGCCGGAGGCGGACGCCGATGACGGAGATGGCCCGGTCGTCGATGCCGCCGAGCAGGGTGTCGAACCGGAAGTCCGGCCCGAAGTCGATGGTGAAACGTTCCGTCCCGTCGACCGGGTCGACCCCGATCACCGTCGACCCCTCACCCAGCGCGATGGCGGCGTCGAAGGACAGCACGGTCGGGGTGGGGGACTGGCTGATGCCCTCGTAGACCCACCTGGGCCGGGTGCCGTCCTTGAGGTCGAGGCAGACCAGGTCACCGGGGCGGGTCTTCACCAGGGCCGTTCCGTCGTTGAAGACGGCCGGTGCCTGGAGCAGCGGGCCGCCGCGGTAGGTCCAGAGCGGCTTCGGGGCCGGGCCCGCGGGCTCCGTGGACCGCACGGCCGGCTTCTCGCGTCGGCCGAGCACCACGGCGGCGCCGATGGCGGTGGCGGCGGAGCCGGCCGACACGGTGAGGACCGTACGCCGGGACGGACCGGGCCGTGGCACGGCGCGGCGATGGCCGGGGGAGGTGGCGCGGTACGGCTGCGGCTCCTCGGGCGCGGAATACGGCTCCGTACTGGAGGAGGGCTCCGGTCCCGGGGGTTCGCTGCCGGTCGGCACCTCGGCCCGGTCGTAGGGGCCGGCGTCGTACGTCGACGGGGCCGCCGAGGCGCCGGAAGTCCGGTCGTCCTCGAAGTCGTACGCGGCCCGGTCCTTGTCGCACCCGGGGGCAGCCTGGTGCTGTCCGTATGCGTTCGGCTCGGGGGCCGTCCCGGCCGAGGGGGACGGGCCCCGGCCGATCGGCTTGATGTCGAGGGTCTTCACCGCCGCCGCGCGGAGGGCGATCGAGGAGGCCACCGACGGGGGCAGCCAGCCGTCCACCGCCAGCTGCTCCACGTCGCCGGGCGCGCAGGCCGCGGCCAGCTTGTCCGGGGTGATCCGCAGCCGGGGGTCCTTGGTGAGACAGAGATTGATGATCTTGTCCAGCGGCTCCGGCACCCCGGTCAGGTCGGGTGCGCTGTGCACGACCTGGTAGAGGAGGGTGGCCGCCGCGGTGCCGCTGAACGGCGCGTGGCCGGACGCGGCGAACGTGAGCACCGAGCCGAGCGAGAAGATGTCCCCCTCGGGGCCCAGCGGCTCACCCGTGGCCTGCTCGGGGCACATGTACTCGAAGGAGCCGAAGAGGGCGCCGGAGCGGGTGAGGTCGTAGCCGTCGCTCGCCCGGACGATGCCGAAGTCGATGACACGGGGGCCGTCGGCGGCGAGCAGCACGTTGGACGGCTTGAGGTCGCGGTGCACCAGCCCGGCGGCCTGCACCGAGATCAGCGCCTCGGCGATGCCGGCGCCCAGCACGAGCACCGACTCCACCGGGAGCGGGCCGTGCGCGGCGATCGCCTCGGCCAGGGTGGGGCCGGCTATGTAGTCGGTGGCCAGCCAGGGAATGGGGCCGTCGGGGTCGGCGTCCACCACGGGCGCGGTGTATCTGCCGCCGACCGCTCCGGCGGCCTCCACCTCCCGGCGGAAGCGGATGCGGAAGTTCTTGTCCCCCATCAGCTCGGGCCGGATGGCCTTGACCGCGACGGTTCGCCCCTGCGGGGACCGCGCGAGATAGACCCGTCCCATTCCTCCTGCGCCGAGCCGGGCCACGAGTCGGTAAGGGCCTAGCTCCTCGGGATCGTCTGAGCCCAGTGGTTCCATGACCTCAGCTGCCTGTTCGGTGAGGACGGGCGAGAAACGGCCCGCGGTGGGGGGAGACCGACTGGTCCGGGCGGCTCCCGGTGACCGTTCCCCCAGGTGCTCCGGATCTCCCGAAGCCACGGCCCGCGCTCGGGCCGCCGGTCACGGGTGTCCCGAGTACTGCCCCGGTCCGGAGCGAGACGAAGAGGCGGGATCGCTCGGTCGGGGTTGACGTCAGCCTAGATGCTGGAGTGACGAACGGGCAGCATTTTCAGCCAGCGCTTTAAACTTCCATTAAGTGAAGCGCCCACCCTTATCACGTTCTGTACAAGGGAAGTTGACAGGAGGTCAGCTGACTCCTGTAACCGCTGGACGATACCGGGCGGTACTGCCGTGGCCGGTCTTCGCCGGTCCTTCCTTCGTACCTTCGCCGGTTCCTCGCCGGTTCCTCGCCGGTTCCTCGCCGGTTCAGTCCACCCGGTTGCCGTTCTCCAGCTCGACCGGACCCGTGCCGTCCGCCAGCGCGTCGAGGGCGGCGAGCACGCGGAGGCCGAGCGTGCCCAGGAGGTACCCGGAGAGTTCTGCGCGCGGGACGAGCCGCCACGACAGCAGCTCCTCCTCCTGCAACCGGATCCGCTTCAGATCCTCCTCGTCGAGCACGCCGCCGTCGTAGACATACGCCACCAGCGGCGGCCGCCCCACCCCGTGCACCCAGTCCACGGCGAGCAGCCGCCCCAGCTCGACGTCCAGCCCGATCTCCTCGGCCGTCTCGCGCCGCGCGCCCTGCCTCGGGGTCTCCCCGTCGTCCGACTCGATCGTCCCGCCCGGAAGCGCCCATCCCTCACGGTAGTTGGGCTCGACGAGCAGCACCCGGCCCTCGGCGTCCCGGAAGACCGCGGCGGCGCCGGCCAGGACACGGGGCAGGCTCGCGATGTACGCGGCAAAGTCTGCAGTGGTCATCCAGGAAGCGTAGACGGCGCCCACGGCACGGGAAATGGGCGCTCGGGGCTGAAGAACCGGCGCTCGGGGAGCGGGGCGCCTGTTTGCTCGGGGAGCGGACCGACCGGCGCTCAGGGGCCGGCTGCCGCCGCCAACCGCACCGTGCGCTCCGCGAGTTCGCTGATGCGCACTCCGTCGAAGCCGAACACGGCGCTGCGCACGGTGTCCTCCAGCGGGTCCTTCCAGCGGTCCGGAATCGCCGCCGCCCCGCACAGCACACCCGCCACCGAACCGGCGGTGGCCCCGTTCGAGTCGGTGTCCAGGCCGCCGCGGACGGTCAGCGTGATCGTGCGGGTGAAGTCGCCCTCGCCGTACAGCAGCCCGGCGGTGAGCACCGCGGCGTTCGGCACGACGTGGATCCAGCCCAGTCGGGCGGTCTCCTCGCCCACCGTCGTGAGCGTGTCTTCCCAGGTCAACCCCGTGTCGTGCAGCGAGGCCACCCGCCGCACGGTCCGGGCGAGGCGGCTGCTCGCCGGGATCACCGCCAACGCCTCGTCCAGGGCCGCCCGTACGCCGGGCGCCGTGAACGCCGCCGCGACCAGCGCCGCCGCCCACATCGCCCCGTACACCCCGTTGCCGGTGTGCGAGAGCACCGCGTCGCGCCGGGCCAGCGAGGCCGCGCGCCGGGGCAGTCCCGGGCAGGTCCAGCCGTAGACGTCGGCACGGATGAGGGCGCCGATCCACTCCTGGTACGGGTTGTCGTACGTGGCGGTCAGCGAGGGCCTCAGTCCATTGGCGAGGTTGCGGTAGGCCGCCCGTTCCGCCGTGAAGGTCTGCAGATACGGCAGCCGCAGCAGCCACAGGTCGCCGACCTGCTCGGTGCTGAAGCCGAAGCCGTGCGTCTCCAGGAGGTGCAGTCCGAGGATCGCGTAGTCGACGTCGTCGTCCCGGCAGCTGCCGTGGATCCGGCCGCGTACGCACTGCCGCCACTCCGGCCGCAGCGCGAGCCCGTCGCTCTCACTGACGGGTTCCGGGAGGTAGTCGGTGAGAGGCAGGCCCCCGGTCCGCCGCAGATAGCCGTCGATCCGCTCCCGCGTCCACACGTCGCCCTGCTCGACCGGTTTCCCGAGCATGTTGCCCGCGATCCGGCCCAGCCAGCCACCGAGAACGCGGTCGGCGAGTTCGGTGCCCACGGGGGGCGTGGCGGTCATGGGGGTCATGGGCGTCATGGGTGAAGGTCTACCCAATTCGGGGCGGAGGTGCTCGGGGAACGGCGTGCGGGTGGGTGTGGCGGGCGGCGGTGCGGACATAGGCGTACGGCGTCCGGGGCGCCCTCGGGGCGCGGGCGGCGGAGGCCTCGGCCGGCGTACGGCCTAGGGCCGCCTTTCCCGGCCCGCATCCGACGACGGGGCCCCGGACCCGCCTGCGGTGTCGATGGCCGCCCCGGGCCCGCATACGGCCTCGGAGACCGCCCCTCTCAGGCCCGCCCCTGGTCTCGGGGGCCGCCCTGACCCCGGCCGGTGCTTCCGGGAGGCCGGGCTGGGGTTCGCCTGCGGTGGCGTGCGGTGTTCGGTGGGCGGGTCGTGGCATGGCGGAGCGGGCCCAGGGCGGTTAGGGTCGCAGCGGCGCGACTGCCTTGACATGCGCAAGGCTTGATGAGCGAGGGGAACGCAAGGTGGCGAACGCCGCAGTGGACCGGATCGGCACGGGCAGGGCAACCCCGCGGGTGCTGATCGCCGCGGACAAGTTCAAGGGCACGCTGACGGCCGTCCAGGTCGCCGAGCGGATCACGGCGGGCCTGCGCCGCGTCCTGCCCGACCTGGAGGTCGAGGCGCTGCCGGTGGCCGACGGCGGCGACGGCACGGTGGCCGCGGCGGTCGCGGCCGGGTTCGAACGACGCGAGGTACGGGTCACCGGGCCGCTCGGCGAGCCCGTCACCGCCGCCTACGCGCTGCGCGGCGACACGGCGGTCGTCGAGATGGCCGAGGCCAGCGGGCTGCAACGGCTCCCCGCCGGGATCTTCGCGCCGCTGACGGCCACCACGTACGGCTCCGGAGAGCTGCTGCGCGCCGCGCTCGACGCCGGTGCCCGCACGGTCGTGTTCGGCGTCGGCGGCAGCGCCACGACGGACGGCGGCGCGGGCATGCTCGCCGCGCTGGGCGCACGCTTCCTGAACGCCGCCGGTGAACCGGTCGGCCCCGGCGGCGGGGGCCTGCGCGACCTGGTGACGGCGGACCTGTCGGGCCTCGACGAAAGGTTCGCGTCGATCGACTTCGTTCTGGCGAGCGACGTCGACAACCCGCTGACGGGCCCCAAGGGCGCCCCCGCCGTGTACGGGCCGCAGAAGGGCGCGAGCCCCGAGGACGTGGCGACGCTGGACGCGGCCCTGGCGCACTTCGCGGCCGTCCTGGAGAAGACGGTCGGGGAGCGCGGCGCCGAGCACGCTCTCGCGCCCGGTGCGGGTGCCGCCGGCGGCATCGGCTACGGCGCCCTCATCCTCGGTGCCCGCTTCCGTCCCGGCATCGAGGTCATGCTCGACGTCCTGGGCTTCGCGGCGGCGCTGGAGAAGGCCACGCTGGTGATCACCGGAGAGGGCTCGCTCGACGAGCAGACCCTCCACGGCAAGGCCCCCGCCGGTGTCGCCGCGGCCGCCCGTGCCGCCGACAAGGAGGTCGTCGCGGTGTGCGGTCGGCTCGCGCTGCCGCCGGAGGCGTTGGGGCGGGCGGGTATCCGTCGCGCGTATCCGCTGACCGATGTCGAGCCCGACATCGAGCGGTGCATCGCCGAGCCGGGTCCGATTCTGGAGGCCGTGGCGGAACGGATCGGCCGGGACTTCCTGACCTGACGAGTCTTCTTCGCCCCCGCCGCCCCTACCTTGCTCGCGCAGGTCCCCGACGCGGGCCCACGAACGTCGAAGGGCCCCGAACCCAACCAGGTTCGGGGCCCTTCGACGGAGTGCGTTACGGAAGCTGCGCGGCTCGCGCCTCGCGCCGGTTGCCGCGGAAGTTGTTCACCCGCCGCGCCGTGGCGAAGAGGGGGATCACCGCGCCCATGACGAGCTGCAGGGCGCAGCCGGTCTGGAGGAGGAGCTGGCCGCCGGGGGCGTCGAAGGCCCAGGCCGCCAGCAGGCCCATCGACAGGACGATCCAGGAGAGCATCGCCACCGCGAGGGGTCCCCGCGGCTTCGGGTACTCGACCCGGCTCACCATCAGCCACGCCGTGCCGAGGATCGCCAGGAGGGTCGCCACGAAGGGCAGCTCCAGGAGCACGATCGACACGACGGTCAGCGCGCCGAACGGCGACGGCATGCCCTGGAAGGTGCCGTCCTTGACCGTCACACAGGAGAATCTCGCGAGTCTCAGCACCACGGCGAGCAGCACGACGATCGCGCCCACCGTGGCCACGCGCTGGTGCGCGTCGTCCGCGACCATGCCGTAGACGAGGACGAAGTACGCCGGTGCCAGGCCGAAGCTGATCAGGTCGGAGAGGTTGTCCAGCTCCGCGCCCATCGGCGAGGAGCGGAGCTTGCGCGCCACCAGCCCGTCGAACAGGTCGAAGATCGCCGCGCACAGCATCAGGATCACGGCGGTGGCCGCGCTGTGCCGGGCCATGCCCGACTCCTGGCTGCCGGTGAGGTGCGGGATCAGGATGCCGGTGGTCGTGAAGTACACCGCCATGAAGCCGCACGTGGCGTTGCCCAGGGTGAGCGTGTCCGCTATCGACAGTCGGAGGGACAGCGGCATTTCCTCCGCGTCGTCCTCCACCGCGTCGGCCTCGGGCACCCAGCCGGTTCCGCTCTGGCCGGTGTGGGTCTCCGGATCAATCACGGTCAATGCGAGTCACCCCAGCCACGGTCTTCTGACCCACCTCGACGTCGATCTCCACACCCTCGGGCAGGTAGATGTCGACACGGGAGCCGAAGCGGATCAGCCCGATCCGGTCACCCTGCTCGACCTTGGTGCCCTCGGGAAGGTACGGGACGATGCGGCGAGCCACGGCACCGGCGATCTGGATCATCTCGATGTCACCGAGTTCGGTGTCGAAGTGCCAGACGACGCGCTCGTTGTTCTCGCTCTCCTTGTTGAACGCCGGAACGAACCCACCCGGGATGTGCTCGACCGACGTCACCGTGCCGGCGAGCGGCGCGCGGTTGACGTGGACGTTGAGCGGGCTCATGAAGATCGCGACGCGGGTGCGGCCGTCCTTCCACGGCATGATGCTCTGCACCACTCCGTCGGCGGGCGAGATGACCCGGCCCTGGGCGATCTCACGCTCGGGGTCGCGGAAGAACCACAGCATGCCCGCCGCCAGCGCGGTGGCGGGTACGGCCACGGCCCGGGCGGCGCCGGAGCGACGCGAGCGGGCGAGGCTGAGTGCTGCGGTGGCGACGGTCGGGAGAAGCCACGGCGATGCTCCGCGCGCGAGCCGTACGCCGACGAGGCTGTCGCGTGGTGCAGAGGTTTGGCTGTGGGGCATGGATGACCTTCGTAGCGGATGATGCCGCGCGGTGACTGGGGACGGCGGCTTTCCCAGGGATCGTACCGGTCGTCGACCGTAACTGGGCAAGCCAGGAAGCCGAGTCGACGGCCGAAGAGTGCCGACGGGGTGTGATCTTCTTCTCGAAGAAAACACCCCTAATCAGGCATCCGGCCCTCGACTAGCCCTGGAACCGATACTCTTCGAGCAGCCGACGACCGATGATCATTTTCTGGATTTCGGCGGTACCTTCACCGATCAGCAGCATCGGCGCCTCACGGTAGAGACGCTCGATCTCGTACTCCTTGGAGAAGCCGTAACCGCCGTGGATCCGGAAAGCGTCCTCGACGACTTCTTTGCAGTATTCGGAGGCGAGGTACTTCGCCATCCCTGCTTCGAGGTCGTTTCGTTCGCCCGAGTCCTTTTTGCGTGCCGCGTTCACCATCATCGCATGGGCGGCCTCGACCTTGGTAGCCATCTCGGCCAGCTTGAACTGGATCGCCTGGTGCTGGGCGATCTGCTTGCCGAAAGTGTGGCGCTGCTGGGCGTACTGAACACCCAGTTCGAATGCACGCTGAGCGACACCGCAGCCACGTGCGGCCACATTCACCCGGCCGACCTCGACGCCGTCCATCATTTGGTAAAACCCTCGGCCGGTGGCGCCGCCGAGTACGCGATTGGCCGGAATGCGCAGTCCGTCCATGATGAGCTCGGTCGTGTCGACGCCCTTGTAGCCCATCTTGTCGATCTTCCCGGGAATGGTGAGGCCGGGGCGGACCTCTCCGAACCCGGGCTCCTTCTCGATCAAGAAGGTCGTCATCGACTTGTGAGGGGGTGTCCCCTCGGGGTGTCCTTCGTCACTTCGGACGAGTACGGCGACCAGGGTTGACGTCCCGCCGTTCGTCAGCCACATCTTCTGACCGTTCAGGACGTAGTCGTCGCCGTCCTTGACCGCTTTCGATGTGATCGCCGACACATCGGAACCGAGCGCCGGCTCCGACATCGAGAAGGCGCCCCGGATCTCACCGAGCGCCATCTTCGGCAGGAAGTGGTCCTTCTGCTCCTGCGTGCCGTGCTGCTTCAGCATGTACGCCACGATGAAGTGCGTGTTGATGATCCCGGACACGGACATCCAGCCCCGGGCGATCTCCTCCACGCACAGCGCGTAGGTGAGGAGGGACTCGCCCAGACCGCCGTACTCCTCGGGGATCATCAGGCCGAAGAGGCCCAGCTCCTTGAGCCCGTCGACGATCGCTTGCGGGTACTCGTCGCGGTGCTCCAGCTCGGTCGCGACCGGGATGATCTCCTTGTCCACGAAGTCGCGGACGGTGGACAGGATCTCCTGCTGGACGTCCGTGAGCCCGTGGGTCTGGGCGAGTCGTGCCATCGCTACTTCTCCGTCTTTTCCGAAGGGGCGTTCAGCTCCGGGCGGCCGGGCTGCTCGCCGCCGCGCTCCTTGATGTAGGTCTCGGTGGGCACCATGACCTTGCGGCGGAACACGCACACCAGCGTGCCGTCCTGCTTGTAGCCCTTGGTCTCGACGTGGACGATGCCGCGGTCGTTCTTCGACTTCGACGGCCACTTGTCGAGCACGGTCGTCTCGCCGTAGATCGTGTCGCCGTGGAAGGTCGGCGCCACGTGCTTCAGCGACTCGATCTCCAGGTTGGCGATCGCCTTGCCGGAGACGTCCGGGACGGACATGCCGAGCAGCAGCGAGTAGATGTAGTTCCCCACGACGACGTTCTTGCCGAAGTCGGTCGTCCGCTCCGCGTAGTTGGCGTCCATGTGGAGCGGATGGTGGTTCATCGTGAGGAGACAGAAGAGGTGGTCGTCGTACTCCGTGACCGTCTTCCCGGGCCAGTGCTTGTACACCGCCCCGATCTCGAACTCCTCGTAGGTGCGCCCGAACTGCATGCTCACGGCTCTTTCTAGTCGGTGGGGATCTCGAACTTGCTGGTGCGCCGCATGCCGGCCGCGCGCCCCTTGCCGGAGATGACCAGGGCCATCTTGCGGCTGGCCTCGTCGATCATCTCGTCGCCGAGCATCGCCGAGCCCTTCTTGCCGCCCGCCTCGGACGTGTAGTAGTCGTACGCGTCCAGGATCAGCTCGGCGTGGTCGTAGTCCTCCTGCGAGGGCGAGAAGATCTCGTTGGACGCCTCGACCTGGCCCGGGTGCAGCACCCACTTGCCGTCGAAGCCGAGCGCGGCGGCGCGCTGGGCGACCTCGCGGTAGCCGTCGATGTTGCGGATCTGGAGGTAGGGGCCGTCGATCGCCTGGAGGTTGTTGGCGCGGGCGGCCATCAGGATCTTCATCAGGATGTAGTGGTAGGCGTCCGCCGGGTAGCCGGGCGGCTGCTCGCCCACGACCAGCGACTTCATGTTGATCGACGCCATGAAGTCGGCCGGGCCGAAGATGATCGTCTCGACACGCTGGGACGCCGTCGCGATCTCGTTGACGTTGTTCAGGCCCTGGGCGTTCTCGATCTGCGCCTCGATGCCGATCTTGCCGACCTCGAAGCCCATCGTCTTCTCGATCTGCGTCAGCAGGAGGTCGAGGGCGACGACCTGCTGGGCGGTCTGCACCTTCGGCAGCATGATGCAGTCGAGGTTCTGGCCCGCGCCCTCGACGACGGTCACGACGTCGCGGTACGTCCACTCCGTCGTCCAGTCGTTGACGCGCACGACCCGCGTCTTCCCGGTCCAGTCGCCCTCGTTGAGGAACTTGACGATGGTGTGCCGCGCCTCGGGCTTGGCGAGCGGGGCGCAGGCGTCCTCCAGGTCGAGGAAGACCTGGTCCGCCGGGAGGCCCTGGGCCTTCTCCAGGAAGCGGGGATTGCTTCCCGGCACCGCCAGGCAGGAGCGCCGCGGACGAAGGCGGTTCACCTGAGGAACAGGGCTGGTCATGCGGGGACCTCCGTGCTGATGAGGGGGTTGAGCTTGTTGGCCTTGCGGATCTCGTCGACGATACGGCCGATGATCCCGGTGATGTCGAAGTCCTTCGGGGTGAAGACGGCGGCCACTCCGGCGGCCCTGAGCTGCGCGGCGTCCGCGTTCGGGATGATCCCGCCGGCGATCACCGGGATGTCGCCGGCCCCGGCCTCGCGCAGCCGCTCCAGCACGTCCGGGACCAGCTGGGCGTGCGAGCCGGAGAGGATGGAAAGGCCGACCGCGTGCACGTCCTCGGCGAGGGCCGCGTCCACGATCTGCTCCGGGGTGAGCCTGATGCCCTGGTAGACCACCTCGAACCCGGCGTCACGGGCCCGCACGGCGATCTGCTCGGCCCCGTTGGAGTGCCCGTCCAGACCCGGCTTGCCGACCAGGAAGCGGAGCTTGCCGACGTTCAGGTCCTTCGCCGTGAGGTCCACCTTGCGGCGGACCTCCGCCATGGCCGAGCCCTCCTCGGCGGAGACGGCCACCGGCGCCGATGACACCCCGGTCGGCGCCCGGAACTCCCCGAACACCTCACGCAGGGCCCCGGCCCACTCGCCGGTCGTGACCCCGGCTCGGGCGCACTCCAGGGTGGCCTCCATGAGGTTGTCGGTGCCCTTCGCGGCCTCCTTCAGCCGCTCCAGCGCCTTGCACGGGCGCGGGTGGTTGAAGGGCGGCTGGTAACGGGTGTCACGCCAGTTCCGCAGCGACGCGATCACCCGCGCCTCGACCGCCGGGTCGACCGTCTGGATCGCCGCGTCCAGGTCGGCGGTCAGCGGGTTCGGCTCCGTCGACTCGAAGATGTTGACGCCGACGATCTTCTCCTGGCCCGACTCGATCCGGGCCCGGCGCTCGGCGTGCGAGGAGACCAGCTGCGACTTGAGGTAGCCGGACTCGACGGCGGCCATCGCGCCGCCCATCTCCTGGATCCGCTCGATCTCGGCGAACGACTCCTCGACCAGCGCGGCCACCTTCGCCTCGATGACGTGCGAGCCCTCGAAGATGTCCTCGTACTCCAGCAGATCGCTCTCGTGCGCCAGCACCTGCTGGATCCGCAGCGACCACTGCTGGTCCCACGGCCGGGGGAGGCCGAGGGCCTCGTTCCAGGCCGGCAGCTGGACCGCCCTGGCCCGCGCGTCCTTGGAGAGCGTCACGGCCAGCATCTCCAGGACGATCCGCTGGACGTTGTTCTCCGGCTGCGCCTCGGTCAGACCGAGGGAGTTGACCTGGACGCCGTACCGGAAACGCCGCTGCTTGGGGTTCTCGATGCCGTACCGCTCGCGGGTGATCCGGTCCCAGATGCGGCCGAACGCCCGCATCTTGCACATCTCCTCGACGAAACGGACGCCCGCGTTCACGAAGAAGGAGATACGGGCGACGACATCGCCCATGCGCTCCTGCGGCACCTGACCGGAGTCCCGCACGGCGTCGAGCACCGCGATCGCCGTGGACATCGCGTACGCGATCTCCTGAACCGGCGTGGCGCCCGCCTCCTGCAGGTGGTAGCTGCAGATGTTGATCGGGTTCCACTTCGGCATGTGGGAGACCGTGTACGCGATCATGTCCGTCGTCAGCCGGAGCGAGGGTCCCGGCGGGAACACATGGGTGCCCCGCGACAGGTACTCCTTGACGATGTCGTTCTGGGTCGTCCCCTGGAGCTGGGAGATGGCCTCCGCGTCGAGACCTTGCTCCTCCGCGACGACCTGGTAGAGCGCCAGCAGCCACATGGCGGTGGCGTTGATGGTCATCGAGGTGTTCATCTGCTCCAGGGGGATGTCCTGGAACAGCCTGCGCATGTCACCGAGATGGGCCACCGGGACCCCGACCCGGCCGACCTCGCCGCGGGCGAGGATGTGGTCGGAGTCGTAGCCGGTCTGGGTCGGCAGGTCGAAAGCGACCGACAGACCCGTCTGCCCCTTGGCGAGGTTGCGCCGGTACAACTCGTTGGACGCCTCGGCCGTGGAGTGACCGGCGTACGTGCGCATGAGCCACGGCCGGTCCTTCGCTTGCCTGCCTTCGGCGTGCTGACGCTCACTCATCTTTGGCCCTCAGATGTTCCGGAAGCGGTTGATGGCGTCGATGTGCTGGGCGCGCTTCTCGTGGTCGCGCACGCCCAGGCCCTCCTCGGGGGCCAGCGCGAGGACGCCGACCTTGCCCTGGTGGAGGTTGCGGTGCACGTCGTACGCGGCCTGCCCGGTCTCCTCCAGAGAGTAGACCTTGGAGAGCGTGGGGTGGATCTTGCCCTTGGCGATGAGGCGGTTGGCCTCCCAGGCCTCGCGGTAGTTCGCGAAGTGCGAGCCGATGATCCGCTTCAGCGACATCCACAGGTAGCGGTTGTCGTACTCGTGGTTGTAGCCCGACGTCGAGGCGCAGGTGACGATCGTGCCGCCCTTGCGGGTGACGTAGACCGAGGCGCCGAAGGTCTCGCGGCCCGGGTGCTCGAAGACGATGTCGACGTCCTCGCCGCCGGTGAGTTCACGGATGCGCTTGCCGAAGCGCTTCCACTCCTTCGGGTCCTGGGTGTGCTCGTCCTTCCAGAACTTGTAGTCCTCGGCGGTGCGGTCGATGATCGCCTCGGCGCCCATGGCCCGGCAGATGCCGGCCTTCTGCTCGCTGGAGACGACACAGATCGGGTTGGCACCGCCGGCGAGGGCGAACTGGGTGGCGTACGAGCCGAGGCCGCCGCTCGCGCCCCAGATCAGCACGTTGTCGCCCTGCTTCATGCCGGCGCCGTTGCGGGAGACCAGCTGCCGGTACGCGGTGGAGTTCACCAGCCCCGGAGCGGCGGCCTCCTCCCAGCTGAGGTGGTCCGGCTTCGGCATCAGCTGGTTGGACTTGACAAGTGCGATCTCCGCCAGGCCGCCGAAGTTGGTCTCGAAGCCCCAGATCCGCTGCTCGGGGTCGAGCATCGTGTCGTTGTGGCCGTCGGACGACTCCAGTTCGACGGAGAGGCAGTGCGCGACGACCTCGTCGCCGGGCCGCCAGGCGTTGACGCCGGGGCCGGTGCGCAGGACGACGCCCGCGAGGTCGGAGCCGATGACGTGGTACGGCAGGTCGTGGCGCTTGGTCAGCTCGGAGAGCTTTCCGTAGCGCTCCAGGAAGCCGAAGGTGGACAGCGGCTCGAAGATCGAGGTCCACACGGAGTTGTAGTTGACCGAGGAGGCCATGACGGCCACCAGGGCCTCGCCCGGGCCGAGCTCCGGCACCGGCACGTCGTCCAGGTGGATCGACTTGCGGGGGTCCTTGTCACGGGTGGTCAGCCCCGCGAACATCTCCGTCTCGTCCTTGTGCACGGTGATCGCGCGGTACGACTCGGGGAGCGGCAGAGCGGCGAAGTCGGCGGACGTTACCGCGGCGGAGCCGCTCGAGGTCACGGTCTGCGACTGGATCGCGTCCAGGATTTCCTTCACGGTGGTGCCTCCGGCGACGAGCGTCCTGAGGGAAGACGCTGCTGAGGGTTACGTCGGGTGCTGCATGAGCTGGGTGCGGTGATGCCGTCGGTTCGGCGGAGGTGGTGCTTCGGCGGCGCTTTGTGGCGCGGAAGGTTGCCTGTGACGCAGGCGTCCGGGCGCGCAGGCACTTGGCTTGCGGGGACAGCCGACGTACGAGAGTTCGCTGCACGCCGGCCGCCCGGACTCCTTCAACGTATGGCACGCCGTGTCACCCCGCAAGGCACCGAGTGCCAGAAAGTTCGCTCAGGTGAAATCTTTACGTAACACATGAGCGATGATCGATCAGAGCGCCATAAAAAAGGTGCATGACATGCCAAAACGGCCACCCGATGGGGTGGCCGTTCTCACAGTTACCGATGAGTAAATCGCGGTTTGGCCAGGGCCTCAGCGATCCCGGAGTGCCTCTTCGATGGTCCGCATGACCTCGTCGAGGGGCGCGTCCGTGCGGGCGACCGTCACCAGGACCTCGCCGTGCGTGGAGGCCGTCGCGGCGACCGGCTCCGGGGCCATGGCGCGGCCCGCGCCGATGCCCGTGCCGAACGTCTTGTGGACGATGGCGAAGGCGTGGTCGAGCTGCGTCTCGACATCGCCCTGGCCGCCGGATCTGAGCCACCGCCGCAGCACGTGGTTGTGCGCGGTGACGACCGCCGACGCGGCCACCTCGGCGAGCAGCGGGTCGTCGTTGCCGTCGTCGTGATGGGCGTGCTCGTCGAAGTGGCCCAGCAGATAGCGGGTGAAGAGGCGCTCGTAGCGGGCCACGGAGGCGATCTCCGCCTCCCGCAGGGTGGGGACCTCACGGGTCAGCTTGTAGCGGGCGACCGAGATCTCCGGCCGGGCCGCGTACATCTTCATGACTTCCTTGATGCCGCGGCACACCGTGTCGAGCGGGTGCTCGTGCTGGGGTGCCGCGTTGAGCACCGCCTCGGCTCGGATCAGGGTGTCGTCGTGGTCCGGGAAGATCGCCTCTTCCTTGGAGCGGAAGTGGCGGAAGAAGGTGCGGCGGGCGACCCCGGCCGCCGCCGCGATCTCGTCGACGGTGGTCGCCTCGTACCCCTTGGTCGAGAACAGCTCCATGGCCGCGGCCGCCAGTTCCCGGCGCATCTTGAGGCGTTGGGCGGCGGCGCGACTGCCCGCGGCACTCTCCGGAGCGTCGGGCGCAGCTGGTGTACGTGAGGACTTGGCGGGCTGGGACATGCCCCGAACGTACTGCATCCGTGCAGGAGAGTGCGCACGTCCGGCCATCCCCCCGCCCCGCTCGGACGGGGGAGTGGCCAGGTGGGCGGGCGGGGGAGCGGCGGAGCGGGCCGGCGGGGGACGGCTGCCCGGACCGAGCAGCCCGCCCCAGTCCTTGCCCGCCGTGAACCGGTCGCCCGGACGCTCAGCGCTTGGCATATTCGCGGAAGCCACGGCCGGTCTTGCGGCCGAGGCAGCCCGCGGCCACCAGGTGCTCCAGTAGCGGCGCCGGGGCCAGCCCCGGGTCGCGGAACTCGCGGTGCAGGACCTTCTCGATGGCCAGCGAGACATCCAGCCCGACCACGTCCAGCAGTTCGAACGGACCCATCGGGTAGCCGCCGCCCAGCTTCATGGCCGCGTCGATGTCGTCCAGCGTCGCGTAGTGCTCCTGGACCATCTTGATCGCGTTGTTCAGGTACGGGAACAGCAGCGCGTTCACGATGAAACCGGCGCGGTCGCCGCAGTCCACGGGGTGCTTGCGGACCTTGGTGCACAGGTCGCGCACGGTCGCGTGCACGTCCTCGGCGGTCAGGACCGTGCGGACCACCTCGACCAGCTTCATCGCCGGTGCCGGGTTGAAGAAGTGCATCCCGATCACGTCCTGCGGGCGCGAGGTGGCGCGGGCGCAGGCCACGACGGGCAGCGACGAGGTGGTGGTGGCGAGGATCGCGCCCGGCTTGCAGACCTTGTCGAAGGTCGCGAACAGCTGCCGCTTGACCTCCAGGTCCTCGGCCACGGCCTCCAGCGCCAGATCGACATCCGCGAACGCGTCGTACGAGCCCGCGGGCGTGATCCGGTCCAGCGTCTCGGCGGCGGCCTCGACCGTCATCCGCCCCTTGTCCGCGGAACGCGCGAGCGACTTGCCGATGCGGGCCTTCGCGGCCTGCGCCTTCTCCTCGCTGCGGGCGGCCAGCACGACCTCGTACCCGGCCTTCGCGAACACCTCGGCGATCCCGGACGCCATGGTCCCGGAGCCCGCGACACCCACCGAGCGGACGGTACGGCCGGGAACCGTGGCGGCCCCCTCCAGCGGCGTCAGCGCGTCCCGCACGACCGTGGCGGAGCCCGGGGCCTCGTAGGAGTAGAAGCCGCGCCCCGACTTGCGGCCGGTCAGGCCCGCCTCGCTGAGCTGCTTGAGGATCGGCGCCGGCGCGTGCAGCCGGTCGTGAGAGGCCGTGTACATGGCCTCCAGGACCGTGCGGGCGGTGTCGACGCCGATCAGGTCCAGCAGCGCCAGCGGGCCCATCGGGAGGCCGCAGCCGAGCCGCATCGCCGCGTCGATGTCCTCGCGGGAGGCGTACTTGGCCTCGTACATCGCGGCGGCCTGGTTGAGGTAGCCGAACAGCAGCCCGTCGGCGACGAAACCGGGCCGGTCGCCGACCGCGACGGGCTCCTTGCCCAGGTCGAGGGCGAGATCCGTGACCGCGGCGACCGCCTGCGGCGCGGTCAGCACCGAGGAGACGACCTCGACCAGCTTCATCGCGGGCGCCGGGTTGAAGAAGTGCAGCCCGAGCACCCGCTCCGGACGCGCCGACTCGGCGGCCAGGCGCGTCACCGACAGGGCGTTGGTGCCGGTGGCGAGGACGGCCTCCGGACGCACGATCGCGTCCAGCTCACGGAAGAGCTGCTGCTTGATCTCGTACGACTCCGGAACGACCTCGATCACCAGGTCGGCGTCGGCCGCGGCCTGCAGATCGGTGAAGGTGCGGAAGCGGGCGAGGACGTCGCCGCGCTCCTGTTCGGTGATCCGGCCCCGCCCCACGGCACGCTCGGTGGCGGCCTCCAGTGCGGCGACGGCGCGGGCGGCGGCCGCCTCGCTGATGTCGATGCCGACGACCTCGCGGCCGGCCCGGGCCAGCACCTCGGCGATACCGGTGCCCATGGTGCCGAGACCGACCACGGCGATCGTCTTGAAGGGGGACTGGGGGGACAGCGACGAGTCGGAAAGGGGAGTGGCCATCGCGGGACTCCAGATGAGGGTGACGACTGAGGGAAGCGCCGCGGTGGCGCGAAGAGCGCGCAACCGGCGCGTGGAGTGCGGGTGTTGGTGGTGCCGGGCTGATGAACGCACACGCCCGGTGCCGTCGCCGCGGGCGTGCACACGCCCAGGGGGAACGGCTGAACCGACCGGCCCTGTCCCGAGGCCGAGCCGTACTGGTACTCCAGGTACCGAACCGACTGTGCTCACAACGGCTGCGTCACCAAACCGTCGCGAGCGAACACGAGTGGGTATCTCGCTCGTCTGAGCTTAACCGGTGGGTAACGAGCGCGCCAGCCCTCGTGTTTGTGATGTACGTCCCCGAAGGGCGTTCGCGCCCGTACGCTCGGTCGTATGGACGTGGAGTTGCGATCACTCACGGAGCGTGTGCGGAGCGAGTCGGGGGGCGCGGCGGGATACGAGCGGCTCATCACGACCGAGTCCACGGACGAGCTGGCCGCCGTGCTGACCGAGCCGGGACAGCCGTTGTGGGCGCGGGAGTTGGCGGCGTTCCGGTTGGGCGTCGCGGGAGACCGGCGGGCGTTCGAGTCACTTGTCCTGTTGCTCAATCATCGGGATCCGCCGCGGTGCGCCTCGGCCGCGTACGCGCTGGCCCGGCTCGGGGACCCGCGCACCGCCCGCGCGGCGGCCGCCCTCGCGACCAACGAACTCCGCGTCGCCTACGCCCTCCACCCCGTACGCCTGCTCGTCGAGCTCCGCGCCCCGGAGTCCGTCCCGGCACTGATCACCACGCTCCAGCGCCGCCTGAGACCGCACGATCCCTACCGTCGGGTGGCGCTCGCGTGCGTGGAGGGACTGGGTGCTCTGGGGGACGCCCGGGCCAGGACCGTACTTGACGAGGCGCTGGCGCATCCGACGCTCGCGGAGGCGGCGGTGCGTGCGCTGGCGCGCATCCCTGAGCAGCGTTGAAATCCGCGGCGCGCTGGGGGGCTGGTCGCGCCCACGCGGCGGAGCCGCATATCGGATGCAGCCCCGCGCCCCTCAGGCGCGTCGTACGTAGCGGACCTCGGGCACCTCGACCCCGTACACATCGAAGGGCTCTTCGGTGCCGTCCGCGGTGAAGCCGTGATGTTCGTAGAAGCGGCGGGCCCGGGTGTTCTCCTTCAGCACCCACAGGAGCACGCGGTCGTGGCCGACGGTCGCGCAGCGCTCGATCGACGTCCGCAGGAGCGCGGTGCCGACTCCCGCCCCGAAGTGGCCCGGTCGTACGTAGAGCGCGTACAACTCGGCGTCCGGGGTGCGCGTTTCACCGTCGCGGTACGGGCCGAACGCCGCCCAGCCGATGACCTGGCCCGCTCGCTCGGCGACCAGACTCACCACGGGGTTGCCGGGCTTCAGAAGCAGCTCGCGCCGTCTCTCGGTGTCCTCCGCCACGTCCATGGCGTCGAGGTACGGCTGCGGGACGAGCCCGGCGTAGGCGGTCTGCCAGCCTCCCACGCGTATTTCCGCCACGGGACGGCAGTCGGACAGGGTCATCTCACGGACGTGGAGGTCGTGGAGGGTGCCGTTCATGGCGGCACCCTAGGTGGGGGTGGCCGTGGGAGTCCCGTCGTTTTCGGCGGGACTCCCACGGTCCGGGCTCAGCCGCGGAAGCCCAGCAGGCCGTGCAGCGTCGAGCCTCGCGAGGAGGGGGACGCGGACTTGGTGCTCAGGGGCTTGGGGTCGGGGAGCTTCTCGCAGACGGCGTCGGCCTCGCCGCCGCCGCGGGGCACGGTGCCGTCGGTCAGATACGCCGCCAGGTGTCTGTCCAGGCAGGTGTTGTCGCCCAGCGTGATGCCGTGGTTCCCGCCGCCCTGCTCGACGACCAGGCTGGAGCCGCGCAGCAGATGGTGGGTGACGACTGCGCCCTCGTACGGGGTGGCCGCGTCATCCGTCGCCTGGAAGATCAGGACCGGCGGCAGCGCGGTGTTGGTGATGTCCACGGGCTTCAGCGACTTCGTGGGCCAGAAGGCGCACGGCGCGTTGTACCAGGCGTTGTTCCAGGTCATGAACGGCGCCTTCTCGTGCACCGCCCGGTTGTCGTCACGCCACTCGTCCCAGTCGCGCGGCCAGCGCGCGTCCCGGCACTGCACCGAGGCGTAGACGCTGTAGCCGTTGTCGCCGGCCGCGTCGCCGGCGCCGAAGTTCTCGTACACCTCGACCAGCGGATCGTCGTTCTTCTTGTTCACGAAGGCCGCGAACGCCTCGGCGAGGTAGGGCCAGTAGCCGTTGTAGTAGCCGCCGGGCATGAACGTGTCCTCCAGCTCGGAGGCGCCCACCGTGCCGTCCGCGGGCTTCTTGGCCAGCGCCGACCGCATCGCGTACCACTTGGCCTCGATCTTCTCCGGATCGGTGCCGAGCCTGTACGTCTTGTTGTTCTTGGCGATCCAGGCCATCAGGGCCCGGTGGCGGTCGTCGAACGCCTGGTCCTGCTGGAGGTTGTCCTCGTACCAGACCCCCGTGGGGTCGACGACGGAGTCCAGCACCGCACGCCGTACGCGGTTCGGGAAGAGCTTGGCGTACACGGCGCCCAGATAGGTGCCGTACGAGTACCCGAAGTAGTTGATCTTCTTGGCGCCGAGGGCGGTGCGGATGGCGTCCATGTCCTTGACCGCGCTGATCGTGTGGATGTGCGGCAGCACGTCCGCGTACTTCGTGGCGCAGGCCCTGGCGAAGGACTTGACCCGCTTGAGGTTGGCCTGCTCGATCTTCGGGCTGGTCGGCAGGGAGTCGGGGCGCACCGGTGAGAAGTGGTCCGGTTCGCAGTCCAGTGCGGGCCTGCTGGCGCCGACGCCGCGCGGATCGAAGCCGATGACGTCGTACTGCGCCGCCACCTTCTTCGGCAGCGAGGACGCGACGAATCCGGCCAGTGTGAGGCCGCTGCCGCCGGGGCCGCCCGGGTTGACCAGCAGGGGCCCCTGGTACTTCTTCGCGGTGTGCGGGACGCGGGAGAGAGCGAGGGTGATCTTCCGGCCGTTCGGCTCGCGGTGGTCCAGCGGCACCTTCAGGGAGGCGCACTGGAGCGTCGGATAGTCACTGGTGGCGCACTTCTTCCAAGCGGGTTTCGCCACCGGCGCGGAGGCGGAGCCGCCGCTCGCGTCGGCCGGGACCGCCGTGACCATCCCGGCCAACACGGCGGCGGCACCGCACAGAGCGGCTGCGCGTTTCTTCATCGTCAGGCCTCCCAGGACGGAGGATTTCGAGCCGTGCACGCCACGGCCTTCGTCGCATCGTCCCGGACCGCCCCCTCGAAGGAACTCGTTCTGCCCAGACTTGACCCGTTCGGGGCGGGAGAAGCGCCCGGATGACCAAGGAGGTGTCAGAGAAGGGTCAGCTGGGTCGGTTCCATGGCCGGGACCGTCTCCGGCGCGGCCGGCTCACGAGCCGGTACGCGCCTCGGCAGTTCCGCGCGCCGGGGACCCATCCCGTACTCCTGGGCCAGTTCGTGGACCTGACGGGTGATCTGCCGCTGATACCACTTCGGCGCGTACGCGCCCTCCGCGTACAGCCGCTCGTAACGCCGTACGAGACCGGGGTGATGGCGCTCCAGCCAGGCCATGTACCACTCGCGCGCGCCGGGCCGCAGATGCAGCACCAGCGGGGTCACGGAGGTGGCACCGGAGGTCGCGATGGCCCGTACGGTGGCGCGCAGCCGGTCCGGGTGGTCGCTGAGGAAGGGGAGCACGGGAGCCATCAGCACCCCGCAGTCGATGCCGGCGCCGGTGAAGGCGCGCACGACGTCCAGCCGGCGCTCCGGGGCGGGCGTGCCCGGCTCCACCGTGCGCCACAGTTCGTGGTCGGTGAAGCCGACGGAGACCGAGATGCCGACCTCGGTGACCTCGGCGGCCTGCCGGATCAGGTCCAGGTCGCGCAGGATCAGCGTGCCCTTGGTCAGGATCGAGAAGGGGTTCGCGTGGTCGCGCAGGGCCGTGATGATGCCCGGCATCAGGCGGTAGCGGCCCTCCGCGCGCTGGTAGCAGTCCACGTTGGTGCCCATCGCGATGTGTTCGCCGTGCCAGCGTGGCGAGGCCAGTTGGCGGCGCAGCAGTTCGGGCGCGTTGATCTTCACCACGATCTGCGAGTCGAAGTCGAGACCCGTGTCGAGGTCCAGATAGCTGTGGGTCTTACGGGCGAAGCAGTAGACGCACGCGTGCGTGCAGCCCCGATAAGGGTTCACCGTCCACTCGAACGGCATCCGTGAGGCGCCCGGCACCCGGTTCACGATCGTTTTCGCCCGGACCTCGTGGAAGGTCATGCCGCGGAACTCCGGGGTGTCGAAGGTCCGGCTCGTCACCGCTTCCGCGCCGAACAGCGCGGCGTCCCGGGCCGTGGCGGGGTTCTCGGCCAGATGGTCCCAGCGCATGGACGCCTCCTCGGTTGCTCTGCGCCCCAGAATAGAACACATGTTCCCTTGATCGTGCGAACTGGATTTCGAACATCGTGTGGAGGTTTCGCCGGGGGCCGCCCGGACCTGTCACTCCCGGCCCCTTGGAGCACCCCGATTTGGGCCCTCCGGCCGGGGGGTGGTTGGCTTTCCGCACATCCCCGAGTTACCAAGTGCTGGAGGAAGTGCAATGGCACAGGTCGAGGCCACCACTGAACGAGTCGTCGCGGCGGACGCGGAGACGGTGTTCGACACCCTGGCCGACTACAGCGGCGCGCGCGAGAAGCTGCTGCCCCAGCACTTCAGCGAGTACGAGGTGCGCGAGGGCGGCGACGGCGAGGGCAGCCTCGTCCACTGGAAGCTCCAGGCCACCAGCAAGCGCGTCCGCGACTGCCTCCTGGAGGTCACCGAGCCCTCCGACGGCGAGCTGGTCGAGAAGGACCGCAACTCCTCCATGGTCACCGTCTGGCGGGTCACCCCGGCCGGCGAGGGCAAGTCCCGTGTCGTCGTCACCACCACCTGGCAGGGCGCCGGTGGCATCGGCGGCTTCTTCGAGAAGACCTTCGCCCCCAAGGGCCTCGGCAGGATCTACGACGCCCTGCTCGCCAACCTCGCCGCGGAGGTCGAGAAGTAACCGCGAGGACGAGAAGGATGCCCGGTCCAACGGGCGATCATCCGGGGCCCGTTGCCGCCCTCACCGGTTCGAGTGGATCTCCGTGGCGCTCCCCGGAATGCCGTAACTCGCCGCACTTGCCGACAGTTGCCGCTTGACGCGGGAATTGTGCGGTAAGTGCGACGAGGGGAGCGGTACGCATGGGCGCGGTCACAGTGGCGAAGGACGAACCGACCTCCACACCCGCGACACCGCCACCGACGGACGGCCCTCCCCAACCCGGTCCGCGCCGCGTCCGGTTGGTCTTCTCCGCTCTCCTGCTCGCCCTGCTCCTCGCCGCGCAGGAGCAGATGGTCGTAGCCACGGCTCTCCCCGAGATCGTCGGCGAGCTGCACGGTGGGGACCGGATGTCCTGGGCGATCACGGCGTATCTGCTCACCGCCACGGTCGGACTGCCGGTCTACGGCAGGTTCGGTGACCTCTACGGCCGCAAGGGCGTCTTCCAGTTCGCGCTCGTGGTCTTCGTGGCCGGGTCCGCGCTCGCCGGCTTCTCGCGGACCATGGACCAGTTCATCGCGTTCCGCGCGCTCCAGGGCGTCGGCGCGGGCGGCCTCATGATCGGTGTGCAGGCGATCGTCGCCGACATCGTGCCGTCCCGGAACCGCGGCCGCTACCTGGGCCTGGTCGGCGCCGCGTTCGGCCTCGCCTCCGTCGCGGGCCCGCTCCTCGGCGGCCGGCTCACCGACCACCTCTCCTGGCGGTGGTGCTTCTACGTCAACGTGCCCTGCGGCCTCGTCACCCTGGCCGTCGTCACCTTCGCGCTGAAACTGCCGAAGCCCACGACCAAGGGCCGCCTCGATGTGCTGGGGACGCTCCTGCTCGCCGTCGCGTCGACCTGCCTGGTCCTGCTGGCCAGTTGGGGCGGCACCGCGTACGCGTGGAACTCACGGACGGTCCTCGGCCTCGGCGCCGGCGCGCTCGCCGCGACCGTCCTCTTCCTCGTCGCCGAGCGGTTCGCGGCCCAACCCCTCATCCCCCTGCGGCTGTTCAAGGACCCGGTCTTCGTCGTGACCGGGCTCGTGGGGACGGCCATCGGCATCGCCCTCTTCGGCGCCGCCAGTTACCTGCCGACCCAGCTGCGGATGGTCGGCGGGATCTCCGCCACCGAGTCCGGACTGCTCATGCTGCCGATGACGGCCGGCATCGTCGGCGCGTCCGTCGTCTGCGGCCAACTCATCAGCCACACCGGGCGCTACCGGACGTACCCGGTCCTCGGCAGCGCCCTGGCCGCCCTCGGCAGCTGGCTGCTGTCCCGCCTGGAGACCGACACGCCCCGGCTGCACTTCGGCATCTGGACGGCCGTACTCGGCGCCGGCATCGGCATGGTGATGCCGGTCCTGATCCTCGCCGTGCAGAACTCCGTACGCCCCTCCGACGTCGGCGCCGCCACCGCCGCCAACAACTACCTCCGGCAGATCGGCGGCTGCGTGGGCGTGGCGGTCGTCGGCGCGCTCTTCCTGGACCGGCTCGCCGACCGGCTGCCCACACGCGCGCGTGCCGTCCTCCCCGACCCCGACTCCCTCACCCCGGAGCTCGTCCACGCCCTGCCCGCCCCGCTGCGCGACGCTCACGTGTCGGCCTACGCCGAGACCATGCCGCGGATCTTCCTGTACCTCACGCCGGTGCTCGTCCTCGGGCTCCTCGTCGCCTGCTTCCTCAGGGAGAGAACACCGGTGTCCTTCGACGAGGTTCCCGCCGAGCCCACGCCCACGCCCGCCGTCCGGATCCCGCAGGCGCTTCCCCACCCTTCGGGCGGGGAGACCCCCAGCTCGCTTCGCTCGACGTACGTCCCCGAGGTCCCCCTCCGCGGCACGGTCCAGCACCCCGACGGCACCGTCGTGCCCCGGGCCGCGCTCACCCTCATCGACGCCACCGGCCGGCAGACCGGGCGCGGCGGCAGCGGCGAGGACGGGCGGTACACGCTGTCCACGCCCGGGCCGGGGGCGTACGTGCTGATCGCGGCCGCGGGCGGTCACCGGCCGCAGGCCGTGAGCGTCACCGTCGGCGAGCGCCCCGTCGAGGTCGACATCGTGCTCGGCGGCGCGGGGCGCCTGGTCGGGGCCGTACGGACGGCGGACGGACGGGTCGTCAGCGACGCGACCGTCACGCTCACCGATGTGCGCGGCGAGGTCGTCGTGACCACGCGCAGCGGGGAAGCCGGCGAGTACCTCATCACCGAACTGGCCGCAGGGGAGTACACCCTCGCCGCCCGCGCCGACTCCTACCGCCCGGCCGCGCTGCCCGTCACGGTCCAGGCCGGCCGCGAGACCCGCCAGGACGTCGAGCTCGCCGGGGGCGCCGTCCTGCGCGGCACGGTCCGCACCGGGGGCGGCCGACCGGTGGAGGACGCCCGCGTCACCGTCCTCGACGCCGCCGGGAACGTCGTCGACACGATCACCACCGGCATCGACGGGACGTTCCGGTTCGTGGACCTTCCCTCCGGCGGGTACACGCTGATCGCCACCGGATATCCCCCCGTCGCGACGGTGCTCCAGGTCGCCGGCGGTGGTAGGACGGAACGGGACCTGCGACTGGGGTACGCGGACTGAGCCGTCGGCCACGAGAAGGCGGGCCGGTGGCCATACGGGGGCGTGCGAGTGATCGTGCGCCGCCCGCAGGGTCAGCGCGTGCGCCGGAGGCTCCTACGGAGCAATTCGCGTATTGCCACACATCGCAACGCTACGCAGCCGTACGGTAGTGGGGGCGGCGCAGATCTTGCGAGCCGTGGGGAGAAAGGGCCTTGGCCATGGACCGTGGCACCGACACGGGCGCGACCACCGGCCACGGAGCCGGTGACGGCACGGCGGAGCACACCGCGGCCGGCCGTGTCCCGCTGGCCGTGGTCGTCGTGGACCGCGAGGGTCTCGTGTCGCACTGGAGCACCGGCGCACGCCGGCTCTTCGGCACACCCAAGGACGACGCGGTGGGCCGCCCCGCCCTCGACCTGCTGCCCGTCTCCGGCGCCCTCCCGGACCCGGACGACACCCCGCCCCACGCGGCGTACGGCGCGTACGACGCACTCGGCCACGACCTGGAGTCCTCCCTCGACGGACGGCTGTCCTACCCGGCGGCCGGCCGCGCCCGGATCACCGTGCCCGGCCGGGACCGCGACCGCGACCGCGTCGACGTGTTGTGGTGGGCATATCCGCTGGTCGTCCCCGGCCCCGAGCGGCTCCTCGTGCTGGCCGCCGACGCCGAGGCACTGCGTCAGCGGGACGATGAGGCCGTCGTGGCCGTCGAACGCATCGCGCCCGGCTTCGCCCTGCACACCGACTTCCCCGGCGCCGAGGAACTCGCCCGCAGACTCCCCGAGATCCTGCCCAGCATGAGCGTCGGCGAAAGTGCCCGCATCGTCGCCCAGGTCCTCGAACTGGGCTATCCGGTGATGGAGTTCAGCCAGAACGACCGGGTGCCCGTCACCCCTGACTGGGGCGTGCCCCGGCGCGCGGAGCGGCGGGCGCGCCGTGAACGGGCCGCGCGCGCCGTCGCCGAGGGGCTGCCGGTCCCGGCGGACGTGCGGGACGAGGGCGAGGACCTCGAACACGCGGCCGTACGCGAGCGCCTGGAGTTCCTCAACGAGGTCAGCGGACGCATCGGCACCTCACTCGACCTGTCCCGGACCATCGTCGAGGTCAGCAAGGCGGTCGTGCCGCGCTTCACCGACGTCGCCGGCACCTATCTGCGCGAACAGGTCGTCGCCGGCGAGGGCTTCCCCGAAGGGGTGCCCGACACGACCACCATGTGGCACCGGGTGGCCCTGGAGCACACGGACGAGCCGGGCCGCTGGGACGACGTCGTACCGGTCGGCGAGGCCATGCCGTTCCCGGCGCACACGCCGTTCTTCCAGTGCATGACCACCGGCGAGCCCGTCCTCGTACCGCGCATCAGCGAGCAGATGGGGCACGCGATCGCCGCGCAGTTCGAGAAGCGCGACATCCGGCCGCTGATCAGCAACCGCTCCATGCTGATCGTGCCGCTGAAGGCCCGAAACGTGGTGCTCGGTTTCATGATCCTGCTGCGCCACCCGGAGCGCGAGGTCTTCAACGACATGGACCGCGTGACGGGCGCCGAACTCGCCGCCCGCGCGGGCCTCGTCCTCGACAACGCGCGCATGTACACATACCAGGAGAACGTCGCCGAGACGCTCCAGGACAGCATGCTGCCCACCATCGCGGCCCACATGGCGGGCTGCGACATCGCCACCCGCTATCTGCCCGGCACCCTGCTCGGACGCGTCGGCGGCGACTGGTTCGACTCCGTGAAACTGCCCGGCGCCCGCACCGCGCTCGTCGTCGGCGACGTCATGGGGCACGGCCTCAACTCGGCGGCGATGATGGGCCAGTTACGCACGGCCGTCCAGACCATGGCCGCCCTCGACCTGCCTCCCGCCCAGCTTCTGCGGAACCTCGACGACCTCGCCCAGCGCCTCGGCGAGCACTACCTCGCGACCTGTCTGTACGCCGTCTACGACCCCATCGCGAGCGAACTGCACATCGCCAACGCCGGTCACATCCCACCCGTACTGGTCCGCGCGGTGGACGGCCGCAGCGAACTCCTCGACCTGCCCACGGGCGCCCCCATCGGCGTCGGCGGAGTGCCGTTCGAGGCGGTAAGCGTGCGCGTGGAGCCCGGCGACCGGCTCGTGATGTGCACCGACGGCCTCGTGGAGGTGCGCGGCGAGGACATCGGCGTGGGCCTCGCGACCCTCTGCGAGACCGCCGCCCACCCGGCCGCCTCCATGGACGACGCCTGCGACACCATCATCCGCGCCCTCGCCGCGACATTCTCGGAAACGGGCCGCGGCGGCCGCAAGGACGACGTGGCCCTGCTGATGGCCCGGCTCAACGGCATCGAACCCGAGGACGTCGCCGAGTGGCGCCTCGCCCCCGACCCGGTCGAGGTCGCCCGCGCCCGCGCCGTCGTCCGCGAACAGCTCTACGGCTGGGGCCTGGACGCCCTCACGGACACCACCACGCTCCTCGTCGGCGAACTCGTCACCAACGCCATACGCCACGCCCGCGGCCGCCGTATCGAACTGCGCCTCGTCCGCGGCGACACCCTGCAGTGCGAGGTCTACGACGACGACCCCACCTTGCCGACGCTGCTCAGCGCCGCCCCCACCGACGAGTTCGGCCGCGGGCTGCGCGTCCTCACGACCCTGGCACGCGAGTGGGGCACCAGCCGGACGGGCGCGGGCAAGACGGTGTGGTTCGAACTGACGCTGCCGCGGCGGCGTTGAGGCGCCGGGGGACTGGCTACGGCGCCGACCCCGGGGGCCTGTCGCGGTGCCGCCGAGCGTTGCTTCTCGCCGGTCTCGGCCGGTCCGCGCCGGTGGTCTTCCGGAGGCCAGGTGGCGTGCGGGGCGCGTTGGGGCGCGCGCGATCTGGATGAGAGGTGAAAGTGCGCGCGCGGTGCTTGTCTGTGCGTTCGGGGCGCGGTAGACCGTTCTGGGCCGCCGGAGCGGCGGGCCGGCCGGCTATCCCGGGGGGTTGGGCATGAGCGTGACGAATCGGTACAGGGAGGCCTGGGAGGGGTTCTGGCGCGAGGCCCCCGACGAACCGGGAGCGGTCTTCTGGGACGCCGAACCCGAACGGACCGTAGCCCTCCATCTCGCCCTGTTCGAGCCGTACTTGGCGGCCCCCGAACTGCCCCTCGTCGACCTGGGCTGCGGCAACGGCACCCAGACGCGCTTCCTGTCCGACCGCTTCCCCCGTGTGCTCGGCGCCGACCTCTCCACCGCCGCCCTCGACCGTGCCCGACGCGCGGACCCCGGCGGCCGGGCCACGTACCGTCCGCTCGACGCGGCCGACAAGGCGGACGCCGAGGCCCTCCACACCGACCTCGGCGACGCCAACGTCTACCTGCGCGGCGTCCTCCACCAGTGCGACCCCGACGACCGCCAACGCCTCGTCGACAACATCGCCACGCTGCTGGGAGAGCGCGGCCGGGCCTGCCTCGTCGAACTCGCGGAGGCCGCGAAGCCCCTCCTCATGGGCCTCGCCCAGGGCCCCACCGGCCCCCCTGCCAAGCTCGCCCCGATCTTCCGTCACGGCATCGCCCCGGGCGAGGTCACCGACGCCGCGATCCCGGAGTACCTTCGCGCCGCCGGCCTCACCCTCGTCGCCGGCGGCGAACTCCCGCTGATCACCACCGAGTACACGGCCGAAGGCACCCGCATCGAGCTGCCGTCGAGGTGGTACGTGGCGGGGCGCACGGCGTAGAGCGCCCCTGGTCGCCCCAGCGCCCGGGAACCTCTCCCCACCGCCCACCGCCCACCGCCCACCGCCCACCGCCCACCGCCCACCGCGCGGCCTTCGCGTCCCCGTCGGCGCCTCGTAGCCGGTTCCCTCCCCGGCGCGTAACGTGACGCGGCATGAAGATCCTCATCAGCGCCGACATGGAGGGCGCCACCGGTGTCACCTGGCCGGCGGACGTGCTGCCGGGGACGCCGCAGTGGGAGCGGTGTCGTTCGATGTTCACCTCGGACGTGAACGCCGCCGTGCTCGGGTTCTTCGACGGTGGTGCCGACGAGGTGCTGATCAACGAGGCGCACTGGACGATGCGCAATCTGCTGCTGGAGCGGCTGGACGAGCGCGCTCAGATGCTCACCGGGCGGCACAAGGCGCTGTCCATGGTGGAGGGCGTGCAGCACGGGGACGTGGACGGCATCGCGTTCGTCGGCTACCACGCGGGCGCGGGGATGGAGGGGGTCCTGGCCCACACGTATCTCGCGAACTCCATCACCGGGGTGTGGGTCAATGACGAGCGGGCAAGCGAGGGACTGCTGAATTCGCATGTCGTGGCCGAGTACGGGGTACCGGTGGTGCTGGTGACAGGCGACGACGTGGCTTGCGAGGACGCCCTGGGGTACGCGCCCGAGGCGCTCAAAGTGGCGGTCAAGGACCATGTGTCGCGGTACGCGGCGGTGTGCCGTACGCCGGCGAGAACGGCCGCCGACATCCGCGCGGCGGCGAAGGAGGCCGCGTCGCTCGCGGTGCGTCACGAGCCGGTCAGGGGCGGACCGTTCACCGTGGCGCTGGAGTTCGACGCCGAGCACCTGGCGATGGCCGCGACCGTCGTGCCGGGCGTGGCACGTATCGGTGAACGCAAGGTGGCGTACACCAGCCCGACCATGTACGAGGGAATCTGTACCTTCAAGGCGGTCACCACGATCGTCTCGGCCGCGGTGGAGGAGACATATGGCTGAGCCCGCAACGCCCGAAAGGACTGCGGAGCCCATGGAGCAGCAGGCACTGGATGAGGTCGTCCGTTTCACCTCCGACCTCATCCGCATCGACACCACCAACCGCGGCGGCGGGGACTGCCGGGAGCGGCCGGCCGCCGAGTACGCCGCCGCGCTGCTGGCGGAGGCGGGCCTGGAGCCCACGCTCCTTGAGCGCACCGAGGGCCGTACGAACGTCGTCGCGCGGATCGAGGGCACCGACCCGTCGGCCGACGCGCTGCTCGTCCACGGTCATCTGGACGTGGTGCCCGCGCGGGCGGAGGACTGGAGTGTGCACCCGTTCTCCGGGGAGATCCGCGACGGCGTGGTCTGGGGCCGGGGCGCGGTCGACATGAAGAACATGGACGCGATGATCCTCGCGGTCGTCCGGCACTGGGCGCGCGCGGGCGTACGGCCCCGCAGGGACATCGTGATCGCGTTCACCGCCGACGAGGAGGCGAGCGCCGAGGACGGATCCGGGTTCATCGCCGACGAACACCCAGGCCTCTTCGAGGGCTGCACCGAGGGCATCAGCGAGTCGGGGGCGTTCACCTTCCACGACGGCGCCGGCCGGCAGATCTATCCGATCGCGGCAGGGGAGCGCGGCACCGGCTGGCTGAAACTCACCGCGCGCGGCCGGGCAGGCCACGGCTCCAAGGTGAACCGGGCCAACGCGGTGACCCGCCTCGCGGGGGCGATCGCCCGGATCGGCGCGCACGAGTGGCCCGTCCGGCTCACCCCGACCGTCCGCGCGGCCCTCACCGAACTCGCCGCGCTGTACGGCATCGAGGCCGACCTCGACGACCGCCACGACGTCGACCGGTTGCTCGACAAGCTCGGTCCGGCCGCCGCCCTGGTCGAGGCGACCGTGCGCAACAGTGCCAACCCGACCATGCTGGAAGCCGGTTACAAGATCAATGTGATCCCGGGGGAGGCCGTCGCCCACGTGGACGGGCGGTATCTGCCCGGCGGCGAGGACGAGTTCCGGGCGACCCTCGACCGGCTCACCGGCCCCGATGTGGAGTGGGAGTACGAGCACCGGGAGGTGGCCCTCGAGGCGCCGGTGGACTCGGTGACGTACGCGCGGATGCGGGCCGCCGTAGAGGAGTTCGCGCCCGAGGGGCACGTGGTGCCGTACTGCATGCCGGGCGGTACGGACGCCAAGCAGTTCTCGCGGCTCGGCATCACCGGCTACGGCTTCTCGCCGCTGAAGCTCCCCGAGGGCTTCGACTACGGGGCGCTCTTCCACGGCGTCGACGAGCGCGTCCCGGTCGAGGCGCTCCACTTCGGCGTCCGCGTACTCGACCGCTTCCTGCGGAAGGCCTGAGCGATGGGACACGGGGGACCAAGGGACATGGGGGACAAGGTGCAGACCCTGGCGTACGGTTCGTGGCCCTCGCCGATCGACGCGGCGCTCGCGGCCGCGCACGACGGGCATCCCGAGTTCGTGGGCTTCGTCGGCGACGAGCCGTGGTGGACCGAGCCACGGCCCACCGAGGGCGGCCGCCGCACCCTCGTGCGGCGCCGGGCCGACGGCACCGAGGAGTCGGTGCTGCCGGCGCCGTGGAACGTGCGCAGCCGGGTCATGGAGTACGGGGGTCATCCGTGGGCCGGCGTCATGCGGGAGGACGGCCCCCTCGTGGTCTTCGCGAACTTCGCCGACCAGCGCCTCTACCGCCACGAGCCGGGTGGTGAGCCCCGCCCGCTCACCCCGGTGTCGCCGGTGGGCGGCGGACTGCGCTGGGTGGACCCGCAGCCGCACCCGGAGCGGGACGAGGTGTGGTGCGTCCTGGAGGAGTTCACCGGGGACGGGCCCACCGACGTACGTCGGGTCGTCGCCGCGGTGCCGCTGGACGGCTCGGCGGCCGAGGACCGGGACGCCGTGCGTGAACTCACCGACGGAAGCCACCGGTTCGTCACCGGCCCCCGTCTCTCGCCCGACGGCCGCCGCGCCGCGTGGCTGGCCTGGGAACATCCGCGCATGCCCTGGGACGGCACATCGCTGCTCGTCGCCGAGGTGACCGAGGACGGCCTGCTGGGCGCGCCCAGCACCGTCGGCGGCGGCCCGGACGAGTCCGTCGCCCAGGTCGAGTGGGCCGCCGACGGGACGCTCGTGTATTCCAGCGACACCACCGGCTACTGGAACCTGTACCGCCTCGACGGCGACGACCGTACGGCTCTCTGCGCCCGGGAGGAGGAGTTCGGCGGGCCGTTGTGGAAGGTCGGCTGGCGCTGGTTCGCGCTGCTGGAGGGGGGCCTCGCCGCCGTGCTGCACGGGCGGGGCGCCACCTCGCTCGGCCTCCTCGACACCGAGACCGGCCAGGTCGTCGACGCGGCCGGACCGTGGACCGAGTTCGCCCCGTCCCTCGCCGTGCACGGCAGCCGGGTCCTCGGCATCGGGGCCGGCCCCCGCAGCGCGTACGAGGTGGTCGAGCTGGACGCCGCCACCGGCGACGCCCGCGTGATCGGGGCCGCGCACGACGACCCGGTGGACCCCTCCTACTACCCCGAACCGCAGATCCGCAGCTTCCTCGGCCCCGCGGGGCGCGAGATCCACGCGCACATCTACCCGCCGCACCATCCCGGCTGCGTCGCGCCCGGCACCGAGCTGCCGCCCTACGTCGTCTGGGCCCACGGGGGCCCCACCAGCCGAGCGCCCCTGGTCCTCGACCTGGCGATCGCCTACTTCACCTCGCGTGGCATCGGGGTCGCCGAGGTCAACTACGGGGGGTCCACCGGCTACGGCCGGGAGTACCGCAACCGGCTGCGCGAGCAGTGGGGTGTCGTCGATGTCGAGGACTGCGCGGCGGTCGCGCTGGGCCTCGCCGACGAGGGAACCGCCGACCGGACCCGGCTCGCCGTGCGGGGCGGCAGCGCAGGCGGCTGGACGGCGGCCGCGTCCCTCACCACGACCGACGTCTACGCCTGCGGAACCATCCTGTATCCCATCCTCGACCTCACGAACTGGGGCTCGGGGGAAACCCACGACTTCGAGTCCCAGTACCTGGAGAGCCTGGTCGGACCGCTGGCCGAGGAGCCCATGCGGTACGCGGAGCGGTCGCCCACCGAGCACGCCGACCGGATCACCGCGCCCTTCCTGCTGCTCCAGGGTCTTGACGACGTGATCTGCCCGCCCGTGCAGTGCGAGCGGTTCCTCGCCGGCCTGGAGGGGCGGCGGGTGCCGCACGCGTACATCGCGTTCGAGGGCGAGGGGCACGGATTCCGGCGGGCGGAGACGATGGTGCGGGTCCTGGAGGCAGAGCTTTCGCTGTACGCGCAGGTCTTCGGGTTGAATCCATCGGGAATCCCTACTCTGGAGCTCGCCAAGTGACGACACCCGCCCCGAACCGCCCGGCCCTCCCGGTCCACGCCGTCTCGCCGCTGACCAGGCCCGCCCGTCTCGCCCCCGGCGCCCGCGTGGCGGTGGTCGCCCCCAGCGGGCCGGTGCCGGAGGAGCGGCTCAGTGCCGGGCTGGACATCCTGCGGGGCTGGGACCTCGACCCTGTCGTCGCACCCCACACGCTGGACCGGCACCCGGAGTTCGATTACCTCGCGGGCACGGACGCCGACCGCGCCGCCGACTTCCAGGCCGCCTGGTGCGAGCCGTCCGTGTCCGCCGTGCTCTGCGCCCGAGGCGGCTACGGCGTGCAGCGGATGGCCGACCTGCTCGACTGGGACGCGATACGAGCGGCGGGCCCCAAGATCCTCGTCGGCTTCAGCGACATCACGGCACTGCACGAGGCGTTCGCCACCCGCGCCGGACTGGTCACCCTGCACGGCCCCATGGCCGCGGGCGTCGACTTCCTCAAGAACACGCGGGCTCAGGAGCACCTGCGGGCGACTCTCTTCGCCCCGGAGACGGTACGCACGATCAAGGCCGTCGAAGGGAGTGCCCCGCTCCTGCCCGGGCGTGCCCGCGGTGTCCTCCTCGGTGGCTGTCTCTGCCTCCTCGCCGCCGAACTCGGCAACCCCCACGCCCGCCCCTCCGCCCGAGGTGCCCTCCTCTGCCTGGAGGACGTCGGCGAGGAGACCTACCGCCTCGACCGCTACCTCACCCAACTCCTCCGCGCGGGCTGGCTCGACGGTGTCGCCGGCGTGCTGCTCGGCTCCTGGGCCCAGTGCGAGCCGTACGAGAAGGTGCGGGGACTGCTCGTCGACCGGCTCGGCGGGCTCGGGGTGCCGGTGGTGGAGGAGTTCGGCTTCGGCCACGGTGACGGCGCGCTGACGATCCCGTTCGGGGTGATGGCGGAGCTGGACACGGAAGCGGGGACGCTGACGCTGGACGAGCCGGCGCTGACCTGACAGCCAGGAGCGGGTGAGAAGCTCCCACCGGGCGCGTCCCGCCCGCGCGCGTCATCCTGGAGGTATGAGCCCGAAGACATCGGAACGAGTCGGGACGCACAGCCGGAAGCGATGGGGTGATCTGCTGACGCCCGGCAGGGTCGTCGTGGGTGTGCTCGCGGCGCTCGCGCTCGTCTTCGTCTTCCAGAACACCCAGAAGACCGAGGTCACACTGCTGGTCTCCGAGGTCAGCATGCCCCTGTGGATGGCGCTGCTGGGGACGGCCCTGATCGGGGCGGTGTGCGGAGCGTACTTCATGAGACGGCGCCGGTGACGTCCGCGCCGACGTACCGTGGCGAGGTGTCCGAGAACGTCAGTTACCTCGCCGAAGGCCCCCGTGTGGGGATACGGCACTTCACGCCCGACGACGGCGCCGAGTTCACCGCGCGGGCGCGGGAGAGCAAGGCTCTGCACCAGCCGTGGCTGTTTCCGCCGACCACGGCCGCCGCGTACGCCGCCTACGCGGGGCGGCTCATCGGGGATCCGACGAAGGCCGGGTTCCTGGTGTGCGAGAAGGACGGCGGGGGGATCGCCGGGTTCATCAACATCAACAACATCGTGGAGGGCGGCTTCCAGTGCGGTGCCCTCGGGTACGGGGCGTTCGCGCATGCCGCCGGGCGGGGGCTGATGGGAGAGGCGCTCGGGCTGGTCGTCGAGTACGCGTTCGGACCGATGGGGCTGCACCGGCTGGAGATCAATGTGCAGCCGGGGAATGCCGCCTCCATCGCTCTGGCCCGGCGGTGCGGATTCCGGCTGGAGGGGTTCTCGCCGGACTTCCTGTTCATCGACGGGGCCTGGCGGGACCATCAGCGGTGGGCCGTCACCGCCGAGATGAAGCGCCGGGAGTCCGGGGCGTGAGCCGTCCGAACCAGCCGAGGGACGTGAAGGTGTTCCGGGCCGGGAGCTACCCCACGGTTCGGCGGTCCGCGTATTCGTAGACCGAGCCGTCGGGGTGGACCGCGATGAGGTTGCGGCCGACGGGGGTGGGGATCGGTCCCGCCAGCACGTGGGCGCCCGAGTCGGTGAGGACCTGGTGGGCCTCGTCGACGTCCTCGACCGCGATGGTGGCGGTGACCTTGCGCAGGACCTCCAACTCGGACTCCGGGCCGGTCATCAGGAGGAAACAGCCGACGGCGGCGACCTGGACGCCGCCGCGTTCGAAGCGCATCGCCGGTCCGCCCGAGAGTCTCTCGTAGAACGGGACCGCGGCTTCCAGGTCGTCGACGCAGATGCGGAGCGTGGTGCCGAGAATCTCCATGCGGAAAAGCCTAGTTGGGGCCGACCGGGAAAGGGAGATCGTTTCGGACGGTTGGACCGGATTGGCTCGATGATCGATCACCCGTCCGCCGTCCGCCGTCCGCCGTCCGCCGTCACCGTCTGCGGTCTGCGGTCTGCGGTCTGCGGTCCGCGGTCCGCCGTCACCCGTTTCCCGTCCTCCGGTCCCCTGGATACGCCGTTACGTGGGCACCGGCCCGGGTACTCGGGCGGCATGGACCGCTTGGATCATCTGGAACATCTGGACAAGCACCTGGTCGACGAGCTGGCGCTGGTGGCGCGCGAGACCGTACGGGACGAGCTGCGGCAGCAGACCCGTAAGCAGCGGCGTAAGGCCGCGCTGTACGCCGCGTCCGGTGCGGTCGCCCTGTACGCGGGTGCCGCCCTGGCCCTGGCCCTCGGCCTGGCGCTCTCGCTGGGCCTGCCCGACTGGGCGGCCGCGCTGATCACGGCCGTTGTGCTCGGGGTGGTGGCGTATGTGCTGAGGGGCGCGGCGCGTCCTTCGGCGTCCCGGCCGACGGCCGAGCGCGAGGGAGAGCTCGCGGCGGGTCGTGACCGGGTCGTCGGTGGTACGGCGCCGGGGATGCCCCCGGGTGGGATGGGGCCGGCCGGTTATCCGCCGGTGCCGCCCGTCGCGCCCGGTGGTGGGACCGGGGCCGCGGGCGGACCGGTGCCGGGTACGGCTGCCGGGGCGCCGCCCCCGTCGGGTATCGACCCCGAGACGCCGCATCACAGGGCGTGACGAGTGGGTGCCGTGATGTCCGTGCGCCGCCGCAGGGCCGTGGTCGTGACCGGGGCCAGCGGCGGCGTCGGCCGGGCCACCGCCGTGGCCTTCGCCGCCCGGGGCGACCGGGTGGCGCTGCTCGCCCGAGGTCGTGAGGGGCTCGCGGCGGCGGCCGACGACGTGGAGCGGGCCGGGGGCGAGGCGCTGGTCGTGCCCGTGGACATGGCCGACGCGAAGGCCGTGGACGACGCGGCCCAGCAGGTCGTCGACGCGTTCGGCGGCATCGACGTGTGGGTCAACAACGCCTTCGCCGGAGTTTTCGCGCCCTTCACGGAGATCACGCCGGACGAGTTCCGGCGGGTGACGGAAGTGACCTACCTGGGCTATGTGTTCGGGACCCGGGCGGCGCTGCGGCACATGCTCCCGCGCGACCACGGCACCGTCGTCCAGGTCGGCTCCGCGCTCGCCTACCGGGGCGTTCCCCTGCAGTCCGCGTACTGCGGGGCCAAGCACGCGATCCAGGGCTTCAACGAGTCCCTGCGGTGCGAGCTGCTGCACTCGGGCACGCATGTGCGGACGACCATGGTGCAGTTGCCGGCCGTCAACACCCCTCAGTTCGAGTGGGTGTTGAGCCGTATGCCGGGGCGGGCGCGGCCCGTCGCCCCCATCTACCAGCCGGAGGTCGCCGCGCGGGCGATCGTGCACGCGGCGGGGCACGGGCGGCGGCGGGAGTACTGGGTGGGCGGGTCGACGGCGGCGGCCCTGATCGCCAACGCGGTGGCGCCCGCGCTGGTCGAGCGGTATCTCGCTCGTACCGGGTTCGACTCCCAGCAGGATCCGCGGGGGCAGCGGGGTGAAGGGGATCAGGGGGAGCGGGAAGAACTGGGCGTCTACGGCGGTCACGGGAACCTGTGGAGCCCTGCGGACGGCCCCCACGGGCGGGACTTCGGAGCGCATGGGCGCTTCGACGCCGAGGCGGAGACGGGGAGCCCGCAGGACTGGGTCTCACGGAACCGGAACCGGGTGGGCGCGGGCCTGATGCTGGGCGGGCTGGGCGCCGCGACGACAGCCGGACTCCGCCGTCTGGGCTGGTCGCCGTTGCGGCGGGGAGAAGAGGGCCGGCGGACGTAGGGCCGACCGGCCACAGGCGCCGGCGACCAGCCGATCCCGATCGGGGCCGATAGCCGATCGGGATCGTCGCATGCACTCGGCCCAGATGATGAGGAGAGGGAACACCATCTGGGCCGAGAACTCCGGGGTGGTGCGGGTCAGCGGGGGCTCTGTTGGAGTTGGGGGAGGACCTTCGTGCGGTAGAAGTCGAAGAAGCCGCGCTGGTCGGGGCCGATCTGGCTGACGTAGACACGGTCGAAGCCGGCGTCGGCGAAGGCGGTGAGTTCGGCGACGTGTTCGTCGACGTCGTCGCCGCAGACCGTGTTCTCGCCGACCATCTGCTCGGTGACCAGCGGCTCCAGCTGCTCGAAGTGGCTGGGGGTGGGCAGGATCTGGGCCATCTCCCCGGGCAGGAACTGGCTGGACCAGAGGCGGCGGACGAGACGGACGGCCGCGTCGCGGTCGGGGCCCCAGCACACCTTCGTACCGCCGCTGACGGGGTTCGCGCCCCCGCCGCCCTTGCGGTACTGGGCCACCAACTCCTCGTCGGGACCCATGGTGATGAAGCCGTCGCCGACGCGGGCGGCGAGCCCGGTGGCCTTGGGGCCGAAACCGGAGATGTCGATGGGGACGGGCTCGTCGGGGACCGTGTAGAGGCGGGCGTTCTCCACCGTGTAGTGGGGGCCGCGATGGGTGACCTCCTCGCCGGTGAACAGGCGCCGCATCACCTGGACCGACTCCTCCAGCATGTCCAGGCGGACGTCCGCCGGCGGCCAGTGGGTGCCGAGGACATGCTCGTTGAGTGCCTCGCCCGAGCCGATGCCGAGCCGGAAGCGGCCGCCGGTCATCACCGAACTGGTCGCCGCCGCCTGTGCGACGACCGCCGGATGGATCCGCACGGTCGGGCAGGTCACCGCCGTCTCGATGGGCAGCGACACGGCCTCGGAGAGCGCGCCGATCACCGACCACACGAACGGGCTCTGGCCCTGGGCGTCGTTCCACGGGTGGTAGTGGTCGGAGATCCACAGGCACTGAAATCCGGCCTGCTCGGCCATCCTCGCCTGCTCGATCAGCTCCGCGGGACCGAACTCCTCGGTCGCCAGGAAGTATCCGTACTCGGGCATGGGGGAACCTCCGCGACGGGTGCGGGTGCGGGTGCGGGTGCGGGTGCGGGTGCGGGTGCGGATGCGGGTCGGATCGGGTCGGGTCGGGTCGGGTCGCGGTCCGAGTACCCGGGGGTCACAGTGGAAACCCAGGGACGTTCGGGAGCCCTGCCGGTTTGGGCGCCTTGACCAGGGGGACGCGGAAGGCTCGTACGTCACAGGACCCATACGCCTAAAGGACGCTCAGGAGCCATACGCCCTGAGGACGCTGAGGCTTCGTATGCGCGACCCCGCCGGAGGCGAACCGTGAGTCGACCCCGCATCGTGATCGTCGGTGCCGGCTTCGCCGGCTACCGGACGGCCCGCACCCTGTCGCGGCTGACCCGGAACAAGGCCGACATCACCCTGCTCAACCCGACCGACTACTTCCTGTATCTGCCCCTGCTGCCCCAGGTCGCCGCCGGCATCCTGGAACCACGCCGGGTCACCGTCTCCCTCGCCGGCACCCTGCGCCACGTACGCCTGGTGCTGGGGGAGGCCGACGACATCGACCTCGACGCGCGCACCGTGCACTACTCGGACCCCGAGGGCGGCATCGGCACGCTCACCTACGACCGGCTGGTGCTCGCCGCCGGCAGCGTCAACAAGCTGCTGCCCATCCCGGGCGTCGCCGAGCACGCCCACGGCTTCCGCGGGCTGCCCGAGGCGCTGTACCTCCGGGACCACGTGACCCGGCAGGTCGAACTGGCGGCCGGTGGCGAGGACCCCAAGAGCTGTGGCGCGCGCTGCACCTTCGTGGTGGTCGGCGCAGGGTACACCGGGACCGAGGTCGCCGCGCACGGCCAGCTGTTCACCGACGAGCTGGTACGCAAGCAGCCGTTGCGGGAGGGCATGCGGCCGCGCTGGATCCTGCTCGACATAGCGAAGCGGGTGCTGCCGGAGATGGACGAGAAGCTGTCGCGGACCGCCGACCGGGTGCTGCGGCAGCGGGGTGTCGATGTGCGGATGGGGACCTCCGTGAAGGAGGCGACGCCGACCGGAGTGCTGCTGAGCGACGGGGAGTTCGTCGACACGCGCACGCTGGTGTGGTGCGTGGGTGTCCGGCCCGATCCGCTCGCGGAGTCGCTGGGGCTGCCGATGGAACGCGGCCGGCTGCTCGTCGAGCCCACGTTGCACGTGCCCGGCCGTCCCGAGGTGTTCGCCTGCGGGGACGCGGCCGCCGTGCCCGATCTGACCAAGCCCGGCGAGTACACGCCGATGACCGCCCAACACGCCTGGCGGCAGGGGAAGGTGGCCGGGTACAACGTCGCCGCCTCGCTCGGCAGGGGTGAGCCCAAGCCCTACCGGCACAGCGACCTGGGCTTCGTCGTGGACCTGGGCGGTGTCAAGGCCGCCGCCAACCCCCTCGGCGTACCGCTGTCCGGCCCCGTCGCCGGAGCCGTCACCCGCGGCTACCACCTCGCCGCCATGCCCGGCAACCGCATCCGCGTCGCCGCCGACTGGCTCCTCGACGCCGTACTGCCCCGCCAGGGCGTCCAGTTGGGCCTCGTACGGTCCTGGTCGGTACCCCTCGACACGGCGTCACCGGAACTGGCCAAGATGCCGGGCGCACCGGAGAAGGCCGGGGCGCCGAAGGGCCGGGGGACGCCGGAGAGGTCCGGAAAGCGGGGCGCGGCGGAGGAACGGACCGCGCCCGACCGGGCCGGGGTGTCGGGCGGGCCCGGAGCCGCTCGCAAGCAGGAAGCACCCGCCAAGCCGGGGCCTGCGGCGGTGCCGGGCGCCCCCGAGGAACCGCACGCCTCACCGGTGCCCGGGGCATCGGAGCGCTCCGGGCCCGGCCCTGAGCAGCACACACCCACGAAGCCCGGCCCGGCGGCGGTGCCGGGCGCCCCCGAGGAACCGCACGCCTCACCGGTGCCCGGGGCATCGGAGCGCTCCGGGCCCGGCCCTGAGCAGCACACACCCACGAAGCCCGGCCCGGCGGCGGTGCCGGGCGCCCCCGAGGAACCGCACGCCTCACCGGTGCCCGGGGCATCGGAGCGCTCCGGGCCCGGCCCTGAGCAGCACACACCCACGAAGCCCGGCCCGGCGGCGGTGCCGGGGGCGCCCGAGAAGCCGCGGTCGGCGCCGTCGCGGAGCCCGGCCCCCGAAGACCCGCCAAAGCCCGCCAAGGGTTCGGAAGGAGACTCATGAAGAGCCGTCAACTCACCGCGCTGGCCCAGCAGTTGCGGGTCGACAGTATCCGTGCCTCGGGGGCCGCGGGGTCGGGGCACCCGACGTCGTCGATGTCGGCGGCCGAGCTGATGGCGGTGCTGCTCGCCGGGCATCTGCGGTACGACTTCGACCGCCCCCAGCACCCCGGCAACGACCGCTTCGTGCTGTCGAAGGGCCATGCCTCGCCCCTGCTGTACTCCGCGTACAAGGCGGCCGGCGCGATCAGTGAGACCGAGCTGATGACGTTCCGCAAGCTGGGCAGCCGGCTCGAAGGACATCCCACGCCCCGGCGGCTGCCGTGGGTGGAGACGGCCACCGGCTCCCTCGGTCAGGGGCTGCCCGTCGGCGTCGGTATCGCGCTGGCGGGGAAGCGGCTGGACCGCACCGGCTACCGGGTGTGGGTGCTGTGCGGGGACAGCGAACTCGCCGAGGGCTCGGTGTGGGAGGCCGCCGAGCACGCCTCGTACGAGCATCTGGACAATCTGACGGCGATCGTCGACGTCAACCGGCTCGGGCAGCGCGGGCCCACCCGGCACGGACACGACCTGGACGCCTACGCCCGCCGCTTCGCGGCCTTCGGCTGGCACACGATCGAGATCGACGGGCACGATGTGGACGCCGTCGACCGCGCCTACGGCGAGGCCGAGTCCACGAAGGGACAGCCCACCGTGATCCTCGCCCGCACCGTCAAGGGCCAGGGCGTCGAGGCCGTCCAGGACCGTGAGGGCCTGCACGGCAAGCCGCTCAAGGACGCCGAGGAGGCGATCGCGGAACTCGGCGGCGTACACGACATCCGCGTCGAGGTCCGCCAGCCGCCCGCCGCCCGGATGCTGCACGCCGTACGCACCGGGCACCTGGAGCTGCCGCGCTACGAGACCGGCGACGAGGTCGCCACCCGGAACGCCTACGGGCAGGCGCTCGCCGCGCTCGGCACCGCGCGCGGCGACGTCGTCGCCCTGGACGGCGAGGTCAGCGACTCCACACGCGCCGAGTTCTTCGCCAAGGAACACCCCGACCGGTTCTTCGAGTGCTACATCGCCGAACAGCAGCTGGTGGCCGCCGCGGTGGGGCTCGCGGCACGCGGCTGGGTGCCGTACGTCTCCACGTTCGCGGCGTTCCTCAGCCGCGCCCACGACTTCATCCGCATGGCGTCGATCAGCGGGTCCGGCATCAACCTCGTCGGCTCGCACGCGGGCGTCGCCATCGGGCAGGACGGGCCCTCACAGATGGGCCTGGAGGACCTGGCGATGATGCGCGCGGTGCACGGCTCGACCGTGCTGTACCCGTGCGACGCCAACCAGACCGCCAAGCTCGTCGGCGCGATGGCCGGCCTCGAAGGCATCCGCTATCTGCGCACCTCCAGGGGAGACACGCCCGTCCTCTACAGCCCGACCGAGGAGTTCCCGGTCGGCGGCAGCAAGGTGCTGCGCGCCTCGGAGACCGACCGGCTGACGGTCGTCGCGGCCGGGGTCACCGTCCACGAGGCCCTGAAGGCCGCCGACGCGCTGGACGGCGAGGGCATCCAGGTCCGGGTGATCGACCTCTACTCGGTCAAGCCCGTCGACCGCCGCACCCTGCGCGAGGCCGCCGAGCGCACCGGCTGCGTCCTCACCGTCGAGGACCACCACGAGGAGGGCGGCCTCGGCGACGCGGTCCTCGACGCCTTCCTCGACGGCCGCCCGGTGCCCCGCCTGGTCCGTCTCGCCGTCCGTACGATGCCGGGCTCGGCCTCCCCCGAGGAGCAGCTGCGCGAGGCGGGCATCGACGCGGAGGCGATCGCGGCGGCCGGACGGCTGCTGGTGGAGCACGCGATCGCGCCCTGAGCGGCCTTGACGAACGGCCCGTCCACCGAGAGGAGTTGGAGATGGGGGACACGCACACGATGCGGGTCGGCCGGCGGAGCGTCGAGATCCACCGACCGGACAAGGTGCTGTTCCCCGCCGACGGGAACGGCGGCAAGGAGTACACCAAGGGCGACCTCGTCGCCTACTACCGTGCCGTCGCCTCCTTCATGCTCCCCCATCTGCGCGGGCGCCCGCTGATGCTGGAACGCCACCCCGACGGGCTCGACGGACCCATGTTCATGCAGAAGAACACTCCCGAGCACTACCCGGACTGGATCGAACGGGTCGAGGTGTCCAAGGAGGGCGGCACGGTCGTCCACCCGGTGTGCGAGGACGCCGCGACCCTCGTCTACCTCGCCGACCAGGCCTGTATCACCCTGCACCGCTGGCTCTCCAAGGCCGGCCACGTCGACCGGCCCGACCGGCTGGTCCTCGACCTCGACCCGGCGGTGGACGACTTCGAGCAGGTCCGCCAAGCGGCAGGGTACGTAAGGGAGTTGCTCGACGAGTTGAGGTTGCCGTCCGTGCCGATGACCACCGGCTCCAAGGGTGTCCACATCGTCGTACCGCTGATCGGGCGACACGACGACTTCGATGCCGTACGCGACTTCGCCAAGGAGATCGCCGAGGAACTCGTCCGGGCCCACCCCGAGCGGCTCACCACCGAGGCCCGCAAGAAGGACCGCGGTGACCGGCTCTACCTCGACGTGCAGCGCAACGCCTACGCCCAGACCGCCGTCACCCCCTTCACCGTGCGCGCCCGCCCCGGCGCGCCCGTGGCCACGCCCCTGACCTGGGAACAGTTGGACGATCCGGCCGTGGACGCCCGTCGCTGGACGCTGGAGGACGCCGTCGAACAGGCCCGCACCAACCCCTGGGCGGGGGCGATGAGCAGGGGCCGCGCGCTGGGTCCGGCGCGGCGACGGCTCACGGCGCTGCGCGGCTGAGGCCAAGAGGTTTGGCCAACGGACGTGGGGCCACTCGGTGTTCGAGGTGGCCATGTCGAACACATCCAACACATCAAGAACACAGAGTTCACGTAAATCCCATAAATCGGATGAACCGGAAGAAGCGCAGGAATCGAACGAACAGCGCGAGTCCTCCGGGAACTCCGGGCACGACGCGTCGGACGACCGGCCCAGCCCCATGCAGGTGCTGCGCCACGCGCGGACCCAGCTCGCGGAGCTGACCGGCATGGCGCCCGAGTCCGTGTCGTCCTTCGAACAGAGCAAGAGCGGCTGGACGCTGGAGGTCGAGGTCCTGGAGATCGCCAGGGTCCCCGACACGATGAGCCTGCTCGCGAGCTATCGGGTGGAACTCGACCCCGAGGGCGAGCTCACCGCTTACCGGCGCGTCCGCCGTTACGAGCGCGGGAGGGCCGACCCACATCGCCCCGGCGGCCGCTAGGCCGCCGTCCCGCTCCAGCATCCACAGACAAGGAGGATCGGCCGGCATGACCGTAGTCCCGGCACAGCAGTCCGGCGGCGGAGGCGGCAGCAGCGGCCTGTACGACGTCCTGGAACTCATCCTCGACAGGGGGCTCGTCATCGACGCGTTCGTACGAGTCTCCCTGGTCGGCATCGAGATCCTGAAGATCGACGTCCGGGTCGTCGTCGCCAGCGTCGACACCTATCTGCGCTTCGCCGAGGCGTGCAACCGGCTCGACCTGGAGGCCGGGCCGCGCAAGAACCCCGGCCTGCCGGACCTCGTCGGTGAGATCACCGAGTCCGGCGCGCGCGGCAAGTCCAAGGGAGCGCTGTCCGGCGCCGCCGAGACGGTCTCCGACGCCTTCCGGCAGGCCCGCGACGAGGGCCAGACCGAGTCGCGGCCACGGGCCCGGAAGACCACGAGCTCGCGCAAGAGGGAGGAGCAGGAGTGAGCACGTACGTCTACGGCATCACCGCGAGCTCACACCCCACACTTCCCGAGGGCATGGGCGGCGTGGGCGACCCCGCCCGCCCCGTGCGCGTCCTCAAGGAGGGCGAGCTGGCGGCGATCGTCAGCGAGGCCCCCGAGGGGCTGCGCCCCAAGCGCAAGGACCTGCTCGCCCACCAGAACGTCCTGAGCGAGGCGGGGGCGGGCGGCCCCCTGCTGCCCATGCGGTTCGGCAGTGTCGCACCGGACGACGCGTCCGTCACCGGGGTGCTCGCCGAACGCGCGGAGCACTACCTGGAACGGCTCGGCGCCCTCGACGGCAAGGTCGAATACAACGTCAAGGCCAGCCACGACGAAGAGGCCGTGCTGCACCGCGTGATGGGCGAGAACCCCGAGCTGCGCGCCCTCACCGAGGCCAACCGGCAGGCGGGCGGCGGCACTTACGAGGACCGGCTGCGGCTCGGCGAGATGGTGGTCGCCGCGGTGCAGGCCCGGGAGGCCGAGGACGCGACGGAGCTGCAGCGGGCGCTGGAGCCGGCCGCGACCGCAGTCAGCGCGGGCCCCGACTCCACCGGCTGGCTCGCCAATGTGTCGTTCCTCGTGGACCGGCAGTCGGCCGAGGTGTTCCTCGCCGCCGTTGAGCAGCTCCGCAAGAACCATCCGCACATCGAGGTGCGCGTGAACGGGCCGCTGCCGCCGTACAGCTTCGTCGAACCGGGGCCCGCACAGCCCGCGGAGACGACGCACTGACAGCGCGTTCCGCACGCGTGTGCATGGCGCGCCGTACGCACGGCGCTCTGAGGCCGAGGAGGCGAGTACATGGGATTGATCACCGAGGTGCTGCTGCTGCCGTTCGCACCGGTGCGCGGCAGCCTCTGGACGGTGAGACAAGTGCTCACCGAGGCCGAGCGCCAGTACTACGACCCGGCGGCCGTCCGCGCCGAACTCGCCCGCCTCGAGCAGCGGCTCGAAGCGGGCGAGATCGATGAGGAGGAGTTCGACCGCCTGGAGGACGAGCTCCTCGACCGGCTGGAGATCAGCGCGCGGAGGAGCACAGGAACCGGCGACGGGAGGACAGGATGAATCGACTGGGATTGGGCCTCGCCATCGGGGCCGGATACGTCCTCGGACGTACCAAGAAGATGAAACTCGCCTTCGCGGTCGGCACCATGGTGGCCGGCAAGCGGATGCGTCTGAGCCCGCGGGCGCTCGCGGACCTGGTGTCACAGCAGCTGCAGAACAACCCGCAGTTCAAGGAGATCGGGGACCAGCTGCGCGAGGACCTGCGCGGTGTCGGCGAGGCGGCCACCGGGGCGCTGGTCGAGCGGCGGATCGAAGGTCTCGCGGACCGGCTGCACGGGCGCACCTCGCAGGTGCGCGACCAGCTCGCCGGAGTGGCCCCGGACCTGCCGGGGCGCGGTGAGGAGGAGGATCCGGAAAATTCAGCCCCTCCGGCGTCCGAGGAGCGGGGGCCGGGGCGGAGCTCCAGGGAGGGGACGGGTAGGGGCGGCGGGGGCGGGAAACCGAGGTCCGGCCACGACGCGCCGGAGGACGAGTCGCAGCCACCGCGCAAGCAGGCGGCGAAGAAGGCCCCCGCGAAGAAGACGGCCGCCCCGGCCGCCCGGAAGACCACGGCGAAGAAGGCCGCCGCAAAGAAGACCGCCCCCGGCAGGGCCCCGGCCAAGAAGGCCGCACGGACCAAGAAGGCCGCACGGACCAAGAAGGCCGCACGCCAGGCCACCCGGTCGCGGACCACGAGGGGAGGCGGCGGCGATGACTGACACCCTCGGCGCGGCGACCGGCCGCGCGACGCGTGGGGCGGCCGACGTGACGGACCGGGCGAAGGACGCGACGAAGAGCAATCCGCTCACCGACCTGGCACACAGTGAGGCCGTCGACCATCTCAAGGCCGAGGCGCGGGAGTATCTGGCCGCCCAGGCCCAGCGGCTCCTCGTCGGCGCCGGCCGCAAGCTCGGCGAGACGACCGTCAAGCTCAACGACATCGCCCAGGGCGAGAGCCCCGGCTTCGCGAAGCTCGCCCTCGACAGCGCCCGCAAGCTCGCCGAGGGCAAGGGGCCGCTGCGCACCGCCCTGGAGGTGGGCGCGGGCCGCGCCAAGGACAACGTGCTCGGCGCGCTCAGGAACCTCGGCGGCGGCAAGGGCCAACGCAAGGGCGGCTCCGGCAACAAGCCCACGGTGATCATGGAATCCATCGACGTCGGGGTGCCGGTGCGCACCGCCTACGACCAGTGGACGCAGTTCCAGAGCTTCAGCACCTTCGCCAAGGGCGTGAAGAGCGCCGACCGGGCCGACGACACCCACTCCGACTGGCAGCTGAAGGTGTTCTGGTCCAACCGAGGCTGGAAGGCCCACACCACCGAACAGGTGCCCGACGACCGGATCACCTGGACGTCGGAGGGCGCCAAGGGCACCACGAAGGGCGTCGTCTCCTTCCACTCCCTCGCGGACAACCTCACCCGGGTCCTGCTGGTCATCGAGTACTACCCCAAGGGCCTCTTCGAGAAGACCGGCAACCTCTGGCGCGCCCAGGGCCGCCGGGCCCGGCTCGACCTCAAGAACTTCGCCCGCTTCATCACCCTCCGTGGCGAGGCCGAGGACGGCTGGCGGGGCGAGATCCGTGACGGTGAGCTCGTCGTCAGCCACGAGGACGCCCTCGCGGACGAGGAGCCCGATGAGACGGACGAGGCCGACGAAGGCGCCGATGAGGCCGAGGAAGGCGACGAGGAGGCCCCGGAGGACGAGTACGAGGAGGCCCCGGAGGACGAGTACGAGGAGGCCCCGGAGGACGAGTACGAGGAGGTTCCCGAGGCCGAGAACGACGCCGGGGAGGACATCGACGAGGAACCGTACGAGGATGAGGACGAGGGGCGGGACACCGTGGGCGGGAGCCGACGATGACCTTCCCGAGCCGAGTCCCCGAGCCGTACGGGCAGAACGGGAGCGCGAATCTGGCCGACATCCTGGAGCGTGTACTCGACAAGGGGCTGGTGATCGCGGGCGACATCCGCATCAACCTGCTCGACATCGAGCTGCTCACCATCAAGCTGCGCCTCATCGTCGCCTCCGTCGACAAGGCCAAGGAGATGGGGATCGACTGGTGGGAAACCGACCCGGCGCTGTCCTCGAACGCCCGCCGTGACGAACTCTCCCGTGAGAACGCCGAGTTGCGTGCCCGCCTCGCCGAACTGGACGACGACGGGTACCGGCGGGAGCCGGAGCGGTCCATCGAGCGCGGCCGCGCCAGAGAGGAGCCCTCATGACCGGACTGCGTTATGTGTACGCCGTCTGCCGCCCCTTCGACGCGGCTCTGCAGTCCCAGCTCACCGGGGTCGCGGGCGCGCCGCCCCGGCAACTGCGCCACCACGACCTGATCGCCGTGGTCAGCGAGGTGCCGGAGCGCGACTTCGCGGAGCAGCCGCTCCGCGCCCATCTGGAGGACCTGGACTGGCTGACCGAGACCGCCCGCGCCCACCAGAGCGTGATCGACGCGCTCACCGTCGTCACCACGCCCCTGCCGCTGCGGCTCGCCACCGTGTTCCGCGACGACAGCGGCGTACGGGTCATGCTGGAGGCCCGTGAGGAGAGCTTCCTGCGGACCCTGGACCGGTTGGCGGGCCGGGTGGAGTGGGGCGTCAAGGTGTACGCGGAATCCGACGCCCAGGAGCCGTCCCAGGAGCCGGCGAAGGTCTCCAGCGGACGCGACTATCTGCGGCAGCGGCGGCGGAGCCACCGGGCCCATGAGGAGATGTGGGAGAACGCCGAGCGGTTCGCGCGCCGCCTGCACGGGACTCTCTCGGAATTCGCGGAGGACACCCGGCTGCACGCCCCCCAGAATTCGGCACTCTCCGGTGTTACCGGCCGCAATGTGCTGAACGCGGCCTATTTGGTGCCGCGCACGCATTCCGAGGAGTTCGTGGAACTGGTAGATCGTACGAAGGGCGAGGAGCCGGGATTGCGGGTGGAACTCACCGGCCCGTGGGCGGCGTATTCCTTCAGTGGGGAGGAAAGCCCGTGACCGTCGTCGAACGTCGTGAGGTGGCCCTCGTCGATCTCCTCGACCGGCTCCTCGCCGGCGGGGTCGTCATCACGGGCGACCTCACCCTGCGCATCGCGGACGTCGACCTCGTCCGTATCGATCTGAACGCCCTGATCAGCTCTGTGAACGCACAGGTTCCGTCACCCTGGGGAGGCATCGAGTGACCGGCCGCAACCGTCTCGAACTGGAGCCGGACACGGTGGAACGGGACCTGGTCAAGTTGGTCCTGACCGTCGTGGAACTGCTCCGTCAGCTGATGGAGCGGCAGGCGCTGCGCCGCTTCGACACCGGGGAACTCTCGGAGGACCAGGAGGAGCGCATCGGGCTCACCCTGATGCTTCTCGACGACCGGATGACCGAGTTGCGCGAGCGCTACGGCCTGCGGCCCGAGGACCTCAATCTGGACCTCGGGCCGCTCGGGCCGTTGCTACCGCGGGAGTGACTACGGGAGTGAATGCGGGAGTGAATTCACCTGTGGTCCGGGTGAATTCACCACCTGTACCAGCGGCCCCTTCCTCCGGACGCGGACGTGCCGCGCACCAGGAATCCGAGGAGCCACAGCACCAGAACGGCCAGTGCGATATACCAGAGAACCTTCACCGCGAATCCGGCACCGAAGAGAATCAGCACCAGAAGCAGTACCAGCAGGATGGGAACCATTATGCGAACCTCCTGATGGTCCGGGTTTCCAGAATGCGCCCGATCAGGCCGCCTTACGGCAGAGAATTTCTCCGTGCAGTACGGCGAACCAGCCGTCCTCCCGTCGCCCCCATTCCCGCCATGCCGCCGCGATCGCGTCGAGCTGCTCGACCGTGGCGTGACCGCCCTCCGTGGCCCGCTCGGCGTACGACGAGGCGACCGTCCGGTCCGCCCACAGGCCGCTCCACCAGGCCCGCTCGTCCGCCGTGGCGTAGGTCCAGGTGCCGGAGGTGGCCGTGATGTCGGTGAGCCCGGCGCGCAGCGCCCACGACCTCAGCCGGCGCCCCGCGTCGGGCTCACCGCCGTTGGCGCGGGCCACCCGGTGGTAGAGGTCCAGCCAGTCGTCCAGGCCCGGGGACTCGGGGAACCAGGTCATCGCCGCGTAGTCGGAGTCACGGACGGCGACAAGACCGCCCGGCTTGGTGACCCGGTGCATCTCGCGCAGCGCCTGCACCGGGTCGCCGACGTGCTGGAGCACCTGGTGTGCGTGGACCACGCAGAAGGTGTCGTCGGGATAGTCCAGCGCGTGGATGTCCGCGACCGCGAAGTCCACGTTGTCCAGGCCGCGTTCGGCGGCCGTGGCCCGGGCCTGGTCCAGGATGCCGGAGGCGTGGTCGACGCCGGTGACATGACCGTCCGGGACCAGGGCGGCCAGGTCCGCGGTGATGGTGCCCGGACCGCACCCGATGTCCAGGATCTGCATGTGGGGCTTCAGCGAACCGAGGAGATACGCCGCCGAGTTGGCGGCCGTCCGCCAGGTGTGCGAGCGCAGCACCGACTCATGGTGCCCGTGCGTGTAGACGGCGGTCTCCCGTGCCTTCGACATGGTCGTTCCCCTTCCGCGAGGTCCGCGAGGTCCCGCGAGGCCGCGAGGTCCGCGAGTTCGTACTCGAACCGTACGCGACCATGTCGAATGATGAGACCGCCGTCTTGAATTGTGGACTATCCGGGGCGTCTCCGTGATGGCTCAGTGCATCGGTACGGGTCGGTAGACCGTCAGCGCCTCCGGGATCTTCCGGAGCGTCAGATCCCCTTCCACCTCGGTGACTTCACCGTCGTACGCGAGGAGGGTGCCGGGCGCGATGCCGTCCACCCGGAGCCGGCGTACGCGGACCGCCGCGTGGGCCGGGGTCCGGGTCAGCGGGCCTGCGACGGCCGCGGCCAGCAGCCGTAGTGCCGGGCGCCGGCCGCCGTGCACGACACGGACGTCCAGCAGCCCGTCGGCCAGGTCGAAACGGCGGGCCGGGGCGAGGCCCAGCCGGTGGTACGTGCCGTTGCCGGCGAAGAGCAGCCAGATCGGCCGCGGCCGGCCCAGGAAGGTGGCCTGGAGCGGATGGCGGTCCGAGCGCAGCACCCGCAGCGCCGCGATCACCCCGGCCGGCCAGCCGCCGATCACGCGCTCCCAGCGCTCGCGCTCCCGCACCAGCTCCGGATAGACGCCCAGGCTGAACGTGTTGAGGAAGTGGCCCTCCGTCTCCCCGGTCGCGAAGTGCCCCAGGTCCACCCGGACGGCCTCGCCCCGGCGCACGGCGCGGCCCAGGTCGCGTACGTCCTCCACACCGAGGTCGTGCGCGAAGTGGTTGAGCGTGCCGCCGGGGAGTACCGCGAGGGGGAGGCCGTGGCGCAGGGCCACCTCGGCGGCGGCGTTCACCGTGCCGTCGCCGCCGCACACGCCGAGCACCCGCGCGCGGGCGGCGGCCTTCTCCAACTCGGCCTTCATGTCCTCCGCTTCGCACTCCACGGTCTCGGCGCCGGGCAGCGCGTCCCGCAGCGCGCGCACCCGGTCCGATGTGCCCGAGGCCCGGTTGGCGACCACGACCAGGCCGTCCCCGTCCGGCAGCGAGGGCGCGTCCACGTAGGGGCGGCCGGGCGGCGGGAGCTGGTCACGGGTCGGCACCATGCCCCGTACGGCATAGGCGGCGCCCACGCCCAGGGCGGCGCCCACCAGGACGTCGCTCGGGAAGTGCACGCCCGTGTACACGCGGGACAGCGCCACCGCGGTCGCCAGCGGCGCGACCGCCGCGCCCCAGCCGCGGGACTCCAGGGCGACGCCGGTCGCGAAGGCGGCGGCGGAGGCGGAGTGGCCCGACGGGAAGGACGTGGTGATCGGCTGGCGCTTCAGCTGGCGCATCAGCGGGACGTTGTCCAGGATCGGGCGGGGGCGGCGGATCGAGCGCTTGCCGAGGGTGTTGATCGTCGCCGAGGCGAGGGCGAGCGAGGCGACGCCCCGGGCGGCCGCCCTGCGCGCCCGCGGGCTCCGGGTCGCCGCGATCGCCGCCGCCGTGGCGAACCACAGCACGCCGTGGTTCGCGGCGCGGCTCAGCTTCGGCAGGAGGGGGTGGGCGCCGGGCCAGTCGCGGGTCGCCACCGCGTTGAACAGGCGGCTGTCCGCGGCGAGGAAACGGTCGCGGAGGATGTGGTGGCCCGGGGGGCGGACGGTGAGGTCGACGTCTGGGGTCATGTGTCCACGGGTACCCCATGGCGGCGGAAGCGTGTCGGGCGGGGTGGGGGTTGGCGGCGGGTGGCTGACGCCGGCCGGGGCCGGTCGGGGCCGGTCGGGCGCCCACCGCCGGGCCGGGGGCGGATGGGTGCCCGGAGATCGGTGCCGGGGCCGGCTGGGCGCCCGGCGGCTGGCGCTGGGCGGGGGTCGCTTTCGCTCACCGGCGCTCGCCGGGCGCCGCTGCGCCCACCCGTGCCGTCCTGGCGGCACGTCTGCCCGCAGCGGTGACAGCCGGGCTCGCCTGTGTCGTTGCGTGGGTGGGTGCCGTCCTGGTGGCACGTCTGCCCGCAGCGGTGACAGCCGGGCTCGCCTGTGTCGTTGCGTGGGTGGGTGCCGTCCTGGCGGCACGTCTGCCCGTGGCTGCGACAGCCGGACTTCCCTGTGCGGCTGGGACGGCGTGCCCGGCGGCAGCTGGGTGCCGTGGCGGAAACGGATTTGCCGAGCGGCTCCCCGGCCTCGGACAATGCGCCCCATGGGACACCTTGAAGCCGCTCATCTGGAGTACTACCTGCCGGACGGGAGGGCGCTGCTCGGTGATGTGTCCTTCCGGGTGGGGGAGGGGGCGGTCGTCGCGCTCGTCGGGCCCAACGGGGCCGGGAAGACGACGTTGCTGCGGTTGATCTCGGGGGAGCTGAAGCCGCACGGGGGCTCGGTGACCGTCACCGGGGGGCTCGGGGTGATGCGGCAGTTCGTGGGGTCCGTGCGGGACGAGTCGACCGTGCGGGACCTGCTGGTGTCGGTGGCGCAGCCGAGGATCCGGGAGGCGGCCGAGGCGGTCGACGCCGCCGAGCACGGGATCCTGACCGTGGACGACGAGGCGGCCCAGCTGAAGTACGCGCAGGCCCTCTCCGACTGGGCCGAGGTGCGCGGCTACGAGGCGGAGACGCTGTGGGACATCTGCACCACGGCCGCGCTCGGGATGCCGTACGAGAAGGCGCAGTGGCGGCAGGTGCGAACACTGTCCGGCGGCGAGCAGAAGCGGCTCGTCCTCGAAGCGCTGCTGCGCGGCACCGACGAGGTGCTGCTGCTCGACGAGCCCGACAACTACCTCGACGTACCCGGCAAGCGCTGGCTGGAGGAGCGGCTCAAGGAGACCCGCAAGACCGTGCTGTTCGTGTCGCACGACCGGGAGCTGCTCTCCCGCGCCGCCGAGAAGATCGTGAGCGTGGAGCCGGGCCCCGCGGGCGCGGACGCCTGGGTGCACGGCGGCGGGTTCGACACGTACCACGAGGCGCGGCGACAGCGCTTCGAGCGCTTCGAGGAACTGCGGCGACGCTGGGACGAGAAGCACGCCCAGCTGAAGAAGCTGGTGCTGACACTCCGTCAAGCCGCTGCGGTCAGCCATGAGATGGCCTCGCGATACGCCGCCGCCCAAACCCGGCTGCGCAAGTTCGAGGAGGCCGGGCCGCCGCCGGAGCCGCCGCGCGAGCAGGACATCAGGATGCGGATCAAGGGCGGCCGTACGGGCATAAGGGCCGTCACCTGCGAGGGACTTGAGCTTTCCGGGCTGATGAAGCCCTTCGATCTGGAGGTCTTCTACGGCGAACGCGTCGCCGTCCTCGGTTCCAACGGCTCCGGCAAGTCCCACTTCCTGCGTCTGCTCGCCGGCGACGACGTCGCCCACACCGGTCAGTGGAAGCTCGGCGCCAGGGTCGTCCCCGGGCACTTCGCGCAGACGCACGCCCATCCGGAGCTCCAGGGGCGGACGCTGCTCGACATCCTGTGGAAGGAGCACGCCCAGGACCGGGGCGCCGCCATGTCCCGGCTGCGCCGCTACGAGCTGACCAAGCAGGCCGAGCAGCCCTTCGACCGCCTCTCCGGAGGCCAGCAGGCCCGCTTCCAGATCCTGCTCCTGGAACTACAGGGCGTCACCGCCCTGCTCCTCGACGAGCCCACCGACAACCTCGACCTGGAGTCGGCCGAGGCCCTTCAGGAAGGGCTGGAGGCCTTCGACGGGACGGTCCTCGCGGTCACCCACGACCGCTGGTTCGCTCGCTCGTTCGACCGCTATCTCGTCTTCGGCTCCGACGGCCGCGTACGGGAGACACCGGAGCCGGTGTGGGACGAGCGGCGCGTGGAGCGCGCCCGCTAGCCACACCGGCTCCCTGCCGGACGAGTCACTTCCAGCGCAGCAGCGCGCCCAGTCCGCCGACCGGCACCTCGCGCTCCGTGGCCCCGGCCGCCGCCGTCACGGAGATCGCGGGGGCACCGGTCGTCACGACGGACCGCAGCAGCGCGTCGTCCGCGCGGGCCGACAGGACGTGGTCCTCGGCGAGCCCGAGCGTCCGCAGCTCCGTACGGCGTACGGCCAGCTGGTCGGGGTCCTCGCCGACCCACAGCGCCCGGTGCGTGTCGGGTCCCTCGGGGCGGACGAGCAGCTCGTCGATGCGGTGCTCGCGCGCCGCCTCCACCAGCTCGGCCACGTCCTCCACGGCCCCCGGGCGTCCCTCGGCGTCCGGGCTGCGCGCCGCCAGGAACCGCTCGATCTCGTCGGTGGCCCGGCGGCGTACGTGCTCGGCGCGGACCCGCTCCACGTCCTCGTCGAGCAGCCTGCTGCCCGCCCCGTGCGGGGCCTCGACGACCCGGTCGAGCAGCGGCTGCGGCAGCCGGTCCCGCACGGCGTGCCGCTCGCGGTCCTCACCGACGAGGATCAGCAGGTCGGCGCGGGTCTCCTCCTGGCACACGGCGAGGGCGTCGGCGACCTCCGCCGCATTGTGCTCCCAGGTGTTCTCCACCCGCAGCTGGAAGTGCCGCTCCGACCAGTCGGCCGTGCTCGTGCGGTGCAGCGGCCACTGCCGCCCGGCCACCGCCCCGGCGTCCTCGCCACCCAGGGCGCCGCGCAGCTCGAACCGCGCGCCCCGCCGGTCGACGTACGCCACCAGGCACACCGGGTCCTCCCCGGCCAGCTCCAGCAGCGGTGCCGTACGGGGCAGCGGGGACCAGAAGGCCTGGTTCGCCGGGGGCGGCGAGGTGAGCGGCGGGTCCAGGACCACCTGGCCGTCGCGGGCGAAGAACGCCCGGCCGTGCGGCTCGGCGTCGTGGCGCAGCTCCTCCACAGCCCGGTGCACGGCCCGGCAGGTCGCCTCGTCCGCTCCCTGCTCGGCCAGCTCATGGGAGACGGCGGCCGCCGTCAGCGACCGTTCATGGGCCATGGACTCCGAAGGCGCGGACGAACCGACGTACACAGAGGCCCAGGGCCCGGGATGTTCGTACAGTGGATGGAGAAACGCGAGATCCATGGCTCCCTCCCGGATGCCGCTCGGGGTAACGCTTGCCGGGCGGGTACCCGGACCTCATGGAGGAACACGAAGATCGGGGTACCACCATGACCGGAGTGCACCCGGACCAACTGGACGACCAGCAGTTGATGAAGGAGCTGGAGTCGATCCACCGCACACGCCATGACACGCTGCTGCACGGATCGAGCGAAGCGCTGCGCACCCACAATGAACGGATGGCGAAACTGGAGGGCGAGTATCTGCGCCGCCACCCGCGCCGGCCGGTCACCCCGGGGCGCACGCGTGACGGCGCGCGGGAGCGAGGGCCGGCATGACGTCGGGCGCCGAGGCGAGTGCGCTGCTCACCCGGCATACCGAGGCGCAGGACCTCTTCGGCGCGCGGGTCCACGCGGTGCGCGAGGACCAGTGGGGGGCGGGTACCCCCTGCGCCGAGTGGACGGTCCGCGACCTCGTCAACCACCTTGTGTCCGAGCAGCTGTGGGTACCGTCGCTGGTGCGGGACGGCTGCATGATCGAGGAGGTCGGCGACACGTTCGAGGGGGACCTGCTGGGGCCGGACCCCGCGGCGTCCTGGGACACGGCGGCGCATTCCGCGCGGGAGGCGTTCGCCGCGCCCGGCGCGCTCGAACGTACGGTTCATCTGTCGTACGGGGACACTCCGGCGACCGCGTACTGCGCGCAGATGGTCGCCGATCTCGTCGTGCATGCGTGGGACCTGTCCCGGGCGATCGGGTTCGACGAGCGGCTGCCCGAAGAACTGGTGGGGTTCGCCGTGGAGGAGATCACTCCGTATGCGGGTGACCTGGAGAAGAGCGGGTTGTTCGGGGCGCCGGTGGAGCCGCCGCCGGGCGCTGACGCGCAGACCAGGTTGTTGTGTCTGCTGGGGCGGCGACCATAGTTCGAGCGCCGGTGACAGTTCGCGGCTTGATGTGCGCGGCTTGATGTGTGCGCCCCGCGCCCCTGACGGGCCGGGCCTGCCCCTTCGGGGCGGCCCGGCCCGTCACCGTCGTCAGCAGCGGGTCGGTGGGCGGTCCCAGTGGCGATGTGCCGCGATCGCCCCCACGAACTCTCGGATGAAGTCCTCGCCGGCCGTGCCCTGGGCCGTGTCCGTCACGACTCCTCGGTCGGTCACCACGTGGTGGAACTCGGAGGAGAGTCGTACTCCCTCGGGTTGCAGGGCGGCGACGATGCCTACGCCCGAGCCGAGGGCACCCACCGGTTTGCCGTGGCGGTAGGCGTCGCGGACGAAGCGCATGGCGTCGGGGTCGGTCGACGGGGACGGGGTGGCGACGGGGCCGCCCGGGAGGAGGACCGCGTCGTAGAGGACGGAGGCCACGGTCGGCAGGGCGCGGTCCACGGTGTACTCCGCGCCGTCCGAGCCGCGTACGGTGCCGTCCTGGGCCGCGAGGGCCTCGACGATCGCGCCCTCGGCGGCCAGGGCCTCCCGCACGCCGGTCACCTGGTCGGCGTCCACGCCGTCGGCGACGAGTACGGCGATCTGGCGGGTGCGGATGGAGCCGGGGCCGCGCTGGGACTCCAGGCTGAGCGCGGGGGAGGTGAGCTTGTACGCCACCGGCTCGGCGTCCGTCGGGACCGGGACGCCGACGCCCTTCGCCACCTCGGCCGCCAACTCCGGGTCCACCTTCGCCAGTTGCTCGACCGTGCGGGCGCGGACGGTGAGGGCGCCGACCTTGCCGAGTTCGAAGCGGAAGGCGGCCACGATGTGCTGCTTCTCCCAGGGGGCCATGCTGTTCCAGAACATGGCGGGCTGGCTGTGGTGGTCCTTGAAACTCTCGCTGCGGCGGCGGATCTTGGCGCCGTCGACGCGCTCGGCGTAGTGGGTGTAGGCGTTGCCGTCGACGCCCGCGTGGGCCGGGCAGCCGCCGCCGAGGGAGTTCGGGAAGTAGTTCGTGCCGCCGTGGATCGCGGACTGGTGGTAGCCGTCGCGCTGGTTGGTGCGTACGGGTGCCACCGGGCGGTTCACCGGCAGTTGACTGAAGTTGGGGCCGCCGAGGCGGATCAACTGGGTGTCCAGATAGGAGAAGTTGCGGGCCTGGAGCAGCGGGTCGTTGGTGAAGTCGATGCCGGGGACCACGTTGGCGGTGTGGAAGGCGACCTGCTCCGTCTCCGCGAAGAAGTTCTCGGGGTTGCGGTCGAGCACCATGCGGCCGATCGGCCGTACCGGCACCTGCTCCTCAGGGATGATCTTCGTGGCGTCGAGCAGATCGAAGTCGAAGGCGAACTCGTCCTCTTCGGGGACGAGTTGGACGCCCAGCTCCCACTCCGGGTACTCGCCGGCCTCGATCGCGTTCCACAGGTCCCGGCGGTTGAAGTCCGGGTCCCGGCCCTGGCACTCCTGCGCCTCGTCCCACACCAGTGAGTGCGTGCCCAGCTTCGGCTTCCAGTGGAACTTGACGAAGGTGCCCCGCCCGTCGGCGGTCACGAAGCGGAAGGTGTGCACGCCGAAGCCCTGCATCATGCGGTAGCTGCGCGGGATCGCCCGGTCGGACATCAGCCACATGATCGCGTGCAGTGTCTCCGGTTGCAGGGACACGAAGTCCCAGAGCGTGTCATGTGCGGACGCGCCCGTCGGGATGTCGTTGTGCGGCTCCGGCTTCACCGCGTGCACGAAGTCGGGAAACTTGATGCCGTCCTGGATGAAGAAGACGGGAAAGTTGTTCCCGACGAGGTCGTAATTGCCTTCCGACGTATAGAACTTGGTGGCGAAGCCGCGTACGTCCCGCACGGTGTCCGCCGAGCCCTTGGGCCCCTGCACGGTCGAGAACCGCACGAAGACCGGGGTCCGGACCGACGGGTCCTGGAGGAACGCGGCGCGGGTGAACTCGGCGCAGGACTCGTACGGTTCGAAGTAGCCGTACGCGCCCGCGCCCCGTGCGTGCACCACCCGCTCGGGGATCCGCTCGTGGTCGAAGTGGGTGAGCTTCTCCCGGAAGTGGAAGTCCTCCATCAGCGTCGGCCCACGCTCGCCGACGGTCAGGGAGTCGTCGGTGTGGTCGACGGCCACACCCTGGTCGGTGGTGAGAGGACCCGACGCCGGGTCCGCCGGGTGGGCGGCCTCACGCTGTCGCTGTTTGCGGTCCATGGGGGAGCTCATCCGGCGGCCTCCTGGGCGAACACATCGAGGAACGCCTCGCAGAACGCCTTGAGGTCGTCCGGCTTGCGGCTGGTGATCAGCTTGTTCGGGCCGTGGTCGCAGATCTTGACCTGCTCGTCGACCCAGGTGCCGCCCGCGTTGCGGATGTCCGTGCGCAGGCTCGGCCACGAGGTCAGGACCCGGCCGCGGACCACGTCCGCCTCGACCAGCGTCCACGGGGCGTGACAGATCGCGGCGACCGGCCGGCCCCGCTCGAAGAACTCCCGGACGAAGGACACCGCCCGCTCGTCCATGCGCAGGAAGTCCGGATTGGCCACCCCGCCCGGCAGGACCAGCGCGTCGAACGACTCGGCCGGCACCTCGCCGACGACGTCGTCCACGGGGAACGTGTCCGCCTTGTCGAGATGGTTGAAGGCCTGGACATGGCCGGGCTTCGTCGACACCAGCACGGGCTCGTGGCCGGCGTTCGCCGCCGCCTGCCAGGGGTCGGTCAGCTCGATCTGCTCGACACCCTCGGGTGCGGTCAGAAACGCGATACGCATGGGTGCTCACTCTCCTTTCTCTGTCTTCTTCCGCCGCCTGCGTCCGGCCCGGACGCAGCGCAGCAGTTCCTCGCCGTACGGCAGCAGGACACAGGCGCCGATCGCGACGCCGATGCCCGCGAGATAGCCGGGCGACAGCGGCCTTCTGCGTGGTACGAGCCGCCAGGCGTCCGGATCCGAACGCCCGCCCCCCAGCAGGGACTTGACCTGGTCGTGGTGCAGACACATCAGGGCGGAGAGCGCCCCGAAGGGCAGCGATTCCAGGAAGCTGTGGATGTGCTGCTCGACGGGCCTGACCTCGCGGTCGCTCTCGACGGCGGTCCGCACGTCCCACAGCGCGGTCGCCTCGTGGGCCGCGGTCCCCGCCAACTGCACGGACAGCAGCAGGGGGTTGATCTCGTAGCGCAGGGTCAGCGCGATGGGGATGCCGACCTCCGCCATCATCAGCGAGTGGATCAGCGACTCCTTCGTACCCGCCGTGTCCTCGATGCGGGTCCGCCGGTGCATCACCCAGTCGGCGACCCCCGGCACGAACCACGAGGGCAGCAGGCCGTACAGCAGATACCGGGTGGTCGCCTCGCCGACGTCGACCGAGTGGGACGTCGCGCTGATCTCGGTGGCCTGGTCACGGTTCATCGGGCCACCACCCGCAGCGTGCGCAGCTCCGGGTCCGAGGGGTCCGGCACGTACATGCCGTGCTCCACACCGGACCTGAGGTACTCCATCACCGCCCGGTTGATCCGCTCGCCCGGGCAGAGGACCGGCACGCCGGGCGGATAGGGGCTCGCGGGTTCCGCGGCGACCCGGCCCACGGTGTCCTCCAGCGGCACCTGGTCCACCGGGCCGAAGAAGGCGTCCCGGGGGAGCATCACTCCCTCCAGCTCCAGCTCATCGGGTTCGGGCAACCGGACGGGCGGCGGTGGCGGCAGCGAGTCGCGCCGTTTCACGAGTTCCGTCAGGGCGTCGAGCAGGGCCACGCAGCTCTCCTCCGTGTCGGCGTGGGTGAGTTGGGCGACCACGCGCCGGTGGTCGCCGAGTCCGAGGTCGACCCGGTGGTGGTCGCGCAGCCACTCGACGGCCGCGTAGCCGCTCGTACCGAGTCCAAAGACGTCGATGACGACCATCAGCGGGTCGTACGCGAACGCCCGCCCGGAACCGGCGAGTTCGGCCTCGCCGAGCGGGGCGAGCCCGGGGATCGCGGCCACCTCCTCGCGCACCCGGCCCGCCCATGTCAGTGCGCGGTCGAGGAGTTGACGGCCGCGTTCCACCATCTGCCGCCGCCAGCCGTCCAGCGCCGCCCACATCAGGACCGAGGGGCTGGTGGTGTTGAGCAGATCGCCGCGGAGCCTGAGCACGGCCGGATCGACCAGGTCGCCGCGCAGATGGAACACCGAGCCCTGCTCCAGGCCCGCGCCCATCTTGTGCACCGACGTCACACACAGGTCGGCGCCCGCGTCCATCGCCCAGCTCGGCAGGGCCTCGTGGAACGGCAGATGGGCGCCCCACGCCTCGTCGACGATCAGCGGCCGGCCGCGCGCGTGGCACACCTCGGCGATCCGGGCGATGTCCGCGCAGGTGCCGTACGCCGTGGGCGTGACGAGTAGCATGCCCTTCGCGTCGGGCGCCCGCTCGAAGGCCTCGGCGACCTCCTCCGGGCCCGGCGGATGCGACAGATGGTGCCCGGCGTCCCAGCGCGGACGCACCCACACCGGTTCGATGCCCGCCAGGATCACCCCCGCGATCACCGACTTGTGGGCGTTCCGCGCGACGAGCAGCTGCTCGCCCGGCCCGGCGACCGCCAGCATCGACGCCTTCACCGACAGGGAACTGCCGCAGGTCGAGAAGTACGCCCGGTCCGCGTCCACCGCGTCCGCCATCAGCTCCTCGGCCCGCTCCAGGACCCGGCCCGACATCCGCCGGTCGTCCAGGCCGTTCAGGGCGAGCACGTCCGACGCGAACACATCGGGGCCGAGCGTCAGGGCGACCCGCGCGTCGACGCCCGTGCCGCCCTTGTGGCCGGGCGGCGAGAACGGGCGGCGGCCGGAGCGCCGGTAGTGCTCCAGGGCCTCCAGGACGGGGGTACGGGAGTGGTCGGGCTGCTGTTCCGTGGTCTCCGTGTCGTCGTTCATGGTCTCCGTGTGGTCGCTGTTCGCGCGTCGGGCCGGGGCGGTGCGGTGCCCGGTCCGGCCCGGTCCGGCGCGTCAGGTCGGGGCCGTGCCCGGCCAGGCGTCCGGCTCGGCCCGGCTGATGTCGGCGAGCGCCGACCCCGGGTCCTGCGTGACGGCCAGGTCACCGAGGCTGACCATGCCCACCGGGCGCCCGTCCTCCATGACGGGGAGTCGGCGTATCGCGTGGTCGCGCATCAGCGCGACGGCGGCGGACACCGCGTCGTCCGGGCCGATCACGACCGGATTCGGGGTGCAGACGGCCTGGGCGCTCACCGTCAGCGGGTCGGCGCCGTCGGCGACGGCGCGCAGCGTGATGTCGCGGTCGGTGAGGACCCCGATCACGTGCCCCTCCGTGGTGACGAGGACGTCGCCGATGTCCTGGGCGCGCATCAGCTGCGCCGCTTCGACGAGCGAGGCGTCCGGACCGACCGCCACCACACCCGGCGTCATGACTTCCCTCACGAACTCGGCCATGGCTCTCCGGCCCTTTCGTCGCTCCGCCCCGGCTGCGGGGGCACGCCCACGTCGGCGTGACGATGCCCGCAGTACCCGCGAGCAGGGTGCCTATGTGTCCCGGCCGTGTGCGGATTCCGTGCCCTCGGCCGGGGGCCGCCCGGCACCGCCCTCGGCCTCGTCCTGGGCGTGGACGACCGCCTCCGCGAGCCGGTGCACCGAGTCGTAGCGCGCCTTCCGGGGCAGCCGCTCCAGGGGCTCCACGAGCCCGTCCGGGGCGTGCCGGCCCCGCAGTACGCGGATCAGCTCGGCCGGGCCCGCCGGGAACGACGTACGGCCCAGGACCCGGGCCAGCTCCAGTCGCAGCGCCTCCACCCGGGCGGGCGCACGGCTCGGCGTCACCGGCCCGTACGTCACCTCGGGGTCGTCCTCGGCGTACGGCTCCGGGTCGTGCCATTCCTCCGTTCGCGTGGGATGCCCCGAACGGAGCAACCCCTGCAGTTCCTGCTTCATCTCGTCGTCGCGGTGCACGTTCAGCCGGTCGCTGCCTCGCTGCATGACTCCCCTCCAGATCGTTCGTGGCCCCCCGCGTACCCGAAGACCCGGCGTCGACACGGCTGCCGTGCGGGGTTCCGTCGGCCCTTCCGGCCGGTTCCGCGTTCCGTCGGCCCTCCGGCCGATTCCGCTTGCCGCCCTGGTTTGCCCGTCCGCGCCGGGGAGACCCGGCGAGACACCCCCCCCACCGCACATCCCCTGGGGAAGGACAGGACTCATGGCGGCTGTCGCTGTGATCATTCCGCTGCTGATGCTCGGCGTCGTCCTGGCGCTGGGACGCTACGAGGAGATGGTGCTGCCACCCGTCGAGGAGACCGACCGGCCGGAACGGGCCGTGCCGATCCGCTGAACGGGTGACGACAGAGGCCGCGCCCGGTGTCCAGCCCCACCGGGCGCGATCCCCGTCCGCTTCCCGCCTGCGCGGCGCCTGCTTCCTGTCCGTCGGACGACAGCAGACAGGTCACCACCGGCAGTCGCTTGACCGCACGCTCACGACCCCTGTCGTCATCAGTTCGCCTCCACCCCGACCCCGCCGCGCATGAGGGCAGGCCGCCTGCCCGCCTCGTCGATGGTCACCCGCAGCTTCCCGCTGGACCGGATGGAGGAGGCGTACGACGTCTTCGCCCGGGCCGCCCGGACCGGCGCGCTCAAGGTCGTCCTCGGCGGGCGGTCGCGACGTCCTGACGGTCAGGGCGTCCTGACAGGAGGAAGTGATCGGCGATGCCGGAACACACACCACCGAACGCGGCGTCCGCGGCAGCGGGCGGCACACGGGGCGACGTGGGGCGCCGCATCGCCCAACGCCGCGAGGAACTCGGCCTCACGCGGGAGGAAACCGCCGAGCGGGCGGGTACGGTCCCCAGCTACCTTCAGTACCTGGAGGAACAGTCCACCGCCACGCCCGGCACCGGCGTCCTCATCCGGCTCGCCGACGCACTGGAGACCACGGTGGACGCCCTGCGCGGAGGTGGCGCCGACCTGCCACCGGGCGTCGGCCGGGCCGCCGGCCACCCACAGCTGGTGGAACTGAGCACCGAGGAGTGCCGCGCACGGCTGTCGACGCACGGCGTGGGAAGAATCGCCGTATCCACCCCTGTCGGCCCGGTCGTCGTCCCGGTGAACTACAGCGTCGTCGACGATGCGGTCGTCTTCCGGACCGCACCCGACGCGACGCCCGCGGCAGCCGCAGGAACCCAGGTCGCCTTCGAGGTCGACCACATCGACGAGGCACTCAGTCGAGGCTGGAGCGTGCTCGTGCGCGGCCGCGCACGTGAGGTGAGCGACCCCGACGCCGTACGCCGGCTGGAGGAGCGGGCGTACAGCGGTCCATGGGCCGGTGGCGCGCGTGACATGTGGCTGTGCATCGACCCCGCCGAGATCACCGGGCGATCGATCTCGGTGCGCTGATGCCGCGCGCGGTGCCGGCGACGCGGCCGGGAACGGCCGGTACGTCGTGGACGGAGCCCGGGCGCGCCCCCGCCGCCCCGGCGGAACACTCAGGCGCGCCTTTGGTCATGCCCTCGCGGTCATGCCCTCGCGCTGAGACGCATCCGTAGATTGCGAAACTGGCGGGTCTGCATCACCAGGTGAGCCGGTTCCCAGAACAGCACGTCCATGGGCCTGGTCAGCAGACGTGGCCGGCTGCGGGATCGGGTGCGGACCACGAGGCGGGTCCTGCCACCGGCGGCCGGGTCGAGGTGGAATCCCCAGATCGAATCCACGTACGCGCCCGGCTCGCTACCCGCCAACGGGTCGAAGGGGTGGCCGAAGGGCAGTGTCAGGGCTGAGCGCAGCACCAGAGTCCTCTGCGGATCGAGAACCGCCACAGTGAACCAAGCTTCACCGCACGGCACCGCATCCAAGCGCTGTCCCACTTCCGGGCTCTGCCAGGCCCTGACAATGCGTTCGGCGCTGGGGTGTCCGCCATTGTCCAACCGGTCCCAGCTGTACCAGCCTCCGCGGTTGCACCCCATTTGCACCAGCCACGGCCAAACCTCTGCCGGCGGCGCCGGCAGCGTCGTGGCCATGGTCGACGAGCCATCCGCGTTCGGCACCAGCTCGTCGCCCGGATAGGCGCGCGCCACCTCATCGCTCGACGCCCCCCAGGTCAGCAACCGAGGCCGGATGAAGGTAGTGAGGGCCGCCAGCGATGTCGCGGCCACCAGGCCCAGGGTTCGCCCTGGTGCGAAGCCGTCTCTGCGCATGCGCAGAGCATCGCTCCAGCGACGCCGTCACGCCATCGGACACACGAGAGTGCCTACCTCATCCATGTCCGCGTCCCCATGGAAACGCGCTGTCGGCCGAGAGGGGCCGCGAGGGCTCACGTCATGACGGTTTCCTCTCCCTGGCTTTCCGCCCCGACTCGCCGTGCCAGGACTGCGCCGGCGATCTGCACTGACCACCACGCCGTGCAGTTCGACATCACCGTCGTCGCCGACGCGAACGCCTGCCCCGACAGGAGTCGGGCGACGGTGCCGTGTACGACGTCGTGCACGCAGTGGCAGTAGCGCCGGCCGACCGAGCGCGGTGCCAAGGAAGCGTGCGGACCCGTTCGTGCTGCGCGGTGATCAGCGCCGCGGTGATCTCGGGAACGGGCAGGCGGCGGCGCGGGCGTAGCGGCCCGCCTCTGTCCGGCTACAAGGGCCGACTGGCACGGGATTCCGCACCCTTCGGCTCAAGTGCCCCGCCTCAAAAGGGAGTTGGATGAGAGCGAAGGAACTTTCATGCGTTTCCCGACAGGAGGCGAGAGCAGTGCGTACGACTCTCACGCCGGAGTTCTATCAGCTGTTCGCCGTGCTGCTCATCGCGGCCATGGCCGTGACCTTCGTCGTGGCCGCGGTGGCCGACGCGGTTCTCGTGCGGCTGCTGCGTCGTCTTCCCGCTCGTCGGCAGCCGGACCCCGGAACCGTGCCGAACGGCCCCGACAAGGGCCGAACCGCCCCTTTTGCCGACCGGACGCCGGTGCGACGGTGAACGTGGTCCCCCCCGGCCGAAGCGGGATGTCCTCTGCCCGGTGGCGATCGTGCCGCAACCGGTGTGACCGTGGAGAACGCCCCCGTGTACACCTCATCTCTACTCCTCAGGAGTTGTCCATGACTGTCCGAGAGGGCATCAACGGATTCGGCCGCATCGGCCGCGACCACCTGCGCGGGGCACTGGAGCGGGTCAAGAAGGCGGGCGCCCGCGAGGTGCCGATCTCGGCCCCATGCAAGGGAGCCGACGTGACCGTGGTCATGGGCGTCAACGAGGATGCCTACGACTCGGCCCTGACTCAAGCGCACGGCGACCTGGTGAAGGCCCTCGGTCGGTACGACAACGAGTGGGGCTCCAGCAACCGGCTGCCCGACCTCACCGGCTACGTGGCGGAACGGCTGTGAACCCCCCGCCCGCCCTTTCCGGGAAGTCCCTGGGCGTGATCGCACCCGCGCTGAGGGACGTCCGGGCCGTCGTCCTCGACACCGATGGAGTGATCATCGACTCGGCGAAGGTGCACGCGGCCGCGTGGAAGACAGCCTTCGACGCCTTCCTGCGTGACCATCCGCCCGAAGACCCCGACCAGCGGCGCCCGTTTGACACGGGGGACGACTACCTGCGCTACGTGGACGGCAAGTCCCGCCTCGACGGCGCCGCCGCCTTCCTCGCCTCACGCGGCCTCGACCTGCCCGCCGAGACGGTACGGGACGTCGCCGCCGACAAGGAGCGGCTGTTCACCGAGCGGCTGCGCGAGGAGGGCATCGACGCCTACCCGGGGACGGTACGGCTGCTGCGCGCCCTGCGCCGGGACGCGATGCCCCTCGCCGCGGCCTCCGCGTCCCGCCACGCCCGTGAACTTCTCACCCGGGCCGGCGTGCTCGGCCTCTTCGACGCGCTGGTCGACGGCGGCGAGGCGGCCCGGCTCGGCCTGCCCGGCAAACCGCGGCCCGACCTCTTCCTGGAAGCGGCCCGCCGGCTCGGCGTCCCCGCGGACCGCACCGCCGTCGTCGAGGACGCCCTGGCAGGAGTGGAGGCGGGCCGTCGGGGCGGCTTCGCTCTGGTCATCGGCGTGGATCGCACTGCCGGTCCGGACACCCCGGACGGGCTCCTGCGGCACGGTGCCCACATCGTCGTTCGCGACCTGGGAGAACTGATCGCGGGAGGAGCACCGACGTGACGGGATGGACCTGGGAGTACGAGGGCTACAACCCCGCGGACGAGAGGCTCAGGGAGTCCCTGTGCACGCTGGGCAACGGCTACTTCGCCACCCGCGGAGCGATCCCCGAGGGCGCGGCCGACGACGTGCACTATCCGGGCACGTACGCTGCGGGCTGCTACAACCGGCTCACCTCCGACGTGGCCGGACGCCCGGTCGAGAACGAGGACATGGTCAACCTGCCCAACTGGCTGCCCCTCCGCTTCCGCCTGCGCGGCGACGGGGGCCCGGGACCGTGGCTCACCCCGGACACCGCGACGGTCCTCGAGCACCGCCAGACCCTGCACCTGTCCACCGGCATGCTGGAGCGCCGGACGCGGTACTCCGACGACGAGGGCCGCACCCTGGCCGTGCGCCAACTGCGCATCGTGCACATGGCCGACCCTCATCTGGCGGCCCTGCGCACCGAGTTCACGGCGGAGAACTTCTCCGGGGAACTCGACGTCGAGGTGGCCCTCGACGGTACCGTCACCAACGCCGGGGTGCCGCGCTACTGGGACCTGGACGGCCGCCACCTGACGCACGTGCATACCGACACCGCCGCCCCGGACACGGTGTGGCTGCGCTGCCGTACCCGTACGTCGGACATCCGCGTCGGCATGGCGGCCCGCCTCACCGCCGACGAACCGGTAGCGACCCATCACGCGGCCCTGCGCGCCATCCAGTACACGCGCCTCCACCTGGCTCCCGGCCGCACCACCACCGTCGACAAGACCGTCTCCCTGCACACCTCGCGCGACCCGGCGATCAGCGACCCGCTGCGCGCGGCGATCGACCGGGTGATCGGGGCGCCCGCCTTCGACGACCTGCTGGAGTCGCACATCACGGCATGGGACCAGCTCTGGCGCCGGGCGGAACTGGACGTGCCCGGCGAGGCGGGCAGCATCCTGCGGCTGCACCTCTTCCACGTTTTGCAGACCCTCTCGCCGCACACCGCCGACCTCGACGTGGGCGTACCGGCGCGAGGGCTGCACGGCGAGGCGTACCGGGGCCATGTCTTCTGGGACGAGCTGTTCGTGCTGCCGTATCTCAACCTGCACTTCCCCGAGGTGTCCCGCGCCCTGCTCCACTACCGCCACCGACGTCTCGGACAGGCCCGTTCCGCAGCCCGCGCCGCCGGCCGGACAGGCGCGCTCTATCCCTGGCAGAGCGGCAGCGACGGCCGCGAGGAGACACAGCGGCTGCACCTCAACCCACGCTCCGGGCGCTGGCTGCCCGACCATTCACGCCTGCAGCACCACGTCGGCTCGGCCGTCGCCTACAACGTGTGGCAGTACTGCGAGGCGAGCGGAGACACCGAGTTCCTGTACACCAAGGGCGCCGAGATGCTCTTGCAGATCGCTCGCTTCTGGGCGGACTCGGCGACGTACGACGAGAGCCTCGGGCGGTACCGCATCCGGGGAGTGGTCGGACCGGACGAGTATCACGACGCCTACCTCGGTGCTCAAACTCCGGGCCTCGACGACAACGCGTACACGAACGTCACGGCCGCCTGGGTGCTGACCCGCACGCTCGAAGTGCTGCAGACCCTTCCCGGACCACGCCGGCGGGAACTCGTCGAGCGGACGGCTCTGGACGGCGGTGAACTCGAATTGTGGGAGGACGTGTCCCGCACGCTCCATGTGCCGTTCCACGCCGACGTGATCAGCCAGTTCGAGGGCTACGGCGATCTGGAGGAACTCGACTGGGACAGCTATCGCGAGCGGTACGGCGACATCCGGCGCCTGGACCGGATCCTGGAGGCGGAGGGCGACACCGTCAACCGCTACCAGGCGTCCAAGCAGGCCGACGTGCTCATGCTCGGCTACCTCTTCTCGCCCGCCGAACTCCAGGGCCTCTTCAGCAGGCTGGGCCATCACCTCGACGAGACCACCTGGCGGCGCACCGTCGACTACTACCTGCACCGCACCAGCCACGGTTCCACCCTCAGCGGCCTGGTCCACGGCTGGGTGCTGGCCCGGGCCCGGCGCGCCGAGGCGTGGACGTTCTGCCAGGAGGCACTCAAGGGCGACATCGCCGATCTCCAGGGCGGGACCACGGGCGAGGGGATCCACCTGGGCGCCATGGCGGGCACCCTCGACCTTGTCCAGCGTGGACTCACCGGGCTCGAGACACGTCAAGGAGCTCTGTGGCTGGACCCTGTGCCGCTGCCGGAGCTGTCCTCCTACGGGTTCGCCCTTCGCTACCAGGGACACTGGGGAGTGCGGCTGTGCATGGAGCGGGAGAGCCTGGAGATCGCGGTGCCCTCGTCCGACCTGTCACCCATCGACGTCCGGCTGCCCGACCGTGCGGTCTCCGTGCAGCCGGGGGAGACGTGCCAACTGGTCCTGGCCGACTAGGCCCGGCTTCGCAGGTCACCGGTTCACGTCTGTGGCCAGGGCGCCGCCGGGGCCGCCGCCCATGGCCGGCATGCCACCGCCCTGAGCCATGCGGGACATGCGGACATGTGGGAGTGGCTCGGGAGTACGGGCTCTCTCGGTCATCTCGGCACCATGAGAGCACGCATCTCGGCACCATGAGAGCACGGCCGACATGCGCGCCTCAGGCGAAGAGCTGGAAGAATTCCGGGAACGTGCCAAGTACCCCCAGGGCGATGAGCACCGAGCTGATGACGAGGGCACGCACGGTCTCGTACGGCTTGTTGCGCAGCGTCATGTGCAGTACCGCCCACGCCAGCAGCCAGACCACCACAGCCAGTGTGGTCTTGCCGGAGAGCGGGCCGACCGAGTCGCTCCACTCCAGAGCGTCGTGCACACTCGTGTCGGCCTCGGCAAGGGTGGTCAGCAGACCGAGCGCGGCGGCGCCGATGCCCGCGGCGATGATCGCCGCCGAGATCGGTCCCTCCACCTTTTCGCTGAGGGGGAATTCGTCCTGCCCTCTCCCCGCGGAGGGGGTCTCTCCGATACTGGGTTCCATTCTTCGGCCTCCCTTCGTGCCTGTTGTTACTGGACCGGCGCGACCTTGGTGATGAACGCGCCGAGTGCCCCGGCGATCGCGGCGAAGACGAAGGCGAGGACGAAAAGAGCGATGGTGGTGTGCCGGACCCGGTTGTGCCGGATCAGGCCCGGCCCGTAGTACCAGACGATGAAGACGACGGCGGTCGCCAGGATCGGGCTGAGCCAGGCGATGTGCTCCTTCCACTCCATGCCGAACTCGTGCCAGTCCGCTGTGTCGGGGTCGGCGAGCAACTCCGACCTGGGGCTGCTCGGGATCTTCTCCCGGTACCACGGGTAGACGACCCAGGTCCCGGTGATCACCGTCGCCCACGCCGCCACCGCCATCGCGGTGACGCCGAGCCTGACTCGCCGCATCCGCTTCACCACGCCTTCGCGTGTCATCAGCGCGGGTTTGAGGCTGTACAGCTCGGCGAGCCCGCCGGCGAAGGCGAGGAGGAACGCGGCGCCGAGTCCCATGCCGTGGATGACAGTCCACCACTCGCGGTCGGTGAAGCTCAGGGCAAGCGTCTGCTCACTGCCCGGGACCAGTGTTGCCATGGGCCTGCCTTCCGGAGACGACCGTGCTTCGATGAAGCGGGAATAAGGGGCTAATGGGGCAAAGTGACTGTATCGGTGGTGGTGCGCACCCCCGGTCGGACTCCGCTCTCCCGCGTGTCACCACCGGAGCGGGACGTACCGCTGCCGGCGGGCTGAGCGGCGGCAGCCCCGTGCCGGGGCTACCGTGAGAAGCAGACCGCCGACGCAGTCGGTGCAGGAGGTCGGTCTGGTCCACCAGGAGGGTGGCCGTGACGGCAGAAGCGCTCGATGAGAACACCGTGACGGGGTTCGTCCGAGACGCCACCGCAGCGCCGTCCATGCACAACGCGCAGCCGTGGAAGTTCCGCTTCGTCCGCGACACCAGCACCGTCCATGTGCGCTCCGACCTCGAACGCACCATGCCGCGTGCTGACCCCACCACCCGTGCACTCCACCTGGGCTGTGCCGCAGCCCTGTTCAATCTGCGCGTCGCCGCGGCTCATGCGGGCTGGGACCCGGACACCGAACTGCTCCCCGACGCTGGGGACCCGCAACTGCTCGCAACGGTGCGGCTGACCACCCCCGCATCTCCCGAGAACGACCTCGCCCCGCTGTACCCGGCGATCCACCGGCGCCACACCAGTCGTCACCCGTTCACGGACGAGGAGATACCTCAAGCCATCAAGGACGCCCTGAGCGCTGCCGCCCTCCTGGAGGGGGCCCGGCTGACCTTCCCTGACGCATGGCATGTGCAGACGCTGCTGGACCTGGTCTACGACGCGGAGGGGCGCGACGCCCTGGACCCCGTCGCCTTCGAGGAACTCAGGCACTGGACCCGTGTCGGCGCGGATGCCACGAAGACGGCGAGCGAGGGGATCCCGGACTACGCCTTCGGCCCACGCAAGCGCGGCGGCAAGGCCCCGGTGCGCGACTTCGCCGGCAGGCGCCCCGTGCCCGGCCGCGACGCTGCCACGTTCGAGAACGCCCCCCAGCTCGCCCTCCTGGGTACCGCCGATGACCGGCCAGGGGACTGGCTGCGCGCGGGCCAGGCCCTGGAGCATGTCCTGCTCCAGGCCACCCTGGACGGGCTCTCCACCTCCCTCACCTCCCACGCCCTCGAATGGCCGGAGCTTCGCTGGGCCGTCCGCGACCCGCAGTCGGTCGTGGGATTCGTACACATCGTGCTCAGGCTCGGCTACGGACCCTCGGGCCCCGAAACGCCGCGCCGCCCCGTGCACGAGGTACTCGACATCGAGTGAGGCGGAGCCACGGGGTCGGGTCACACTCGCTGACCACTTGGGCAGCACGCCACGAATGAGCTTGCCCCCTTCGAGCTTGCTCCTTCAAGCCTCCGCTCGACTGCCACTGCCTGGTGGGGGCCGAACGTCCCACTCGGTCGGGACCATCCGGCCCCAGCGCGTCGCTCTCCGGGAGAGGCACGATGCGTATGAGGACACAGGCTCCTTCAGGGCGCCGGACCTCCGGGCCCGCACCCGATCGCCGAACGATCAGAAGCAGGTGAATGGCGATGTTCTGGTATGGCCACGACGTCAACGGATGGGGCTGGTTCGCGATGTCCGCCGGCATGATCCTCTTCTGGGTGCTGATCATCGCAGTGGGCGTCCTGCTCTTCCGCGCCGTGAACCGGCCTCACGAGCACACCCACACCCCCGCCGCACCACAGACCCCCGAGCAGGTCCTCGGGGAGCGGTTCGCCCGCGGGAAGATCGACGAAGAGGAGTACCGGAGCCGCCTGAACGCACTGCACGCCGGCCCTCTCACCAAAACCTGAAAGCCGGCCGCACCGGCTGCGGCCTCCGTCCTTCCCCGAGGAGGCTCGTGATGAGCCAGCGCAACTACGGCATGTACGCGCTCGCTGCCGCGATCGTCGTCGTCGGAGCCCTGATGGTCGGCGCCTCGCTGGAGACCCTCGTCTGGCTCGCTCTCGTGGCCGCCTGCCCGCTGATGATGTTCTTCATGATGCGCGGCATGCACGGCCAGGACAGGCACGGCGGTCACAGCCGCGACGACGACCCGCTGCACAAGCACGACCGGCACCCGCACCCCGGAGCCGGCCGGCGCTGACCGGCCGGCGACGTGGAGCGCGTCCGAGCTGCTCCTGGGCTGGAGCCGCGGGTCCTACGCCGTATGACGTGGACGCGCTTCTCCCGTACGAAACCTACTTCCTGTCCCTGCTCTTCTCCTTGTGGCTCTCCTTGTGGCCCGGCAGGAACTCCTGCATCTTCGCCTTGAAGCCCTGCTTGACTATCGACGCCCGGTCGGCGTCGCCCTTGAGGATCGAGGCGGCCGTGGCCTCCATCTGCTCCCAGGTGGCGTGCGGCGGGATCGGCGGCACGGCCGGATCGGTGAGGAACTCGACGACCGCGGGGCCGTCGGCCGCCAGGGCCGCCCGCCAGCCCGCCTCGACGTCCTCGGGCTTCTCGACCCGGATGCCGGTCAGACCCAGCGAGCGCGCGAAGGTGGCGTACTGGACGTCCGGCAGCTCCTGCGAGGGCAGGAAGGACGGCTCGCCGCCCATCGCCCGCAGTTCCCACGTCACCTGGTTGAGGTCATGGTTGTTCCAGACGGCCACCACCAGCCGCGGATCCTCCCAGCGGTCCTTGTACTTGGCCGCCGTGATCAGCTCCGCCATGCCGTTCATCTGCATCGCGCCGTCTCCGACCAGGGCGATCGCCGGACGGTCCGGGTGGGCGAACTTCGCGCCGATCGCGTACGGCACCCCGCAGCCCATCGTCGCCAGCGTGCCCGACAGGGACCCCCGCATGCCGTCCCGCATCGTGATGTGCCGGGCGTACCAGTTCGCCGCCGAACCCGAGTCCGAGGAGATCATCGCGTCGCCCGGCAACAGCGGGTCGAGGGCGTGCGCCACGAGCTCCGGGTTGATCGGGTCGGCCGACAGCTCCGCGCGCCGCGCCGTCACCTCGCGCCAGCGCGCCACGGCCGCGCACACCTCGTCGTACCACTCGCGGCCCCGCTCCGGATCGATCAGCGGGATCAGCCGCTCCAGCGTCGCCTTCGCGTCCCCGACCAGGTTCACCTCGTACGGGTAGCGCATCCCGACCATGTGCGGGTCGAGGTCGATCTGGACGGCCCGCGCCTTGCCGTAGTCCGGCAGGAACTGCGAGTACGGGAAGGACGAGCCGATGGTCAGCAGCGTGTCGCAGTCGCGCATCAGCTCGTACGAGGGGCGGGTGCCCAGCAGGCCGATCGAGCCGGTGACGTACGGCAGTTCGTCGCTCAGGGCGTCCTTGCCGAGGAGCGCCTTGGCGACGCCCGCGCCGAGCAGCTCGGCGATCCGCGCCACCTCGGCCCGGGCCCCGGCCGCACCCTGCCCGATGAGGATCGCGACCTTGTCCCCGGCGTTCAGGATCTCGGCGGCCCGCTCGACCGACTCCGTCGAGGGCACCGCCGTCCACGCGCCGCGGCCCAGGCTGGAGGGGACCATCTTGAACTCGTGGGTCGGCGCCGAGTAGTCAAGTTCCTGCACGTCACCGGGGATGATGACGGCCGTCGGCGCCCGGCGGGCGTACGCGGTGCGGATCGCCCGGTCGAGGACGTTCGGCAGCTGCTCGGGCACGGTCACCGTCTCGACGAAGTCCGAGGCCACGTCCTTGAACAGGGTGTGCAGGTCGACCTCCTGCTGGTACGAGCCGCCCATCGCGCTGCGGTGCGTCTGCCCGACGATCGCCAGCACCGGCACATGGTCCAGCTTGGCGTCGTACAGGCCGTTGAGCAGGTGGATCGCCCCCGGCCCCGAGGTCGCCGCGCACACTCCGAGCCGGCCGGAGAACTTCGCGTAACCGACCGCCTGGAACGCGGACATCTCCTCGTGGCGCGACTGGACGAACCGTGGCCGGTCCTCGGCCCGCCCCCAGGCCGCGAGCAGACCGTTGATGCCGTCGCCCGGATAGCCGAATACGTGTTCGACTTCCCAATCGCGCAGTCGCTGCAAGATGTGATCCGCGACCGTGATGCTCATACTGGACCTCCCGGGGTGTTTCCGCCCGAGTCACCCCGCGGCGAGAGGAAAAACCTGTGTGTGTTTGCCCCGCATGCTCCGGGGCAGGCGCATGGCAGTGCTTCGGACAGGAGGCACGTCCGTGGAAGAGGCGATGTTTCCATCACGGGTGTGCCGTCCCCTGTGCACGTCCGCGCCCCCACGGTGACCGTCCATCCCAGCACCATCAAGGGAGTTGCGACGCACCATGCGTACTCAGGCAAACGCGAAGCACCACCCTCACGACGACGCCCCCGACACCGCGGAGGCGTTCCGGAAGCTGGCCACGCTTCCCCCCGGCCAGCAGCGGGACGCTCTGCGTGAACAGATCATCGAAGCGTGGCTGCCCATGGCCGAACGTCTCGCGGGACGCTTCCGCAGCCGCGGCGAGAGCTACGAGGACCTGCGTCAGGTCGCGTCGCTCGGCCTGGTCAAGGCCGTCGACCGGTACGACCCCGAGCGCGGCAACGCCTTCGAGAGTTATGCGGTACCCACCGTCACCGGTGAGATCAAGCGGCACTTCCGGGACCACATGTGGACCCTGCACGTGCCGCGCCGGGTCCAGGACCTGCGCAACCGTGTGCGGTTCGCCAGCCAGGACCTGTCCCAGACGATTTCCGGCCGACGGCCCACCGTCGCGGAGATCGCGGCATACGCGAACATGAGCGAGGAGGACGTCCAGGTCGGGCTCGAAGCGCTGGAGAGCTTCACGGCGCTGTCGCTCGACGCGGAGCTGCCCGGGAGCGAGGACGGGTACTCGCTGAGCGACGCGCTGGGGGCGGCCGACCCCGCGCTCGACACGGTGGTGGACCGGGAGGCCGTGAAGCCTCGGCTGGCCGCGCTGCCGGAGCGGGAGCGGGCGATTCTGTACATGCGGTTCTTCGGCGACATGACGCAGAGCCGGATCGCGGAGCAACTGGGGATCTCTCAGATGCATGTCTCGCGGTTGATCAGCCGGTGCTGTGACCGATTGCGTGACCAGGTGATGAGGGATGCGGCGTAGCTCCGCCCGTTGAGCGGTCGGGCGCCATGGGGATGCCGGGTCCATCGCGGGCCGCGGGTTCGTTGTGGCTGGTCGCGCGGTTCCCCGCGCTCCCTACGGGGCCCGGCTGTCCATGGCCAGGGCGATGTGGCGGGACATCGTGTCCATCGCCTGGGCCTCCGCCATCGAGAAGGCCAGACGGGCTCCTGCGCGGAAGAGGGTGAGGACGGCCTTGATGTGGCCGTCCGGGGCCGGCAGGGGGACGGTCAGGAGAGATGTCACGTTCGCTCTGACCAGGACCGGGGCGCCGGAGCTGTCGTGGCCGAAGGCGTCGGGGTCGGCGGGGCGGATCTGCAGGGCGGGGGAGCCGCCTCGGGCGGCGTCGACGACGAGGGGGCAGGTGGCGGGGTTCTGGGACGTCAGGAGCTTCGCTTCTCCCTCGGAGGGGGCCAGGACCGTCGTACGTGTGAGGCCCGGGCCCACCGTGTCGGCGACCACCCAGTCGGCGAAGCGGTCGTGCAGGACGTGCGCCGCCCGGTCGAGGGCCGCCCCGGCGGGTGCGGTGAGCAGGGCCGTGGTCATGGCGTCCACCAGGTCCATGAGGGCCGCGTGGCGGGTGGTCTCGGTGAGGTTGGGCAGGGGGCGGCGGGGTTCGACGGTGGGCATCAGGTCGCCCGCCGGCTGCAGGGCGACGAGGACCGTGTTGCGCGGCTCGCTGCTGGGGCGCAGCGCGGTGAGCGTGGCGCGAACCGGTAGCGCGGGGCGCTGCTGGAGGTGGACGTTGAGGCTGCGGTCGCCCTCGCCCCGGGCCACGGCCGCCGCCTGGGAACGGAACGCCGCCCGGTCGGCGTGGGCGAGGAACCCGCTGAGCGGACGGCCCGTCGCATAGCCGGACCGTACGCCCGTGAAGGCGGTCGCGGCCTGGTTGAGGCGGCGCACCACCGTCTCCCGGTCCACCAACACCACGGGCAGGGGCAGGCATTGGAAGACGGCCTTCAACAACTGGTGTTCCTGGGCGGCGGACGAGGCGCCGCCCGAGGGGCCCGACGTGGTGAGCCGTTCGTACCAGGGCCACAACTGGTCGGCGACATGGTCGAGTTCGAAGATCGCCGCGTCCAGCACGGTCGGGAGATCACCGGTCGGCACCGAGCGGGCCGCCTTGAGCTCCGCGACGCGGCGTACGAAATCCGCGAGTTCCTCACCGAATTCGTCCGTCTGCGTCATGCGACGAACGTAACGCCTGGGAGGCGTCCAGGGGGACGGCCGGACCGATAGCGGGCGACTCGTTTTCCGCGCAGGTGAGCGGGAAGGCGACCGGAAGAGGAGGCGTGCACTATGCCGGAAACCGAACACCTCGGCCTTCTGGGCAGGGAATCACCGGAATCGGCGCATCCGGGCAGGAGGCTCTCCGAACTCGTCGAACAGGCCGCGCGCTGCACCAACGACTGCTGCGGCGCCAGCAGCCTGGTGTCCGACCGCGGCACCGAACGCTCCGCGGCGGTCACCCACCCCGACCTCGCCGGACTGGTCTCCGCCCAACTGCGCTCGGGCGACGGGCCGATCCCGGCCGCGCTGGAGCGCGGTGAGCCCGTCGACTCCGCCGACCTGCTGCGGGAGGAACGCTGGCCGGAGTACCGGGCCGTGGCCCTGCACGCGGGCGTACGCTCCAGCGTCACGCTCCCCTTCCGCCGCTCGGGCCTCACCGTGACCCTCAGCCTCTACAGCTTCCGCCCGCACACCCTGGACGGCGCCCCCCACGGCCCCGCCCGCGCCCTCGGCGACCTCGCCGCCACCTGCATCGTCCGCGACCGCTCCTACCGGGCCGCCCTCACCGAACTCGACCAACTCGGCGTCGCCCTGCGCACCCGCCCCGTCGTCGACCAGGCCTGCGGCATGGTCATGCACGTCCTCGGCTGCGACGCCGACACCGCGTTCACGGTCCTCCGCCGTATCTCCCAGGGCACCAACCGTAAGTTGTCGGACGTCGCGTCGGCGGTGGTGAAGAAGAGGGGCAGGGGCTTGGAAAGGGAGTTGGTCTCACTTTCCGACTGAGCCGAGCGGGGGCGCCCTGAGGCGCGGGGAACCGCGCGACCAGCCACGGTGGGCCCGCGGCCCGCAACGGACCGGCACTCCCACGGCGCCCATCGGCCCACCCCGGCGGAACGAAACGGCGGAGCGCACCGTCACCCGGTCGGCCGCCCCCGTCCCGCGAATGGTGCCCGGCGACGCGCGCCGCGCCGGGCTCGGCGCTCTGATGGACGCGGGGCACGGCGGTCGTGCCCCGCCCGCCGAAGCCGGCCGAAGGAGCCCCGCCCATGCGCCGCAGAGCCCGTGTCCTGTCCGCCACCGCCCTGATCGGTGCCGTCCTGGGCGCCGCCGCCCCGGCCGCGTACGCGGACTCGGCGGCCGAAGCGAGCCCGCAGACCGCCGATCCGGGCGGCACGCTCACGATCTCCGTCGCCTGCGGCCCGACCGGCGGCCCCGCCCCCGAATCCATCGACGCCAGTTCGCAGGCGTTCGAACAGGGCACCGTCACACTGCAACGCCTCCCCGGCGACGACGACTCCGGGGGCGGCCCCTCCTACGAGGGAACCGCCAAGATCGCGCCCGCCGCGGACTTCGAGGTCGGCCCCGACGAGGCGGGCTCCCCCACCGAGTGGGGCGTCGACGGCACCTGCCCGACGGCCCCCGGAGGGGAGGCCGAACAGTGGAACACCATCTTCAACGTCTCCCAGGGCGGCGAAGAGCACGACCCCACGGACCAGCCGACGCATCAGCCCACTGACGAGCCCGACTACCAGCTCAACGAACTCGACTACCAGCCCACTCACGAGCCGGACCACCAGCCCAACGAGCCCGACTACCAGCCCACCCACCAGCCGGAGCACCAGCCCACCCACCAGCCCACCCATCACTCCCCGCACCACACCGCGCCGGTCCAGCACGGCGTCCACGCGGGCGGCGGCGGTGCCTTCACCGACTCCGTCCCGGCCCTTGTCGCCGGCGGCCTCCTCATCGCGGGCGCGCTCGGCGCCGCCGTGCACCGACTGCGCCGCCGGGACCGGTGGACGCCATGACCACCCCGAACCATGACCGGCCCGAACCATGACCGGCCCGAACCATGACCGGCCCGAACCGTGACCGGCCGGAGTCGCGGACGGTCGCCCCACCCGGCGCCCGTCGCCGCTGTGACCGGCGCAACCCGTACGGGTGCCCATGGGGCCCGTGAGCCTGGGTACTGAGAGCCCGAGGGTGTGCACGGCGCCTTCCCTGGCACAACGCGTGGCACAACGGAGCACACCCTCACCCGTGGCGTGACGGGGGACGATCGACATCCCGGAGCGCGAAGCGCCGAACGAGGCACCACGACTGCGCGGAGGCACACATGCGGCGGACGGATCCGGAAGGGCACGGTCCAGTCCGCTTCGGCCCGCCCCTTCCCGCCCAGGGACTGCCCCTCCTGCCGGAACTGGCCTCCGTGCTCTCCGCCGCCGCGGCCCACCCCCACGCCGTACCCCCGGGCGGCTCTCCCGCGCTCCTGGACGCCGCCTGCGGCTACTGGGACCGGCGCGGACTGCCCACCGAACGGGACAGGGCCGTCGCCGCCCCCGGCGCCCCCGCCCTGCTCCTCGCGCTGACCGCCGCGATCGGCGGCGACGTCCTGCTCCCACGGCCCTGTGCCGCCTGGTGGGAGCCCCAGGCGCGGGCGCTGGGCAGATCCGTGTTCCATGTGGCCACGCCCGCCGAATGCGGGGGTGTGCCGGACCCGTACGCGCTCCTGGAGACCGTGCGCAGGATCCGGGCCGAGGGCGGCGACCCCCGGCTGCTCGTGCTGTGCGTCGCGGACGACCCGACCGCCACCGTGGCCCCGCCCGAGCTGGTGCACGAGACCATGGAGGCGGCCATGGGCGAGGGGCTGCACCTGGTCAGCGACGAGACCTGGCGCGACACCCTGCACGACCCGCACGACACCGTGCTGCTCAGCCCCGCCGAGATGCTGCCCGACCGGGTCACCGTCGTCACCGACCTCGCCGGCCCCTTCCTGCCGCCCGGCTGGCCCGCCGCCATTGCCCGTTTCCCGGCCAACGGGGAGGGGACGGGGCTGCGCGACCGGGTCCTCGATGTGCTCACCGCGCTCGGCGCCCGCGTCGCCACCCCGGTCGCCGCGGCCGCCGCGTACGCGCTCGACGAGCCCGCCCCCGTCACCGAACGGCTCGCCGCCGCCGTACGCCTGCACGGGCGGGTCGCCGCCGCCGCGCACCGGGCCGTGGTGACCGCCGGGGCGCTCGCGCTGCCGCCGCGCGCCGGTCGTCATCTGTACGCCGACCTGGCCCCGCTGCGCTCGGCACTCGCCGCGCACGGCGTCGGCGACGCCCAGGAGGCGGAGGACTTCCTCACCGCCCGGCTGGGGATGCCCGCGCCCGGCGGCCACCGGTTCGGGGACGACCTCGGCGAGCTGCGCGTCCGGCTGTCGACCGATACGTTCCTCGGCACCACCGACGCGGAGCGGGCGGAAGTCCTCGCCGCGCCGGATCCCCTGGAACTACCTCATGTGGAACGCGCCTTGACACTTTTCGGAGCGGCTTTCGAGGATCTTCGATGACGAGGGTTCTCCGGCCGACGCCGCCTCGACCAGCTTTTCGGCGACGTCAGTGACAGCCACCCTCAGCAACCTCTAGCGGCCTTCAGCGACGACGATCCTTCCTGACGACGCTCAGCGACGGGAGCCTCCTCGATGACGCAGCAGTCCGAGTCGACCCCCTCAGCGACCACCTCGGCGACGACCACCGAGGACACCTCCGCGACGACCACTGAGGACACCGACGACCCGGCGTCCATGTCACCGTCCACGTCACCCTTCGCCCGCCCCCTCACGCCCCCGCCGCTCGCCGAGCCCCGCCCGCTCGGCGAACGCCGCCGCTGGCCTCGGTCCTTCGCCGACCGGCTCACCACACCCCTGCCCGGCCTGAAGGCCTTCGCCCGCTTCGCCCGCGAGGGCTCGATCCGGCCGGGGGCCGAGGGCCTCGTCGACATCCCGCGACTGCCGTACGAGCCCGGCCCGTTGCCCCGCGTGGACACGCGTACCGTCGCCGTCTCCTGGGCCGGACACGCGAGTTGGGTGGTGCGGATCGGCGGGCTCACCGTCCTCACCGACCCCGTCTGGTCCCGCCGTATCCTCGGCACCCCCGCCCGGATCACCCCCGTCGGCATCGCCTGGGACGCGCTGCCCCGCGTGGACGCGGTCGTCATCAGCCACAACCACTACGACCATCTCGACGCCCCCACCACGTCCAGGCTCCCGCGCGACACCCCGGTCTTCGTGCCGGCCGGACTCGGCCGCTGGTTCCGGCGGCGCCGGTTCGGCCGCGTCACCGAGCTGGACTGGTGGGAGGCGGCCGAACTCGACGGCGTCCGCTTCGACTTCGTCCCGGCCCACCACTGGTCCAAGCGCACCCTCACCGACACCTGCCGCTCGCTGTGGGGCGGCTGGGTCCTCACGGCACCCGACGGGCATCGCCTCTACTTCGCCGGCGACACCGGCTACGGCCACTGGTTCTCCCTCATCGGCCGCCGCTACCCCGGCATCGACCTGGCCCTCCTCCCGATCGGCGCCTACGACCCCCGCTGGTGGCTCAGCGACGTCCACTGCGACCCGGAGGAGGCGGTACGCGCCTTCCAGGATCTGGGCGCCCACCGCATGGCCCCCATGCACTGGGCCGCGTTCGTGCTGTCGGCGGAACCGGTACTGGAACCCCTGACGCGGGTGAGGGCGGCGTGGACGGCGGCCGGGCTGCCGCGCGAGAACCTGTGGGACCTACCGGTGGGCGGATCCCGAGTACTGCCCTGACTCAGCTGTGGAGCACCCGCGCCCCGTCTTCAGGGGCGCGGGGCTGTGACATGTGCGGCTCCGCCGCGTGGGCGCGATCAACCACGACGAACCCGCGGCCCGCAACGCACACCAAGCCCCGAGCTCTCAGCGGACCACCCGTCGCCACACACTCGGCACCACACTGATCAGCAACGTCAACACAACCGCCGCCAACACCCCTTCCCACGGCTCCGCGAACAGCGACCCACCCAGAATGCCGATCAACTGATACGTCACGGCCCACGCGAGGCACGCCGGCAGATTCCCCCGCGCGAACCGCCGCAACGGCATCCTCGCCAGCAGACACGCCAGCATCACCGGAAGACGCCCGGCCGGCATCAGCCGGGACAGCACCAGCACGGTCACCCCGTGGGCGTCGAGCTTCGCCTGGGCCTGGGTCAGCCGGTCCTCCGGCGCCCGGCGGCGGATCGCCTCCAGCCAGCGCGAACCGTTCTTCGAGCCCATCCCGCGCCGCCCCAGCCAGTACAGCGCGACGTCCCCGAGGAACGCGGCGGCCGACGCCACCACGAACACCAGCAACAGCGCGAACGGCGCCGTCTGATGGAACGCCACCACGGCCGCCGAACTGACCAGCGCCCCCGTCGGCACCACCGGCACCAGCGCCCCGACGAGCACCAGCAGGAACAGCGTCGGATAGCCGATCGCCTGCTGCGTGGACTCGTGCGGCAGGGGGCTGCTCACGGCGGCCAGCACGATCACCGGATGTCCTCCCCGACCTCGGCCGGCCGCCGTCTCATCGCGCCGCTCCCGGCCGTACGCTCTCCCCGTGCCCGAGCCGGTGCACGGCCACCTCGGGGGCGCGTGCTGCGGCGAGGCGTACGAACTCCTCGCCGGGGGCGTGGAATTCATGGGGGCGCACGGCGTCCATGCCGATCGGCCAGTACGTGCCGTAGTGCACCGGCACCGCGCTCCGGGGCGCGAGCAGCGCAAGCGCCTCCGCCGCGCGCCCCGCGTCCAGATGGCCCTCGCCGAGGTACGGTCCCCAGCCGCCTACCGGCAGCAGTGCCACGTCGACCGGCCCGACCTCCTTGGCCATCGACTCGAACAGCCCGGTGTCCCCGGCGAAGTACGTCCGCGTGTCGCCCTCGATGACGTAGCCGAGCGCGGGCGAACGATGCGGCCCGACCGGCAGTCGCCGCCCGTCGTGCCGCGCGGGCACGGCGCGTACGACCAGGTCACCGACCCTGATCTCGTCCCCGGGCGCCACCTCGGAGAGCCGCAGATGCGCCAGCCTGCGCAGCCGCGGCACCTGGCGCGACGCGCCCTTCGGCACCACCAGCCGCGTACCCGGGGCGAGCCGGGCCAACGAGGGGACGTGCAGATGGTCGGCGTGCAGATGCGACACCAGCGCGACATCCGCGACCGCCGCCTCCGGCGGGGGCGGCGCACCCCGGCGCCTGCGCAGATGCGCGAGCCGGCGCGTGAAGAGGGGGTCGGTGAGCACCCGCGTGCCCGAGTCCTCCACGGTGCAGGTCGCATGACCCCACCAGGTGATCTCCACCGGCACTCCGTTCGCCTCCTTCACGCTACTCCCCCGAGCGTACGTGCTGGAGTAGGGTCTGCGGCCTGGGTCTGAGGGGGACACCGTGGGAGACAAGGGAGACAAGGGGGGCGCCTACGGTACGGCGTGCCCGGACGCGGCTCGCGGCTGTGGTGGAGCGGCCCCGCGTGGAGCCGTCGTGCGGGTCGCGGCCATAGCGAGCCTGACGCCGTTGGAGGAGCTGGAGGCCGATCCCTTCCTGGTCGACTCCCGCAGCCAGCACGCCATGTGCGCCCGCTGGGCCGCCGAGCGCGGCTATGTGGTGACGCGCGAGCTGCTCGTACGCGCTCTGCGCGCCGACCACGGCGCCCTGTGGGCCGACGTCGACGCCGGCCTCGTCGACCTCTTCGTCGCCCCCAGTCGCCGCGTCCTGGAACGCGCCCTCGCCTCCGTCGACGACTTCACCGCCGAGTGCGCCCGCCGCGGCATCCGCGTCGAGACCGTCGGCCACGCGGAACCCGCCTACGACGCCCAGATGAAGGCCAGCGTCCACCGCCGCCTGTCGATGCCGACAGCGGGCTACGACGGCCGTTGAGCTGTGGAGGCCGCGCCTTCCAAGCGCCGAATCACCTGGAAGGGGCGCGGGGCTGTGTCCATGTGCGGCTCCGCCGCGTGGGCGCGACCAGCCACGACGAACCCGCAGTCCGCAACGCACAGCAGGCTCCGAGCCGTTCCCGGACCGTGCCCCGCCCCTGCCGCGGAGCGCCCCCGTGCCACCCAGGACGCCGCTCCGGCGCTCGCACCCCTTGTGACAGGCTGGGCGCAGGACCAGGACGTGAGGTGGCCGGGCGTGGGCGGTGGGCGTTGGCGGAGGGTGCTGAGCGGGGTCTGGCGGATGCTGGCCGTGTGGGCGGTGTCCACGCTGACGATGCTGGTGCTCGCGGGGGCGCTGCCCGACTTCCGGCTGCAGTCCCGGACCGGTGAGAGCGCCACACAGATCGGAGTGACCGCGGCCCTGGGGGCCGGGGTGTTCGGCCTCCTGTCCTCGCTCGTGTGGCCGCTGCTGGTCCGGGCGTTGCTGCTCGTACCGGCGCTCGTTCTCGGCCTGCTCGTCTTCTTCCTCAACGGCTCGCTGCTCCTCGTCGCGCTGTGGATCAGCCCCTCCGGGCAGGGCGAGGCCGCGCCCGAGACCGCCGTGGTGGTCGCCGCGGTGATGTCCGCCGTCGCCTCCGCCACCGGCGGTGCCCTCGCCGTACGGGACGACGACGCGTACCGGCGCCGTCTGTACCGGCTGGCCGACCGCCGCCGCAGGCACGCCGAGGGCCGTCCGGGACCCGCCGGACCCGGCACCCTCTTCCTCCAACTCGACGGCGTCGGCCACGACGTGCTGGAGGCGGCGACGGAGAAGGGGCTCATGCCGACCGTGGCCACCTGGCTCGGCCGACCGTCGGACGGGACCTTGCGCCCCCGGCCCACCCACCGGCCCACCCACCGGCTCACCCCGTGGCGCACCGACTGGTCCAGCCAGACCGGCGCCAGCCAACTCGGCATCCTGCACGGCACCAACCACGACGTGCCGGCCTTCCGCTGGTACGAGAAGGACCGCCGGGAGGTGATGGTCTGCAACCGGCCCGCCAACGCCGCCGAACTCCAGCGCCGGGCCATCGACCGCACCGGCGACGGCGGACTGCTCACCGTCGACGGCGCCAGCCGCGGCAACCTCTTCAGCGGCGGCGCCGACCAGCTCGCGCTCGTCCTGTCGATCGCGGCCCGCCGGGGCAGGCAGAACCGCTCCCGCGCCGGGTACTTCGCCTACTTCTCCGACCCCGCCAACGCCGTCCGCACCGCCATGTCCTTCGTCGCGGACGTCCTGCGGGAGATCGGCCAGTCCACCCGCGCCCGGTTCGCCAAGCAGCGGCCCCGCGTCAAGCGCGGCGGGCTCTACCCGTTCATCCGCGCCTTCGCGACCGTCGTCGAGCGCGACGTCGTCGTCTCCGCGGTGATCGGGGACATGTTCGCCGGCCGCGCGGCGATCTACGCGGACCTGGTGGCGTACGACGAGGTCGCCCACCACTCCGGCCCGCACAGCCGGGACACCGCGAAGGTCCTCGAAGGCCTCGACCGTTCCCTCGCGCTGATCGCCCAGGTCGCCGAACACGCCCCGCGCGCCTACCGGATCGTGCTCCTCTCCGACCACGGCCAGAGCCCCGGCGAGACCTTCCTCGGCCGTTACGGCCTCACCCTCGGCAACCTGGTCCGCGCCGGCTGCGGCCTGCCCGTACCGCGCCGCGCCCAGCGCACCCACAGCGGCGCCGAGGCACGGGCGGCGGTACGGGCCGCGCTGCGCATCCCCGTGGAGGAGGGTGTGGAGGAGTACCGGCCGACGCGTCGCTCCGAGCCGATCGTCCTCGCCTCCGGCAACCTCGGCCTGGTCTCCTTCCCCGACGTGCCGCACCGGATGAGCCGCGAGGAGATCGACGCCCGCCACCCGGCCCTGCTCTCCACGCTCGCCAACCACCCGGGCATCGGTTTCGTCCTCGTCCGCAGCGAGGAGCACGGCGGTCTCGTGCTCGGCGCGCACGGCGCGGAGATCCCGGTCGACGAGCTGAGCGACGCACACCCGGGCCCCCTCGCCGACTTCGGCCCGGGCGCCGCCGAAGCCGTACGCCGCACGCACGGCTTCCCGCACGTCGCCGACATCATGGTCAACTCCTGGTACGACCCGGCCGACGGCGAAGTCCTCGCCTTCGAGGAACAGATCGGCTCCCACGGCGGCCTCGGCGGCTGCCAGGCCCGCCCCTTCCTCATGTCCCCGCTGGTGCTCTCCGACCCGGTGGAGGACGACGAGGAACTGGTCGGCGCTGAGCAGATCCACCGAGTACTGAGGCGATGGCTGCGCGAGGCGAACGGCCCCCAAGTACCCCTGGCCCACACCAGCGCGCCCCAAAGGGGCGCGGGGAACCGCGCGACCAGCCCCGACGAATCCGCACCCGCCGAAGAACAGAACCCGGCAGACGCCTAGGCACCCGCCCCACAGAAAATCGGCTGCGCTCCCGCGAAGAGGTCACCCACACTGTTCGCATCGTCCGGAGGACAACCCCAGGAGCCCCCGCCTTGCAGGCAGTCGCCACCGTCACCCCTTCCCGTCTCCCCGAGTTGCTTCTGGGCCTCGCCACCGTGCGCCCCGTCTTCGTCTGGGGCGCCCCCGGCATCGGCAAGTCCTCCCTGGTCAGGTCCTTCGCGGAGTCGCTGGGCCTGGAGTGCGTGAGCCTGCTCGGCACGCAGCTCGCGCCGGAGGACCTGATGGGCGTACCGCAGATCCGTGACGGGCGCTCGGTGTTCTGCCCGCCGGAGGCGATCGCCCGCGACGAGCCGTACTGCCTGTTCCTGGACGAGCTGAACGCGGCCACCCCGGATGTGCAGAAGGCCTTCTACTCCCTGATCCTGGACCGGCGTATAGGCAACTACGAGCTGCCGAAGGGGTCGATCGTCATCGGCGCCGGCAACCGTGCCACCGACAACGCCCTCGCCCGCCCCATCGCCTCCGCCCTGGTCAACCGCCTCACCCACGTCCATCTGGAGGCGTCGGCGAAGGACTGGCTGGCGTGGGCCGCGGGCAGCGGCATCCACCCCTGGATCCTGGACCACCTCACCGACCGCCCGGACCACCTGTGGTCCAAGCCGCCGAAGACCGAGGAGCCGTTCTCCACGCCCCGCTCCTGGCACATGCTCTCCGACGCGCTGCACTCCTTCGGGCGCGACCTCGACGAGGAGACCCTGAAGGTCCTCGCGCACGGCACACTGACACCCGCGCACGCGGTCGCCTTCTGCGGTTACGTCAAGATCGTCCGCAGCCGGTTCGGCATCGAGGCGATCCTCAAGGGAGAGGCCGGCTGGCCCCACCGCGTGGAGGACCGCGACCTGCTGTACTACCTCGCCGACTCCTTCCGCGGCCGGCTGATCAAGGAGCTGCCCGCGAGCAAGCAGCACATGTCGGAGAACGGGCGGCAGACCGCGTACCGCGCCAAGTCCCTGCTGGTGCAGCTCGCCGAGATCTCCGTCGAGGTCGCCCAGACCGTCATCGCCTCCGACGCCGACGGCAACCCCGTACTGCCCGCCTGGTTCCTCGTCGAGGCGGCCCGGGACATGCCCCGGCTGGTGGAGGCGCGGCGGTGAGCCGGGCCGGCGGGAAGAGGCAGCAGGGCAAGGGGAAGAAGAAGCGGGACCTCGCCACCGAGGCGTTCGAGGCGGGGATGGCGATGGTGCGGGCCAACCCCGCGCTGCGGGCCGTCGGGTTCGCCACGTGCCGTCAGGAGGAGTGCGACCTGGCGCCCCGCGACGGCCTCGTCCGGGTCGACTCCGAGGGCATGGTGCACGCACACCCCGACCGGCTGGCCGCCCCCGAGGCCTGGGCCTGGGCCGTCGCCCACGCCGCCATCCATCTCGGCTTCGGACATGCCCCGGTGGCCAAGGGCGAGCGCGAGCAGCCGGACCGCTTCGCCCTCGCGGCCCGCTGTGTGGTCGTCAACCGCTTCCTGCTCACCTTCCCCATCGGCCTGACGCCCGAGAACCTGCCCGCCACCTATCCGGACGGCGACGAGGAGCAGCTCGCCGCCCGCTGGCGCCGCGACGGCCTCCCGACGGCGTACGAGCGCTGCGGCACGGCCGGCGGGGAACACGACCTGCTGCTCATGCCCTGGGAAGGTGGCTGGGGGCAGGCCCAACCCCCGGACTGGCAGCTCGCCTTCGCGCACGCCCTCACCCGCACCATGTCCGCCGCGATGGACATGGCGGGCGGCCGCCGCGACTCCCTCGACGACGAGGCGACCCGGAAGCGGCCCTGGGAGAAGGCGTTGAGCTGGTTCATCTCCTCCTACCCGCTGCTCGGCGGCATCGCGGCCGGCATCCGGATCGTCGCCGACGCCGAACTCGCCCACGCCCACGGCATCGCCATCGCGGCCGTCGACGCGGAGGCCGGCGAGATCTACATCAACCCGCTCCGCCAGTTCGAGGACGAGGAATGGCGGTTCATCCTCGCCCACGAGATGCTGCACGCCGCCCTGCGCCACGGCGACCGCTGCGGCACCCGCGACCCGTATCTGTTCAACATCGCCGCCGACTACGTCATCAACGACTGGCTGCGCGAGATGCAGGTAGGGACCATGCCCGACGGGCTGCTGTACGACGCCGCGCTGGCCGGGCTGTCGGCCGAGGAGGTGTACGACCGGATCGTCGGCGACCTGCGCCGGATGCGCCGGCTGTCCACCCCGCGCGGCAAGGGCGCCGGTGACATCCTCGGCGGCCCGCTCGGCTCGCCCCGCGACTACGTGGACCTCGACGAGTTCTACCGCCGGGGCCTCGCCCGGGGATTCGACCTGCACGAGCGGCAGGAGCGTGGCCTCCTGCCCGCCGGTCTGGTCGAGGAGATCCGAGCCCTGAGCCACCCGCCGCTGCCCTGGGACGCCCAACTCGCCCGTTGGTTCGACGAGTTCGTGCCCAGCCCGCAGGCCGCACGGACCTACGCGCGCCCCTCGCGCCGCCAGTCGGCCACCCCCGACATCCCGCGCGCCGGACGGTACTTCCCGCCCGAGGAGATCGCCCGCTGCACCTTCGGCGTCGTCCTCGACACCTCCGGTTCCATGGACCGGGCGCTGCTCGGCAAGGCGCTGGGCGCGATCGCCTCGTACGCCGCGGCCCGTGACGTACCCGCCGCCCGGGTCGTGTTCTGCGACGCGGCCCCGCACGACGCGGGCTTTCTGCCGGTCACCGAGATCGCCGGGCGCGTCCGCGTCCACGGGCGCGGCGGCACGGTGCTGCAGCCGGGCATCGACCTGCTGCACCGGGCCGACGACTTCCCGCCCGGCGCGCCCGTTCTCGTCATCACGGACGGCTGGTGCGACGTCCTGCGGGTGCGGCGCGAGCACGCCTATCTGATTCCACAGGGTGCTCGCCTGCCGTTCACCGCGCGTGGGCCGGTGTTCAGAGTGAGATGAGCCTCGGAGGCGCCGGAGTGTGATCGGATGGGGGTCACGGAACCCGGCGACGGGACCCCACAGAAAGGACTCATCGTGGCAACCACGCGCACCGCACACACGGTCTGGGAGGGCGAGCTCCTCAAGGGCAGCGGCACCGTCACCTTCGACTCCTCCGGCATCGGTTCGCAGCCGGTGTCGTGGCCGTCGCGCGCGGAGCAGGCGAACGGCAAGACCAGCCCCGAGGAACTGATCGCGGCCGCCCACTCCAGCTGCTTCTCCATGGCGCTCTCCCACGGCCTCACGGGCGCGGGCACCCCGCCCACCCGGCTGGAGACGAAGGCCGACGTGACGTTCCAGCCCGGCGAGGGCATCACCGGCATCCACCTCACCGTCCGCGGCGAGGTCCCCGGCCTGGACGCGGCCGGCTTCCAGGAGGCGGCCGAGGGCGCCAAGAAGAACTGCCCGGTCAGCCAGGCCCTGACCGGCACGACCATCACCCTGACGGCCGAACTGGCCTGACCCGCGGGTCCCGACGCCGGACAGGTCGCCTCTCCAGGGCACTTGTCCGGCTGTCGCGGTGATACGGCTCCCGAGCGGACGCCGCCGTCCCGGATGCGCGGGTGGCCCGTAGCGAGCACATTGAGCGCATGGGTGACGACGAACGGTCCGGAGCCGACGTGGAGCTTCGGCTGGCGGTGGCCTTCACCGGCGGCCTCAGCCTCGCCGTGTGGATGGGCGGCGTGGCCAGGGAACTCAACCTTCTGACGACGGCCGCGCGTGCGGCCCCGACGGACTCGCCCGACGGACTCGTCCGCGCCCGCTACAAGCAGCTGCTCGATCTGCTGCGGCTCGACGTCAGCGTCGACGTGCTCTCCGGCACCAGCGCCGGCGGGATCAACGCGGCCGTCCTCGGACTGGCCAACCGACGCGGCTGCGACCTGGGCGGACTGCGGTCGCTGTGGCTGGACGAGGGGGCGCTGGGCAGTCTGCTGCGCGACCTCTCCGAGCCGGCGCCGACGTCCCTCCTCAAGGGCGAGGACGGCCTGCTGAAAGGGCTGGACAAAGGGCTGCGGGCGGTGCTCGGGGCACCCGTCGACGGGCTCGACGGCGGCGTCCACACGGGCGGCGACCCGGATCCCACCCAGGTCTTCATCACCACCACACTCCTGGACGGCATGCCGCGCCCCTTCCGGGACGACTACGGCAGCGTCCTCCGCGACACCGACCACCGGGGACTGTTCCGGTTCACCTCCACCGATCTCGCCGACGACCGGGTGCTCGGACCGCTCGCCCGGGCGGCCCGCTCCAGCGCCTCCTACCCCGTGGCCTTCGAGCCCGCGTACATCCCCACTGGCGACCCCACGCACGAGCGCCCCGACATGAGCCCGTACCTGCCCCGGCTGCCCCGGACGCAGTTCTGCGCCGACGGCGGGCTGCTGGCCAACCGGCCGATCGGACCGGCCCTGCAGGCGGTCTTCGACCGGCCGGCGAGCCGCGAGGTGCGCCGGGTCCTCGCCTACGTCGTCCCGTCGCCCGACGGCGAGTCCGGCTCCCCCGCCCCGACCCCGCCCCCGCGGCCCGACGCGGTGCCGCCGCTGGGTCCGACGCTGCTGAAGGTCTTCGGCGTCGTCACCTCACAGACCGTCAGCGCCGAGCTGAGCGCCCTCGCCGCCCACAACGCGCGCGTCACGAGCCGGCTGCGGGCCGAGACGAGGCTCGCCCGGATGGCGGCGAGGGGCGCCGACCTCGGCGGCGACGACCTCCACCGGGAACACCGCGACGTCCATGTCCGGGCCCTGGCCCGCACGGTCGCCGACGAGACCCTGGGCCAGTTGATCGCCAGGGGAGCCACTTCGAACGGCCGACCGGTCGGTTTCGGCGCGGACCTGGAGCGGTTGACGGCCGCGGCGGTCGCCGTGATCGAGAGCGGCGATCCACCGCCGGCGACCCTGCCGGAGGGCGACGCGCTCTTCCGCGCGCTGGGCCGGTTCGGCCGGCCGCTGCTCGACGTGGCCAAGGCCACCGTGCTGCGGCTGCTCCGGGAGAGCTGTGTCGGGGCGTCGGGGGACACACGGGCGGAGGCGGAGCGACGGGTCGGACGCGTGCACGCCGCCGTGCCCGCCCGCACCGATCTGATCCTGCGTACGCGGATCCGGTCGGCCGTGGAGACGGCGCTGGGCGGCGCCCCGGCGGACCCCGATCCCGTGGGCGCCGTGACCCGGGCACCCGGCTGGGTGGACGCCGTCGCCGCGCAACTGCCGTCCGAGAGTGAGCTGCGGCTGCTGACGAAGGCCTGGTCGACGATGGTCGCCGCCATTCTGGAGACGCGGTCGCTGACTCTCGGGGCGGAGGGCGGCGCGGGGGACGAGGACGCGGAGTGGCGGATTCTGCTGGCCTGTCTGACCGGGTCCGATCCGGAGCGTCCGCTGCCGGCCGATGAGGTGGCCCGGCGGCTGGCCGATCTGCTCGCAGCCCAGCGCGTGATCTTTCCGGAGGAGCCCGCCGCCCGCCAGCGCGTGGAGCTGGTGCAGATGAGTGCCGACACCCGGACCCTGCTCGACGAGACGCGCCGGCTCGCCGCCGCGAAGCTCACCGGTCTGCAACTCCATCACTTCGGCGCCTTCTTCAAGAGGTCATGGCGGGCCAACGACTGGATGTGGGGACGACTGGACGGTGCCGGCTGGCTCGTCCACGTCCTGCTCGCCCCGAAGTGGCTGAAGCGGCTCGCGGAGGAAGGGGTGCCCGTCGAGCGGCGGCTGAGGGAGATCGCGGGTCCCGGAGAACCGCCCGGGGTGTTCACCACCGGGCGCGAAGGGGAGCCCGCCGAGCTGGGCTTCCTCACGGCCGGCGGCGACGCCGAGCTGCCCGACAGCCTTCCGCTGACGTCGATGTGGGTGGCCGCCGGTCTGCAACGGCTGATCGTGGCCGAGGAGCTACCCTGTGTCGCCGCAGAGGCCGAGGCCGACCAGAAGGCGGGTGGCGCCCGCGCCGCGGACGGCTTCCTGGAGCTCTACCGCAAGCGGTACCCGGGCCCCGCCGAGCAGGTCGATCCGGAAACCGTCGAGGAACTCCTCGACGCCTGCCGGATCTCGGCGGAGACCTACACCGGCGAGAAGGACAGCAAGCTGCTGAAACACACCGTCTCGCACGCCGCCGTGGTGACGGCGAACGCGGTCGGCACGGCGGTCGACCGGTGGTCCTGGCGCCTGCTCTTCGGCACGGTCAGCGGGACACTGCGCCTCCTGCACGCGGTCCGCAGACGCTCCTAGACCGCCGCACGCCCCATTGACAAGAGCCCACTCAAGTTTTGTGCTGGAGGTGGGAACACACCTGGCGGAACCTTGCGGGAAGGAGACGGCGATGGCACGTGCGGTCGGGATCGATCTCGGTACGACGAACTCGGTGGTGGCCGTACTGGAGGGCGGCGAAGCGACCGTCGTCGCCAACGCGGAGGGGCAGCGGACAACACCGTCCGTGGTGGCGTTCGCCAAGAACGACGAGGTCCTCGTGGGCGAGGTCGCCAAGCGGCAGGCCGTGACGAACGTGGAGCGCACCGCCCGTTCCGTCAAACGCCATATGGGGGACGGGAGTTGGCGCTTCCCCGAGCAGGGGTCCGTGGACGGCACCCGCTACCGGGCCCAGGAACTGTCCGCGCGCGTCCTGCAGAAGCTGAAGCGGGACGCCGAGTCGTATCTCGGGGAGGACGTCACCGACGCCGTCATCACCGTGCCCGCGTACTTCGACGACGCCCAGCGGCAGGCGACCAAGGAGGCGGGGGAGATCGCGGGCCTGAAGGTCCTGCGGATCATCAACGAGCCCACGGCCGCGGCCCTCGCCTACGGCCTGGACCGGGGCGAGGAGCAGACCGTCCTCGTCTTCGACCTCGGCGGCGGCACCTTCGACGTCTCGCTCCTGGAGATCGGCGACGGGGTCATCGAGGTCAAGGCCACCAACGGTGACACACACCTCGGGGGTGACGACTGGGACCAGCGGGTCGTCGAGTACCTCGTCAAGAAGTTCAAGGGGCAGTACGGCATCGACCTCGGCAACGACAAGATGGCGCTGCAACGGCTGCGCGAGGGCGCCGAGAGGGCCAAGATCGAGCTGTCGAGCTCCTCCGAGACGTCCATCAACCTGCCGTACATCACCGCCTCCGGTGAGGGGCCGCTCCACTTGGAAGAGAAGCTGACGCGCACTCAGTTCCAGGAGCTGACCGCCGACCTGCTCGATCGCTGCAAGACGCCCTTCCACCAGGCCGTCAAGGACGCGGGGGTGAAGCTCGCCGTGATCGACCATGTCATCCTCGTCGGCGGCTCGACGCGGATGCCCGCCGTGACCGACCTGGTGAAGGAACTCACCGGCAAGGACCCGCACAAGGGCGTGAACCCCGACGAGGTGGTGGCCGTGGGCGCCGCGCTCCAGGCGGGTGTCATCCGCGGCGACGTGAAGGACGTGCTGCTCCTTGACGTCACCCCGCTGTCCCTGGGGATCGAGACCAAGGGCGGCATCATGACGAAGCTGATCGAACGCAACACGACGATTCCCACCCGCCGTTCGGAGATCTTCACGACGGCGGCCGACAACCAGCCGTCGGTCGGCATCCAGGTCTACCAGGGCGAGCGCGAGATCGCGGCGTACAACAAGAAGCTGGGCGTCTTCGACCTCACCGGACTGCCGCCGGCGCCGCGCGGGGTGCCGCAGATCGAGGTGGCCTTCGACATCGACGCGAACGGCATCATGCACGTGTCGGCGAAGGATCTGGCGACCGGCCGCGAACAGAAGATGACGGTGACCGGCGGCTCCGCCCTCCCCAAGGACGACATCGACCGCATGATGCGGGAGGCCGAGCAGTACGCCGACGACGACCGGCGGCGCCGCGAGGCCGCCGAGACCCGCAACCAGGCCGAGCAACTCGTCTACCAGACCGAGAGGTTCCTCCGCGACAACGAGGAACGCGTCCCCGCCGACACCCGCGCCGAGGTCGAGTCCGCCATCACCGACGTGAAGCGCCTCCTGGAAGCCCCCGAGGACACCGCCGCCCTCCGCACCGCCACGGAAAAACTGGCGACCGTCAGCCAACGCATGGGCCAGGCCATGTACGCGGCCGCCGCCTCCGGCAGCCCGGCCGACGAACCGAGCCCCGGCCCCGCCGAGGGCTCCTCCGAGGAAGAGGGCGTGGTCGACGCGGAAATCGTGGACGACGACAAGGATACGAAGGGGGGAGCGGCGTAGGGGCGGTCGCGGGGTCTGGACGGCTCGGCACCGCCGGGCCGGGCCTCAGTACGTGTCGCGGTAGCGCTCCAGGATCTCTCTCGTGTGCTCGGCGGACGCCGCGTGCGCGGCCATGTGGTCGAGGACCTCGAGGTGCAGGGCGACCTCGCCGCGGGAGTCGAGGTAGAGGGCGCCGGTGAGGTACTCGGTGTAGACCATGTCGGGGAGTTCGGGTTCGGCGAAGCGGAAGAGGGAGAAGGGGGCGTACGTACCCGGGTGGGGCCCGCTGGCGAACTCGGCGACCTGGAGGGTGACGTGGTCCTTCTCGGTGATCTTCAGAAGCCGGTCGATCTGGTCGCGCATCACCTGGGAGCGGATGCTCACCGGACGCATCAGGGCCGTCTCGTCCATGATGACCCAGAGGTGCGGAGGTTTCTCCTGGGTGAGGAGCTTCTGCCGGGCCATCCGCAGCGACACATGGCGATCGATCGTCTCGGGCCCCGTCTGGCCGACCGTCCCGGCCTCCATCACGGCCCGCGCGTACTCCTCCGTCTGCAGCATCCCCGGCACGAAGTGCGGCTCGTACTGCCGGATCAGATGCGCCGCACCCTCAAGGCTGACGTACACGCTGAACCAGTCGGGCAGCACATCGTGGAACCGCTGCCACCACCCGGGCTTGTTCGCCTCCTCGGCCAGCGTCACGAAGGCGGCGACGTCGTGCTCCGCGACGCCGTACGTCGTCAGCAGGACCTGGACGTACGGGATCTTGAGCGAGACATCGGCGGTCTCCATGCGCCGTACGGTCGCCGGGGCCACCCGCAGGACGCGTGCCGCCTCCTCACGCTTGAGCCCGGCGGCCTCGCGCAGTTCCTGCAGCCGTCTTCCGAGCACCACCTGACCCACGGTGGGCGCGGCCCGCCGCTCACTCACGCCACGCCTCCCCACGCGCCGAAGTATGCGAACAGTCTGTCATGTTCCGGTGGACATCTCACGGGGACGGCCGGAACGGGATGCCTCGGATTTCCCGCTCCCCGGAGAGATCGACGCGTCGATTCCGGCGACCCTCCGCCGCGACGACCCCACAGGGTAGGGGATGCCATGACTTCGGAGGTAATCGACCGCCGCACACCCCGCCCGGCAAGGTGATGTCACGGGTTCCGGGCCGACGCGCTCCGGTCCGGGAACCGGGACCGTGTTCCGCCGCCGTCCTTGCGGCTGCCCTCCCGGCCCTCCGCCGGATATCCCGACTGCGACCTCGACGGAGAGTGATTTGCCATGTCCATGTCCGCGTCCACGACCCAGCTCGCCCTGCTCGCCCGGACCACCGACCCCCGGACCATGCTGCGCCGCTTCCTGGCCGTGGACGCCGTGGTGACCGGAGCGAACGGGCTCGCCTATCTCTTCGCGGCCGGACCGCTCGGCCGGTTCCTCGGCGTCGACTCCGGACTGCTTGTCGCGCTCGGCGTCTTTCTCGCGGTGTACGCGGCCGGCGTCGGCCTGCTGGCCTCGCGCGAACGTCCGCCCGTGCTGCCCGTACGGGCCGTGATCGACGCCAACCTCGCCTGGACGGCCCTCAGCCTCGTCGCCCTGCTCGTGTGGCTGACGCCGAGCACGGCGGGCGCGGTGTGGACGCTGCTCCAGGCGCTGACCGTGGCCGGATTCGCGGCGGTCCAGTACATCGCCGTACGGGCGACCGGGAACTGATCGGCGGCCTGAGCGGGCGTCAGGCGATCAGTGAGTGAAGGTACTTGACCGTCGCCGGGTCGGCCGGGAGGAACGTCTCGATGGCCAGCTCGGACACGGTCACGTCCATGGGCGTATTGAACGTCGAGACCGATGAGATGAAGGAGAGCACCCGGCCCTCGTGCTCGATCCGCATCGGCAGCGCGAAGTAGGTACTCGCCTCCGCACCGGGACCCTCGCCGGGCTCGGCGTCGGGTGTCCCCGGCGGCAGCGGGTACCCCGCCACCTCCTCGTACAGCGTGCGCAGCGGCTTCGAGCGGTGCAGCGCGACCTGGCGTTCCATCTGCTCCAGCAGGTGCCCGCGCCAGGCGCGCAGGTTCTGGATGCGCGGCGCCAGGCCCTCGGGGTGGAGGGTCAGCCGCATCGCGTTGAGCGGCGGCACGAGCAGCGACTCGGGGACGCCGTCCAGCAGCATGGCGATGCCACGGTTGGCGGCCATGACGTCGTACGTCGCGTTCATCACCAGCGCCGGATACGGCTCGTAGCCCTGGATCAGCCGCTCCATGCCCTCGCGCAGGGCGGCCATCGCCGGGTCGTCCAGCGGGGTCTCCGGGTAGCGCGGGGCGTAACCGGCCGCGAGGAGCAGCGCGTTGCGCTCCCGTACCGGTACGTCCAGGTGCTCGGCGAGCCGCAGCACCATCTCCTCGCTCGGGCGGGAACGACCCGTCTCGACGAAGCTGATGTGCCGGGCGGAGGAACCGGCGCGCAGCGACAACTCCAGCTGGCTGACCCGCCGTTGCTCCCGCCAGGCCCGCAACAGCGGGCCCACGCCCTGGTCGGGAGGGGTGGTGGGACGGCCCGAGGTGCCGGTCGGGACAATGGTCATACGAAGAAACGTAGCCGAGGCGATCGAGGAGTGGCGCGTGTACAACCCGTGGAACCCGTCCTGGGAGGCGACGGCCGTCTACCGGGCACGGGTACGAGGGTGCCTGCTGGGCGGCGCGGTCGGGGACGCGCTCGGCTATCCGATCGAGTTCGCCTCGCTGCCGGTCATCCGGTCCACGCACGGCGACCGCGGCGTGACCGGGCTCGTGCCGGACGGCGAGGGCGTCGTGGGCCGGGTCAGTGACGACACCCAGATGACCCTCTTCACCGTCGAGGGGCTCCACCAGGCCCACGAGCACGAGCGGCTCAGGGGCGTCGACGGCGCCTGGTCCGACCTGGTCCGGGGCGCCTACGGCCGCTGGCTCGACACCCAGCGGCAGTCCGGCCCCGACCCGCGCGCCGTCTCCGGCCTCGCCGCCCAGCGCTGGCTGTACGCCCGCCGCGCCCCCGGCAACGCCTGCCTGTCCGGCCTCGCCCAGCCGTACCACGCCGAACCGGCCGTCCCGCCGGGGCGGCCCGGGCCGGTCAACCCGGACTCCAAGGGCTGCGGCACAGTCATGCGCTCGGCCCCCTTCGGGCTGGCCCGCGTCCCGGCCGAGACCGCGTTCGAGCGGGCCGTGCAAGGCGCCCGGATGACCCACGGCCACCCCACGGGGTACTACGCCGCCGGCGCCCTGGCCGCGATCGTCGCGTACCTGATGGCCGACGAGTCCCTGGAGGGCGCCGTGTTGCGCACCCTGCGGCTGCTCGCCCGTCACCCGGGCCACGAGGAGACCACCAACGCCCTGACCCGCGCCCTCGACCTGGCCGCCGAAGGCGCGCCCACGGCCGAGAAGGTCGAGTCCCTCGGCGCCGGCTGGGTCGCGGAGGAGGCCCTCGGCATGGGCCTGTACTGCGCCCTCGCGACGCACAGTGTCTCCGAGGCCCTGCTCCTCGCGGTCAACCACTCCGGCGACAGCGACTCCACCGGCTCCATCTGCGGCAACATCCTCGGCGCCCACTACGGCGACCACGGCCTGCCCCAGGAGTGGGTGGCGGCGACGGAGGGCCGCGCCGCGATCACCGTGCTGGCGGACGACTTCGCGGCGGAGTGCGTACGGATCTGACCACTGACCCCGTACGGACGGATCCGGTCGCGAACCGCCTGACCAGGGACTCGGCGGCCGGGCTGTGGCAGGCTGGGAGGGACCGCACGTCACGGAGGGGACGTCTCGGAAGGAGTCGGCCATGCCCGTCGAACCCTTGTCGCAGAAGGAGATCGAGGACCGGCTGGCGGAGCTGCCCGGTTGGTCGTTGGACGGGGGCCGGATCGCCCGCTCCTACCGGCTGGGCTCGCACTTCGCGGCGACCGCGATGGTCGTGCACATCGCCCAGACGCAGGAGGAGCTCGGCCACCACTCCGACCTCACCCTCGGCTACAACACCGTCTCGCTGACCATCAGCACGCACAGCGCGGGCGGCGCCGTCACGGAGAAGGACTTCGAGCTGGCCCGCAGGGTGGAGGCGCTCGCGCCCGGCCACGGGGCGGGCTGAGGCGGGTGCTGGACTACGACAAGGAGGCCGGCGACTACGACGTCCTGCGCGGCGGCGAGCCCCGGGCCGAGGCCGCCGCCCGCGCCGTACTCGGCCTCGTCCCCGAGGGCACCCGCAATCTGCTGGACATCGCGTGCGGCACCGGGATCGTGACCCGGCGGTTCGCGGCCGAGCGGGACGGGATGCGGGTCGCGGGCGTCGACCTCACGTACGCGATGGCGAGCCGGGCCGCCGCCCGGCTGCCCGGCTCCGTCGTGATCGGCGACGGCCGCCGACTCCCGTTCCGTGACGGGGGGTTCGACGCCGTGACCAGCGTGTGGCTGCTGCATCTGCTGGGCGGCCCCGACGACGTACGGACCGTGGTCGGCGAGTGCGCCCGCGTGCTCCGCCCCGGTGGCGTCTACGTCACCACCGTCGACAAGGCCGCCTCCCACAACGTGGGCAGCGACATCGACGCCGTTCTCGCCCCGCGCCCCCGGGCGCCGGTCATGGACACCGCCGCGGCCATAGAGAAGTACGCCGACGAACACGGCCTGCGCGCAGCCGGACAGGCCCGCTTTCGAGGACGCGGCCAGGGCCGCAGCCCCCGCCGCACCGTCACCGACCTGCGCCGCGGCTGGTTCGTCACCCTCCCGCCCGGCGACCCTCTCGCCGACGACTTCGCGGTACGGCTCGCGGCGCTGCCCGACCAGGACCGGGCGCGCCCGGACCCGGAGTTCACGCTGCGGGCGTTCCGCAAGGTCTGAGCGCGGCTGGCGCCGGGCGTGACCCTCTCCGGGGCGGTGCTGGTGTCGACGGGGGCACAGGGGACGGCGGGTGGACCACGGCCGGAGTGCCCATCGAGTCGGTCGGGCGCGCGCACGGTGAGTTCCTGCGTCCGGGCGCTGACATCGAGGTGCTGGAACCGGCCGAGCTGCGCGGAAGAACGGCCCGGACCGTGGCCGAACTGGCCGAAAGACACGGCAACGTGGCCAGGGACGGCGGCGACTGAGAGTGCGGAACCCGTCCGTCCTTTCTGGAGGTTCGTCACGTGCAGCACCCGCAGAGGCACCACAGACGCCGAGCCCTGCGCTCGGTTGTGACAGCGGCCCTCGTCGCCGTCGGACTCACCACGTTCACCGGCACGCCCGCCGAGGCCGCCACCGCCCGTCAGGTCGAGGCCCTCGACCGGGGCGTGGTCAGTGTGCACGTCGACAGCGGCAACCTGGTCAGCTGGCGCTGGCTGGGCACCGACCCGAACGACGTGTCGTTCAACGTCTACCGGGCCGGCACGAAGGTCAACTCGACGCCGGTCACCGGCTCCACCAACTACTTCCACTCCGGCGCCCCCGCCCAGGCCGACTACACGGTCCGCGCGATCGTGGGCGGTGTGGAGCAGGGCGACTCGGTGCACGCGGTCCAACTCCGCACCGGCTACAAGGACGTGCCGATCAGCGCGCCCGCAGGCGGGACCACCCCGGACGGCGTCGCGTACACCTACGAGGCGAACGACGCCTCCGTGGGTGACCTCGACGGCGACGGCGCGCTGGAGTTCGTCCTGAAGTGGCAGCCGACGAACGCCAAGGACAACTCCCAGTCCGGCTACACGGGCAACACGATCATCGACGGGATCAAGCTCGACGGCACCCGCCTGTGGCGCATCGACCTGGGCCGCAACATCCGCTCGGGCGCGCACTACACGCAGTTCCAGGTGTACGACTACGACGGCGACGGCAAGGCCGAGATCGCCGCCAAGACGGCGGACGGCACGGTCGACGGCACCGGCGCGGTCATCGGCAGCTCCTCCGCCGACCACCGCAACTCCAGCGGCTACATCCTGTCCGGCCCCGAGTACCTGACCATGTTCAACGGCCAGACCGGCAGGGCGATGCAGAGCGTCGACTACGTCCCGGCCCGGGGCACGGTCTCGTCCTGGGGCGACTCGTACGGCAACCGTGTGGACCGCTTCCTCGCCGGGACGGCGTACCTGGACGGCGCCCGCCCCTCCCTGATCATGGCGCGCGGCTACTACACCCGTACGGTGATCGCCGCCTGGGACTGGCGGGGCGGCTCCTTCACCCGCCGCTGGACCTTCGACACCAACGCCTCCACCAACAGCGGCCGGGGCTATGACGGGCAGGGCTCGCACAGCCTCTCCGTCGGTGACGTCGACAACGACGGCAAGGACGAGATCGTGTACGGCGCGATGGCCGTGGACGACAACGGCAACGCCCTGTGGACCACCAGGACGGGCCACGGGGACGCGCAGCACCTGGGTGACCTCGACCCGTCCACCTCGGGCCTGGAGTACTTCAAGGTCTCCGAGTCCACCTCCCAGCCCGCCGAGCTGTACATCAACCCGGCGAACGGGGCCGTTCGCTGGCAGCTCGCCGCCTGCTGCGACAACGGCCGGGGCGTGGCCGGGGACATCCACGCCGGCAACGACGGCCCGGAGATGTGGTCCGCCTCCGACACGTCCATCCGCGACGAGGCGGGCGCGACGAAGGGCCGCGAGCCCTCCTCCGTCAACTTCCTCTCCTGGTGGGACGGCGACCCGGTCCGCGAACTCCTCGACGGCACCCGGATCGACAAATACGGCACATCCTCCGACACCCGCCTGCTGACCGGCTCCGGGGTCTCCTCCAACAACGGCACCAAGGCCACCCCCGCCCTGTCCGGCGACATCCTCGGCGACTGGCGTGAAGAGGTCGTCTGGCGCACCAGCGGCAACACGGCCCTGCGGATCTACTCGACCCCGATCGAGACCAGCACCAAGATCACGACCCTGCTCCACGACCCGATGTACCGCACGGGCCTGGCCTGGCAGAACACGGCCTACAACCAGCCCCCGCACACCGGTTTCTTCATCGGCGACGGGATGCCGACGGCGCCCAGGCCTACGGTGTACACACCGTAGGACGACCGGTCCGTCGGCGGGCCGGGCACCACCCGGCCCGCCGACGGACCTTGACGGATCCCCTCGCTCAGCCCAGGGTCAGCGAGGCCTGTACGGGCAGATGGTCGCTGGGGAACTGCCCGTTCAGGGAGAAGGTGTTGATCGCGGCCCGGTGCGCCGTGACCTCCGGCGTGGCCAGGATCCAGTCGATACGGTCGCCGCCGGGCGTCAGCGGCCGGTAGCCGTGGAAGGTCGCGTACAGCTCACCGCGCTCGGCCGCCGTGTCCCAGGTGTCGACGAGTCCGGCACCCAGCATCGTGTCGTAGACCGGGTTCTTGTGGGCCGCGACATTGAAGTCACCGGTGACGACGAGGGGGAGCGACTGGTCGAACCCGGCGATGCGCTGGGCGATCAGCGCCGCGGAACGCTCGCGGGCGTACTGGCTGAGGTTGTCGAGGTGGGTGTTGAGGACGTAGAACTGTCCGCCGCCGTCCCGCAGATCGCGGAACCGGACCCAGGTGACCATGCGGATGGAGCCGCCGCCCCAGGTGTTCGAGCCGGGCACCTCCGGGGTGTCGGAGAGCCAGAAGTGCTGGTACTCGACGGGCGCGAGCCGGCGGGTGTCGTAGAAGACCGCCATGAACTCGTCCCGGTTGCCGCCCGCGCGTCCGGCGCCGATCCAGCGGTAGTTCGCGCCGAGGTCGGCCTCGATGTCGAGGAGCTGCTGGTGGAGGCCTTCCTGGGTACCGATGACATGGGGCGCCTCCTGCCGCAGCAGTGCGCGCATCACCGGCCTGCGCACGGCCCAGCTGTTGGGCCGGGTGGTGCTCGCGTAGCGCAGATTGAACGACATCAGGTCGAGACGGGGGCTGACGGGTTCTTCCGCCGCGGCGGCGGGTTCGGCGGACACCCCGGTGCGGAACAGGGGCAGCAGGACCGCCGCGGCGAGGACGGTCTTCAGGCTGAGGCGACGCGTGACTCGGCTGTGGTTCGGCACAGGGGCTCCTTCTGCGGCGGCTTCCGGGCGAGTCGTGCGCAGAACAGTGTGGAACCACTTTCCATGCCAGTCATGAACATGTCTATATATCGAGGTGTACGTGGCTCGAAGAGGGTGCGCGCCCGACCCGGGCGCGCACCCTCTCCTCGTCCTGCCCGGAGTGTCAGGTCACCGTGCAGGACTGGTCACCGAGCTTGAACGCGGTCGGTTTGCCGTTCGTCCCCGACCAACTGCCGGTGAAGCCGAAGCTCACCGACGAACCCGCCGCCACATTGCCGTTCCAGCCGATGTTCCTGGCCGTGACCGCCGAACCCGACTGTGTGTGGTCGGCGTTCCAGAGCTGGGCGACGGTCTGGCCGTTCGGGAAGGTCCAGCCGAGGGACCAGCCGGTCCACGCGCTCGTGCCCGTGTTGGACAGTCGCACATCCGCCTGGAAGCCGCCCGACCACTCGTTGGTGACCTTGTACGTCACCGCGCAGGCCCCCGTCGGCCCAGGCCCGGGGTCCGGATCCGTACCGCCGCTGCCGCCGCCCGTGTCGGAGGAGTCGCCGTAGATGACCCCGCGGCCGTTCGTGGAGATGTACACCCGGCCGTAGATCCGGGGGTCACCCGTGATCGCGTCGCCCGTCCAACCCCACTGATGGGCATCGTCGTTGATCCGCGTCCAGCTCGCGCCCTTGTCCGTCGAGCGGAAGATGCCGCGTACGCCGCCGATCCTGGCGCTGGTGTAGAGGGTCTGGTACGAGGCTCCCGTCGCCGCCTTGCCGAAGCCGATCGTGTCGGCCTGCTCGACGCCCGACAGCTTGGTCCAGGTGGCGCCGCCGTCCGTCGAGTGCCACAGGCCGTACGCGCCGTCCGTCGCGCCGCCGGCCAGCCATACGTCGCCCTTCACACCGGGCAGCGCCTTGAAGCGGACTCTGTCGCCGCTGGGAAGGCCGGTGGCGCTCGACGCGGTGAAGGTCGCGCCGCCGTCCGTACTGACGTAGAACTTCCCGGACTTGAAGCCGTAGAAGGTCCTCGGGTCCACCCGGTCCGACTCCACGATCGCGTCGGCCGGGATGCCGCTCGACGCCGACCACGAATTTCCGAAGCCCGTCGTGTACTGCACGCCCGCGCCCGCCGGGCTCCACACGAACCGGCTGCCGTCCGAGGCCGCCGCGACCGTACCGCCGCCGCTCACGCCCGACGGGTCGGTGCCCGCGAACCAGTTGGCGCCGTTGTCCGTGGAGAAGGCGATGTGCGGGCCCGAGTCCAGGTTGCCGACCCGGACGACCGTGTTCGGGTTGGACTCCGCGAAGTCCAGGCTGGTCGTCGTCGTGAAGTTCGGCGAGGTGAACATCATCGACGGGACCTTCGTCAGATCCGTGTGCCGGAAGCCGCCGATGTCCCCGAGGGCGCTCAGCAACGGGGCGCCGGACGGGGGAGAGGCGAGGTCCAGGACGGCCGTCTCCTCCAGGCCCCGCACCATCGGCTTGATGGTGAACTGGCCGCCGCTGTCCCAGTTACCCAGGTTCTCCGTGCCGTAGATCGTCGCTCCCGTCCCGTACATCATCCGGTTGGAGTCGAACGGGTCGATCTCCAGCGCCTCCGTCATCCAGCCGAGCTTCGGTGACTGCTCGGGCGGCGACGGGTTCGCCCCCCAGGTCAGCCAGGGCGACGACGACACATCCATCGTGTAGCGGTTCGAGCGATTCGGATACGACGTGTAGTCCCAGGCCTTGGTCCACGTGGCGCCGCTGTCCGTCGAGCGGAAGATCTGGGTGTCCGGCCACCAGGAGCTGTACGCCGTGGCCATGACCGTCCCCGGATCCTGACGGTCGACCGTCAACCCGCTGAAGCCGTAGTACGTGTCGGCCTCCGCCACCGGGCTGATGTTCGTCCAGGTGCCCGTCGCGGTCGCGTACCGCCACAACTGGCCCTTGCCGCCGTCGTACGGCCCGCCCTTGTCGCTGTACGACAGATACAGATGGCCGTTCGTCGCGTCGAGGACGCCCTTGTGGGCCAGATAGCCGGTCGGCTGCCCGGCCACCCGCGACCAGGTCGCGCCCGCGTCCGTCGAGCGGTAGACCGCGTTGTCCTTGTCGGCGACGCCGACGTAGAGGGTCTTCGTCGCGTTCCCCGACGTGCCCGTCGACTCGTCGAAGGTGACCCAGACGATGCCCTGGTTGTCGCTGGAGTACCCGCTGGCGTCGGACGGGTCGGCCACGTAGTTGCCGACGTTGGGGAAGTTCGTCACCTGCGCCCAGGTGACCCCCGAGTCCGTCGACCGCCACAGCCCCTTCCCGCTCGGCGCGCCCAGGTACAGCACGCTGTTCCGGTTCGGGTCCACGGCCAGCCGCTCGCCCATGCCCCGGCCAGGCATGTTCCCGCCCAGCTTGAAGGGCAGGTTGCTCTTCTGCCAGCTGGCACCCCGGTCGGACGACCGAAGGACCGCCCCGTTCCCCGGGTCCCAGCTGTTCGTGTACGTACCGGCCGCCACATACACCTTGTCGGGGTCGACCGAGTCGGAGGCCAGGCTCACGACACCCGTGTGCCCCCAGTCGTCCCAGCCGACCGAGTCGAGCAGCGGGGTCCATGTCTTCGACGACTCCACCCAGCGGTAGGCCCCGCCGATGTCCGTACGGGCGTACGCGAGGTCCTGCTCCTCGCGGTTGAAGACGATGCCGGGCACGAAGCCGCCGCCGTCGATACGGGCGTTCTTCCAGGTGTAGGTGTCGGCGGCGATGGACACCGACTTCTCGGCCCTGTCAGCGGCCAACGCGGGTGGGGATCCGGCGAGAAGGCCGGCCGCGAGGGCCAGGACGGTGGTGAGGGTGCGGGTTCTTCGCAACGTGGGGGTCCTCTCCTGACGAGTGGGGGAAGTTCTCAGAAAAGGGCACAGCAACCCCGCGCCCGCAAGGGGCGCGGGGCTGTGTCCATGTGCGGCTACCGCCGCGTGGGCGCGACCAGCCACAGACGGCCGTCAGCCGTCATACGACCTTGGCGGCTCTATTCCAGGAGCTCCGCGTACGAACCCATGGCCAAGGCAATATCCGCCTGAGCCCAGAACCGGTGATACGTGAACGACGGCGCGGCCCCACCGGCGAGATACGCCTCGATCTTCGACCACGCGGGATCGTCCTCGTAGAACGACCGGATCGAATCGAAGGTCGACGACGCGTTGATGGGGTCCCCGTTCGGCATGGTCCCGGTCCACCCACTCGGCACGTACACCCGGTCGTCGAACCGGTTGTAGTCCGCGCGGGTCTCCGGAACGGCGACACCGAGCCCGTCCTGATGGTGGTCCCACATGCCGTCGAGCAGCGCCTTCGCGACCCGGGCCGCGTCGGCGTCACCGGAGCGGTCGGCGTAGTACGTCAGGGTCTTGGCGTACGCGGCCGCCACCCCCACGTCGTCGGTGTAGTCGGCGACGGTGACGTGAAGTCCCGCGTTGGCGCCGGGACTCGACGCGTTCCAGGTGTCGGGCGCACCGGACCACTGGAGCGTGGACGGAATCCGGTACGTGCCGTCCGGATTGATCGTCGTCTTGGACAGCGCCCAGTCGACCCACTTGTCGAGGACCGTCTTGGCGTTCGCGTTGCCCGTCTGCTGGTAGTACTCGGCGACGCGCTCCATGGACCACGCCTGGAAGCCGAACCACTGGTTGGACGGCGGGTCGTGGTACACCGGCTTCTCGTCGTAGAACATGCCGTAGAAGGTCGGTGTCCCGGCCGGGGGAGTGGCGTACCGCCCCGCCCAGCTGTTGGTGGCGCCGCCCGCGATGCCGCCCTCGTTGGACTGCAGCCAGCGGTAGAACTCGATCTGCCGGTTCAGGGACGTGGCCCAGTCCGCCTGCCCGGTCGTCGACTTGGGCTTCAACGGGGCGTAGTTGGCGAGGGCGTGGGCGGCCAGCGGGTTCTGGTAGCCGCCGTGCGTGTGGCTGGAGCCGATGCGCCAGGCCCAGCCGGCGTTCGTGTCGGTGGCACCGCCCCACGCGTAGTACCAGGACATCAGGTAGTGCGAGGCGTCCTTGCCGGTGCCGGCCGGGCAGGACGTGGCGCCCACGCAGTTCCCGATCTTCTTGAAGTACTTGTCGTACATCGAGTAGCGCAGATAGTCGCCCATCTTCGCGGCCTTGCCGATGGTCGCGGAGACATCGGCGCCCTTGCCCTGCTCCTTGGCCCAGATGTCCGCCCAGTACGCGGCCTGCACGGCACGCGCGTCGGCGTCGGGGGCGTTGGTGAACTTCCACTGCTTGGAGTACGAGGCGTCACCGGTGAACAGGTCCAGGTACCCGTTCGTGCCGCCGTACTTGAACTGGTCGCAGGTGGGCTGCGGGACGGTCTCCCACACGGACTCCTGCGGTCCGCGCTGGAAGGTGTTGATGTACGACGGGCCGGTGTCCGTCGGGCCCGCCTCGCACTTGCCGGGCGAGTTGCCGTAGCCGTAGACGTTGTCGACGTCCTGCAGCCAGTGCATGCCGTAGACGTCGTCCGTGCCGTACGCGCTCTTCAGCTCGGCGGCGATGGGGTCCGGACCGACCGAGACACCGGTGTTGAGCTGCGCCGGATACTCGTTGGGGGTGTCGTGCTCCGGGGCGTACGTCGCCGGCTTGTTCGCCGTGTAGAAGGAGTTGGTCGGCTGGTCGGCGCGGGTCGGGATCATGTACTTCTCCATGATCTCCCAGGCGCCGTTGAACTTGGACCAGTCGCCCGTGACCTTGCCGTACATGGCCTGGAGCCACAGGAGGTAGCTGTACGCCTCCGACGTGGTCTCATGGCCGTGGTCCGGCGCCTCGACGATCAGCGTCTCCACCGAGTGGTACGGGATGCCCTCGGGGGAGAAGTAGCCGTTCGCCGGGTTGGTGATCTTGCCGTACAGCTCCAGGAAGCGGGCGTCGTACTCGCCCGCCGCCGCCAGCTGCGTCACGGTCACCGCGGCCTTGGCGTGTCCGGTGGCCGTCGACTCGAAGACCGCCGAACCGGTGCCGGAGCCGTTGGCGCCGATGGTCACCTTCTGCGCGGTGTTCCAGTTCGACGACGTGAAGGTCAGCGACGCGCCGCCCGTCACGGAGAGCCCGGTGTTGCCGGACGTCCGCGCGGTCGTCACCGTCACACTGCCCGACGGCTGTGTCGAAAGTTTCACGTCGTACGTGCCCGACTCGCCCTGCATCACGCCCAGTTGGGTCGGCGAGACCACCACGGCGGGACCCGAGGCGACCGTGATGCCGACCGGCGTGGAGTCCGCGGAGGCGCCGAGGCTGTCGTACGCCTTGGCCACCAGCGAGTGACTGCCCACGGACAGACCGGTGGCCGAGAACGTGTACGGCGACGTCGTGTCCGTGCCCAGCAGCGTCGTGTCGTCGTAGAACTCGACCTTGGAGATCGTCGCGTTGTCCGCCGCGGCGGCGGTGGCCGCCATCGGCACCGCGTCACCCTGCGAGTACACCGCGCCCGGGGCCGGGCTGGTCAGCACCGTGATCGGTGGCTGATGGGCCCCGACACAGGCGGTGCCGTTGATCGCGAAGCCGGTCGGCGCCGCGTTCGTACCGCTGTACGTGAACTGGGCGCCGGTGGTCACCGCGGCCCCGACGGCGATCGTGCCGTTCCAGGACGCGTTCCGAGCCGTCACCGTCTTGCCGGACTGCGACCAGGTGCCGCTCCAGCCGTTGGTGAGCGTCTGGTTGCCCGCGTAGTCGTACGTCAGGGTCCAGCCGCTGATGGCCTCGGTGCCCCGGTTGCTGATCGTGAGCTCGGCGGTGAAACCCGAGCCCCAGTCACTGGTCTTGTAATCGACGTTGCAGGCAACTGCCGCCGCACTGGCGGGAGTCGAACCCGTGCTCAGCATCGTCAAGGGCAGGGCGAGGGCCGCGACCACGGCGGTCCACAGGCGCCGCGTGGCACGGCGTCTCCGTCTGGGGTGCATGCTCTGGTTCCTTCCGTGCGGCTCTTACGAAGGTGGGGGCGGAGCAGCAACAACAAGCCTTGAACCAGTGGGAGCGCTCCCATATTGAGGAGCGGGGTGCAAGGGGTCAAGGTGCTTGAAGAGTCGAAAAGATTCGATGAAACGAAAAGATTCGTCCCGCGCAATAACGCAACACCTCTGTCTTTTACCGTCACTTGGCGCTACCTTCACCCACACCAGTGGGAGCGGTTCCATCAGTCGACGCGTTCGCCCCAGGCGCGTCCGAGCTGCGAGGGACGCTCAGAGAACACCCCCCAGCGTTCAGGTCTTTTACTCGCCTCGGCGACAGCGCGACGACTCCTCCTCGTACACCCCACTACGGAAGAGGAACCCGCACTCATGAGCCGTACCAGAACAGCACTGCTCGCGGCGATGGCGCTGGTCGCCGGCGCCGCCGGGACCGCGATCGCGGCCGTCCCCGACGACGTCGGCGCCAAGGCGATCCCCTGCACGGTCGACTACAAGGTGCAGAACCAGTGGTCCACCGGCTTCACCACCGCCGTCACGATCACCAACAACAGCGCCGCGAAGTCGTCGTGGTCCGTTAAGTGGTCGTACGCGGGCAACCAGACGGTCACCAACGGCTGGAACGCCCGGATCACGCAGAGCGGCACATCGGTGACCGCCGCGAACGAGACGTACAACGGCACGCTGGCGACCGGCGGTTCGGTCAGCTTCGGCTTCAACGCCACCCACAGCGGCACCAACGCCCTCCCGACGACCTTCACGCTCGACGGCGTGACCTGCAACGTCGACGACGGCGGCAGCGGACCCACGGATCCGCCGGACCCGGGCACGCCGAACGCGAGGGTCGACAACCCGTATTCCGGCGCCAAGGTGTACGTGAACCCCGAGTGGTCCGCGAAGGCCGCCGCCGAGCCGGGCGGCAGCCGGATCTCCAGCCAGCCCACAGGTGTGTGGCTGGACCGGACCGCCGCCATCGAGGGCGTGGGCAACAACATGGGGCTGCGCGACCACCTCGACGAGGCGCTGCGGCAGAAGGGCTCCGACCAGCTCGTCGTCCAGCTGGTCATCTACAACCTGCCCGGCCGTGACTGCGCGGCCCTCGCCTCCAACGGCGAGCTGGGTCCCACGGAGATCGACAAGTACAAGACGCAGTACATCGACCCGATCAAGGCGATCCTCGCCGACCCGAAGTACGCCTCCCTGCGCATCGTCACGACCGTCGAGATCGACTCGCTGCCCAACCTCGTCACCAACACCGGCAGCCGCCCGACGGCCACTCCCGAGTGCGATGTGATGAAGACCAACGGCAACTACGTCAAGGGCGTCGGCTACGCGCTCAACAAGCTCGGTGACGTGGGGAACGTCTACAACTACGTCGACGCCGGCCACCACGGCTGGATCGGCTGGGACGACAACTTCGGTGCCTCCGCGACCACCTTCAAGGAGGCGGCGACCGCCGAGGGCGCCACGGTGAACGACGTCCACGGCTTCATCACCAACACGGCGAACTACAGCGCCCTGAAGGAGAACAACTTCACCATCAACGACAACGTGGCCGGCAAGTCGGTCCGCGAGTCGAAGTGGGTCGACTGGAACCGCTACGTCGACGAGCTGTCCTTCGCGCAGGCCTTCCGCAACCAGCTGGTCTCGGTCGGCTTCAACTCGAACATCGGCATGCTGATCGACACCTCCCGCAACGGTTGGGGCGGCACCGCACGGCCCACCGGACCGGGCGCGACGACCAGCGTCGACACGTACGTCGACGGCGGGCGCTACGACCGCCGCTTCAACACCGGCAACTGGTGCAACCAGTCCGGAGCGGGTCTCGGCGAGCGCCCGCAGGCCGCCCCGGCGGCCGGGATCGACGCCTACGTGTGGATGAAGCCGCCGGGGGAGTCCGACGGTTCCAGCCAGTTCATCGAGAACGACGAGGGCAAGGGCTTCGACCGCATGTGCGACCCGACGTACACGGGCAACCCGCGCAACAACAACAACATGTCCGGCGCCCTGCCGAATTCGCCGCTGTCCGGGCACTGGTTCTCCGCCCAGTTCCAGCAGCTGATGCAGAACGCGTACCCCGCGCTGTGAGCACCCTCGGGTGAACCGGTCCGCCAGGGGTCAGTCATGCTTCCCCGGCCCCTGGCGGAGCGGGAACTCCGCCGCCGAAGAGTCCTCGCTTCGGTGGCGTCGTCGTGTGAGCCACGTCACGATGGCGGAGGTGGGTGGTGCGATGAGTTCCGGGCGCCGCGGCGGTCTTCATCGCGGTAAGCCCGTGAGAGGACGAGGAGAGACCCATGCGTATCGTGATCTGCGCGTTCATGAGCCTGGACGGTGTCGTGCAGGCGCCCGGCCACCCCGACGAGGACACCGAGGGCGGGTTCGCCCACGGCGGCTGGACGTCCCCCTTCTTCGACCCGGAGATCGTGGGCGGCGCGTGGGACGCCGCGTTGAACAAGGCGGACGCGCTGCTGTACGGGCGCCGCACATGGAAGGCGATGGCCGGGGCATGGCCCGACCGGGCGGGCGACCCCTTCGCCGACCGGATGAACTCCATCCGTAAGTACGTCGTGTCCGCCACGCTCGCCGACTCCGAGCTGACCTGGAACAACACCACGCGCATCCCGGGCGAGGAGGCCGTCGCCCACATCCGCAAGCTCCGCGAGACCGACGGTGGCGACCTGCTCGTCATGGGCAGTCCGACCCTCGCCCGCACGCTTCTCCACGAGGGCCTGGCCGACGAGCTCGTCCTGATCGTCATGCCGGTCATCCTCGGCGGCGGAAAGACGATCTTCCCCGACGACGGCGCCAAGCACACCCTGGAACTGGTCTCCACGGCCACCAGCGGCACGGGCGCGAACGTGTGTATCTATCGGGTGGCGGCAAACGACTGAATCGGCATGGAGAATTTGCCGAGACGGCAAGAGAAGTAGCCGTTCTCGGGTGCGTCGGAGCAGGCTGACGGCACCCGGAAGAGAGGCTCACCGTCATGGGACAGCACCACCACGGCCAGGGGCAGCAGGAGCACGGCCACGGCCACGGGCACGGGCACGGGCATCACGATGACACCGACATCGACTGGGCCGAGCTGGCCGATCATCTGGAGGGACAGGCCGAGCTCTTCGCGCCGCTGAACCGGCAGGCCGCGGCCTGGGTGGCCGAACGGCAGCCCGAGCCGGGGCTGGTCGTCGACGTCGGCAGCGGCCCGGGGGTGGTGAGCTGTCTGCTGGCCGACGAGTTCCCGGGCGCCCGGGTCGTCGCCCTGGACGGCTCGGGGCCCCTGCTGGAGCGGGCCCGCGCCCGCGCCGAACGCCTGGGGATCGCCGACCGGTTCGGCATCCTGGAGGCAGAACTCCCGGACGGGCTCGGTGACTTGGAGTACCCCGCCGATCTGATCTGGGCGAGCCGCAGCCTGCACCACCTCGGCGACCAGCGCGCGGCTCTCGCCGCCTTCGCCGAACGCCTCGCACCCGGCGGCACGTTGGCGCTCGTCGAGGGCGGCCTGCCCAGCCGCTTCCTGCCGCGTGTCATCGGCATCGGCCGCCCCGGACTGCAGTCCCGGATCGACGCGGCGGAGGAGCTGTGGTTCGCCGAGATGCGGGCGGCGCTGCCCGGCAGCGTCGCGGAGACCGAGGACTGGCCGGGCCTGCTCACCGCCGCGGGCCTGCGCGGCGCCACATCGCGCACCTTCCTCCTCGACATCCCGGCCCCGGTGCCGGAAGCCGCCCGCGCCTACGCCCTTGCCTCGTTCCAGCGCGGCCGGGGAATTCTCGCGGACTTCCTCGACGCCTCCGACCTCTCCACCATCGACCGCCTCCTCGACCCCGACGACAAGTCGAGCCTGCACCACCGCGCGGACCTCTTCGTCCTCGCGGCCCACACGGTCCACGTGGCCCAGTTGTGACGTCGGGGTGGGCCTCGCCCGGCGGCCCTTGACTTCGAGAGCGCTTCAAGTGGTGGACTCCCCTCGTCGGCCAGAGTCCGGACGGCCGACCGGAGTTCTATGGGGGTAGTCATGTCCGAGGCACCAGTCGCGCTCATCACCGGCGGCGGCACCGGTATCGGAGCCGCCGTCGCCCGGCGGTTGCTCGACGACGGTCACCGGGTGGCCGTCACCGGGCGCAGGGAGGAGCGGTTGCGTGCGTTCGCCGCCGAACTCGGCGAGCCGGAAGGGCTGTTGACCCTTCCGGGGAACGCGGCCGAGTACGCGGACGTCCAGGCGGCGGTGGACGCCACGCTGAAGGAGTTCGGGCGGATCGACACCGTCCTCGCCAACGCCGGGTTCGGCACGCACGACACCGTCGCCGAGGGGGACCCCGCCGGGTGGACGGAGATGGTGCTGACCAATGTGCTGGGCCCGGCCCTGCTCATCCGGGCCGCCATCGACGCCCTCAAGGAGACCCGGGGGCGGATCATGCTGGTCGGCAGCGTCGCCGGTTTCATCCACGGGCCCGGCAACATCTACGGGGCCACGAAGTGGGCCGTGACCGGGCTCGCCGAGAACACCCGGCGACAGGTCACCGAGTGGGGTGTCGGCGTGACCCTGATCGCGCCCGGCCGTGTGGAGACCCCCTTCTGGGACGCCTACGGCAGCCTCCCGCCCGGCCATCTCCTCACCGCCGACCAGATCGCCGACTCCGTCGTCTGGGCGATCCGGCAACCGGCCGGAGTCGACATCAACACCGTGGTCGTACGACCGATCGGGCAGCCGGTCTGAGACCACGGGCCGTCAGGGACTGAGACCACGGGCCCGTCAGGGTCTGAGACCACGGGTCGTCAGGGACTGAGACCACGGCCACGGCCGTCAGGAACCGGGATCAGGCCCGTTCGCGGACGCACGAGACCGCCCGTCGGAACTCATCCGGCGGGCGGTCTCCGTGCTCTCCGTGCTCTCCGCGAGCAGGCGTCAGCCGTGGGCCCCGTCTCAGGCCTGGTTGAAGGTCACCGGGTCCGGGCCGATCCGCCGGTCCTCGTTCAGCGCGCTGATCGCGGCGATGTCCTCCGTGTCCAGGGAGAAGTCGAAGACCTCGATGTTCTCCTTGATGCGGGACGGGGTCACGGACTTGGGGATGACCACGTTGCCCAGCTGGAGGTGCCAGCGCAGGACGACCTGGGCCGGGGTGCGGCCGTGCTTCTGCGCGATCGCGATGATCGCCGGGACCTCCAGGAGGCCCTGGCCCTGGCCGAGCGGCGACCAGGCCTCGGTGGCGATGCCCTGCTCGGCGTGGTACTCGCGGGACGCGTGCTGCTGCAGATGCGGGTGGAGCTCGATCTGGTTGACGGCCGGGATGACGTTCGTGGCCTCGATCAGCGTCTCCAGGTGCTCCGGAAGGAAGTTGGAGACACCGATGGACTTCACGCGGCCGTCGGCGTACAGCTTCTCGAACGCCTTGTACGTGTCGACGAACGTGCCCCGGGCCGGCAGTGGCCAGTGGATCAGATACAGGTCCACGTACTCCAGGCCGAGCTTCTCCAGGGACTCGTCGAAGGCGCGCAGGGTGGAGTCGTAGCCCTGATCGCTGTTCCAGAGCTTGGTGGTGACGAAGAGGTCCTTGCGGGCGACGTCGGAAGCGGCGATGGCCTTGCCGGTGCCCTTTTCGTTTCCGTAGATCGCGGCCGTGTCGATGCTGCGGTAGCCGGCCTCCAGCGCGGTCGTGACCGCCTGATCGGCCTCGTCGTCCGGCACCTGCCACACGCCGAAGCCCAGCTGGGGCATCTCGACGCCGTTGTTCAGGATGATCGGGGGGACCTTGCTGCTCACGAGCTCTCGATCCTTAAGTCGTCGGGTGGTGCTTCCCATCGTCAACGATCACGGCCCGCGATGCATTCCTCAGCAGCGGACTGCTCGCGGCCCGAATCGCAGATTGGCCGGAAATGGACCCGGCAGTTCCAGAGTATCGGTCTGGACCATTGACCGAGTACGGTCACCCATGGAGTCTGTCCTCTGCCGCAACGCACGTCGGTGAATTCTGGTCACATACGTGAATGGATGGCTCATGACCCCCACCCGAAGGAACCTCCTCGGCGCCGCGCTCGGCGGTGCCGCCGCCGCGGCCGTCGGGCTCCCGGCCCCCGCCGCGCACGCCGCCTCCTGGCAGTTGAAGTGGTCCCCGTCGGCGAACGCCGACGGGCTCCGCGCCTTCGAGACCATCGAGGACGACCGCGCCGACTCGCACACCTCCGCCGCGCCGCACATCTACGCCACCGGCGACACCTGGCGGTTCGACATGCACACCGTCGACCGTGACACCTCGACCGACCGCCAGCGCCAGGAGGTCACCGGCCTGCGCACGGGGAGCGGCTTCCTGCGCTGGACCGAGGGCCAGACCTGGCGGGTCACCTACGGGATGTACCTACCGAGTTCGCTGAAGGCGACCACCAGCTTCACGCACATCATGCAGATGAAGCAGCCGGGCAGCGGAACCTCGCCCCTCGTCGTGCAGTCCCTGCGCCGGGTGAACGGCGCGCAGACCATCGAGCTGAAGCTGCCGATCGACGACATCCTCGTCGGCCGCACCGACCTGACACCCCTGCACAACTCCTGGGTCGACGTGGACTTCCAGGTCAAGGTCGGCAACGGCTCGGCAGGTTCGGTGCGCTGGATCCTCAAGAAGGGCTCGACCACCCTCGTCGACGTCACCCGCACCGGCGTCGACACCTTCCTCGCCGACCGGCTGCGCCCCAAGTGGGGCATCTACCGCTCCCTCGGCGACACCTCGGGCTCCCTGCAGAACTGCCACATGCTGCTGCGGAACATGCGGGGATACCAACTGGTCTGACCGCCGCGGGGACGGCCGGCCCGAGTGGTCTCACGCCCGGTACAGCGCCTCCACCTCGGTCGTGTACGCCTTCTCGATCGCCTTCCGCTTCAGCTTCAGCGAAGGCGTCAACAGGCCGTGCTCCTCGGTGAACTGGTGCGCGAGGATCCGGAACGTACGGATCGACTCGGCCTGCGAGACCAGGGTGTTGGCGGCGACCACCGCCCGCCGCACCTCGGTCTCCAGCTCCGGATCGCGCACCAGCTCGGCCGGTTCCGGTTTCGGCTTGCCGTGCATCTGCAGCCAGTGCTCGACGGCCTCGGAGTCCAGGGTGACGAGGGCGGCGATGTACGGCCGGTCGTTGCCGACGACGATGCACTGGGCGACCAGCGGATGGTCGCGCACCCGCTCCTCCAGGATCGCGGGCGAGACGCTCTTGCCGCCCGAGGTCACCAGGATCTCCTTCTTGCGCCCGGTGATGGTGAGATAGCCGTCCTCGTCGAGGGAGCCCAGGTCACCGGTGGCGAGCCAGCCCTCGTGCAAGGTCTCGTCGGTGGCCTTGGGGTTGTTGAGGTAGCCCTGGAAGACATTGGGGCCGCGCAGCCAGATCTCGCCGTCCTCCGCGATGTGCACGGTCATGCCCGGGATGGCCTGGCCGACCGTGCCGTACCGGGTGCGCTCCGGCGGGTTGGCGGTCGCGGCCGCCGTGCACTCCGTCAGGCCGTACCCCTCGAAGATATGGATGCCGGCGCCCGCGAAGAACAGCCCGAGCCGCCGGTCCATCGCCGAGCCGCCGGACATCGCGTACTTGATGCGGCCGCCCATCGCCTCCCGGATCTTGCCGTAGACGACCTTGTCGAAGAACTGGTGCTGCATCCGCAGGCCCGCCGACGGGCCGGGCCCGATGCCCCAGGCCCTCGCCTCCATCGCGTCCGCGTACTTCACGGCGACCTCGACGGCCTTCTCGAACGGGCCGGACCTGCCCTCCCGTTCGGCCTTGCGGCGGCTCGCGTTGAAGACCTTCTCGAAGATGTACGGCACCGCGAGGAAGAAGGTCGGCTTGAAGGCGGCGAGGTCCGGCAGCAGGACGGCCGCGTTGAGCTGCGGCTGATGACCGAACTTCACCTTCCCGCGGATCCCGGCGACCTGCACCATCCGCCCGAAGACATGCGCGAGCGGCAGGAACAGCAGCGTCGCCGCCTCGTCGCCCTTGCGGGACTTGAACAGCGGCGCCCAGCGCTCGATGACCGTGTCCGCCTCGACCATGAAGTTGGCGTGCGAGATGACACAGCCCTTGGGGCGGCCCGTCGTACCGGAGGTGTAGATGATCGTCGCGATCGACTCGGGCGTCACCGCCCGCCGGTGCCGGTGCACCACCTCGTCGTCGAGGTGCGCGCCCGACTCGTACAGCTCCTGCACCGCGCCCACATCCAGCTGCCAGAGCCGGCGCAGCTGGGGCAGCCGGTCGATGACCGTGGCGATGGTCATCGCGTGGTCCTCGTGTTCGACCATGGCCGCCGTGCACTGGGCGTCGTACAGCATCCAGAAGACCTGCTCGGCCGAGGACGTCGGGTAGACGGGGACGACCTGGGCGCCGACGGTCCACAGGGCGTAGTCGAAGAGGGTCCACTCGTAGCGCGTACGGCACATGATGGCGACCCGGTCGCCGAACCGGATGCCCTGCGTGAGCAGGCCCTTGGCCAGCGCGAGAACCTCGTCGCGGAACTCCGCGGAGGTCACATCACGCCACTCGCCCAGCTCGTCCTTGCGGCCGAGCGCGATGTATGTCGGGTCCTCCTGGGCGTACTCGAAGACGACGTCGGCCAGGCCGCCCACCGGCGGCGCCGACGCCAACGGGGGGTTGGTGAACTCGCGCAAACCCGCTCCTCGTGGCGCTCCGCACAGCGCGTGAAAGCTACCTCACCGGGGGAACGGGCGGGAGGGGTTGCGGAGGGGGCGCATGGCTGCACACGGCGCGGGTCGGCGCCGAAAAATGACGCGGACGGGGAGGTATCCGGCGCAATTCCTGGCGACGGAGTCCGTTCCCGCACCGTAATCTCTACCGAACCCGCACGCTCCGATTACCGTCCGTGGCCGCGGGAACACGGTTTGGCCTGAGGAAACCCCGACACCGCTCACCTCCGCCGCACCGATGGGGCCGGGAAGCGCCGCTTCACGCCCGGCCCCAGCGGTGCCGGTCGAACATGCACCGACATTCGTACAGCGCGACGGCGGCCTTTCCCGTCACACCCTCATGCCACGCTCCCCGCCAAGCGGCTGACGCCCCTCACGCCCGGCCGTGGAGCCGGTCGCCGCCGGAGAGGATCGCCGCGGCGAGGGCGTCCGCCGCGCTCGACGCGGCTCCCGGGCGGCGGCCGTGGACGAGGACGAAGTCGACCTCGCCGAGTTCCGGCAGTCCGGCCCGCTCCGGGACGCGGACCAGGCCGGGGGGCACCAGACGACGGGAATGCGCCATCACGCCGAGGCCGGCGCGGGCGGCCGCGATGAGGCCGTTGAGACTGCCGCTGGTGCAGGCGATGTGCCAGGCGCGGCCCTCGCGCTCCAGCGCCTCCAGGGCCAGCGCGCGGGTGATGCCCGGCGGCGGATAGACGATCAGCGGGACCGGACGGTCGGGATCCAGACGGAGCCGTTCCGCGCCGATCCACACCAGCCGGTCCGTCCAGACGGGTTCACCGCGCGGGTCCTCCGGGCGCCGTTTCGCCAGCACCAGGTCGAGCTTGCCCGCCGCGAGCTGCTCGTGCAGCGTGCCCGACAGCTCGACGGTCAACTCCAGGTCCACCTCGGGATGGTCGTGCCGGAAGGACTCCAGGATCTCCGGGAGCCGGGTGAGCACGAAGTCCTCGGACGCGCCGAACCGCAGCCGCCCGCGCAGCCGGGTCCCGGTGAAGAACGCCGTCGCCTGCTCGTGCACCTCCAGCAGCCGCCGGGCGAAGCCGAGCATCGCCTCGCCGTCCTCCGTCAGCTCCACGGAGTGCGTGTCCCGCGAGAACAGCTGCCGGCCGGTCGCGTCCTCCAGTCGGCGCACATGCTGGCTGACCGTGGACTGACGCAGCCCCAGCCGCCGGGCGGCCTGCGTGAAGCTCAGGGTCTGGGCCACGGCGAGGAAGGTACGCAGATGGGAGGGGTCGTACACGCTCCTCAGCCTAGGCGCTCACCGCCCGCCCGGATATCGGGGAACGTGATGACAGTGAGAGTGGTATGCCGGATTCCCGATCGGCGTGTTCGGGAGGACCATGGAGAGGCACGTTCTGTGCCCGAACAAGATCGAAACCAGTCAGTGTCGAACCAGTAAGTCGAACCAGTAAGTGGAGCACCGTGAAACGCCTGCAGTGGCCGAGTTGGATGCCGATCGACCCGTACATCCTGCTGTTGCTCGGGACAGTGGGCCTCGCGGCGCTCCTCCCGGCGCGGGGTTCGGCCGCCGAGGTCGCGTCGGGCGCGTCCACGGCGGCGATCGCCTTCCTCTTCTTCCTCTACGGCGCCCGGCTCTCCACCCGCGAGGCACTGGACGGCCTCAAGCACTGGCGGCTGCATGTCACCGTCCTGGCCTGCACGTTCGTGGTCTTCCCGCTGCTGGGCCTGGCCGCCCGCGGCCTCGAACCGGTGTTCCTGAACCACTCCCTCTACACCGGTCTGCTCTTCCTCACCCTCGTCCCGTCGACCATCCAGTCGTCGATCGCCTTCACCTCGATGGCCCGCGGCAACGTGCCCGCCGCGATCTGCGCGGGCTCCTTCTCCTCCCTCGCGGGCATCGTCATCACCCCGCTGCTCGCGGCGAGCCTGCTGGGCGGCAGCGTCGGCGGCTTCTCCGCGGACTCGGTGCTGAAGATCGTGCTCCAACTGCTGGTGCCGTTCCTCGCGGGGCAGCTCGCCCGCCGCTGCGGAATCAAGAGGGGCCGCGCGAAGCGCGTCAGGCAGGGTGGTGGTGGGAGACGGGCGGGCGGCTTCATCACCCGCCACAAGCAGATCCTCGGCCTGGTCGACCGCGGTTCGATCCTCCTCGTCGTCTACGTAGCCTTCAGTGAGGGCATGGTGCGCGGGATCTGGAGCCAGGGCAGCCCGCTGCGGCTCGCCGGTCTGCTCGTCGTCGAGGCCGTGCTGCTCGCGGTGATGCTGCTGCTCACCTGGTACGGCGCGAAGGCCCTGCGCTTCAACCGGGCGGACCGGATCGCCATCCAGTTCGCCGGCTCCAAGAAGTCCCTCGCCTCCGGACTGCCCATGGCGAGCGTCCTGTTCGGCGCCGAGGCCTCCCTCGCCGTACTGCCGCTGATGCTGTTCCACCAGATGCAGCTCATGGTCTGCGCGGTCATCGCCAAACGCCGGGCCAAGGACCCGGTGGAGCCGGCGGTCACGGAGCAGCGAGACGAAGCGATACGAACCGCGGTCGGTACAGGGACACGTTCCGCGTGATGTTCAGCTGCGCGGAGGCCGCGTCGGCGTCCAGCCAGTTGACGTCGTAACTGAGGACCAGCCGGTCACCGTCGACCGCGTCGTGCGCCTGCGGGTTGTACGCCGCGACCCCGCCGTCCGGCAGCGACGGGCTGAAGCCCTTGGTCGGCCCGTGCCAGGGCCCGGTGGGGGAGCAGGCCCAGTACGCGGTGACGGTCGTCAGCCCCGCGGTCCCGGCCGCCATGGTGAACAGCACGTATGTACGACCATCGCGTACGACGGTGAACGCGCTCCCGACCCCCTTGTCCGCCCCGTTCCCGAGCACCGCCGCCGGCCGCCCCCGCACCGCCCACCGCGAGCCGTCCCAGTACTCCCACGCCCCCGGCTCCCCGAGCCGGCCGCGCGGCACCCGGGCGACATACGCGTGCGAGGTCGGCCGGGAGGCGGCCTGGGCGTCGGTGCCGCCGAAGACGTACGTCCAGTCGCCCGCGTCCACGGCCGTCGTACCGAACAGCACCCGCCGGGCCGGATCGGCGACCGACCCCTGGTCCAGCACCGTCGTGATCCCCTCCAGCCGCAGATCGGGCAGCGACAGCGTGGCGACCTCGGTCGCCGTCGGCACCCCGTAGATCCACGGGGACTGTCCCGCCGTACGGGTCCACAGCAGCACCCGTACGACCCGTTCGGCCGAGCCGGGGGAGCGGGGCTCGACCCGGGCGGCCACCGGCCAGCGCCACTGCCGTGGGGCGGGGTCCGGGAAGACCGGGGCCGGGAGCGTGGATTGGAGACGGCCCGAGGGCGACATCACCACGGCCGAGTTGCGCACCAGGGGCGCCGAGACGTCGCGCCACGCCACGGACTCGCCGACCGGGTTGGGCGGTGGGTACACCTGGCCCAGATAGGTGTCCGAGAACAGCCACAGCACGCGTCCGTCCGGGAGCCGCACCGAGTGGGTGCCGTCGCCGCCGGTCCAGTCGTCCGTGCGGCCGGCGTCGTCGCCGTACCGGGTGAACTCGCCGGTCAGGGAGGCGTCCGGGTCCCAGTCCCGGACCGTACGGGCCGTGCAGGTGCCGCCGCCCTCCCGGTCGTCGTCCGGGAGGGCGGTGAGCAGCACGGCCGCGAGGGCCAGGACCAGTGCCAGGATCAGGACCGGTCCGGCCCCCGTCCGCTGTCGTGCTCCTGCGTCGTCGGGCACGGAAGGGACGTTAGTGGCCTCCGCCCACCCGGTCCATGGGCAGCCACAGGATCGAGCCCCGTGTCTCCGCGTCCCGGGTACCGAGCCCGGCGACCTCCGCGTCGCTCAACGCCCGGTCCTGGACGCGTACTTCGTCGATCGCTCCGGTGAAGTGGACCCGGCTGTCGACCCGTTGCCCGATGTGCACGCCGAACGGCGAGTTCCGGCTGACCGATCCGGGGATGTCGGCGGTGCTGAACGGCGTCCCGTCCACGAAGAGGGTGAGCTGCCCCCCACCCCGCCGCAGCACGAGCTGGTGCCACCGCCCGTCGTTGTAGGCGCCCGTGGACCGCACGGAGGTGGTCCGGGGCGGCGAGGCCCCGTCCCGCACGGTGATCAGCCCGGTCAGCCGCCCGGCCGCCGGCTCCCCGCGCAGCCACACCTGCGGCTGCGTCGTCCCGACCCCGCCCATCCACAGCATCGGCTGCTCACCGCTGGTCGCCGCGTAACGGAACCAGAGCGACGCGGTGAAGTCCTTCGTCCCGAGGGGGAGTCGGGACCGATACGGCAGCCGTACGGCGTCGTCGGTGCCGTCGAACTCGATCGCGCCGCCGAACCTGCCGTCCGTCGGCCGGGCGCCACCGAGCACGGCCGCCCGCCTGCCGCCGGGCGCCCTGTCGGACGTCGTCGGGTCCGGGCCCCGGCGCGGCTGGAGCCAGTCCTCCGTGAACCGGGCGAAGCGGATCTCGTCCCGGGCGTCGACCGCGCCGCCCTCATAGAGCAGCCCCACGACGTCGTCGCCGCTCTCACCGCCGATCCGCACCATGTCGGAGTAGCCGGACCAGTCGGTGGTGACGACCGTGCCCCGGTCCACGCTCTCCCAGGTGCGCCCACCGTCGTACGAGGAGCGGACCGCCATCGTCCGGCGGCGGTCGGGGTCGGCCGGGCCGGCGAACAGCATGCGGTCGCCGAGGCGCAGCACGGAGCCCTGCACCTGGGGCGTGTAGAGGTCCGGGAGCGCCCGGAACGGCGCGGCGAAGGTGGTGCCGCCGTCACGGCTGACGCTCTGGCTGCGATGGCCGAGGTCGGTGCCGTCCTGCTCGCGCCCGCTGACCAGGACCGAGCCGTCCGCGCGCTCGGTGAGCGTCAGCTCCGACGGCTTCTGACGGAACGTGCCGTCGTCCGCGATCGGCCACGAGTCCGTCGCGCCCACCTTCCAGTTCTCCCCGCCGTCGTCGCTCGTCACGAGCGCCGCGTGGTTGGCGGTGACCCGGCCGTCGGCCCAGCTCTCGGCGTTGACGCCGAGGACGAGCCGCCCGGCGTGCCTGCCCCGGGTGAGCTGGATGCCGTGCACGGGGCCGGTGGCGTACCAGGAGTTCCAGTCGGCCGGGCGGATCTGCTCGCTGAGGCTGCGCGGCTCGGACCAGGTCAGCCCGTCGTCGTCGCTGTACTGGAGGTGCGGGGCCCGGTCACAGGGAACGTCGCAGCTCGCGCTGTCCGGACGGCCCGTGTTGTACGTCTGGGCCAGCACGATCCGGCCGGTCCTGCGGTCCACGACCGGCGCGGGGTTCCCGTGGGTGTCGCCCCCGCCCTCGTTGACCATCTGCAGTGGGCCCCAGGTGCGACCGCCGTCCGTGGACCGCTTGACCACGAGGTCTATGTCGGCCGCGTCCCCACAGTTCAGCACGCGGCCCTCGGCGAAGGCGAGCAGGGTTCCCTCGGTCGTCCGGACGACCGCCGGGATGCGGAAGCAGGCGTAGCCCGGGTCCTGCGACGCCTTGAAGAGGACCTGCTGCTCGAACTCGGCTACGGCAGGGGCTTGTTGGGCATCGGCTCCGGCGGGGTGGGGGAGGCAGAGGAGAGCGGTGGTGGTGACTACCGCGGTGAGGGTGGATCTGAGACGTGCGTGAAGACTCGACGGCACGGTGCGGCCAGCCCTTCATCCGTCTAGGAGATGGGACATCGGACGTCCCACGTCCGATGTGCGGCCACAGACGCTACTTGGGGGTTCAGGGGGCTCACAAGAACCGTGCGTCGGTCGTGACTGGGCGTGTCGTACGACTAGGTGACGATCAGTCAGACGGTCGCGGGAGAGCTCGGAGAGCTCGGGGGGTGCGGTTGGTCGGCGCGTGCGGGTCGCGTGTGGTTGCTCGCGCAGTTCCCCGCGCCCCTGAAAACGAGGCCCGCACCCCGTGCTTTCAAGGGGCGCGGGCAACTGCGCGACCAGCCCCCACCCACCCGCACCCGGCAACGCAGAAGTGGACCAACGGCGCGTACCCGGCGGCCAACCGGCGGAGCGCCCCGGCGCAGGGGGCGCTCCCCGCCGGTGGGGGCCCCGCCGTCGTGGACGCGGGGCGCCGCTCAGCCCTGGTCGACCGCGGCAGCGGCCCGCAGGGCGATCCGGTGCTCACCCGCGTACACGTTCATGGAGGCCCCCCGCAGGAAGCCCACCAGGGTCAGCCCGGTCTCCGCGGCCAGGTCGACCGCCAGCGACGACGGTGCCGAGACCGCCGCCAGCATCGGGATCCCCGCCATCACCGCCTTCTGCGCCAGCTCGAAGGAGGCCCGCCCCGACACCAGCAGCACCGCCCGGGACAGCGGCAGCGACCCGCTCTGCAGGGCCCGCCCCACCAGCTTGTCCACCGCGTTGTGCCGCCCCACGTCCTCCCGTACGTCGAGTAGCTCGCCGTCCTCGCTGAACAGGGCCGCCGCGTGCAGACCCCCGGTCCGGTCGAAGACCCGCTGGGCCGCGCGGAGCCGGTCGGGGAGGCTCGCGAGGAGTTCGGGACCGAGACGGACCGGGGGAGCGTCACCGCCGTGCGTGTCGTCGATGGCCCAGCGGGCGGTCGTACGGACGGCGTCCAGCGACGCCTTGCCGCACAGCCCGCAGGACGACGTCGTGTACACGTTGCGTTCGAGCGTGATGTCGGGGATGACGACACCCGGGGCCGTCCGCACATCCACCACGTTGTACGTGTTCGAGCCGTCCGCCGTCGCGCCCGCGCAGTAGACGATGTTCTGCAGGTCCGACTGCTCGGCGAGCACGCCCTCGCTCACCAGGAAGCCGGCGGCCAGCGCGAAGTCGTCACCCGGGGTGCGCATGGTGATCGCCAGCGGCTTGCCGTTCAGCCGGATCTCCAGGGGCTCCTCGGCGACGAGCGTGTCCGGACGCGACGAGACCACCCCGTCCCGGATGCGGATCACCTTGCGTCGTTCCGTGACTCGTCCCATGGCGTCTCTCAGTCCCGGTTCTGTACGTGCTGATAGCCGAAGCGGCCCTTGATGCAGAGGTTCCCGTGGGTCACCGGGTTGTCGTGCGGGGAGGTGACCTTCACGATCTCATTGTCCTGCACATGGAGCGTGAGGTTGCAGCCCACACCGCAGTACGCGCACACCGTGGTCGTCTCCGTCTGCGCCGACTCGTCCCACGTGCCCGCCGCCCGCATGTCGAACTCCGACTTGAAGGACAGCGCGCCCGTCGGGCACACCTCGATGCAGTTGCCGCAGTACACACACGCGGAATCGGTCAGCGGCGCGTCGTGCTCCACGGCGATCCGCGCGTCGAAACCACGCCCCGCGACCGAGATCGCGAACGTGTTCTGCCACTGGTCCCCGCAGGCGTCCACGCACTTGTAACACAGGATGCACTTGTCGTAGTCCCGCACATAGAGCTCGTTGTCGACCTTGGGCTCCTCGTTCAGCCGGGCCGCGTCCGGGCCGAAGCGGTCCGGCTTCGCCTCGTACTCCTTGATCCACTCGGCGACCTGCGGGGTCGTCGACAGGTCGACCGACGAGGCGAGGAGTTCGAGGACGATCTTGCGGCTGTGCCGGGCACGCTCGGTGTCGGTCTTCACCTCCATGCCGGGCTCGGCCTTGCGGGAGCAGGCCGGGACGAGGGTCCTGGCCCCCTCGACCTCGACGACACAGACCCGGCAGGCGTTCTTCGGGGTGAGCGTGTCGCCCTGGCAGAGGGTGGGGACGTCCTTGCCGGCGGCCCGGCAGGCGTCGAGGATCGTCGAGCCCTCGGGCGCCCGCACCGGCTCGCCGTCGATGGTGAACTCCAGAAGGCGGCGCGGCACTCCCAGCGGTATCACGGTCATACGGCGGCTCCGGTACGGCGAGTTCGGCGATGCGCGGTCATTCGTACGCCCCCAGACGGTCGATGGCGGATTCCACGGCGTTCCACGCGGTCTGTCCGAGACCGCAGATCGAGGCGTCCCGCATCGCGCGACCGACCTCCCTGAGCAGGGCGATGTCACCGGCCGCGGCCGCACCGGTCCGCTCGGCGATCCGGTGCAGCGCCTCCTCCTGGCGCACGGTCCCGACCCGGCACGGCACGCACTGCCCGCAGGACTCGTCCCGGAAGAACTCCGCGATCCGCAGCAGCAGCCGAGGCAGCGGAACCGTGTCGTCGAAGGCCATGACCACGCCCGAGCCGAGCGTCGTGCCCGCCTCCCGCGTCCCCTCGAAGGTGAGCGGGATCTCCAGTTCGTCGGGCCGCACGAAGCCACCGGCCGCGCCACCGAGGAGGACGGCGCGCAGTCGGTCCCGTACCCCGGCGAGCGCGAGCAGATCGCCGAGCGTCGCGCCGAACGGCAGCTCGTAGATGCCGGGCCTGTCCACACTCCCCGACACGCAGAACAGCTTCGGCCCCGTGGATCGCCCGGTGCCGATCGCCGCGTACGCCGGTGCGCCCATCGTCAGGATCGGCAGGACGTTCACCAGCGTCTCGACGTTGTTCTCCACCGTCGGCTTGCCGAACAGCCCCTTCTCCACGGGGAACGGCGGCTTCGAACGCGGCTCGCCCCGGTACCCCTCGATGGAGTTGAAGAGAGCCGTCTCCTCGCCGCAGATATAGGCGCCCGCGCCCCGGCGGATCTCGATGTCGAAGGCGTAGCCCTGCCCGAGGACGTCGTCGCCGAGCAGGCCCCGGGCGCGGGCCTGGGCGACGGCGTGTTCCAGGCGGCGCAGGGCTCGCGGATACTCGCCGCGCAGATAGAGGTACCCCTTGTGCGCGCCGGTCGCGTACGCCGCGATCGTCATCGCCTCGACCAGGGCGAACGGATCGCCCTCCATGATCACGCGGTCCTTGAAGGTGCCCGGCTCGGATTCGTCCGCGTTGCAGACGAGGTGGTGCGGATGGTCGGGCTGCTCCGCCGTGGCCTGCCACTTTCGGCCGGTCGGGAAGGCGGCGCCGCCCCGCCCCACCAGGCCCGAGTCGGTGACCTCCCGGATGACCCCGGCCGGGCCCAGCTCGAAGGCCCGCCGCAGAGCCGTGTAGCCGCCGTACGCGCGGTAGTCGTCCAGGGATGTCGGGTCGACGACCCCGATACGGGAGAGGAGGGCGAGCCCCGGTTCTCCCGCCTGGGGCACCGCCATGGCGGCCGGCGGCTCCTCGTCCGCCGAGTCGGGCGCGCTCGCCGCGAGGACGGCCGCCTCGACGGTCGCCGGCGCCGACACAGCCGTACGCACCGGATCCCCGGCCTTGACCGCGAGGGCGGCCGGCGCCCGCTCGCACAGCCCCAGACACGGGCTCCGCTCCACGCTCACCCCGCTGCCGGGGCCGAGGCGGGACTCGATCCCGGCGCACAGGCCGGGCGCCCCGGCCGCCGCGCACGCCAGGTCCGTGCACACGTGCAGCACGGTCGCGGGGCGCGGCTCGACCGAGAACATCGCGTAGAACGTGGCCACGCCGTACGCCTCCGCCGGCGGCACCGTCAGCCGCCGGCACAGATAGTCCAACGCCCCCTCGCTGATCCAGCCGATCCGGTCGTTGATCGCGTGCAGCCCCGGCAACAGCAGGTCACGGCGCTCCCGTGCCTCCCGGCCGCCCCGTGCCCACCGCAGATCGGCGTCGGAACGGTCCGCGCCCTCCCAGGAGGATTCCGGCGGCCCGAGCAGCGCGTCGACCGCCGCCTTCTCCTCGTCGGTGGGCTTGCTGTCACCGAAGTGCAGGTCCACTTACGTCACCTCACGATGGTCGCGACGGGCAGCTTCTCGATCCGGATCGCCGACGCCTTGAACTCCGCCGTGCCCGCGATCGGGCAGTTCGCCTCGATCGTCAGCTGGTTGGTGTCCACCTCGTCGGGAAAGTGCATGGTCATGAAGGCGAGGCCGGGCCGCAGGGCCAGGTCGATCCACACCGGCGCCACGACCGAGCCGCGCCGCGAGGACACCTGGACCTCCTCACCCACGACGACCCCGTAGCGCTCCGCGTCCTCCGGGCACAGCTCGAGGTACTCCCCGCGCCGCAGCGGCGAGGCGAAACCACCGCTCTGCACACCGGTGTTGTACGAGTCCAGCCGCCGCCCGGTGGTCAGCCGGATGGGGAACTCCTCGTCCGTCAGATCGACCGGCGGATCGTGCCGCACGATCCCGAAGGGCGCGAGCCGGCCCCGGTTCGCCGGGTCCGGATCCCACAACCGGCCGTGCAGATAGGTCGGTTCGAGCCTGTCCGTGTCCGGGCAGGGCCACTGGATGCCCTGATGCTCCTCCAGGCGTTCGTACGTCATCCCGTAGTGGTCCGGCGACACCGACCGCAGCTCGTTCCAGACCGCCTCGGAGTCGGGGTACTTCCACTCGTGCCCGAGCCGGGAGGCCAGGTCGCAGATGATGTCGATGTCCTCGCGGGCCTCACCGGGCGGGGTGACCGCCTTGCGTACCCGCTGAACACGGCGTTCGCTGTTGGTGGTGGTGCCGTCCGTCTCCGCCCACCCGGCCGTCGCGGGCAGCACGACGTCCGCCAGCTCGGCCGTCTTCGTCAGGAAGATGTCCTGGACGACGAGGAAGTCCAGCCGCTTCATACGCCGTACGGCCTGCTCGCTGTCCGCCTCCGACTGCGCCGGGTTCTCCCCGACGCAGTACACGGCCTTCAGCGAGCCCTCCTCCATGGCCTCGAACATCTCCGTCAGGTTCAGCCCGTAGTGCGGCTGGATGACGGTGTCCCACGCCGACTCGAACTTCAGCCGGGACCCCGGGTCGAGGATGTCCTGGAAGCCGGGCAGCCGGTTGGGGATGGCGCCCATGTCGCCGCCGCCCTGCACGTTGTTCTGGCCGCGCAGGGGCTGCAAACCGGATGCGTACCGCCCCACATGCCCTGTCAGCAGCGACAGGTTGATCAGCGCGCGGACGTTGTCCGTGCCGTTGTGGTGCTCGGTGATGCCGAGGGTCCAGCACAGCTGGGCGCGCTCTGCACGGGCGTACGCGTGCGCCAACTGCCGTATGGCTGCGGCCGGTACGCCCGTCACCTTCTCGGCGAGGGAGAGCGTCCATGGCTCGACGAGCGCCTTGTACTCCTCGAAGCCGGTGGTCGCCCGCTCGATGAACGCCTTGTTGGCCAGGCCCGCGTGGATGATCTCGCGGCCGATCGCGTGGGCCATCGGGATGTCCGTGCCGACGTTCAGTCCGAGCCAGCTCTCCGCCCACTCGGCGGTGGAGGTCCGCCGTGGATCGATCGCGTACATCCGGGCGCCGTTCCGTATCCCCTTCAGCACGTGCTGGAAGAAGATCGGGTGCGCGAAGCGGGCGTTGGAGCCCCACATCACGATGACGTCGGTGTGCTCGATCTCCTCGTACGAGGAGGTGCCGCCGCCCGAACCGAAGGCGGCGGACAGGCCGGCGACGCTCGGCGCGTGGCAGGTGCGGTTGCAGGAGTCGACGTTGTTGGTGCCCATGACGACCCGGGCGAACTTCTGCGCCACGTAGTTCATCTCGTTCGTGGCGCGGGCGCAGGAGAACATGCCGAACGCGCCGCGGTTGCGTTCGATGCCGCGGGCGGCCCGGTCCAGCGCCTCCTCCCAGGTGGCCTGCCGGAAGGGCTCGTCGCGGGAGTCGCGGACGAGGGGATGGGTGAGCCGGGTGTAGGTCTTCGGGCTTCGGTCGCGTTTCCTCATCGGCGTTCCCCAGAGTTCATGCCGCGCTCCTCAGCGCGAGCAGGTCCGAGATGGCGTGGACGGTGCGGAGTGTGGGCACCTCGACGCCGGTGATGTCCGCCAGCTCGACGACGGCGGCGAGCAGCACGTCGAGTTCCAGCGGCTTGCCGCGCTCCAGGTCCTGGAGTGTGGAGGTGCGGTGGTCGCCGACGCGTTCGGCGCCTGCCATCCGCCGTTCGATGGAGACACCGACCTCGCAGCCCAGGGCCTCGGCGACGGCGAGCGTCTCGGCCATCATCGTCTCGATGACCTTGCGGGTGCCGCCGTGCAGACACATCTGCCGCATGGTCGCGCGGGCCAGGGCGCTGATCGGGTTGAACGAGATGTTGCCGAGCAGCTTGATCCAGATGTCGCCCCGGATGTCGGGCTCCACCGGACACTTCAGGCCACCGGCCACCATGGCCTCGCTGAACGCCAAACAGCGCGCCGAGACCGTACGGTCCGGTTCACCGACGGAGAACCGGGTGCCTTCCAAGTGCCGTACGACACCGGGCCCTTCGAGCTCGGTCGCCGCGTAGACGACGCAGCCGATGGCCCGTTCGGGCGCGAGCACCGCACTGACCGCGCCGGCCGGGTCCACGCTCTCGACACGGTGGCCGTCGTGCGGGCCGCCGTGCCGGTGGAAGTACCACCAGGGAATGCCGTTCTGGGCGGCGATCACCGCCGTGGTGCCGTGCAGCAGGGGCTCGATCAGCGGCCCGCACGCCGCGTACGAGTTGGCCTTGAGGCCCAGGAAGACGAAGTCGACCGGGCCGATCTCGGCCGGGTCGTCGGTGGCGTGGGCGCGGGCGGTGAAGTCCCCGCGTGAGCTGAGCACCCGCACCCCGTTCCGCCTCATGGCCGCCAGATGCGGTCCACGGGCGACGAGATGCGTGTCCGCGCCGGCGCGGTGGAGCGCGGCGCCGACGTAGGCGCCGATCGCACCGGCGCCGAGAACTGCGACTTTCATATCGAGGGAGCTCCGTTCGGTCGAGGGATACCGCGGAGATGGCGCACTGCCGAAATCTGTCGACGAAATATTGTCTACAGTATGGAAGGTGACCCAGCAAGGGTTCGCGCAGCCGCCGAACAAGGCATTACCCGGACATGAAGGTGGCCGGTGAACTACCGTTCGGCGCGCGGTGGATACCGCTCATCGCATACGGTCGACGCGCCGCCTTTCCAACTCCCCTTGTCACTCCCTACCGTCCGGGATCATGAGTCCCCCCGTCGCACCCCCGGGCTGGAGCCGCTGGCTCGTCCCCCCGGCCGCGCTCTCCGTCCATCTCTCCATCGGGCAGGCCTACGCCTGGAGCGTCTTCAAGCCGCCACTCGAATCCGCGCTCGGCCTCAGCGGCACCCAGAGCGCGCTGCCCTTCCAGCTCGGCATCGTCATGCTGGGTCTGTCGGCCGCGTTCGGCGGGACGCTCGTCGAGCGCAACGGTCCGCGCTGGGCGATGACCGTGGCGCTGATCTGCTTCTCCTCAGGCTTCCTGCTCGCCTCGCTCGGCGCGGCCACCGAGCAGTACTGGCTGATCGTCTTCGGCTACGGCTTCGTCGGCGGCATCGGCCTCGGCATCGGCTACATCTCGCCCGTCTCCACCCTGATCAAGTGGTTCCCGGACCGGCCAGGCATGGCCACCGGTATAGCGATCATGGGCTTCGGCGGCGGCGCGCTCATCGCCTCGCCGTGGTCCGCCCAGATGCTGGAGTCCTTCGGCTCCGACTCCTCCGGCATCGCCCTCGCCTTCCTGGTGCACGGGCTGTCGTACGCCGTGTTCATGCTGCTCGGTGTGCTGCTGGTCCGGGTGCCGCGCACCGAGAGGCCGGTCGAGAGCGGACCGAGCGTCCTGGCGGGCCCGCAGGTCTCGGCCCGCAACGCCATCCGCACCCCGCAGTTCTGGTGTCTGTGGGTCATCCTCTGCATGAACGTGTCCGCGGGCATCGGCATCCTGGAGAAGGCCGCCCCGATGATCACGGACTTCTTCGCCGACTCCTCCACCCCGGTCTCCGTCACCGCGGCCGCCGGTTTCGTCGCGCTGCTCTCCGCGGCCAACATGGCGGGCCGCATCACCTGGTCGTCCACGTCCGACCTGATCGGACGCAAGAACATCTACCGCGTCTATCTGGGCGTGGGCGCGCTGATGTATCTGCTGATCGCGCTGTTCGGCGACTCCTCCAAGCCGCTGTTCATCGTCTGCGCCCTGGTGATCCTGTCCTTCTACGGCGGCGGCTTCGCCACGATCCCCGCGTATCTGAAGGACCTCTTCGGTACCTACCAGGTCGGCGCGATCCACGGCCGGCTGCTCACCGCCTGGTCCACGGCCGGCGTCCTCGGACCGCTGATCGTCAACTGGATCGCGGACCGGCAGGAGGAGGCGGGCAAGTCCGGCCCCGACCTCTACGGCATGTCCTTCTTCATCATGATCGGGCTGCTCGTGATCGGCTTCGTCGCCAACGAGCTGGTCCGGCCCGTCCACCCCCGCTTCCACATCCCCGCCCCGAGGGAGGCCGCCGATGTCGTCCAGCGACAGCAGCCCGAATCCGCCTGACCGGCGACCGTTGATCGTCCTCGCCTGGGTGTGGGTGGGGGTACCGCTCGGTTACGGACTGTACGAACTCGTACGGAAGGCTACGCAATTGTTCACCGGGTGAGTGTTCGGACGTCCTGGGGTCTGACAGAAGCCCACAACGCGGGCCACGCATTACTGTCGCCTCACCCGTCCTCGTACCCGTGAGTCACTGATCAGACTGGTGAATCCCGCTGACCACAGGCTACGAGGGGAACCACCCATGAACGGCTCGCGAATCGCCGCCGTCGGCCACTACCAGCCCGCCAAGGTTCTCACCAACAAGGACCTGGCGGGCATGGTCGACACCAGTGACGAGTGGATCACGAGCCGTGTGGGCATTCGCACCCGGCACATCGCAGGACCCGACGAGCCGGTCGACGAGCTGGCCGGCCACGCCGCCGCCAAGGCGCTCGCCGCGGCCGGTCTCGGCCCGGAGGCCATCGACCTGGTCGTGGTCGCCACCTCGACCGCCGTCGACCGCTCCCCGAACATGGCCGCCCGGGTCGCGAACCGGCTCTCCATCCCGAACCCGGCCGCCATGGACGTCAATGTCGTCTGCGCCGGGTTCACCCACGCCCTCGCCACCGCCGACCACGCCGTGCGCGCGGGCGCCGCCACCCGGGCGCTCGTCATCGGCGCCGACAAGATGTCCGAGGTCACGGACTGGACCGACCGTACGACCTGCGTCCTCGTCGGGGACGGGGCGGGCGCGGCGGTCGTCGAGGCCGCCGAGGAGCCCGGCATCGGTCCGGTGCTGTGGGGATCGGTGCCCGAGATGGGGCACGCGGTACGCATCGAGGGCACTCCGGCCCGGTTCGCGCAGGAGGGGCAGAGCGTCTACCGCTGGGCCACCACCAAGCTGCCGCCCATCGCCCGCGCCGCCTGCGAGAAGGCGGGGCTCGCGCCCGCCGACCTCGCCGCGGTCGTCCTCCACCAGGCCAACCTGCGCATCATCGAGCCCCTCGCCGAGAAGATCGGCGCGGTGAACGCCGTGGTCGCGCGGGATGTCACCGAGTCCGGCAACACCTCGGCCGCGAGCATCCCCCTCGCCTTCTCCAAGCTCGTCGAACGCGGCGAGATCTCCAGCGGCGACCCTGTGCTGCTGTTCGGTTTCGGCGGCAACCTCTCGTACGCGGGACAGGTGGTCCGCTGCCCGTGACCAGGGCCTTCGTGGCGGTGTGACGAGACATACTCGTCGGCTCCCTGGCCATCGCGGGTCGTAGACTGTAGACGAAAGACAATCCATACTGGCTGTTGACTTGGACTTTCCAGTACGGGCCGTTGACTTTCCGTGTGCAGTACACCCAGTGGTGCTCTGGAGGGGGACCCGATGTTGTCGACAGGACTTCCGCAAGGGGCGGTGCCCAAGCTCGAACGCCCCGGCCCACTGCGCGACCGCGTCTACGAGGCCCTGCTCGAACTCATCACCACGCGCGCGCTGCGCCCCGGCCAGCACCTCGTCGAGAGCGAACTCGCCGGACACCTCGGGGTGTCCCGGCAGCCCGTCCGCGAGGCCCTGCAACGCCTCAACACCGAGGGCTGGGTCGATCTCCGGCCCGCCCAGGGCGCCTTCGTGCACGAGCCGACGGAGGCGGAGGCCGACCAACTCCTCACGGTCCGCACCCTGTTGGAGGCCGAGGCCGCCCGCCTCGCCGCGGCGAACACCGGCACGGCGGGCATCGCGGCGCTGGAGGAACTCTGCGCGGAGGGCGAGCGGGCCGTGGACGCCGACGACGTCGACGCCGCGGTCGCCCTGAACGCCCGCTTCCACGCGAAGATCATGGAACTGGCCGGCAACGCGGTCCTCGCCGAACTCGCCGCCCAGGTCGACCGCCGCGTCCGCTGGTACTACACCCCTGTGGCCCGCCAGCGCGGCCACCAGTCCTGGATCGAGCACCGCGACCTCATCGCGGCGGTCTCCGCCCGCGACGAACAGCGCGCCACGGAGGTCATGCGGGCCCACACCGAGCACACGCGCAAGACGTACCACGAGCGCGAGAAGTAACCGGATTCGCGGAAGCGGCGGCCGTCCCGGAGGTGGCCGCCGCTTCCGTCTGTCCGGTGCCCGGAGGTGCCCCCGAAGTCCCGCCCTCACTTGCCGCGACCCTCGCTTTGTCCTGTGAGTGGAGAAAGTTGGCGGCAATCTGTGCGCAACTTCTTCCCAGTCCCGGTAGCCACTGCTACGTTCCCCTGCGAAAGGTCGGTCGCGGGATGTGGCCGGAAGGCGACGGGCGTAGAGGCCGGTTGAGGCGGGGAGGGGCTTGTGAGACGTATGACGGCTCGACCCGCGAACGCGCATCAGGCCCGACTGCTGCGGCTGTTGCGGGACGGTGGGCCCAACTCGCGGGCGCAGCTGGGGGATCGGGTGGATCTCTCGCGGTCGAAGCTGGCCGTGGAGGTGGACCGGCTGCTGGAGACGGGCCTGGTCGTGGCCGACGGACTCGCCGCCTCACGCGGTGGGCGCCGCTCGCACAACATCCGGCTCGCTCCTCAACTCCGCTTTCTCGGCGTCGACATCGGCGCGACCTCGATCGATGTGGCCGTCACCAACGCCGAGTTGGAAATCCTCGGACACATCAACCAGCCCATGGACGTACGGGACGGTCCGGTCGCCGTCTTCGAGCAAGTGCTGTCCATGGCCGCCAAGTTGAAGGCCTCCGGGCTGGCGGAAGGGTTCGACGGCGCCGGCATCGGCGTCCCCGGACCGGTCCGCTTCCCCGAGGGCGTTCCGGTGGCCCCGCCGATCATGCCGGGCTGGGACGGGTTCCCGGTGCGCGAGGCGCTCAGCCAGGAACTCGGCTGCCCCGTCATGGTCGACAACGACGTGAACCTGATGGCGATGGGGGAGCAGCACGCGGGCGTGGCCCGTTCCGTGGGCGACTTCCTCTGCGTCAAGATCGGCACCGGCATCGGCTGCGGCATCGTCGTCGGAGGTGAGGTCCACCGAGGTGCGACGGGCAGTGCCGGCGACATCGGGCATATCCTCGCCGTACCGGACGGCCGCCCCTGCGCCTGCGGCAACCGGGGCTGCCTGGAGGCCCACTTCAGCGGCGCCGCGCTCGCCCGCGACGCCAAGGACGCCGCCCAGCAGGGCCTCTCGGCGGAACTCGCCTCCCGCCTGGAGACCAGCGGCACCCTGACCGCCGTCGACGTGGCCGCCGCGGCGGCCGCCGGTGACGCCACCGCGCTCGACCTGATCCGCGAGGGCGGCAACCGCACCGGTCAGGTCATCGCCGGACTCGTCAGCTTCTTCAACCCCGGCCTGGTGGTGATCGGCGGTGGGGTGACCGGCCTCGGCCACACCCTGCTCGCCGCCATCCGCACTCAGGTCTACCGCCAGTCACTGCCCCTCGCGACCGGCAATCTGCCCATCGTCCTGGGGGAGTTGGGGCCCACCGCCGGAGTCATCGGCGCGGCCCGCCTCATCAGCGACCATCTGTTCTCACCCGCGTAGCCACTCCGTTCGTTCGTACCGAACGCCGGCAAGAGCCGCCCGTACCGCAGTCCAGCAAGAGCCGCCCGTACGACAGCCCAGCAAGAGCCGCCCATACGGCGCACCCATACAGAGCCGCACGTACACCACCACGCACAGCGCGTCGCCCCGCCCTGCCCGAACACGCCTGCCCAGCACGCGGATTCGCCCTGAAACCGGCCCGCACGCCCGCCAAGGGGAACTCATGGCACCAGAACCACCGCTGCTCACCATGTCCGGCATCACCAAGTCGTTCCCCGGAGTCCGGGCCCTGGACGGCGTCGACCTCGACGTCCAGGCCGGAGAGGTCCACTGCCTGCTCGGCCAGAACGGCGCCGGGAAGTCCACCCTGATCAAGGTCCTGGCCGGTGCCCACCAGCCCGACGACGGCACGATCACCTGGCGGGGCGAACCCGTCACCCTCAAGTCCCCGATCGCCGCCATGCGCCTCGGCATCGCCACCATCTACCAGGAACTCGACCTGGTGGAGGGCCTGTCGGTGGCCGAGAACGTCCACCTCGGTCATGAACCCACGGCCGCAGGCTTCGTCGTACGGGGGAAGGCCGCCCGAGAGTCAACGGCCTTACTTCTCAAGCGACTTGGACATCCGGAGATCGATGCGGCCCGGCTCGTCGGCGAGTTGTCCGCCGCCCAGCAGCAGATCGTCTCCATGGCCCGGGCGCTCTCCCACGAGGTACGGCTCATCGTCATGGACGAGCCGTCGGCCGCACTCGACCCGGACGAGGTCGACAACCTCTTCAGGATCGTGGGGGACCTGACCGCCGACGGGGTGGCCGTCGTCTACATCTCGCACCGTCTGGAGGAGATCCGACGGATCGGCGACCGGGTGACCGTACTGAAGGACGGACGGGCCGTGGCGGGCGGGCTGCCCGCGAAGTCCACGCCGACGCGCGAGGTCGTGGCGCTGATGACGGGTCGGAACGTCGAGTACGTCTTCCCCGACCGGCCGCCCGTGCCGCCCACGGAAGGCACGCCCGTGCTGGAGGTGCGGGGGCTGGCGCGCGCCGGTGAGTTCGAACCGTTCGATCTGGAGGTGCGACCCGGCGAGATCGTGGGCCTCGCCGGACTCGTCGGCTCGGGACGGTCGGAGATCCTGGAGACGATCTACGGCGCCCGGAAGCCGACGGCCGGTCAAGTAAGCGTCGACGGACGGCAGTTGAGGCTGGGCAGCGTACGTGCCGCCGTGCGCGCCGGGCTCGGACTCGCGCCCGAGGAGCGCAAGGCGCAGGCGCTGCTGATGCTGGAGTCCGTCACCAGAAACGTTTCCGTGTCGTCGATGTCCCGCTTCGCACGCGCCGGCTGGATCGACCGGAGCGCCGAACACCGCGCCGCGCGGGCCGCGACCCGCGAGCTGTCCCTGCGCCCCGACAACCCGGCCGTACCGGTCCGCACCCTCTCCGGAGGCAACCAGCAGAAGGCGGTCCTCGCCCGCTGGCTGCTGCGCGGCTGCCGGGTCCTGCTGCTCGACGAGCCGACCCGGGGCGTCGACGTGGGCGCCCGCGCGGAGCTGTACGCGGTGGTCCGCCGGCTCGCCGACGAAGGGCTCGCCGTGCTGCTGGTCTCCAGCGAGGTGCCCGAAGTCCTCGGCCTCGCCGACCGGGTGCTCGTCCTGCGCGAGGGCCGGGTCGTGCACACCGCCCCCGCCCGTGAACTCGACGAACACCGCGTACTCGACCTTGTGATGGAAGGAAGCCCCGTGACTGTTGAAGGGAGCCCGGCGTCATGACCCAGCCCGTGTCCCCGCCCCGGGGCAGCGCCGACAAAGTGACACCCGTCAGCGAACCGCCGGCCTGGCGCGCCCTCGTGTTCCGCGCCGACGTGCGCACCCTCTCGCTCCTCGGTGTCCTCGCCGCGCTGATCGTCATCGGCGGCGTGACCAAACCCGACGAGTTCCTCGACACCCGCAACCTCCAACTCGTCCTCACCCAGGCCTCGGTGATCGGCGTCGTCACCGTCGGCATGACCTTCGTCATCATCTCCGGCGGCATCGACCTGTCCGTGGGCGCGATCGTGGCGCTGGCCTCCGTCTGGGCCACCACGGTCGCCACCCAGGAGTACGGCTTCGCCGGCATCCTCTTCACGGCCGTGATCGTCGGCGTGGGCTGCGGCCTGGTGAACGGGCTGCTCATCGCGTACGGCGGGGTGGTCCCCTTCATCGCCACCCTCGCCATGCTCGCCTCGGCCCGGGGACTCGCTCTCCAGATCACCGACGGCAGCACCCAGGTAGTCACCGTCGACGCCATCCTGGACCTCGGCGAGCGCGACGCGTACATCCTCGGCATCCCGCCGCTCGTCCTGGTGTTCGCGGTCGTGACGATCATCGGCTGGCTCGTGCTGAACCGTACGACCTTCGGCCGGCGCACGGTCGCCGTCGGCGGCAACGCCGAGGCGGCCCGGCTCGCGGGCATCGACGTCCGACGGCAGCGCCTGTACCTCTATCTGCTCTCCGGGCTGTGCTGCGGCATCGCCGCGTTCCTGCTGATCGTGCTCTCCGGCTCGGGCCAGAACACCAACGGCAACCTCTACGAACTCGACGCCATCGCGGCCGCGATCATCGGCGGCACCATGCTCAGCGGCGGCCGGGGCACCATCATCGGCTCCCTGCTCGGCGTCCTGATCTTCAACACGATCACCAACATCTTCGCGCTCAACAACCTGCAGAGCGACGTCCAGCAGATCGCCAAGGGCGCGATCATCGTCGCCGCGGTCCTGGTCCAGCGACGTACGGCAAGCACGACCTGACACACCGAAGAGCCGACACGGGAAAGGTCCACCGCCATGCCACAGTTCACCAGCCGTAGAGGACTGCTCTTCGGGACCGCCGCCGTCTCGGCCGGCGCCCTCCTCGCCGGTTGCACCAGCAATGAATCCGGCGACGACCCGGCGGCGAACGACCAGCCGGCCGCAGCTGACACACCCGGCAAGGAAGTCACCATCGGCTTCGCCGGACCGCAGGCCGACCACGGCTGGCTCAACGCCATCAACGAGAACGCCAAGAGCCGCGCCGAGCGGTACGAGGACGTCACGCTGGAGATCACCGAGGGCTCCAACGACACCGCCCAGCAGATCGGCCAGATCGAGACCCTCATCAACAAGAAGGTCGACGTCCTGGTCGTCCTGCCCGCCGACGGCAAGGCCCTCACCCAGGTCGGTCTCAAGGCGATGCGCGCGGGCATCCCCGTCGTCAACCTCGACCGGATCTTCAACTCCCCGCAGGCGTACCGCTGCTGGATCGGCGGCGACAACTACGGCATGGGCCTCAACGCCGGGCACTACATCGGCGAGCAGCTCAAGGACAAGGAGAACGCCCGCGTCATCGAGCTGGCCGGCCTCGACAACCTGGAGCTGACCAAGCAGCGCACCCAGGGCTTCGACGACGCGCTGAAGAACTACCCGAACATCGAGAAGGTGGCCCGGCAGGCCGCCGAGTTCACCGTGGAGTCCGGGCAGGCCAAGATGGCCCAACTCCTCCAGGCACAGTCGAAGTTCGACGCCCTGTGGAACCACGACGACGACCAGGGCGTCGGGGCCCTGCGCGCCATCGAGCAGGCCGGTCGCGACGACTTCCTGATGGTCGGCGGCGCGGGCGCCCTGTCCGCCTTCCAGGCCATCAAGAAGGACGACGGCGTCCTCAGGGCGACCGTCCTCTACCCGCCGACCATGGCCGCCTCCGCGATCGACCTCGCCCGCGCCCTCGGCCAGGGCAAGGGGGTCGGCGGACTCGCCGAGTTCGAGATCCCGGCCTCGCTGACGCTCTACTCGGCCGTCGTCGACAAGGACAACGTCGACCAGTACATGCCCACCGGCTTCAAGTGACGGCTCCCGCCGGACGGGCCTGACCAGGAACGAGGACAGGGCAGCGGGGACCGGAAGGCGAAGCCCCCGGAAGCCGGGTCAGGCCCCACCCCCACCGCGCCGCGATCACGAGGAGGACACACGCATGGGACAGCCGCAGCAGCCCGACCAGGCCGAGGCGGAGGAGGCCGGGGCCACGGGCCACGAGGCCGGGCTCGAGGGCGACGCCGGAACCCCGACCAGGCCGGGCAGCGGTGCCGGGGGCGCGCCCGCCGGGGGAGGGGCCGGCGCCGGAGCAGGCATCGCGGCCGGTGGTGAGGGCTCGCCGGCCGGGGCCGGAGCCCGGACCGGGACGACGGCTGGTGCCGGTACTCGTGCCGGGTCCTGGCCCGCCGGGCTCGCCGGTGGGCCGGGCAAGCCGCCGCTGCGGGTCGGCATGGTGGGTTACGCCTTCATGGGGGCCGCGCACTCCCAGGGGTGGCGGACCGCCGGTCGGGTCTTCGACCTGCCGCTCAGCCCGGTGCTCGCGGCGGTCTGCGGCCGGGACGAGGATGCGGTGCGGGCCATGGCGGACCGGCACGGCTGGGCGACGACGGAGACCGACTGGCGGGACCTGATCGCCCGGGACGACATCGACCTCGTCGACATCTGCACCCCCGGCGACAGCCATGCCGAGATCGCCCTCGCCGCACTGGCCGCCGGCAAGCACGTGCTCTGCGAGAAGCCCCTCGCCAACACGGTCGCGGAGGCGGAGGCGATGACTTCGGCGGCCGAAGAGGCGTACGCCCACGGCAGGTTGGCGATGGTCGGCTTCAACTACCGGCGCGTGCCCGCCACCACGCTCGCCCGCCGCATGGTCGCCGAGGGCCGCCTGGGAGCGCTGCGGCACGTGCGGGTGACATACCTTCAGGACTGGCTCGTGGACCCCGAGTTCCCGCTCACCTGGCGCCTGCGCAAGGAGTCCGCCGGGTCCGGGGCGCTCGGCGACCTGGGCGCGCACATCGTCGACCTCGCGCAGTACCTCGCGGGAGAGCCCGTGATCGGGGTGTCCGCGCTGATGGAGACCTTCGTACGGGAACGGCCCCTGCCCGCAGGGGTGTCCAGTGGTCTGGCATCCACCGGCGGCACCGCCGGGCGAGGCGCGGTCACTGTCGACGACACGGCCCTGTTCACCGGCCGCTTCGCCTCCGGCGCCGTCGCCTCCTTCGAGGCGACCCGCTTCGCCACCGGCCGCAAGAACGCCCTGCGCATCGAACTCAACGGCGAACGCGGCTCGTTGGCCTTCGACCTGGAACGGCTCAACGAACTCGCCTACCACGACCACACCGAACCCGGCACCCACGCCGGCTTCCGCCGCATCCTCGTCACCGAGCCCGACCACCCCTACCTCGACGCCTGGTGGCCGCCGGGCCACGGCCTCGGCTACGAGCACACCTTCGTCCACCAGGCCCGCGACCTCGTGCACGCCGTCGCGGCGGGGACCAGGCCCGAGCCGTCCTTCGCCGACGGGCTCCAGGTGCAGCGCGTGCTCGCGGCCGTCGAGGAGAGCGCCGAGAAGAACTCCGTCTACACCCCCACCCACACCCCGACAACGGTCTGAGGAGGCCCCGGACATGCCGCGCGACTTCACGCTCTTCACCGGTCAGTGGGCCGACCTGCCCCTCGAAGAGGTCTGCCGCCTCGCCCGCGACTTCGGCTACGACGGCCTCGAACTCGCCTGCTGGGGCGACCACTTCGAGGTCGACAAGGCCCTCGCCGACTCGTCGTACCTCGACTCCCGCCACCAGCTTCTGGAGAAGTACGGCCTGAAGTGCTGGGCCGTCTCCAACCACCTGGTGGGGCAGGCCGTCTGCGACGCCATCATCGACGAACGCCACCGGGCCATCCTGCCCGCCCGTATCTGGGGCGACGGCGAGCCCGAAGGCGTACGGCAGCGGGCCGCCGCAGAGATGGCCGACACCGCGCGCGCCGCCGCGGCCTTCGGCGTCGACACCGTGATCGGCTTCACCGGCTCCGCCATCTGGCACCTGGTCGCCATGTTCCCGCCCGCCCCCGAGTCGATGATCGAGCGCGGCTACGACGACTTCGCGATGCGCTGGAACCCGATCCTCGACGTCTTCGACGCCCAGGGTGTGCGGTTCGCCCACGAGGTCCACCCGAGCGAGATCGCGTACGACTACTGGACAACGCAACGCGCCCTTGAGGCAGTTGACCGCCGTCCGGCCTTCGGCCTGAACTTCGACCCCTCGCACTTCGTGTGGCAGGACCTCGACCCGGTCGGCTTCCTGTGGGACTTCCGCGACCGGATCTACCACGTCGACTGCAAGGAGGCCCGCAAGCGGCTCGACGGCCGCAACGGCCGCCTCGGCTCGCATCTGCCCTGGGGCGACCCGCGCCGCGGCTGGGACTTCGTGTCGGCCGGTCATGGTGACGTCCCCTGGGAGGACGTCTTCCGGATGCTCCGCTCCATCGACTACCAGGGCCCGATCTCCGTCGAGTGGGAGGACGCCGGCATGGACCGGCTCCAGGGCGCCCCCGAGGCCCTGACCCGCCTCAAGGCCTACGACTTCGAACCGCCGTCGGCCGCCTTCGACGCGGCGTTCGGCGGCAACGACTGAGGCCTCACAGCCATTCGCGGACCTGGCTCGCTCAGCCATTTCCTGTCTCCGGGGTGACGGCGCACCCCGGCATCCCGCACCCACCCGTACGACCAGCCCCTTCCTGGAGGCATTCGTGCACCCGTACGACGAGAACAGGAACACCACCAGCCACTCCAGACGCCTCAGACTTCGCGGGCCCCTCGCACTCCTGAGCGGTCTGCTGCTCGCGGGCGCCTCGCTGTCGCTCACCTCGCCCGCCGCGGGCGCGGCCGAAGCCGCCCCGCAGGCCGCCGCGGCCGAGGACTTCCAGCAGGTCACCCTCGCCAAGGGCGAACCGGAGGTCGGCGAACCCATGTCACTCGCCGTCCTCCCCGACCGCTCGGTCCTGCACACCTCGCGCGACGGCGAACTGCGTCTGACCGACGCGGCGGGCAACACCAAGCTCGCGGGCAAGCTCGACGTGTACTCCCACGACGAGGAGGGCCTGCAGGGCATCGGCGTCGACCCGGGCTTCGCCGACAACCGCTTCATCTACCTCTACTACGCGCCTCCGCTGAACACCCCCGCGGGCGACGCCCCCGAGACCGGCACGGCCGCCGACTTCGCGCCCTTCGACGGCGTCAACCGGCTCTCCCGCTTCGTCCTGAAGACCGACGGCACCCTCGACGCCGCCAGCGAGAAGAAGATCCTCGACGTCCCCGCCTCCCGCGGCATCTGCTGCCATGTCGGCGGTGACATCGACTTCGACGCGGCGGGCAACCTCTACCTGTCGACGGGCGACGACAGCAACCCGTTCCAGTCGGACGGCTTCACCCCCATCGACGAGCGGTCCAACCGCAACCCGGCCTTCGACGCCCAGCGCACCTCCGGCAACACCAACGACCTGCGCGGCAAGATCCTGCGTATCAAGGTCGACGCCGACGGCTCGTACTCCGTCCCCGACGGCAACCTCTTCGCCCCCGGCACGGACAAGACGCGCCCCGAGATCTACGCGATGGGCCTCCGCAACCCGTTCCGCTTCAGCGTCGACAAGGAAACCGGCATCCTCTACGTCGGCGAGTACGGCCCCGACGCCGGCGCCGCCAACCCCTCGCGCGGCCCGGCCGGACAGGTCGAGTTCGCCCGCGTGACCAAGCCCGGCAACTTCGGCTGGCCGTACTGCACCGGCAAGAACGACGCCTACGTCGACTACGACTTCGCCACCGGCACCTCGGGCGCGTCCTTCGACTGCGCGGCCCCGAAGAACACCTCGCCGAACAACACGGGTCTCACCGACCTGCCGCCCGCCGAACCCGCGTGGATCCCCTACAACGGCTCCTCCCTCCCGGAGTTCGGCGACGGCTCCGAGTCCCCGATGGGCGGCCCGGTCTACCACTACGACGCCTCGCTCGACTCCCCGGTGAAGTTCCCGGAGGCGTACGACGGCGACTTCTTCGCCGGTGAGTTCGGCCGCCGCTGGATCAAGCGGATCACCAGCGACGCCGACGGCACCGTGCAGTCGATCAACAACGTGCCGTGGACCGGCACCCAGATCATGGACATGGCCTTCGGCCCCGACGGCGCGCTCTACGTCCTCGACTACGGCGTCTCCTGGTTCGGCGGCGACGAGCACTCCGCCCTGTACCGGATCGAGAACGCCACGGACGGCCACTCCCCGGTCGCCCAGGCAGCCGCCGACCGCACCTCGGGCCAGGCGAAACTGAAGGTCCGCTTCTCCTCGGCCGGCACGACCGACGCCGACGGCGACGCGCTCACCCACAGCTGGGACTTCGGCGACGGCGGCACGTCCACGGCGGCGAACCCCACCCACACGTACAGGACGAACGGCACCTACACGGCGACCCTGACCGCCAAGGACGCCTCCGGCCGCACCGGCAGCGCGAGCGTGCAGATCGTCGTCGGCAACACCGCGCCCAAGGTGGTGCTGGAACTCCCCCAGGACGGGCAGCTGTTCGCCTTCGGTGACGCCGTGCCGTTCAAGGTGAAGGTGAGCGACCCGGAGGACGGCCGCCCGATCGACTGCTCCAAGGTCAAGGTCACCTTCGTCCTCGGTCACGACAGTCACGGCCACCCGGTGACCTCCGCCAACGGCTGCACCGGCACCATCCAGACCAGCGCCGACGGCGGCCACGACGAGAACGCCAACATCTTCGGGGTCTTCGACGCCGAGTACACCGACGGCGGAGGCGGCGGCCAGGCTCCGCTGACCACCCACGACCAGAACGTCGTCCAGCCCACCCACCGCCAGGCCGAGCACCACGGTGACTCGTCCGGCATCACGGTGCAGTCGAAGGACACGGCACACGGCGGCAAGACGGTCGGCGACATCTCGAACGGCGACTGGATCTCCTTCGAGCCGTACGTCCTCTCCAACGCCACGAAGATCACCGCACGTATCTCCTCCGGGGGTGCCGGAGGCAGGCTGGAGGTCCGCGCGGGCTCTCCGACCGGTCGTCTCCTCGGCAGCACGACCGTGCCGGTGACCGGTGGCTGGGAGAACTTCCAGGACGTCACCGCCAACCTGTCCCGCGCCCCGCGCGGCACCACCACCCTGTACCTGGTCTTCAAGGGGACAGGCTCCGGCGGCCTGTTCGACGTGGACGACTTCACCTTCACCAAGCGGTGAGGGGGCGTCATGCCGACGAACAGACGTGTATGGGCCGCACTGGGTGGCGCCGCCCTGCTGATCGGATGCGTGTCGGGACCGGCCGTGTCGGACGATGAGGGCGGCTCCGACGAACACCGGGTGCTGGTCTTCTCGAAGACCGCCGGCTTCCGGCACGACTCGATCCCCGAGGGCATCGCGGCCGTACGGGACCTGGGCGCCGCCCACGGCTTCGCGGTCGACGCCACAGAGGACGCCGGCGCCTTCACCGCACGCAACCTCGGACGCTACGACGCCGTGGTGTTCCTGTCGACGACAGGTGACGTCCTCGACACGACCCAACAGGGCGCGTTCGAGCGGTACATCAAGCGTGGCGGCTCCTATGTGGGCGTCCACGCGGCCGCCGACACCGAGTACGACTGGGCCTTCTACGGCGGACTCGCGGGCGCGTACTTCCAGTCGCACCCCGCGATCCAGCCCGCGACGGTCGACGTCGAGGACCACGCCCACCCGGCCACGGCCGGCCTGGGCGCGACCTGGAACCGCACGGACGAGTGGTACAACTACCGCTCCAACCCCCGTGAGCGGGCCCATGTCCTCGCCTCGCTCGACGAGTCGTCGTACAGCGGCGGCACCATGAACGGCGACCATCCGATCGCCTGGTGCCAGAACTACCAGGGCGGCCGCGCCTTCTACACCGGCGGCGGCCACACCAAGGAGTCGTTCGCGGAACCCGCCTTCCGGCAGCACCTGCTGGGCGGCATCCGGTGGGCGATCGGCGAGGTCCAGGGCGACTGCCGACCGGAGAACGGCTACCGGCCGCTCTTCGACGGCACCTCGCTGGACGGCTGGCGGCAGGCGGGCCCGGGCTCCTTCACCCTGGACGACGGCACGATCACGTCGTCCGGCGGGATGGGCATGCTCTGGTACGCGGACCGGAGCTTCGGGTCCTACTCCCTGAAGCTCGACTGGAAGACGGCCGGCGCCTCGGGTGACGACAACTCCGGTGTGTTCGTGGGCTTCCCGCCCTCGGACGACCCCTGGTCGGCCGTGAACAACGGCTACGAGATCCAGATCGACGCCACGGACGTACCCGAGAAGACCACAGGGTCCGTCTACGGCTTCCGGTCCGCCGACATCAGGAAGCGCGACCGCGCCCTGAACCCGCCGGGGGAGTGGAACACGTACGAGATCCGCGTGGAGGGCGAGCGCCTCCGCGTCTGGCTCAACGGCGTGAAGATCAACGATTTCACCAACACCGATCCGGTACGGAGCCTGCGCGACGGTCACCTCGGCATCCAGAACCACGGAGCCGCCGACCAGGTGTCCTTCCGCGACATCCGGATCAAGGAACTGCCCGCCCGGGCCGCCGCCTCGTCGGCTGCGGCCCCGGCTCCGGGCGACTGAGCGGCGGCGGGCGGGGGACGCCGGACCTCCGCCCGCCGCCTTCCCTCCCTGTGGAGGGTTGCCGCATCACGTGCCCGTGAGGGTTCCGCAGCACGCGTTCGACAAGCGACAAGCGACAAGCGACAAGCGACAAGCGACAAGTGACAAGCGACAAGGAGGCCGCCCATGTCCGCGTCCGTTTCCCCGCCGCGCGTCGGTGTCTGGCTGATCGGAGCGCGCGGCTCCGTCGCCACCACGGTCGTCGCGGGCTGCGCGGCCATGACGGCGGGCCTGCACCCCGCGACGGGCATGGTCACCGAGACCCGCCTCTTCGCCGACTCCGGCCTGCCCCCGCTCTCCTCCCTCGTCTTCGGCGGCCACGACACGGTCGACTGCCCTCTGCCCAAACGGGCGGAGGCCCTCGCAGCCGGGGGCGTCCTGCCCCACGACCTCCCCGCGGCGATCACCTCCGAACTCACCGCCGCCGACCGCGAGATCAGGCCCGGCGGTCCCGTCCCGGGCGACACGAGGAACCCCGCGGAGCTGATCCCCTCCTTCACGGCCGACATCCAGGACTTCATACGGCGACGGGGACTGACCCGAGCCGTGGTGGTGAACGTGGCCTCGACGGAACCCGCCCCCACCGGCACCACCCTCCCGCCGAGCTCCCTGTACGCGGCGGCCGCGCTCCGGGCGGGCTGCCCCTACGTGAACTTCACCCCCTCGACCGGCCTCCACCACCCGGCTCTCTCCTCCCTCGCCGCCTCCTCCGGCGTCCCCTACGCGGGCCGCGACGGCAAGACCGGCCAGACCCTGCTCCGGTCCGTCCTGGGCCCGATGTTCGCCCAACGTGCCCTGCCCGTCCGGGCCTGGTCCGGAACCAACCTCCTCGGCGGAGGCGACGGCGCCGCCCTCGCCGACCCGGCCGCCGCCGCTGCCAAGAACGCCGGCAAGGAACGCGTCCTGACCGACACCCTGGGCACCACCCCCGAGGGCGAGACCCACATCGACGACGTCCCCGCCCTCGGAGACTGGAAGACCGCCTGGGACCACATCGCCTTCGACGGCTTCCTCGGCACGCGGATGGTCCTCCAGACCACATGGCAGGGCTGCGACTCCGCTCTGGCCGCCCCCCTGATCCTGGACCTCGCCCGCCTCCTCACCCGCGCCCACGAATGCGGCCTCACCGGCCCCCTGACCGAGCTGGGCTTCTATTTCAAGGACCCGGTGGGCGACGGGCCCGCGTCCCTGGGGGAGCAGTACACGGCGTTGACGGGGTTCGCGGAGCGGTTGCGGCGGCCTGTCGTGGGGGCGGGTGGGCCGGAGCGGGGGCCGGCCGAGCGGGGGCTTGGCGAGCCGGAACCTTCGGAACCGGGCCCTGCCAAGCAGAGGCTTCCGGAGCCGGGCCTTTCGGGGGTGACCCCGGCATGAATCCACGGCCGACCCTCCCGACGAACACCGACGTGCCGCCACCACTCCCACCACAGCCACAGCAGCCGCCTCCGTCACCTCCGGCGTCTCAGCAGACCCCGCCGAGCAAGACCTCCCAGACCTCCCAGACCACCGATACCTCCCCTACCTCCCAGGCCTCCCTCCTCTCCTTCGGTTACGGCACCAACGGCCTCGCCGACCTCCGCCTCGACGACGCCCTCGCCCTCCTCGCCGACCTCGGCTACGACGGCGTCGGTCTGACCCTCGACCACATGCATCTCGACCCGCTCGCCCCCGACCTCGCGGCCCGCACCCGGCGGCTCGCGCGACGACTGGACGCCCTCGGTCTGACCGTCACCGTGGAGACCGGCGCCCGCTATGTCCTCGATCCCCGCCGCAAGCACGGCCCCACACTCCTGGATCCCGACTCCGACGACCGTTCCCGCCGGGCCGACCTGCTGATCCGGGCGGTGCAGGTCGCCGCCGACCTCGGAGCCCACGCCGTGCACTGCTTCAGCGGGGTCACCCCGCCCACCACGGACGAGGACACCGCCTGGAAACGCCTCCCCGACGCGCTCACCCCCGTCCTCGACGCCGCCACCGCCGCCGGCATCCCCCTCGCGGTCGAACCCGAGCCCGGTCACCTCCTCGCCACGCTCGCCGACTTCCACCGGCTCCGCGAGGCCCTCGGCAGCCCCGCCGCACTGGGCCTGACCCTCGACATCGGCCACTGCCAGTGCCTCGAACCGCTCCCTCCCGCCGACTGCGTCCGCGCCGCCGCCCCCTGGCTCCGCCACGTCCAGATCGAGGACATGCGCCGCGGCATCCACGAACACCTGCCCCTCGGCGAGGGCGAGATCGACTTCCCACCCGTCCTCGCAGCCCTGGCCGCCATCGACTACCGGGCCCTGACCGTCGTCGAACTACCCCGCCACTCCCACGCCGGCCCCCACTTCGCCGAACAGTCCCTCTCCTTCCTCCGCCGGTCGACAGGCCGAACGACAGGCCGAACGACAGGCCGAACGACAGGCCGAACGACAGGCCGAACGACAGGCCGAACGACGGGCCGGACGACGGGCCGGACGACGGGCCGGACGACGGGCCGGACGACGGGCCTGACGGTCCCTCCTCGGCCCGACGGCACCGGCCCACCCGAGCCCGCCCGCTCGCCCAGCCGCACCACCGACAAGGCCCGAGCAACTCCGGACGCCCCGTGACACCACCGCCGTCCCCGAACGGGAGCCCCACGTGATCCACCACCGCACGCCGGACCGTCCGGCAGCCCGCCCGGCCCTCGCCGCACCCGCCGACCTGCGCGGCCACCTGAACGCCCACCTCGCGGGCGCCGCCCGCGCCTGGCTGGGCCGGGCGCTCGACGAGGCCGCCGATCACCCGGGCACCCGCGGGCCCGTCTCCGTCTGGGAGCTGCGCCTCGCCGAGGCGGGCCGACGCTGCGGTACCGAATACGCCGACGCCGTCCGCGTACTGATCCTGCACGCGGCCCGCGCCGACACCGACGCGCTCACCCGGGTGTACCGCCAGGGCACCGCCGACGAACGCCGGGCGGTCCTGCACGCGCTGCCCCACCTGGTGCCCGGCCCCGACGCGCTGCACCTCGTCGAGGACGCCCTGCGGACCAACGACACCCGCCTCGTCGCCGCCGCCCTCGGCCCGTACGCCGCCCGCCATCTGGCCCCGCACCAGTGGCGGCACGCCGTGCTCAAGTGCCTGTTCACCGGCGTGCGCGTGGACGAGATCACCGACCTGACCCGTCGTGCCCACGGCGACACCGAACTCGCCCGCATGCTCGGCGACTACGCCGAGGAACGCACCGCCGCGGGCCGTCCCGTACCCGAGGACCTGTACCGCGTCCTGGCCCTGACCGCGCCCTCACCGGCCGACGAGAACGGCATCGACGGCAAGGAGTCCTGATGCGCATCTTCGACCCCCACATCCACATGACGTCACGCACCACCGACGACTACGAGGCGATGCACGAGGCGGGCGTCCGCGCGGTCGTGGAGCCGGCCTTCTGGCTGGGGCAGCCCCGCACCTCGCCGGCCTCGTTCACCGACTACTTCGACTCCCTGCTGGGCTGGGAGCCCTTCCGCGCCGCCCAGTACGGCATCGCCCACCACTGCGCCATCGCCCTCAACCCCAAGGAGGCGAACGACCCGCAGTGCACGCCCGTGCTGGACCAGCTGTCCCGCTACCTGCTCAAGGACCGGGTCGTGGCCGTCGGGGAGATCGGCTACGACTCCATGACCCCGGCCGAGGACCACGCGCTCGAACACCAGCTGCAGCTGGCCGCCGACCACGGCCTGCCCGCCCTCGTCCACACCCCGCACCGGGACAAGCTGTCCGGCCTGCGCCGCACGCTCGACGCCGTACGGACCTCCGCGCTGCCGGCCGAGCGGGTGCTGCTCGACCACCTCAACGAGACCACCGTCAAGGAGGCCAAGGACAGCGGGGCCTGGCTCGGCTTCTCCGTCTACCCGGACACCAAGATGGACGAGGAGCGCATGGTCGCCGTCATCAAGGCGTTCGGCCCGGAGAAGGTGCTGGTCAACTCCGCCGCCGACTGGGGCAGAAGCGACCCCCTCAAGACCCGCAAGGTCGGCGACGCCCTGCTCGCCGCCGGTTTCGACGAGGACGATGTCGACCTGGTGCTGTGGCGCAACCCGGTCGCCTTCTACGGGCTCAGCGGCCGTCTCGCCCTCGACGTCACCGCCACCGGCGCCACGCACGAAGGCAACAGCATCCTGCGCGGCGGGGAGTGACCCATGCGCTTCCGCCACCCCGACGGATCCACCGTCCACCTCGCCTACTGCACCAATGTGCACCCGGCCGAGACCCTCGACGGAGTCCTCGCCCAACTCCGCGACCACTGCGAGCCCGTACGCCGCCGCCTCGGCCGCGACCGCCTCGGTATCGGCCTGTGGCTCGCCAAGGACGCCGCCGACGCCCTGGTCACCGACCCGTCCGCCCTGCGCGGCCTGCGCGGCGAACTCGACCGGCGCGGCCTCGAGGTCGTCACCCTCAACGGCTTCCCCTACCAGGGCTTCGGCGCCGAAGAGGTCAAGTACCGCGTCTACCGGCCGGACTGGGCCGACCCGGAACGCCTCGACCACACCACCTCCCTCGCCCGCGTCCTCGCCCAGCTCCTCCCCGACGACGTCACCGAGGGCACCATCTCGACCCTGCCCCTGGCCTGGCGCACGGCCTACGACGACGCCCGCGCCGCCCGGTCCCGCACGGCTCTCCTCACGCTCGCCGAACGCCTCGACGCCGTGGCCGAGCTGACCGGCCGCTCCATCCGTGTCGGCCTGGAACCGGAGCCCGGCTGCATCGTCGAGACCACCGCCGACGCCATCGGCCCCCTCACCGACATCGGCCACGACCGCATCGGCATCTGCGTCGACACCTGCCACCTCGCCACCTCCTTCGAAGACCCGCACACCGCCCTGGACGCGCTCACCCGAGCCCGTATCCCCGTCGTCAAATCCCAGCTCTCGGCCGCTCTGCACGCCGAACACCCCCACCTCCCCGAGGTCCGCGAAGCCCTCGCCGCCTTCGACGAGCCGCGCTTCCTGCACCAGACCCGCACCTCCACCGCCGCCGGCCTGCGCGGCACCGACGACCTCGGCGAGGCCCTCAAGGACGACGCGCTGCCCGACGCCTCACCCTGGCGCGCCCACTTCCACGTCCCGCTCCACGCGGCCCCCGCCGCGCCCCTCACCTCCACGCTCCCCGTACTCAAGGCCGCCCTGACCCACCTGGTCGGCGGCACCCACCCCCTCACCCGCCATTTGGAGGTCGAGACCTACACCTGGCAGGCCCTCCCACCCGAACTCCGCCCCCGCAGCCGCGCCCAGCTCGCCGACGGCATCGCCGCCGAACTCGCCCTGACCCGCGACCAGTTGACCGACCTCGGCCTCAAGGAACTGCCGTGAGCCCCCCACCCGAAGCGGGGCCCACCCCTCTCCTCGTCCTGGACGTCGTCGGCCTCACCCCCCGCCTCCTCGACCACATGCCCCACCTCAAAGCCCTCGGCCGGTCCGGCTCCCGCGCCCCCCTCGGCACCGTCCTGCCCGCCGTCACCTGCGCCGCCCAGTCCACCTTCCTGACCGGCACGCTCCCCGCCGAGCACGGCATCGTCGGCAACGGCTGGTACTTCCGCGAACTCGGCGACGTCCTGCTGTGGCGCCAGCACAACGGCCTCGTCGCCGGGGACAAACTGTGGGACGCCGCCCGTCGCGCCCACCCCGGCTACACCGTCGCCAATATCTGCTGGTGGTACGCCATGGGCGCCGACACCGACATCACCGTCACCCCCCGTCCGATCTACTACTCCGACGGCCGCAAGGAACCCGACTGCTACACCCGGCCCCCGGCCCTGCACGACGAACTCACCACGAAACTCGGCACGTTCCCCCTCTTCCACTTCTGGGGACCGGGCGCCGACCTGGTCTCCAGCCGCTGGATCGTCGACGCGACCCGCCACATCCTCCGCACCCGCCGACCGGACCTGGCCCTCTGCTACCTCCCTCACCTCGACTACGACCTGCAGCGCTACGGCCCCGACGACCCGCGCTCCCTGAAGGCGGCCGCCGACCTCGACCGGGCCGTGGCGCCCCTGCTCGACGAAGCCCGGGCGGAAGGCCGTACCGTCGTCGCGCTCTCCGAGTACGGCATCACCCCGGTGAACCGTCCCGTCGACATCAACCGCGCCCTGCGCCGCGCCGGCCTCCTCGACGTACACACGCAGGACGGCATGGAGTATCTGGACCCGATGGCCTCACGGGCGTTCGCGGTCGCCGATCACCAGATCGCCCATGTGTATGTGCGCCGCCCCGAGGACCTGGAAGCCACCAGGGAAGCCCTCGCTGACCTGCCCGGCATCGACCAACTCCTCGACGACCAGGGCAAGAAGGCCCATCACCTCGACCATCCGCGCTCCGGCGAACTCGTCGCCGTCGCGGAGCCGGACGCCTGGTTCACGTACTACTACTGGCTCGACGACGACCGCGCGCCCGACTTCGCGCGACTGGTCGAGATCCACCGCAAACCCGGCTACGACCCGGTCGAGCTGTTCATGGACCCGCTCGACCCGTATGTGAAGCTCAAGGCGGCCACGGCACTGGCCCGCAAGAAACTCGGCCTGCGCTACCGCATGGCGGTCGTGCCGCTGGATCCCTCACCTATTCGCGGCAGCCACGGCCGCCTTCCCATGAGCGACGACGACGGTCCGCTCATCATCTGCTCCACCCCCCGCGCTGTCGGCGACCGCGTCGCGGCCACCGATGTGAAAGCACTGCTGCTCCGACTGGCCGGTCTCTCCTGACCCGCCAGAAGTCCTCACTGGTCACAAGTGAAGCACTCACCACTGACAACACCCTTCCACGCAGAGGAGTTCCAGGCATGAGCCGCACTCACCAGCCGGATCCCGAACTCACCCACCGCCTCAGCAGACGAGGCATGCTCGGCGTGGCCGCGGGCGCCACCGTCGCCGCGCTGCTGGGCACCACGGCCACTCCCGCCACGGCCGCTCCCGCCACGGCGGCGACGGGCCGGGGCCGCCCCGTCCTTCCGCCCGGCCGACTCGGCATCCAGCTCTACAGCCTGCGCGACAAGGTCTCCACCCTCGGCTTCGCGCCTGTTTTCGCCGAACTGGAGAAGTACGGCTACGACGAGGTCGAGTTCGCCGGGTACACGCAGGGCTCGGCGGGCCCCATCACGCTCGCCCAGCTCAAGCGCCTGGCCCGCGACCACGGCCTGACCCCGATCGGCAGCCACGTCGGCTACTACTCCAGCGACCCGAACGCGTACACCTTCGCGCAGAACCTCACCAAGGTCCTCGACGACGCCCAGGCCCTCGGCCTGAAGCACATCGGCACCGCCGCCGGCCCCTTCCGCTACGGCATGACCGTCGACGCGATGAAGCGGGCCGCCGAGGAGTTCAACACCTACGGCGCCGCGGCCAAGGCACGCGGCATGAAGTTCTACCAGCACAACCACTCCGAGGAGTTCTCCTTCGCCACCGACAACCCCAAGGTCCGCCTCTACGACGTCCTGCTCCGCGAGACCGACCCCCGCCTCGTCTATCTGGAGATGGACATCTTCTGGGCGTACGTGGCCCAGTTCCGCTTCTCGAAGCGGCCCGACGGAACACCCGCGCCGTTCGAGCCCCTCGACTACGTCCTCAAGCGCCCCGACCGCTACCCGCTCTTCCATGTGAAGGACGGCGAGAGCGACCCGTCGAACCCCTTCGGCTACCGCATGGTGGACGTCGGCGACGGCGACATCGACTACCAGAAGTTCATCTCGGCGGTCACCCGCCTGAAGGGCCACCGCCTCGCCCACCACTGGCAGGCCGAACACGACAACCCCACCGAGTCCTTCACCTTCGCCCGCCGCTCCAGCGAGCACCTGCACTCCCTGCGGGAGAAGTGCTGACCGAAGCCGGGGAACAACGGCAGCAGGCGGCCGCCCCGTGGTGCGAGACCACGGGGCGGCCGACTGCTGCCGTACGCCGAGGCGTCAGGCCACCTCGTCCCCGAGCGGACGGGGGTTGGGAGTGATGTGCCGGGGGCGGGGCCGCCCCGGCGGGTGCAGGAAGAGGGCGACGAAGCCGGCGAAGAGGGAGATCGAGCCGGCCAGGACGAAGGCGCCGGCGTAGTCCCAGGCGGACACCACGACCGCGCCCATGCCGGAACCGAGCAGGCCGGACACCAGCTTCGAGGAGTACACCAGGCCGTAGTTGGAGGCGTTGTTGTTCTCACCGAAGTAGTCCGCGGTCATCGCGGCGAACATCGGGAAGATGGCGCCGCCGCCGAAGCCGGAGATGGACGAGAACAGCAGGAAGAGCGGCAGGTTGCCGATGTTCCCGGAGAACAGGATGCCGTACTGCGACAGCCCGAGGACGATACAGACGAAGATCAGGCACTGCTTGCGGCCGTAACGGTCGGACAGCCAGCCGATGACACCGCGGCCCGTGCCGTTCACGATCGCCTTCAACGACATCGCGGTCGCCACGATGCCACCCGCGAAGCCCGCCTCGTCACCGAAGGGGACCTGGAAGGCGATACCGAAGATGTTCACACCTGACGTGCACAGCAGACAGAACCACATGAGGGCTACACGGCCGGTCCTCCACGCCTCCTTGGGGGTGTACTGGTGCACGGCGGGCGGGTTCTTCTCCATCGCGCGCCGGGCGCGGGCGTCGGTGGGCTTCTTCAGGGGGTCGACGTCGGCCGGCCACCAGTTCTTCGGCGGATCGCGGAAGAAGTAGCCCGCCACCGCCACGACCGACGCCAGGAAGAGACCCACACAGACGAGGACCCAGCGGAAGTTGGTGAGGTCCATGTAGCCGGTGAAGATGAAGACGAACGGCACCGAACCGTAGGCGAAACCGCCGTTCACGAAGCCGGTCTTGCCGCCCTTGCGCTCCGGGTACCACTTGGCGACCATGTTCACGCAGGTCGCGTAGACCATGCCCGCGCCCATGCCGCTGAACATGCCGAAGCCGATGTACGCGACGATCACATGCGGCGCGAACGCCAGGGAGAGATAGCCGAGCAGCGTGCCGACGGCGCCGAGCATCATCGCCCAACGGGCCGGAAGTTTGCCGCTCTCCCGCAGCTTGCCGGCGGGGAAGGCCACGGCCGCCTGGAAGAAGACCCAGACGCCCAGCATCCAGAAGATGTGCGCGCTGCTCCAGCTGTGCGCCGTGTGCAGCGTGTCCTCGGCGGACGCGAACGCGTACTCCGCCGAGCTGATGCCCATCATGCCCACCCACGGCAGGATGACCATCCACTTGCGTTTGCGGCCCATGATGTCCAGGTCGGATTCGCCGATCCGGTACATCCGGCCGTTGGCGTCCGTCACCTCCCTGTAGGGGACGGATGTGGAGATGTCAGTTGTTGCCATGTCGATCGAACCCTCCGCGTGGAAGAAGTCTGGCCAGCGCCCCCTGTCCGTGCTTCTTTGCGCCGGGGCCCGCGGTGAGCGGTCGCCGCAGGCCCCGTGGTTCGAGCCGTCGCTCAGCTCACCGACCGCCCCCCAACAGTCCCGCCGCCCGCGCCCAGCGATACTTCGCGCCGAGCACGGCCACCGGCTTCTCGGTCGTGTACGGGTACGCCACGACCCCGCGCTCGAAGAGGTACTGGCAGGCCTCCTCGACCTCGACATCGCCCGCCAGCGACGCCACCACGGGCTTCTCGATGCCGCGCTCCCGGAACTCGGCCACCACGCGCGCGGTGAGCTCGGCGAACACCATGGGCGGCGTGACGATGGTGTGCCAGTAACCGAGGACGAGCGCGTGGATGCGCGGGTCCTCAAGGCCCAGCCGGATCGTCGCCTCGTACGTCGACGGAGGCTCGCCCCCGGTGATGTCGACCGGGTTGCCGGCCGCCCCGAACGGCGGGATGAACCTCCGGAAGGACGCGTCCAGGTCCGGCGGGATCTCCATCAGGGACAGCCCGTTGTCGGTCACCGCGTCCGACAGCAGTACGCCGCTGCCGCCCGCGCCCGTGATGATCACGACGTTGTCGCCCTGGGGAGCCGGAAGCACCGGCAACGCGCGCGCGTACTCCAGCATTTCGTTCAGCCCCGGCGCCCTGATGACACCCGCCTGCTTCAGGATGTCCTCGTACACGGCGTCGTCGCCCGCCAGCGCGCCCGTGTGCGAGCCCGCCGCCTTCGCCCCGGCCGCCGTACGGCCCGCCTTCAGGACCACGACCGGCTTCTTCGGGACGGTCGCCCGCGCGGCCGCCACGAAGGCCCGCCCGTCCTTGAGGTCCTCCAGGTGCATCGCGATGCACTCGGTGTGCGGGTCCTCGCCGAACCAGGTCAGCAGGTCGTCCTCGTCGAGGTCCGACTTGTTGCCCAGCCCGACGATCGCCGACACACCCGTCTTCGTGGTGCGCGCGAAGCCCAGGATGGCCATCCCGATGCCACCGGACTGCGAGGTCAGCGCGACCCCGCCCTTGACGTCGTACGGCGTGCAGAACGTGGCGCAGAGGTCCTGCCACGTCGAGTAGTAGCCGTAGATGTTCGGCCCGAGCAGCCGGATGCCGTGCCGCTCGGCGATCGCCACGATCTCGTCCTGGAGTCCGTGCTCACCGGTCTCCGCGAACCCGGACGGGATGAGTACGGCGTTGGGGATGCCCTTGCGACCCACGTCCTCCAGCGCCGCCGCGACGAACTTGGCGGGGATCGCGAAGACCGCCACATCCACCTCACCGGGAACGTCCGTGACACTCTTGTACGCCTTGCGGCCCAGAATGTCATCGGCCTTGGGGTTCACCGGGTGGATCTCCCCGGAGAAACCGCCGTCGATGAGGTTGCGCATCACCGAGTTGCCGATCTTGCCCTGCTCGTTGGAGGCCCCGATCACGGCGACCGACGAGGGCTCCATCAGTCGGCGCATGGAGGTGAGGATCTCCTCGCGCGTGTAGGTACGCCGGGGCTTCGGCACCGACTCCGCGAGGATCACCCGGATGTCCGCCGCGACCGCGCACTCCGGGGTGGCGATCACCGGGTTGAGGTCCACCTCGGCGATCTCCGGGAAGTCCGCGACGAGTTCGGAGACCCGGCGGATCTGCTCGGCGATCGCCCACCGGTCCACCGGGGCCGCCCCGCGCACCCCGCGCAGGATCTCCGCCGCACGGATCGAGTCCAGCATGGAGAGCGCCTCGTCCGCGTCGACCGGCGCGAGCCGGAACGTCACGTCCTTGAGGACCTCGACCAGCACCCCGCCGAGCCCGAACGCGACGACCTTCCCGAAGGTCGGGTCGGTCACCGCACCGACGATGACCTCCTGCCCCTTCGGCAGCAGTTCCTGCACCTGGACGCCCTCGACGCGCGCCTGAGGGGCGTACGCCTTCGCATTCTCGATGATCCTGTGGAACGCGGCCCGCACGTCGGTGGCGCCCTCCACCCCGACGATCACACCGCCCGCGTCGGTCTTGTGCAGGATGTCCGGCGAGACGATCTTCATGACCACCGGCCCGCCGAAACGCGCCGCGTACCTCACCGCCTCGTCGACGTCCTTCGCCAACTCCTCGCCCGGTACGGCGATCCCGTACGCGTCGGCGATCACCTTGCCCTCGGGAGCGGTCAGCGCGTCGCGGCCCTCGGCCCGCACGGTGGCGAGGAGTGCGCGCACCCTCAGCACCCGGTCTTCGGCCATCAATCAGATCACTCCGTTCGACTTGAGCAGGCGCAGCTCCGCGTCGCCGAGGCCGAGCTCGCCGACGTAGACCTCTTCGTTGTGCTCGCCGAGCAGGGGTGAACTGGTCACGTCCACGGGGGAGTCGGACAGCTTCAGCGGGCTGCCGACGGTCACGAAGTCGCCGCGCTCGGGGTGCGGCACGGTGACGACCATCTCGTTGGAGACCAGGGACTCGTCCTCGATGATCTCCTTGGTGGAGAGGATCGGCCCGCACGGGATGTTGTGGGCGTTGAGCCGCTCCAGCACCTCCCACTTGGGCAGGGTGGACGACCACTCCTCGATGAGCTGGAACATCTTGTTGAGCTTGGACAGCCGGGCCTCAGGCGTCGCCCACTCGGGGTCGTCCGCCAGTTCGGGCCGGCCGATGAGCTCGCTGATGGGCTGCCAGCCGACGGGCTGCACGATGACGTACACGTAGTCGTTCGGGCCGCCCGGCGCGCACTTGACCGCCCAGCCGGGCTGGCCGCCGCCGGACGCGTTACCGGACCTGGGAACCTCGTCGCCGAAGTCGTCGTTGGGATATTCACGGAGCGGGCCATGTGCCAGCCGCTGCTGGTCCCTCAGCTTCACCCGACAGAGGTTGAGGACGGCGTGCTGCATGGCCACATTGACCCGCTGACCGCGCCCGGTGTTCTCCCGCTGGTACAGCGCCGCGAGAATCCCCGCCACGGCGTGGATGCCGGTGCCCGAGTCCCCGATCTGGGCCCCCGTCGCCAGCGGCGGCCCGTCCTCGAAGCCGGTGGTCGACATCGACCCGCCCATGGCCTGCGCGACGACCTCGTACGCCTTGAAGTTGGTGTACGGGCCCTCGCCGAACCCCTTGATGGAGGCATAGACGATACGAGGATTGATCTCCTGGATGCGATCCCAGGTGAAGCCCATGCGGTCGACCGCGCCGGGTCCGAAGTTCTCGACCATGACGTCGGAGCGCCGGATCAGCTCGGTGAGGATCTCCTTGCCGCGCTCGGTCTTGGTGTTGAGGGTGATGCTCCGCTTATTGCAGTTGAGCATCGTGAAGTAGAGGGAGTCGACGTCCGGGAGGTCGCGCAACTGCTTGCGCGTGATGTCCCCCGTCGGCGCCTCCAGCTTCACCACGTCCGCGCCGAGCCAGGCGAGCAGCTGCGTGGCGGACGGGCCGGACTGGACGTGCGTCATGTCGAGGACGCGGATGCCCGCGAGCGCCTTGCCGGGCGGCGCGGACTGGGCGGTGGTGTCGGTCGTGGCGGTCTCGGTGGTCACCGGGGTCCCCTCACTTGTACATCGTCTGGTTCATGGTTCCGGGGGCGTACGCGTCCGGGTCGACCCAGACGTTGATGAGCGACGGCTTGCCCGACTCGCGGGCCCTTCGCAGGGCCGGGCCGATGTCGGCGGGGTCGCGGACCTCCTCGCCGTAACCGCCCAGCATCTGCGCGAACTTGTCGTAGTGGACGTCGCCGAGGGTGTTGCCGACCCGCTCGCGCTCCAGGCCGTACTTGGCGGCCTGGCCGTAACGGATCTGGTTCATGGAGGAGTTGTTTCCGACGATGCCGACGAAGGGAAGGTTGTAGCGGACGAGGGTCTCGAAGTCCCAGCCGGTGAGGGAGAAGGCGCCGTCACCGAAGAGGGCCACGACCTCCTTGTCGGGCCGCGCCTGCTTGGCGGCGAGCACGAAGGGGACGCCGACGCCGAGCGTGCCGAGGGGGCCCGGGTCCATCCAGTGCCCGGGTGACTTGGGCTGTACGACCTGCCCGGAGAAGGTGACGATGTCGCCGCCGTCGCCGATGTAGATCGAGTCCTCGGTGAGGAAGTCGTTGATCTCGCTGACCAGCCGGTACGGGTGGATCGGCGAGGCGTCGGACCTCAGGCTGGGCAGCCGCTTCTCGATGGCGGTCTGCTCGGCGGCGCGCAGCTCGTCGAGCCACTCCTTGCGCTTCGACGCGCCCCCGTTGAGGCGCCCGGAGGCCGCCTCGGTCACCGACCTCAGGATCAGCCCGGCGTCGCCCACGATCCCGAGGTCGATGTCGCGGTTCTTGCCGACGGTCCGGTAGTCGAGGTCGATCTGCACGACGGTCGCGTCCTGCGACAGCCGCTTGCCGTAGCCCATGCGGAAGTCGAAGGGCGTACCGACGATGACGATGACATCGGCGTTGGAGAAGGCGTACCGCCGGGAGAGCTGGAAGTGGTGCGGGTCGCCGGGCGGGAGCGTGCCGCGACCCGCGCCGTTCATGTACGCCGGGATGTTGAGCGTACGCACCAGCTCGATCGCGGACTCGGTGCCGCGGGTCGTCCACACCTGGCTGCCCAGCAGGATCGCGGGCTTCTCGGCGTGCACCAGCAGGTCGGCGAGCTTCTCGATGGCCTCGGGATCACCGGCCGAGCGGGTCGAGGCCCGGTAGGCGCCGGCCTTCGGCACGCGTGCCTTCTCCACGGGCACCTTGGCGTCGAGCACGTCACGCGGGATCTCCAGGAAGGAGGGGCCGGGGGCACCGTGGTAGCACTCGCGGAACGCCATCGACACCATGTCGGCGGCGCGGGCCGTGTCCGGCACGGTCGCCGCGAACTTGGTGATCGGCGTCATCATGTCGACGTGCGGCAGGTCCTGCAGGGACCCCATCTTGTGCTGGGTGTGCGCGCCCTGGCCGCCGATCAGCAGCATCGGGGACTCCGCGCGGAATGCGTTGGCGACACCGGTCACGGCGTCGGTCGTACCGGGGCCGGCGGTGACGACCGCGCAGCCGGGCTTGCCGGTGATACGGGCGTAGCCGTCGGCGGCGTGGGCGGCGACCTGCTCGTGGCGTACGTCGACGACCTCGATGCCCTCGTCGACGCAGCCGTCGTAGATGTCGATGATGTGGCCGCCGCACAAGGTGTAGATGACCTCCACCCCCTCCGCTTTGAGTGCCTTGGCGACGAGGTGACCACCGGAAATGAGGGCCTCGTTCTTGTCGCGGCTGTCGTCAGGCATGGCGAAGTCCTGTCCCTTCGTAGGGGTTGGAACGCTCTCGCGGTGATTGCATACAGTCGACGAATACTGTATGAAGCTTGTTATCCCGCATCCGGTGAGTGGTGTCCAGGGGGCGTGCGGCACTTTTGAGTCAGGAGCCGGAATGGACCTTTTCGAGCACCAGGCAAGGGAACTCTTCGAGGAACACGGCATCTCGGTGCCACGGGCCGAGGTCACCGACTCGCCCAAGGAGGCCCGCGAGATCGCCCGCAGGCTGGGCGGACGCGTCGTCGTCAAGGCCCAGGTGAAGACCGGTGGACGCGGCAAGGCGGGCGGAGTGAAGCTCGCCGCCGACCCCGCCGCCACCGAACTGACGGCACGACAGATCCTCGGCATGGACATCAAGGGCCACACCGTCCGCAAGGTGATGGTCGCCGAACCCGTCGCGATCGAGAGCGAGTTCTACGTCTCCTACGTCCTCGACCGCGCCGCCGGCCGCTTCCTCGCCATCGCCTCGGCCGAGGGCGGTATGGAGATCGAGGAGGTCGCCGCGACCCGGCCCGAGGCCGTGGCCCGTATCCCGATCGACCCCGTCGAGGGCGTCACCTCGGCGAAGGCCGCCGAGATCGCGGCGGCGGCCGGCCTGCCGCCACAGACCGTCGACGTCCTCGTACGGCTCTGGGGGGTGCTGACCCGCGAGGACGCGCTCCTCGTCGAGGTGAACCCCCTCGTCCGTACCGAACAGGGCCGGATCCTCGCCCTCGACGGCAAGGTCACCCTCGACGACAACGCCACGTTCCGGCAGCTGCGTTGGGGTGACGAGGGTTTCGCGCACGACGATCCGCTGGAGGCGGCCGCCGCCGCCAAGGGCCTCAACTACGTGAAGCTGGACGGCGAGGTCGGGGTCATCGGCAACGGCGCCGGACTCGTCATGTCGACCCTCGACGTGGTCGCGGGCTGCGGCGCCCGCCCCGCCAACTTCCTCGACATCGGCGGCGGCGCCTCGGCCCAGATCATGGCCGACGGCCTCTCCGTCATCCTCTCCGACCCGGCCGTGAAGTCCGTCTTCGTCAACGTCTTCGGCGGGATCACCGCCTGCGACGCGGTCGCCGACGGCATCGTGCAGGCCCTGAACAGCGTGCAGTTGGCCAAACCGCTGGTCGTCCGCCTCGACGGCAACAACGCCGTACGCGGCCGGGCCATCCTCGACGACCGCGACCACCCCCTCGTCCACCAGGCCACCACCATGGACGGCGCCGCGCGCCGCGCCGCCGACCTCGCCCACGCGATCTGAGGAGCCCGGACATGGCCATCTACCTCACCAAGGAGAGCAAGGTCCTCGTCCAGGGCATGACCGGCGGCGAGGGCATGAAGCACACCCGCCGCATGCTCGCGGCCGGCACGAACATCGTCGGCGGCGTCAACCCCCGAAAGGCGGGCCGGACCGTCGACTTCGACGTCCCCCAGTGCCTTGAGGGCCTGGGAGGTGCCCCCAGTGCCGTCCCCGTCTTCGGCTCGGTCCACGAGGGCATCGAGGTCACCGGCGCCGACGTCAGCGTCGTCTTCGTCCCGCCCGCCTTCGCCAAGGCGGCCGTGATCGAGGCCGCCGACGCCGGCATCGGCCTCGCCGTCGTCATCACCGAGGGCATCCCGGTCCACGACTCCGTCGCCTTCACGGCGTACGCCCAGGCCACGGGCGTCCGGATCATCGGCCCCAACTGCCCCGGTCTGATCACCCCCGGCCAGTCCAACGCCGGCATCATCCCCGCCGACATCACCAAGCCGGGACGCATCGGCCTGGTCTCCAAGTCCGGCACCCTCACCTACCAACTCATGTACGAACTCCGCGACATCGGCTTCTCCACCTGCGTCGGCATCGGCGGCGACCCCGTCGTGGGCACCACCCACATCGACTGCCTGGCCGCGTTCCAGGACGACCCCGAGACCGAACTGATCGTCCTCATCGGCGAGATCGGCGGCGACGCGGAGGAACGGGCCGCCGCGTACGTCCGCGACCACGTCACCAAGCCCGTCGTCGGCTACATCGCCGGGTTCACCGCGCCCGAGGGCAAGACGATGGGGCACGCCGGCGCGATCGTCTCCGGCTCGTCCGGTACGGCGCAGGCCAAGAAGGAGGCGCTGGAAGCGGTCGGGGTGAGGGTCGGGAGCACTCCCACCGAGACGGCCCGGCTCGTGCTCGCCGCCCTGGAAGACGGTGCGTGACATCACTCGTCCGGCCGGCCCCCGGCCATGCACCACCCCGCCCGCCCGTCTCCAGCCACCACCCTTCCAAGGAAGGCCCTGCGGGCCCTTCTTTCTCTCGACTGTGCACCGAGAGCGGAGCATCAATGGCACCCATCCTCACCCTCAAATCCGGCACCTCCTGGACCGACGCCTGGCAGCGCTGTCTAGCCGTCGCCCCCGAGGCCTTCCGGGACGACCGTGTCCTCAACCTCTGGGGCGCCGCCTGGCAGGCCGACGGCCGGGCGCTCCCGGCCACCAGCCCCGTCGACGGCAGCCCCATCGCGGGCCCGCCCCGACTGGACGGCGCCACCGCGCACCGGGCGGTACGCGCCTCCCTCGACCAGCACCGCGCCTGGCGCCACGTCCCCCTCGACGAACGCCGCGCCCGCGTCGCCGCGACCCTCGACGCCCTCACCCAGCACCGCGAACTGCTCGCCCTGCTCCTCGTCTGGGAGATCGGCAAACCCTGGCGGCTCGCGCAGGCCGACGTGGACCGGGCCATCGACGGCGTCCGCTGGTACGTCGACGGCATCGAGCCCATGGTCGACGGGCGCGTCCCGCTCGACGGCCCGGTCTCCAACATCGCCAGCTGGAACTACCCGATGAGCGTGCTCGTCCACGCGATGCTGGTCCAGGCACTGGCGGGGAACGCGGTCATCGCCAAGACCCCGACCGACGGCGGCGTCGCCTGCCTCACCCTGGCCAGCGCGCTCGCCGCCCGAGAAGGGATACCCGTCACCCTCGTCAGCGGCAGCGGAGGCGAACTGTCGGAGGCACTCGTACGCGCCCCCGAGATCGGCTGCGTCTCCTTCGTCGGCGGCCGCGACACCGGCGCCGCGGTGGCCACGGCCGTCGCCGACCTCGGCAAACGACATGTACTGGAACAGGAGGGGCTGAACGCCTGGGGCATCTGGAACCACACGGACTGGGACACCCTCACCGCCGTCATCCCCAAGCTCTTCGACTACGGCAAGCAGCGCTGCACGGCGTACCCGCGCTTCGTCGTCCAGCGTGAGCTGTTCCACGATTTCCTGGCGGCCTACCTTCCGGCGGTCCGCACGCTCAAGGTCGGCCACCCGCTGGCCGTGGAGCACCCCGACGACCCGTATCCGAAGCTGGACTTCGGGCCCGTCATCAACGCGGCCAAGGCCAAGGAGCTGACCGACCAGGTCGCCGAGGCCGTCGACCGCGGCGCCGTCCCGCTGCACCGGGGCATGCTCGCCGACGCGCGCTTCCTGCCCGGGCAGGACACCGCCGCGTACGTCCAGCCCGTCACCCTCCTCAACCCGCCCCCGTCCTCCCCGCTCCACCACGCGGAACCCTTCGGCCCGGTCGACACGATCGTCCTGGTCGACACCGAGGCCGAGTTGCTCGCCGCCATGAACGCCTCGAACGGCGCGCTCGTCGCCACCCTGTCCACCGACGACAGGGCGACGTACGAGCGGCTGGCACCCCAGATCCGGGCGTTCAAGGTCGGCCACGGCACACCCCGCTCCCGCGGCGACCACGAGGAGCTCTTCGGCGGCTTCGGCGCGTCCTGGCGGGGCGCCTTCGTCGGCGGTGAGCTGCTCGTGAAGGCGGTCACGCGCGGTCCGGCGGGGGAGCGGCTGCCGGGGAACTTCCCCGAGTACCACCTCATGCCGTCCGCGGCCTGACATGGCTGGATCGTGACTGTCCGATCACCCCGGGTGAGGCCGTGCGGGCCTGCTCACCGAGGCCCGCACGGCCCCGTCCGGAGCCCGGATATGCAGGTGAAGGGCACCCCGAAACCTTGGTATTGTTGTCCATGTCGCCGCGGGGAACACCCCCGTCAAGGCGGCACAGACCTGGTCCGGGTGGCGGAATGGCAGACGCGCTAGCTTGAGGTGCTAGTGCCCTTTATCGGGCGTGGGGGTTCAAGTCCCCCCTCGGACACATGTAGTAGGCGTTTGGATGGTGCCGACCGGTTCTGGGGCGGCACCATCCTTTTTTTATGGGTCCATTTCCACGCCCGGCCCCGGGTTGAGACGCCGGGCGTGTGGTGTTTCGGGGCCGTCTTGATGGCCCTGTCTCACGGCGTGTAGGGGGCGTCGCTGTGGTGGAGTTCGACCATGGCGGGCTCGGTCACCTGGTAGACAGCGGTTCGCCTGAGCGTCACCACGGCCGTCGGATCGGAGTCACCGCGGGTGAGGTAGACGACCGTCGCCTGCCTCGCGGGTGCCGAGGAGATGTCGATCGAGACCACCGGCGTACGGTCGCCGAGTGAGACGGCGGCGGCCGGCACCGGGGTTCCGGCGTCGTTGCGCCATGTGACGAGTCCGTAGAACTTGCCCGTGCCCCCTGTGGTGACCTTGATGGCGCCCACGGCGTCCGCCGCCGGGTCGCCTGTCATGTCCCCAATGCCGCACTGCGGCTGAAGTTCGATCACCACACCGTCGCCTTCCCACCGTCCGTTTGTGAGAGCGACGGTCCCCTCGGGTGCGTCGGGCAGCCGCATGGAGGAGTTCTGCAGCTCGGCGTTCCGCAGCTGATCGCAGGTCAGCGCACCTGCTGAGTCACTGCTGCCCGGCTTCTTCGAAGAGTCCGGCGACGGCTTGGCCGATTCTTTTTCATCGTCCTTGACCGAGCCGCTGCCGGGCTTCTTCGAGGAAGTGGCCGCCTTCGAAGGCTTCGATGTCGAGCCCTCCCCGCCCTTCCCCGTGTCTTGGCATCCCACCGCGGCCGATGCCAAGGTGAGGGTGGCGGTCAGCAGCGTTCCCCGTCTCATCCATCTCCGGGTTCGATTCACCGTAGGTTCCCCCTTTTGTTCGCTTGCAAGGCCGCACGCACGGCCAACAGGGTCGAAGACGCGCCATTTTTCAGGTCGGTTGCGGATGCTGGGCCGAATAGTCCTACGACGTGGCTCGTGCGGATCACGGGGGTGCCGACGGATCTCACTCGGTCACCTGTCGGCCACTTCTGCGGTCAGGTACGTCAGGCACCCCCTCCCGTCCGTCACGCTCTGTGATTGGCCTGCTGGTGCACGGGGCCTGAGCCGGTCGCGCATCCGGAGGCGGCGGGGCACGCTGGAAGCAGCCAGTCGTGACGTATGGGCCGGGCCGGCGCGGGGACGAGCCCTCATGCCGGTGCATGGGAACAGGACGGGGTGACCACGCATGTGCCATCGAGTGAGGCCACCACTGCGGCAGGTTTGTCGCGGCCCTCTCGGCCAGGGGAGAAGCGGCAGTCCTGTCCGGCCTGTCGGCCCCGTCGTCCCGTCGGACCTCTAGAGCCCGTGGCGGAACCCATGGAACCCGTCGGACCGCCGGACCGGTCCGAGCCGTCCGGTTCATCGGCCGTTCCACGTTCTTCCGGTCAGCCTGATGCTCCGGGTCCCCCAGAGGAAGGCCGGCCCGGCAGGCGCAGGAACAGGAGCCACCCCCGCGGTCGCGGGCACCGCTCGATGAAACTGCGCCGCTTCCTCCACAGCAGGGCCACGCGCGTATGGCGGCGCGGCAGGGAAGTGGAGTTGATGCACCGGGCCATGGGCTTCGCGGCGCTGGGACTCGTGACGTTCGCCCCGCTGCTGATCGTGGTCGCGGCGGCCGCCCCCATCCAGGAACGCGGCTTCGCCCTGTGGATCGTCGACGGCATGGGGCTGTCCGGGCGCTCCGCCGACGCCGTGCAGGACCTCTTCTCCGCACCCCGCAAGGTCCTGAGCACGATCAGTGTCCTGAGCGTGGTGCTGCTCGCGGTCTTCGGCGTGACGTTCGCGGGCAGTGTCCAGACCGGTTACGAGAAGGTCTGGGACCTGTCGGCCGGGCGCTGGCACACCGTATGGCGACGCGCGGTGTGGCTTGTCGCTCTGACGGCCTACCTCTTCGCCGAAGCGCAGAGCGGCGCCCTCCTGGGATCGGGAACACTGCGCTCATGGGCCCGGCTCGTGCTGTCCACGCTGCTCGGCGTGCTCTTCTTCTGGTGGGGACAGCGGTTCCTGCTCGGCGGCCGGATCTCCTGGCGTGCCCTCCTGCCGGGCGCCATCGCCACGATCGTGGGCCTGGGCGGCCTGCGCCTGTTCTCCTACCTGGTCTTCTCCCCGCTCATCGTGAGCAACGCGGTCTCCTACGGTTCGGTCGGCACCGTCCTGATGGTGACGTCCTGGCTCATCGGGGTCGGCTTCGTCGTCTTCGGCGGCGCCCTCGTCGGTCGCTACTGGTACCTCCACGAACCGCACCACATTCCGCATTCCCACAGCCGCTCCCGGAAGCACTGAGTGGCGCCGTGGACCGGCCCGCTGAAAAATGCGGTGCTCCGGCTGCGTCCGCTTCTCTAGAATCGCCACACATCGCGCGCCGCACGACACCGCGGCGCGCGCGTCGTGACGAGTTGACGCAGAGCGATCGAGGGGAGCCCGGCCGTGTGTGACCGCACCGCTGTCGTCGTTCCCCGTTCCCTCTACGAGGTGATCCTCGTGTCCTCGTCCGTCCGGTGCCCGCTGCGCGGCCGGTACCGGATGCCCGTGACGAACGCCTGATCCCGAAGCCACGCATGTGCCGGAGCGACAGCTCCGTCCCTCCTGCGTGCCTTCGCCGTCCGTCGTGTCCGCACGGGAATCGCGCTGCCCCGATACAGCTCAACTGAAAGGCCACGGGCCATGCGCAGCAACGTCAACAACCCTCTGACCGCCGTCCGCAACCTGGGCATCCTCGCCCACGTCGACGCCGGAAAGACCACCGTCACCGAGCGGTTCCTGTACGCCACCGGGACCACGCACAAGCGCGGCGAGGTCCACCACGGCACGACCGTCACCGACTACGACCCGCAGGAGCGCGATCGCGGGATCACGATCTTCGCTGCCGCGGTGAGCTGCGACTGGGACGGCCATCGGATCAACCTGATCGACACGCCGGGCCATGTCGACTTCGCCGACGAGGTGGAGCGCTCGCTCAGGGTGCTCGACGGCGCGATCGCGGTGTTCGACGCGGTCGCGGGGGTCGAGCCGCAGAGCGAGTCGGTGTGGCGGCAGGCCGACCGGCACGGCGTACCGAGGATCGCGTTCGTCAACAAGCTGGACCGCGCGGGCGCCGACCTCGACACGGCGGTCGAGTCGATCCGGCAGCGGCTCCACCCGGCACCGCTGGTGGTGCAGTTGCCGATCGGTACGGAGGACGGGTTCACCGGTGTCGTGGATCTGCCGCGCATGCGCGCGCTGGTCTGGGCGGACGGCGACGACACGGCCGAGGAGGGGCCGGTGCCGGAGGCCCTGCGGGACGAGGCGGAGCGACGCCGACGGCGGCTGGAGGAGGCGGTGGCGGAACTGCATCCCATGGCGCTGGAGGAGTTCTGCGCGGAGTCCACGCTCAGCGCGCGGACGCTGGCGGCAGCGCTACGCGACCTGACCCGCACCGGCGAGGGCGTGGTCGTGCTGTGCGGCTCGGCCTACCGCAACCGGGGCATCGAACCGCTGCTCGACGCGGTCGTGGCGTATCTGCCCTCGCCGCTGGACGTACCGGCCGTACGCGGTACGCACGACGGTACGGAACAGGAGCGCGCCGCCGATGCCCGGGCGCCCCTCGCGGCCCTGGCGTTCAAGGTGAGCGCCACGGCCACCGGACGGCTGACCTATCTGCGGCTGTACTCGGGAACCATCCAGAAGGGAGACGCGGTGCTGGACGCGGGAACGCGGCGCGGCGAACGGATCGGGCGGATCCTGCGGGTCCAGGCCGACCGGCACGCGGAGTTGGACCGGGCGGTGGCCGGGGACATCGTCGCGGTGGTCGGGCTGAAGTCGGCCCGCGTGGGGGCGACCCTGTGCGCGCCGACGGCGCCGCTGCTCCTCGAACCGCCGTCCGTCGCCGAACCGGTGGTGTCCGTGGCCGTGGAGGCACGCAGGAGCACCGACACCGACCGGCTGGCGACGGCCCTGGCACGGCTGGCCGAGGAGGACCCCTCGCTGGTCGTACGGACCGACCCCGAGACCGGTCAGACGGTGCTGTCCGGGATGGGCGAACTGCATCTGGAGGTGGCGGTGGAGAAGATCCGGCAGGCCCAGGGCCTGGAGGTCACGGTCGGCCGGCCGAGGGTGGCGTATCGCGAGACGGTTGTCCGCGGGGTGTCCGGTCTGGTCTTCCGGCACGTCAAACAGGACGGCGGGGCAGGGCAGTTCGCCCATGTCGTCCTCGACATGGCACCGCTGGAGGCGGATGACGACGGTGTCGGCGGCGCTGCCACGGGCTTCGTCTTCCGCTCGACCGTCGTCGGCGGCCGGGTGCCGCAGGAGTACGTCCGCGCGGTCGAGGCCGGCTGCCGTGACGCCCTCGCCGAGGGGCCGCTCGGCGGTCACCCGGTGACCGGGCTGAGCGTCACCCTGACCGACGGGGCGACCCACTCCAAGGACTCCTCGGAGATGGCGTTCCGCACGGCCGGGCGGCTCGCGCTCCGGGAGGCCATGCGTACCGGTGTGATGGGCCTGCTGGAACCCGTCGCCGACGTCACCGTCACCGTGCCCGCGGACGCCGTGGGCGGGGTGCTCGGCGACCTCGCGGCACGGCGGGGGCGGGTGTCGGAGTCCGTTGCTCGGGCGGGGGCCGTGGTGATCGGCGCGACTGTGCCGTTGGCCGAGTTGTTCGGGTACGCGACGCGGCTGCGTAGTCGTACGCAGGGGAGGGGGACGTTCACGACTCGTCCCATGGGTTACGCCCCCGCCGCCCCTGACCGTCCCGTCCTCAAGGGAGGTGCCCCCCTCTGACCCCACGGAGCGCCTTCCGGCTCGGGTCCGTCGGGGTCATGGCGAGTGACGGCCAGTAGGGGTTGTTCGAACAGTCTCCCCGCGCCCCTCAAGGGGCGCGGGGAGACTGTCTGTCGCCCTTACGCCCAGGGGCTCACCGCGGTGAAGCTGCTGTCCGCCCTGAACGTGTCCGTGGCCTGGTACACGTCCAAGCGCAGCTCGTAGTTGTAGTGCCGGATGTAGCGACCCGGGTAGTTGTACGACTCCAGGCGGACCGAGCCGGAGGTCGTGCCCGGGCGGGCGCAGTACGTGGCGTCCTTGTCGAAGACGGTCGTCCCGTCGTCCGTGGCGAAGCGGACCCGGTAGTCCCAGTGCCGCAGATAGCGGCCGGCGGAGTCGCGGAAGGAGTAGCAGTTGGAGTCCGCGAGGCCGGGCACGATCGTGAAGGTCGCGCTCTGCTTGACGGCGGTGGTGCTGGAGGAGGTCACCGGGTCGACGTAGCCGAGGCTGTCGGAGCGGACCACGGCGTAGCGGCCCGTGTAGTTGACGGACTGGAGGGACCGGGTGGTGTTGGTCGGCAGGGTGACACCACCGGACACGACCTCTTTCAGGACGGTCAGGTGGCGTACGAAGCCGGTGAGGCCCGGGAGTTCGACCGGGGTCGACCAGGTGGCGAAGTTGTCGTTGCTGTCGCTGTACCAGTACTTCTGGTCACCGTAGGCGTCGTAGTAGATCCGCCAGCCGCCGTTGTCGAGCTGGACGAGCGCAGGGCCCTCCTTCCCGGAGCCGAAGCCGGCCCAGTTGCCGGTCTTCTTGAAGGTGTACGGGCCGGTGAGGCTGGAGGCGGTGGCGTACTCGATGTACTTCGTCGTCTCGTTCTTGGTGAACGCGTGGTAGGTGGAGCCGATCTTGACGATGAAGGTGTCGATGTAGTTCGGGCTGATCCCGGAGAGCACGGTCGGCGCGGACCAGGCGGTGAGGGCGGAGTTGGTGGCCGTCAGCTTGTACGGCTTGAAGATCCACTCGCCGTCGGCCGCGACGGACGCCGACAGGATGATGTTGACGCTGCCGTCGGTGTCGACGAACCACTCCGGGGCCCAGGCGCGCTGGAGGCCGCTGATCGGGACCGTGTAGTCGTACAGGAAGGTCCAGTTGAGGCGGTCGGTGGAGCGGGCGAAGCCGATGGTGGTGGACAGCGCCGACCAGGTGCGGGTGGTGTACGTCAGGTAGTAGTAGCCGTCCGTGTGCTTGAAGATGCTGGGGTCACGGATCAGCCCGGAGGGCGGGGTGTAGGCCGGGCCCTTCCGGAGGGTGAAGCCGGTCGCGTCCGGCGAGTCGTAGACGTACATGTTCGACTCGCTGCTGTTGGTGAACGCGGTCATGGTGTACCGCGTCGCCTGCCCGGCGGGCGGGGCCGCGGCTCCGGCCGTGCCGCCGAGGGCGGTGGTGAGCCCCAGGAGGGCGGCCACCGAGGTGAGGAGGGCGAGGACCGCCCTGAGGGTTCTGTTCAACGCTCGTCCCATTTCTGCGTGAACTGCCCTGAGGCGTCGGATGTTGTTCGAAATTTCGGCTCTTGTGCGGAACTTCGGTCAGAAGATAAGAGGGAGGCATGTGCGCGTCAATGGATCGCGCAGGATTGTGCGAAGCGGGATTCCGTTTACCCGCCGCCCAGGTCGCCGGCGTTGCCTCCGGTCATGTGTTTCCCCAGGTCGTAGCTGGTTTCCCGGTCCCCTCACAGGCGGGCAACAGGAAACTCGTCGACCCCGGTGAGCAGTGGGGCAACTCTGGATTCGACAGCACGCAGCAAGACCACGACCAAGCGTGAGACCAGGGGGGTTGGCCCATGAGACGTGTGCTCGTGTCTCTGTGCGCGGTGGTGGCGGCCACCGCGGTCGCCGCGACCGGATGCGCCGGCAGCGATGGCGGAGGCCGGGAGCAGGGGGACCGACAGCAGCGCCCCCGGGCGCTGACCTGGCAGCAGGAACTGCGCGTCATGGATGCGCAGCAGCGCCTGACGAAGCAGTGCATGAAACGGCACGGCTTCGACTACTGGGAGGACCGCCGTCTGACGCTCGCGGAGAGCCGTCCGGTGCGCTACGTCCAGGACGACGTGGAGTGGGCCCGTACGTACGGGTACGGAAGCCGGATCGACGCCGAGAATCAGCGCGCACACGAACACAACCCCATCGGCACCTACCGCCAGAGCCTCACCGGGCACCGGCGCGCCGCCTTCGACATCGCCCTCGACGGCGGCGACGACGCCCACATGCTCACCGCGGCGCTGCCGGGCGGCGGCGAGATCCGCAAACGCCTCGGCGGCTGCACCGAGGAGGCCGAGCGCAAGCTCTACGGTGACCCGGCCGAATGGTTCCGCACCGGCAAGGTCGCCACGAGCCTCAACGCCCTCTATGGCGAAGACCTGATGAAAGACCGTCAGCTGACCGGGGCGACAGAGGCCTGGGCCCGGTGCATGAAGAAGGCCGGACAGCCCTACAGCGACCCCCAGGCAGCTCGCGATGCCGTCCGGGTCAACACCGGCCGACTGGGCGAGGCCCGCGCCGACGAGGCGTTCGCCGCCGAGCGGAAGACCGCCGTGGCGGACGCGACCTGTGCCCGCGAGACGTCCCTGCGAGCCGTGGCGTCGGCCCGGGAGACGTACTACGAAGACCGCCTGCGTGACCGGTTCGGCAAGGACGTCGACACCTACCGGAAACTCGGTCAACAGGCCTACGACCGGGCGGTGCGCATCGTTCCCGAGCGTGACTGACCACTACTCGCCCCGGGCGCGCACCGACCACCGATGACGGCAGACCGGGCCACCGCCCGGCGTGCGGTCAGCGGCAGCACCACACCCACGCACGACCAACGAAACGAGGGGAATCACCATGCGCAAGTTCACCGTCACGGCAGCGCTCCTCGGGCTTACGGCCCTGGGCGTCGTCGTACCCGCCACCACCTCGCAGGCGGCAGACAGTGCCGTCGCCGGCCCTGTCTGTGACAGCAAGTGGGGTGCGCGCAACGGCAACATGTACGCCTGGGACGCTCAGGACTGCCAGGGCAACGCCATGATCGTCAACGCGGGGACCCTCGACAGCTGGGGTGGCGCCAATGACCGGGCCTCGTCCGTCATGAACCGCGGGTACACCGGCAACCTGTCGATCGTCAAGTTCTACTTCCTCGAAAACCAGCAGGGGGGCCACACCTGCCTCTACCCGGGCGAGCTGTACGCCGACAACCTGACCGACAACCGGTTCACCAACAACGTGATCGTGGACAACAACATCAGGTCGCACGAGTGGGTGAACGGCGGCTGCGGCGCCACCCTTACCTGATCGGCCCGGGCGGCCCGGACCTGACCACCCGGGCCGCCCGAGCCCCTGTCCAAGGGCACGCCACACCAACGCAAGGGGGAACACACGATGCGCAAGCTCACCGTCACGGCGGCGCTTCTCGGGCTCACCGCGCTCGGCGTCACCGTGCCCACCACGGCCGCGCAGGCGGCCGACAGCGCCGTCGCCGGTTGTGGCGACCTGTGGGGTCCGCGTAACGGCAAGGTGTACGCCTGGGACCTTCCGAACTGTCAGGGCACCCTCATCTACGTCGGCACGGGCAACGCCGCCGACTGGGGTGACGCTTCCGACAAGGCCTCGTCCGTGATGAACCGCGGCTATGCCGGCAGCCTGGACCACGTCGCGTTCTACGACCACGCCGGCTACGGCGGCGGCCACGGCTGCCTCGCGCCGGGTGAGCTGTACGTCGCCGACCTGGCCTACAACCGGTTCAACGACGGCACCAGCGCGGACAACAGGATCAGCGCGCACAGGTGGGTGAACCGGAGCTTCTGCTCGACCCTGTGGACCTGACGCCTCCGGCGTACGAACGTCCGGAACCGCCCACCCGCGGTTCCGGACGTTCGTGTTTGCGCCACTCCGGGTGAAAGGCTTGGCTGGCCTAACCGTCCCGGCAGTAACCTGGGCATCCGCCGTCTCACGGCCGCACTGCCTTGGGGGACACCTTGGGGGACCCGCAGCACAGACAGGACGCAGACCACCGAAACGGACGGGATCCGGACGCGCTGACCACGCAGTCCTTCCCGGTACAACTGAGGCGACTGAGGCAGGAACGCGGACTGTCACTCACCGATCTGGCACGGCAGACGCACTACAGCAAGGGCTACCTCAGCAAGATCGAGACCGGCACGAAGCGCGCGACCGTCGACGTCGCCCGCCTCTGCGACCAAGTGCTGTGCGCCGAGGGCGAGTTGCTGCGGCTGGTGCGGCAGGCACCGCATCGCGACGGTGATCCGGGTTCCGAAGCCGACATGTCCGAGCGGCACTCCGGCGAGACGTGTCCCTACCGCGGCCTGTCGGCGTTCACCCAGCAGGACGCGGAATGGTTCTTCGGCCGGGAGCGCGCGACGTCCGCACTGGTGGAGCGGATCTTCGAGCGGGTCGGCAGCGGACCACTGATGCTGGCCGCCCCGTCGGGCGCGGGCAAGTCGTCCCTGCTCAACGCCGGTCTCGTACCCGCTCTTCGACGTGGCGACCTCCCGATGCCGGGCGCCGACCGATGGCCCGTGGTGATGTTCACCCCCACCTCGCGCCCGCTGGACGAACTGCTGGAACGCACCGCGAAAACGCTGGGCAGCGACCTCGGCATCACCGCGGACGAGGTGCGGGAGAATCCCGACGCGCTGCTCGACGCCGTACGCACCAGGTCGGACGACCCGCCGCCGTCCGCCGGCGACCGGCTGCCCCCACCACCCCGACCGGTGCTGATCGTCGACCAGTTCGAGGAACTGTTCACCCTCTGCACCGACGAGGACGAACGACGCTCCTTCGTCCGGGTGCTGAGCGCCCTGGCGACCCCCCGGTCGACGGAGAGCACCCACGAGCCCGCTGTCGTGGTGCTCGGCGTACGCGCCGACTTCACCGGCAACTGTCTGGATCTCCCCGAGCTGGCTCCGGTCTTCACCGACGGGTTGTTCGTCCTGTCCCCGATGTCCGTGGCGGAGCTGCGGGAATCGATCACATGCCCCGCGGAACTCGCCGGGGTCACCCTCGAACCCGGCCTCGTCCCCCTGCTCCTGCGCGACGCGGGACTGCGCGACGAGCCGGAGGCGGCACCCCGGGGAACCGCGATCGGCGCCGACGAGACACCCTCCGGCGCGCTCCCCCTCGTCTCCCACGCCCTGTTGGCCACCTGGCAGCAGCGCTCGGAGTCCGCGCTGACCGTCGACGGGTACGAACGGGCCGGCGGCATCCAGGGGGCCATCGCACGGACCGCCGAGAACGTGTTCGCGCGGTTGTATCCGGCCGAGCAGAAGACGATCCGCCGCATCCTGTCCCGGCTGGTGATCGTCGTGGACGGGGCCGGGGCGACCCGCCGCCGGATGAGCCGGGCCGCCCTGATGGCACAGTTCGCCGACGCGGACGGGGCCGCCGCCGCGCTCGACGCCTTCGTCCGGGCCCGGCTCATCACCATGGACAGCGACACGGTCCAGATCACCCACGAGGCCCTGCTGCACGCCTGGCCCCGGCTGCGGGACTGGATCCACGCCGACCGGGCCGGGCTCCTCCTCCACCAGCAACTCGCCCACGCGGCCGGCGAATGGGAGCGCGAGGACCACGACCCGTCCGTCCTCTACCGGGGCACACGCCTGGAGACCGTACGGTCCTGGGCCGACGAGTCGGACGGCTGGAGCCGGCTCGGGCCGGGCGAGGAGGCCTTCCTGAGGGCTAGTCAGGCGGAGGAGGACGGCCGCCGCAGGCAGGCAGGGCGGCAGACCCGGCTGCGGCAGTCCATGGTCGCCACGCTCGTCGTCCTGCTGGGGCTCGCCGTGACCGCCGGTGGCCTCGCCTACCAGCAGCGGGAGAGCGCCCTCGACCAGGAGCGCGTCGCCCGCTCCCAGGCGCTCGCCGTGCGGTCCGCGTCCCTCGCCGGGGGCCAGCCGGAGGCGTCGATGCTGCTCGCGGAGGAGGCCTACCGGGCCGACACCACCGCCGAGGCACGCGGGGCCCTGCTCAGCACCCAGTCCCAGCCCTTCACCGCCCGGCTCGGAGGGCACCGCGGGCCGGTCAACGCGGTGGCCTTCGCGCCGGACGACCGGTTGCTGGCGACAGCCAGTTCCGACGGCACGGTGACCCTGCGGAGCGTGGCCGACGGCCACCGGAAGCTCGCCACGTTCACCGTCCCCGGACGGGTGCGCTCGGTCGCCTTCAGCCCCGACAGCCGTACTCTCGCGGTGACGTCGACCGACGGGCCGGTGAGCGTGTGGAGCACCGCCGACCACCGCAGGAAGGCCGTGCTGTCCGCCGCCACGAAGGGGGCCCGGGCGGTCGCCTTCGACCCGCGCGGGCGTGCGCTCGCCGTCGCGGCCGCCGACGGGACCGTCCAGCTGTGGGACGTCGACCGCCGCAGGCTCACCGCCTCGCTCACCGGCCACAAGGGAACACTCAACGCGCTGGGCTACGCCCCCGACGGCCGGACCCTGGTCTCCGCCGGTGACGACCGGACCGTACGGCTCTGGGACACCGACCGCGCGCGGCGGCTCGACGTTCTCGAAGGACACACCGACGAGGTGCTGGGCGCGGTGTTCTCCCCGGACGGCAGCCAGCTGGCCTCCGCCGGGGTCGACCGGACCGTACGGCTGTGGGACGTGCGCGGTGGCCGGCAGACCGCGACGTTCACGGGCAGCAGCGACGACATCAACGCCGTCGCCTACACACCTGACGGCGCGACGGTCGTCGGCGCGGTCGGTGACGGGACGACCAGGCTGTGGGACGTGCGCAGCGGCCGGCAGACCGCCGTGCTCGCCGGACACACCGACTACGTCCTGGGGGTGGCCGTGACCTCCGACGGCGCCCTGCTGGCCACGGCCGGATTCGACCAGTCCGTCGTTCTCTGGGACCTCGGCGGGCCGGTGCTGACGGCGCGTCCGTTCACGGAGGTCTGGCAGGCCGAGTACAGCGCCGACGGCAGACTGCTGGCCACCGCCGACGCCGATCACACGGTGCGGCTGTGGAACGCGAAGACGCACACGCTGCTGAAACCGTTGGAGGGCCACACCGAGACCGTCTTCTCGGTGGCCTTCGCGCCCGACGGCCGCACCCTCGCCTCGGCGGGATCCGACGGCACGATCCGCCTGTGGGACGTGGCGAGGCAAGAGGCGCTGGCGACGCTGACCGGTCATGCCGGACCGGTCTTCTCCGTCGCCTTCGCACCCGACGGGCGGACCCTGGCGTCGGCGGGCGCCGACCGTACGGTGCGCCTGTGGGACGTGACGAAGCGCGAGCAGCTCGTGAAGCTCACCGGCCACAAGGACTACGTCAACGACGTCACCTTCAGCCCCGACGGCCGCACCCTCGCCAGCGCCGGCGACGACCTGTCCGTGCGTCTCTGGGACGTCGCCTCGCACCGCGCGCTGGCCGAGCTCACGGGACACTCGGGCGCGGTACGGGGCGTGGCCTTCAGCCCCGACGGCCGCACCCTCGCCAGCAGCGGCAACGACGGCACGATCCGTCTGTGGGACGTCCGCGAACGCCGTTTCGAGGCCGCCCTGACGGGCCACTCCGGCTCCGCCCGGGGCCTCGCCTTCTCACCGGACGGCCGCATGCTCGCCAGCAGCGGCAACGACCGTACGGTGCGTCTGTGGGACGTCGCCGCGCGGCGGCCGTGGGCGACGCTGACCGGCCACACGAACGCCGTGTGGGGCGTGGACTTCGCGCCCGACGGGCGGACGGTGGCCAGCAGCAGCACCGACGGCACGGTACGGCTGTGGGACCTCGACCCCGGGGCCCGGCTCGCGGAGATCTGCCGGCTGCGCGCCGGAATCGGCCCCGACGAACGTGAAAGCCTCCTGCCGGGGGTGCCCGTGTCGGCGGGATCGGCCTGTGGCCGCACCTGAGGGCGGTGATCAGGTGATGGCCAACCGCCCTGCTCGGAAGGGGTTTCCCGGATGTTTCCCCGTTGCCTGACCGGATGGGGCGACATCCGGATCTCGACACGCGGGGCCTACCGCCAGCAGGCTGCTTCCCGACCACACCGAGCACGTCCCGTCACGGCACCGGCAGAGCGTCGGCAGAGCGCCGCGACTGCTTCCCGCACGCCAACACGACCGATTCATCCGACTGCTGTAACCACGTCAACAGGAAACGGGGGTCCCGGCATGGTGAGCCGGACCGGACTCATCCGCACACTGATCGCGCTCCTCGCCTTCCTCTTCTGGGCGCCGGTCTCCACGGCCGCCGCCGCGCAGGCGGCACCGGCCGCTGCCGCCGCCGACGAGTGCGGCGTCCTCGCGCCCGGCGCCTCCGCGGCCGCCGAGCGCGCGATCGCCGCCGCCTGCACCGAGGTCGCGGCCGGCACCTGGTACACGTGGGGTGGCGGCCACGGCGCCCAACCCGGCGCCACCTACGGGCAGGTGGACCCCACCGACCCGGACGACAGCGCGCACGACCCCGAACGGCGCGGCTTCGACTGTTCGGGCCTCGTCCGACACGCCTACGCCCAGGCCACCGGCTCGGACATCCTCAACGGCGTCGCCAGCCAGCAGTACTACACGCACCGCGCCGCCGAACGCTTCACCGCCGCCCAGGGTCTCGCCCCGCTGCTCCCCGGCGACCTGCTGGCATGGGGCACCTCGAAGGACCTGCACCACATCGCCATCTACCTCGGCGCGGGCAAGATGGTCGAGGCCAAGGAGTCCGGCACCAAGCTCATGGTCAGTGACGTGCGCCTGAACGGTAACTACTACGGCGCCGTCCGCGTCAACACCGGCCAGGTCACCGGCCACATCCACCAGACCTGGGGCACCGACGTCTGGACCAAGGCCGAACCCCGCCTCGCGGCCGCCCGTGTCTACGCCTTCCCGTACTCCACCACCATCCGCGTCGAGTGCCAGAAGCACGCGGAGGAGGTCACCTCCGACGGCTACACCAACGATGTGTGGTCCTACCTGCCGGACTACAAGGCCTGGGTCACCAACATCTACATCAAGGGCCCTGCCTGGCTGGCGGGAGTCCCCGACTGCGACCAGAGGCCCACGCCCTGACCACGGCCGCACCATGACGGCGTCCGCATGATGACGCCGCTCGCGCCGGCGACCGCCCGGGGGGACGGTCGCCGGCGCGAGTGTGTTCGGCTCCGCGGTGTGGACGGTCAGGCGGCTTCCTTGCGCACCTCGTCCAGCCGCACCGGCCGGTGTTCCGCCACAGACAGGGTCGCCGCCTCGGCGATCCAGCTCGCCTCGATGGCGTCGGCGACGGTGCAGGGGGAGGTGCGGGTGCCGGCGACGACCTCGGTGAAGGCGATGAGTTCGGCGCGGTAGGCGGGGGCGAAGCGGTCCATGAAGAAGTTGTGCGGGGGACCGGAGGGGAAGGTGACGCCCGGCTCGGCGGAGCGGAGCGGGAGCTGGGTGTCGAGGCCGGCGGCGATGCTGTCCTTCATGCCGTGGAGCTCCAGGCGGACGTCGTAACCACGGGCGTTGTGGCGGGAGTTGGAGATGACGCCGATCGTGCCGTCGTCGAAGGTGAGGAGAGCCGAGGCGGTGTCCACGTCGCCGGCCTCCTTGATGTAGTCCGCGCCCCGGTTGCCGCCGGTCGCGTAGACCTCCACGACCTCCCGGCCCGTCACCCAGCGGACGACGTCGAAGTCGTGGACCGCGCAGTCCCGGAAGATGCCGCCCGAGGACGCCACGTACCCGGCCGGCGGCGGCGCCGGGTCCAGGGTCGTCGAGCGTACGGTGTGCAGCCGGCCCAGCTCGCCGTTCAGGAAGGCCTCGCGGGCGGTCACACAGCCCGCGTCGAAGCGGCGGTTGAAGCCGATCTGGACCTCCACATCGCCGCCCTGCACGGCACGCAGAACGTCGAGGCTCTCCTCGATCGTCTTCGCCACCGGCTTCTCGCAGAACACCGGGATGCCCGCCTCGACCGCCGCCAGGATCAGCCCCGGGTGCGCGTCCGTCGCCGCGGTGACCACGACCCCGTCGATCCCGGAGGCGAACACGGCCTCGGGCGAGTCGGCGACCGTGGCGCCGTACTTCTCGGCGGCGGAGGCGGCGGCCGCGGCCACCGGGTCGGAGACCACCAGCTGCTCCACGACGTCGAGCCCGGCCAGAGTTCCGGCGTGGAAGGCGCCGATGCGGCCCAGCCCCAGGATGCCAATGCGCATGACTGATGTCCCTTTCAGATGTGCAGATGAGAGATACAGGCGGGAAGAGGTGGATGCGGGTAGATATGGGCAGGTCGGGAGGGTGGGGCGGTTGGTCAGTCCGAGGCGCCCAGGACGTTCTGGTCCCAGTCGATCACCGAGCCGGTCACCACGCCGCTGCGGTCGGCCAGCAGGAGGACGACGAAGTCGGCGATCTCGTCGACCTGACCGAGTTTGCCCATCGGCAGGCGCTCGGCGGCCCGCTCCCGCCAGTCGTCGCCCGCGCCGTGGAACTCGCGCTGGATGGAGTCCTCGCCCTCGGTCTCCGTCCAGCCGATGTTGAGGTCGTTGATCCGGATCCGGTCCCAGCGGTGGGCGTGGGCCGCGTTGCGGGTCAGGCCCGCGAGGCCGGCCTTCGCCGCGGAGTACGGGGCGAGATGCGGCGGGCCGCCGTGCGCGCAGGTGGAGCCGATGTTGACGATCGTGCCGGGCGCCTCGCGGGCCACCAGGTGCCGCACCACGGCCTGCATCGCGAAGAAGGGGGCGCGCAGGTTGATCGCGATGTGCGCGTCGAACAGTTCGGGGGAGGTGTCGAGGAGCGAGCCGCGGGAGGTCAGACCGGCCGCGTTGACGAGGCTGTCGACCCGGCCGTGGATGGCGACCACCCGCTCCACGGCGCCGCGCACCTGCGCCGGGTCCGCAAGGTCGGCCCGGACGAAGGTGGCACCGGTGTCCGCCGCGAGCTTCTCACCGATCTCGGCGCGGCGGCCCGTGAACGCCACGGTCGCGCCCTCGCGCAGGGACGCCCGGACGATGCCCGCGCCGACGCCCTGGCTGCCGCCGTTGACGAGGACGACCTTGTCCTCCAGTAGTGCCATGGGGGAAGTTTCCTTTCGGTCGGCTCCGGCGGGGCTTCGCCGGAGCCGTCGCCAGGCCTGGTCGCGGAGGCTTCCACGGCGCCTTCGCCTCTGCCAGTCTTGGGGCGCGGGGCCCCTCGTACAACCCGCAGCGGACCATCAAAAACCCATCATCCAGACCACCACCGAGATCCGGGACGCACCGCCATGGCACACCCCTACACGATCCGTGAGATCGCCCGTCAGGCCGGGCTGAGCCAGGCCACGGTCGACCGGGTCCTCAACGGCCGGGGCGGAGTGCGCGAGAGCACCGCCCGTGAGGTGCACCAGGCCGTCAAGGACCTGGACCGGCAGCGGACACAGGTGCGCATCGGCGGCCGTACCTTCATGGTCGACATCGTGATGCAGACCCCGGAACGGTTCTCCACGGCGGTCCGGGAGGCGCTGGAGGCGGAACTGCCGTCCCTCCACCCGGCGGTCGTACGGTCCCGCTTCCACTTCCGGGAGACCGGGTCCGCCTCGGAGATGGTCAGGGTGCTCGACCGGATCGGCCGGCGCGGTTCGCAGGGCGTGATCCTCAAGGCGCCCGACGTCCCGGAGGTCACCGCCGCCGTCGAACGGCTGGTCGCGGCCGGCGTCCCCGTGGTCACCTTCGTCACCGACCTGCCGAGCAGCCCGCGCAGCGCGTACGTCGGCATAGACAACCGGGCCGCCGGCGCGACCGCCGCGTATCTGCTCCGGCAGTGGCTCGGAGACCGGCCCGGTGCCGTGCTGGTGACGATCAGCCGCAGCTTCTACCGCAACGAGGAGGAGCGCGAGATGGGCTTCCGCGGTGTGATGCGCGCCGTCGAGCCGCGGCGGACGCTCGTCGAGGTCACCGACAGCGACGGCCTCGACGCCACCCAGCGGGACCTCGTCCTCGACGCGCTGAAGCGGGAGCCGGGCATCGGCGCCGTCTACTCGATCGGCGGCGGCAACACCGCGACCCTCGACGCCTTCGCCGTGCTCGGCCGGGAGCCGCACGTCTTCGTCGCCCACGACCTCGACCACGACAACACCCGGCTCCTGCGCGAACACCGGCTCTCCGCCGTGCTCCACCACGACCTGCGCCAGGACGTGCGCCGCGCCTGCCAGACCATCATGCGCGCCCACCAGGCCCTGCCCGAGGAGGGCCCCTTCCTGCCGTCGGCGATCCAGGTGGTGACGCCGTACAACATGCCGCCGGGGGCGGGGACTTCGCCTGCTGCCGGATAGCCGACGGAACCAGCGGAACCAGCGGAACCGACGGAACCAGCGGAACCGAGGGGTCGACGCCCGGCGAGGGGCCGATGAAGGCCCGGAATCTGCTCCCGCACGTCGGCCCCGGTCGGGAGACCGACCGGACGACCCGGAAGCTCGTCCTGACGGTCCGCTGATTTCCCTCGTGCGATTCCTCTCGTGCGCGGAGGCCCCTGAGCCGGGCCCCGCGTGCCCGATCGGATCGCGGCGATCCGAGCCGGTCAGCTCCTGACGAGCTCGGCCGCCCGGCGCTCGGCGGGGGCCTCCACGGCCACGGTCACCGTCTCGTTCACGGTCGCCGTGGCCGTCAGCACGTCCCGGCCGTCCCGGTTGCGGAACAGCCAGGCGATGTCCCGCCCGAACGACCAGAGCAGCGAGCCCAGCGCCAGCGCGACCAGGCCGAAGCCCGCCGCGTACGGCAGCAGCCCGGAGGCGGCGACCAGCAGGAAGACGCCCTGGACCGCGGCGACCGTCTTGCGGGCCATGCTGTGCGGAAGAGAACCGTTCAGCCACGGCATGACCTTGGCGGCGGCGACGAAGACGTACCGCATGAGGCCGATCAACAGCACCCACGGGCCGAACGACATGGAGACGTACACGCTCAGCACCAGGATCAGGAAGGCGTCGACCTCCATGTCGAAGCGGGCGCCCAGCGCGGTCGAGGTGCCCGTGCGGCGGGCCACCTTGCCGTCGACGCCGTCGAGGATCAGGGCCACGGCGGTCAGGCCGACGAAGAGCGAGACGGGCGGCGAGCTCTGGAAGGAGTCGGCGACCAGGGCGGTGACGGCGCCGACGAGGATCGCCCGGCCGAGGGTGACGCGGTTGGCGGGGCCGAAGGAGCGGGTCCGGGTGCGGAGCAGCGCGCGGTTGAGGACGGCCCAGGTGGCGAGCCCGAAGGCCAGCCCGGTCAGCCAGCCCGCCGGGCCCAGTCCGATCGCCGTGCCCAGGAAGGCGAGGAGCAGGACCTGGGCACCGGCGCCCACGGTCGTCTCCGAGAGCAACAGCCGGCCGTCGTAAGTGTTGATCAGGGCCACCGCAAACCTTCCGAACGTGTGTGTGACAGAAACGATCATCGCCGCGTACCGTGTTCGCGACTCCCACCGCTGCGTACGTGGAGAATCGCCGGACCGTTCACGGAGACGCACATGAAACCGACAGCCAAGGCCTTCTGGCTACGCTCTCCCGGGCAGGGGGAGATCCGCGAGGAGACCCTCGCCGGACCCGCCGAGGGCGAGGTGCTCGTCCGCGCGCTGTACTCCGGGGTCAGCCGGGGCACCGAGACGCTCGTGTTCCGCGGCCACGTGCCCGAGAACCAGCACGCGACGATGCGCGCGCCCTTCCAGGAGGGCGAGTTCCCCGCTCCCGTGAAGTACGGCTATCTCAGCGTGGGGCGGGTGGAAGAGGGGCCGGACGCACTCGTCGGCAGGACCGTCTTCTGCCTGTATCCGCACCAGAGCCGCTACGTCGTTCCGGTGAGCGCCGTCACCCTCGTACCGGAGACCGTGCCCGCCGCCCGTGCCGTACTGGCCGGGACCGTCGAGACCGCCGTCAACGCCCTGTGGGACGCGGCCCCCCTCCTCGGGGACCGCATCGCCGTCGTGGGCGGCGGCATGGTCGGCTGCTCGGTCGCCGCGCTGCTGGCCCGCTTCCCGGGCGTGCGGGTCCAGCTCGTGGACGCCGACCCGGCGCGCGCCGACATCGCCCGCGCGCTCGGCGTCGACTTCGCGCTGCCCGAGGAGGCGTTGGGCGAGTGCGACCTCGTCGTGCACGCCAGCGCCAACGAACAAGGACTCGTACGCTCTCTCGAACTCCTCGCCGCCGAAGGCACGGTGATCGAACTCAGCTGGTACGGCGACCGCCGGGTCGCCTTGCCGCTCGGCGAGGCCTTCCACTCACGCCGGCTCACCATCCGCAGCAGCCAGGTCGGAACCGTCTCCCCGGCCGGGCGCGTCGGACGTACGTACGCGGACCGGCTGGCGCTCGCCCTCGAACTCCTCGCCGACGCCCGCTTCGACGCTCTCGTCACCGGGGAGTGCGCCTTCGAGGAACTCCCGGAGATCATGCCGAAGCTCGCGAGCGGAGAGCTGCCGGGGATGTGCCACCGGGTGCGCTACGACACCGACTGAACCCGGGAGTTGAGCGTTCCGGGTCGTCCCACCCGCCCCTGAACTGCCCGAACGGAACGCTGACCCCCCAAAGAAACCGCAAAACTCGGCTGAACAACGGGTAGGGAGCAGCCGTACTACACGGCATGCCCCGGCCCGGGGGCAGACGTACCGCACTGGAGGGTCGTCCGTTGTTCAGCATCACCGTCCGCGATCACATCATGATCGCCCACAGCTTCCGCGGGGCGGTCTTCGGACCCGCGCAGCGCCTGCACGGCGCCACCTTCCTCGTGGACGCCACCTTCCGGCGCGCCGAACTGGACGACGACAACATCGTCGTAGACATCGGACTGGCCACGCAGGAGCTCGGTGCCGTGGTCAGCGAGTTGAACTACCGCAACCTCGACAACGAGCCCGACTTCGCCCACACGAACACCTCGACCGAGTTCCTGGCCAAGGTCATCGCCGACCGCCTCGCCGAGCGGATCCACAAGGGTGCCCTGGGGGAGAACGCCAAGGGCATCGCCGGCATCACGGTCACCCTGCACGAGTCGCACATCGCCTGGGCGAGTTACGAGCGTGCCCTGTGACCGACGTGACGATCGACCGGGCGGCCGTCGGCGCCATGGCTCAGGCAGACGGGGGAGAGCAAGTGAGGCTCGGCTATGTGCCCGTGCAGAACGCGGCACTGAAGCACGCCGCGATCGTCCCCATGTCGCTGCGCTCCGTGCACTTCGTGATGCCGGGCGGCGTCGACGACCTGGCCCGGCCCAGCGGGGGCAACGCCTACGACCGCCGGATCTGCCTCGATCTGCCCGGCTTCGGCTGGCAGGTGCACAAGCACGCGATCGACGGCAGCTGGCCGCGCCCGGGTGAGACGGCACGCGCCGAACTCGCCCGTACGCTGCGCGAATTCCCCGACGGCACGGTCGTCCTGCTCGACGGGCTGGTCGCCTGCGGTGTCCCCGAGATCATCCTCCCCGAGGCCGAACGGCTCTGTCTGGCCGTGCTGGTGCACCTGCCGCTCGGTGACGAGACGGGCCTGGAGCCCGACCTCGCGGCCGAACTCGACGCCAAGGAACGCACGACCCTGCGGGGCGTGTCCGCCGTCATCGCGACCAGCGACTGGGCCGTCCGGCGACTCGTGTCACACCACGGGCTCGCTCCCGAACTGGTCCATGTCGCCGCCCCCGGCGCCGACATCGCCCCCCTCGCCTCCGGCACCGACGGCGTCTCCCGGCTGCTGTGCGTCGCCGCGGTCACCCCGCGCAAGGGCCAGCACCGGCTGGTGGAGGCCCTCGCGAGCGTCACCGAACTGCGCTGGAGCTGCGTACTGGTGGGCGGTCTCGACCAGGAGCCCGAGTACGTCGACCACATCCGCACGCTGATCGCGAAGTTCGGCCTGGAGGACCGGTTCCATCTCGCCGGACCGCAGGCCGGCGCGGAGCTCGACGCGAGCTATGCCGCCGCCGACCTCATGGTCCTCACCTCGTACGCCGAGACGTACGGGATGGCGGTCACCGAAGCCCTCGCCCGCGGAATTCCCGTGCTGGCCACGGACGTCGGCGGTCTCCCCGAGGCCGTCGGCCGCGCCCCCGACGGCGGCGTGCCCGGCATCCTCGTCCCGCCGGAGAACCCCGGGGCCATCGCGGCGGAGCTGCGCGGCTGGTTCGGGGAGGCCGACGTACGGCGCCGGCTGAAGGCCGCGGCGCGCGGCCGCCGGGCCGCGCTGGACGGGTGGGCGACCACGGCCCGCAGCCTCGCCCAAGTTCTGGGCCGGCTGCGGCACGAACCTCGGAGGGCCGCATGACCACTTCTGCCGATATGGCCACGTCTGCGGGTGGGCCCCGGTCTGTGGGTGCGACCGCTTCGGGGGGTACGTCCGCTGCCGCTGAGGGTGCCGCCGCTTCCGGGGCGGCGCTGAGCATGGCGGGGCGCGGGGGTGACACGCCGGCGCCCGAGGGGCACCAGTACGCCCCGCAGTGGCTGGAGTTGCGCGAGAGCGCCGACGCCGACGCCCGCGCGGTGGATCTGCTCGACCCGCTGCGGATCCGCCTCGCCAACCTGCCCGGTCGTGCCACCGGGCTGACCGTCCACGACCTGGGCTGCGGCACCGGCTCGATGGGCCGCTGGCTAGCGCCCCGGCTGGACGGCACCCAGCAGTGGGTGCTGCACGACCAGGACCCGAACCTGCTGCGGCTGGCCACCGCGCGGGCGCCCCGCGCGGCCGCCGACGGCAGCCCCGTCACGGTCACCACCCGGCGCGGCGACATCGGGCGGCTGACGGCGGCCGACCTGGCGGGTGCCTCGCTGGTCACCGCGTCGGCGCTGCTCGATGTCCTCACCCGCGAGGAGATCGAGGCGCTCGCGGCCGCCTGCGCGGGCTCCGGGGTTCCCGCCCTGCTGACCCTCTCCGTCGTCGGCCGCGTGGACCTCGTCCCCGCGCACCCCCTGGACGCCGAGATGGCCGAGGCGTTCAACGCCCACCAGCGCGCCGGCGATCTGCTCGGGCCCGACGCGATCACCGTGGCCTGCGAGGCCTTCGCCCAGCACGGCGCCACGGTCCGCGTCCACCCGAGTCCCTGGCAGCTCGACGCCCGGCACACCGCCCTCACCGAGGAGTGGCTGCGCGGCTGGGTCGGCGCCGCCTGCGTACAGCGCCCCGAACTCACCGAGCGCGCCGACGCCTACCTCCGCGACCGCCTCCGGGCCACCGCGGCCGGCGAACTCCGCGTCGTCGTCCACCACAGCGACCTGCTGGCCCTGCCCCGGCCGACGGGCGGAGCCTCATGACGGCGCCGGTGGAGGAGGCGGTCGAGGCACATCCACCGGTCACGGGGGAGCGCGTACGGGTACGGCCGCGGGGAGTCCGGGCACGCGTGAAGGCGAGCGCGCCCGCGGCCCGGACGAGGGTGCGCGCGATGGCGCCCGGAGCGGGCTCGCGCGAGCCGGTGACTGCTACGGCGACGCCGGACCCGGAACCGCGCGTGGCCGCAAGCGGGTCCGCGTCCACCCTGGATCGCCGTACGGCCTCGGCGGACGTACGGACGGAGCCGGCCGTCGGCCACCGTGCCGAGGGGGACGTCGTGCCCCGCGAGATGCCGGCCCGCGCGAGCGGTGCCCGCCCGGAGGCTCCGGCGGTGTCCGGTGCGACGCCCGGCGCCACCTCGCCGAAGGCTTTGACCGAGCCCCGCCCCCGCCCCACCGCCAAGTTCACCCGAGCGCTGCGCACCCACTTCGGCACGCTTGCCGGAACGGTCATCCTCGCCGTCGTCATCTGGCGGATGGGTACCGGGGTGTTCGTCGACGGGCTGCGGCGGATCGACGGCGGGACGCTGGTCGCGGCCGTCGGGATCGGCGTGCTGACCACGGTGTTCAGCGCCTGGCGCTGGTGCGCGGTCACGCGGGCGCTGGGGATCAGGCTGCCGCTCGGGCCGGCCGTCGCGGACTACTACCGTGCGCTGTTCCTCAACGCGGCGCTGCCCGGCGGTGTCCTCGGTGATGTGCACCGGGCGGTGCGGCACGGGCAGAGCTCCGGAGACATGGGGCGCGGTGTGCGCGCGGTGGTGATCGAGCGGACCGCGGGCCAGTTGGTGCTGGCCGTCGTGGGCGTAACGGTCCTGCTGGTGCTGCCCTCCCCGGTCCTGGAGCAGACCCGTCACGCGGTGGGTGTGACGGTGCTCGCCACGCTGGGCGCGCTGGCGATCTGGGCGGCGGTCCGGATGGGCCGGAAGCCGAGCGCGTCCGGAGGAGGCCGGGGCCGCCGCGTCCGGGCCGTCCTCACCGAGGCGCGCGGCGCGTTGCTGAACCGGGACAGCGGGCCCGCCGTGCTGATCTCGTCCGTGGCGGTGCTCGCCGGATACGTGGCCATGTTCCTGCTCGCCGCACGGGTCGCCGGGTCCGCCGCGACCCCGCTGGAGGTGCTGCCGCTCGCGCTGCTGGCCCTGATCGCCATGAGCCTGCCGCTCAACGTCGGCGGCTGGGGCCCCCGGGAAGGCGTCACCGCCTGGTCCTTCGGCGCCGCCGGACTGGGCGCCTCCCAGGGGCTGACCGTGGCCGTCGTCTACGGGGTGCTCAGCTTCGCGGCCGCCCTGCCGGGGGTCTTCGTACTCGTCGGACGCTGGTACGTCGCCCTGCGGGCGCGCCGTCAGTCGCCCGCCGAGGAGGGCGTCGAGTCCGGCTCCGGCGGAACCGCTCCCTTGTCCCAGGTGTCCGAGGTGACCACCGAGAAGTACGCCCCGAAGGAATGGACGAACCCCGCCAGCAACTCCTTCCCCTTCGCGGCGGAAGCCAGCGAAGGACGGCCGATGACACCGGAATCGGTGTAGGCCGACATACCGAGGGAGAGGAGATGACGGCGGTCGTCGGCAAGGAAATCGGTGGTCTCGTGACCGGGTCGGACCAATTCGGGATGGCAATGCAGAAGTATGGAGGTCTCTATTTCTCCCGCATGCATATCACTGAGCAACGAGGTCTGTACGCCCGCCCGTTCGCGTGCGGCGTCCCAGTCCTCCATCGCCGGGAAAAGGGCCATTCGATGTCCCGCCGCGGTGGATTCCTGGACGACATTGCCCAGGACGTAATTCCCACCGTGTCCGTTCACCACCACCAGCGCCTCGACGCCCGACCGGCGCAGCGAAGCGGCGATGTCGCGGACCATCGCGTGCAGGGTCGTCGCGGAGATGCTGACGGTGCCCGGCCAGGCCGCGTGCTCGTGCGAGCAGGCGATGGTCACGGGCGGCAGGAGGTGCACCGGATAGGCGGCGGCTATCTCACCCGCGATGGCGCAGGCGACGAGCGTGTCGGTGGCCAGCGGCAGATACGGGCCGTGCTGCTCGTAGCTGCCGACGGGAAGCACCGCCACCTGCCGGCCGGTGCCCGCACCGCGCGCACGTACGTCCGCGGTGGTGTCGGCCGGCAGCAGACCGGCTACCGTCGGCTGCGGCCCTCGTCCCGCGGACTGCGAATCGGACCTCGATCCCGAACTGCTCATCTTTTCACGGCCTTTCGTCTCTGCTGATGCTCCGTCATTTTCGCATGACGTCAGGGCTTACCAGATAGGAACCAGATCATGACAGAAAATGTTGGTGTACTCGGCACGAATGCCCAGTCCTCCGGCGCCGTACGCGTGGTGAACGCCCCCCTGCCCACGACCTACGGCGACTTCGAGGCCGTAGGCTATCTCGACCAGGACCGCGGCGAAGAACAAGTGGCCCTGGTGTACGGCGACATCAGCGGCGGCGAGGGAATTCTCATCCGGCTGCACTCCGAGTGCCTGACCGGTGACGCCTTCGGCTCCCAGCACTGCGAATGCGGCGAACAGCTCGACAGCGCGCTCCGGGCGATAGTCGCCGAGGGCCGCGGCGTCCTCGTCTACCTGCGCGGCCACGAGGGGCGCGGCATCGGCCTGCTCGCCAAACTCCAGGCGATGAAGCTCCAGGCGGAGGGCCTGGACACGGTCGAGGCGAACCTCGCCCTCGGTCTGCCGGTGGACGCCCGCGACTACCGGGTGGCGGCCGAGATGCTGCACGACCTCGGCGTACGGTCGGTCCGGCTGATGTCGAACAACCCGCGCAAGCGGGAGGCGTTGCTGCGCCACGGCATCAAGGTCTCCGAGCAGGTACCGCTGCTGATCACGCCGTGCGAGGACAACATCACCTACCTGCGCACCAAGCGCGAGCGGCTCGACCACTACCTGCCGCACCTGGACGCGGTGGTCCACTCGTCCTGACCGCCGGGGCTAGGGCCCTTCTGATGGATCTCCGCGGCGTCGCGACGCCCGGCACGCTCCCCCACTGCCTTAAGGGCGTGGGAGGTACCCCCACTCGCCGCACGACGCGAAGGGACAGGTGGCTCCGCCACATGGCCCTCCACGCCGCACGCCGAGCGCACGCACCGAACGCCGCTCCTTCTCCCACGGAGATCCATCAGAAGGGCCCTAGCGCGGCGGCCGCCCTCGGAGGTGACTCCGACACCGGCCGCCGTGCCCGCCGCGCGTTCGTCGTCAGGGGCGTTCCGCATGAACGTTCGCCTGTGGTGGAAGACCTGACTCCGTCGGGCAATCCGACCACGGTCGGACGAAGGGAGCGTTCGTGATCCGCAGCGCACGGGTCGTCGTCATCGGCGGAGGCGTCATCGGGACGAGCATCGCCTACCATCTGGCGGCGGCCGGAGTGGACGACGTCGTCCTCGTCGAACGCGACGAACTCGCCTCCGGGTCGACTGCGAGAGCCGCCGGCGGAGTCCGCGCGCAGTTCTCCGACGAGCTCAACATCCAGCTCGGCGCCCGCAGCCTGGAGGCGTTCGGCCGCTTCAAGCAGGAACTCGGCCACGACATCGGACTCCACCGGGTCGGCTACCTCTTCCTCCTGACGACCCCCGACGAGGTCGCCCAGTTCGAGGCGGGCGTACAGCTCCAGAACGACCTGGGTGTGCCCAGCCGCATGATCGACCCCGCCGAGGCCCAGCGGCTCTCCCCGCCGATCTCCACCGAGGGACTGCTCGCCGCCGCGTTCTCGCCCGACGACGGACACTGCACCCCCGAGTCCGTGGTCCACGGCTACGCCGCCGGAGCCCGCCGCCACGGGGCGACCGTGCTGCGCAACTGCGAGGTTGTGGGCATCGAGACCTGGCGGGACACGATCACCGCGGTGGTCACGAGCAAGGGCCGTATCGTCACCGACACGGTCGTGTGCGCGGCCGGCGCCTGGTCGAAGTCCGTCGGCGCCATGGTCGGCGTGGACCTCCCGGTGGAGCCCCTGCGCCGCCAGATCGCCGTCACGGAACCGGTGCCCGGCCTCCCGCCGAACCTCCCCATGACGATCGACTTCACCAGCAGCCTCTACTTCCACACCGAGGGCCCCGGCCTGCTCATCGGGATGTCCGACCCCGACGAACGGCCCGGCTTCGCCACCGACACCCACGACCGGTGGATCCCCCGCCTGTACGGGGCCATGGAACGTCGTGCGCCCGGCCTGCTCGATCTGCGCCGGACGGGCGGCTGGGCGGGCCTGTACGAGATCACGCCGGACCACAACGCGCTGATCGGCGAGGCCGTTTCGTGCTCCCGTTTCCTGTACGCGACCGGGTTCTCCGGCCACGGTTTCCTCCAGGGCCCGGCGGTCGGCGAGGTGGTCCGTGACCTGTACCTCGGGCGCGTACCCTTCGTCGACATCAGCCCGCTGAGCGTCGACCGGTTCACGGCCGACTCCCTGCGCCCGGAGGCCAACCTCGTATGACCGCTCTCCACGTGTGGCTCCGCCACGAGACCCGCACCACCGAACGCCGCACCCCGATCGTGCCGTCCGACGCCCGGCGGCTCGTCGAGAGCGGGGTGAGGATCACCGTCGAGGACTCCCCGCAGCGGATCTTCCCCGTGGCGGCGTACGAGGAGGCCGGCTGCCAGGTCGCCGCCCCCGGCTCGTGGGTGTCGGCGCCGTCGGACGCGGTGATCGTCGGCCTCAAGGAACTCCCGGACGAGCCGACCGGGTTGACCCATCGGCATGTCTTCTTCGGGCACGCCTACAAGGGGCAGCCCGGCGCCGAGGACCTGCTGCGCAGGTTCGCGGCCGGGGGCGGGGCGCTGCTCGACCTGGAGTATCTGGTCGACGACCAGGGCCGCAGGCTCGCCGCCTTCGGCTACTGGGCCGGCTACCTGGGCGCGGCCCTCGCCGTACTCCACCACCGGGGCGTCCTGAGCACCCCGCTCCAGCCCACCTCCAAGGAGGCGATGGAGGCCGAACTCCGGGCGTCCACCGGAGACCTGAGCGCCCTGGTCATCGGCGCCCTCGGCCGCAGCGGGCGTGGTGCCCGCGTGGCGCTCGGCGAGGCCGGCGTCGAGCCGACCTGCTGGGACCTGGCCGAGACCCGTAACCTCGACCGTCCGGCCCTGCTGGCCCACGAGTTGATGGTCAACACCGTCCTGACGACGACCCCGGTCCCGCCCTTCCTGACCGACAAGGACCTCGACGGACCGGACCGCCGCCTCAGGACCCTCTCCGACGTCACCGTCGACGTCGGCTCACCCATGAACGTCCTGCCGGTCTACGACACGACCACGGAGTGGGACCACCCCGTACGGCGGCTGCGCGAAGACCCGCCGCTCGACCTCATCGCCATCGACAACCTGCCCTCCCTGCTGCCCCGCGAGGCGAGCACCGACTTCTCGGCCGCGCTGCTGCCGCAGCTGCTGGAGTTCGAGACCGGTGGAGCATGGGGACGCTGCTTGGACCGTTTCCGTCAGGTGAGCGATGAGCTGGGTCTCACAGAAAGGTAGTTGCCCGATGACTGAGGTGGTCCCCACGAGCGGCACCGTCCACTGGGTCGGCGCCGGCCTGTCCACCGGCAGCGGACTGGCGGCGCTGTGCGACACGGCCGCTCGCGTACGGCTGTGGCACCGCACGGAGGAGCGCGCCGGGCAGGCCCTGGCCGCACTGGGCCTGACCGGCCGCGCCGAGCCCCGCGCGTACACATTGCCGGCGCTCACGGCGGAGCTGGAGCCCGGAGATGTCGTGGTCTCGATGCTCCCGGCCCCGGAACACGCCCCGCTGCTCGGGGCATGCGTCGGGGCGCGGGCCCACTTCGCCTGCTCCAGCTATGTCTCGGACGCGGTCCTGGAGCTGGTCCCGGCGGCCGAGGCCGCCGGAGTCACCGTCCTCACCGAGGCGGGCCTGGACCCGGGCATCGACCATCTCTTCGCGCACAGCCTCATCGCCCGGGCGAGCGCGGCGATCGGACCGGAGACCGCCGCCTCGTACACCCTCACCTCGTACTGCGGTGGCGTCCCGGCCGTACCCAACGACTTCACATACCGCTTCAGCTGGGCACCGGCCGGAGTGCTCAACGCCCTGCGCTCACCGGCCCGTTACATCGAGGACGGTACGGAGACCACGGCCGACCGCCCCTGGACGGCCACCCGCCCCCACGTCCTCGACGGCGAGACCTTCGAGGTCTACCCCAACCGCGACAGCGTCCCCTTCGTCACCCAGTACGGCCTCCCGGCCGCCTGGAAACCACGGACCTTCGTCCGCGGCACCCTCCGCCTCGACGGCTGGCTGACCGCCTGGGCGCCGGTCTTCGCGGAGATCGAGGGCGACGACGACCGGCGCATCGCCGCGCTCGCCCGGGAGCTGGCGGCCCGCTACCCGACCACCGAGACCGACCGCGACCGTGTCGTCCTGGCCGTCTCCCTCGATGTCCACAGCGGTTCGGGTGAGCGGTGGTCCGGTCGCTACCTCCTCGACGCGGTCGGCACGCGGGAGGAGAGCGCCATGGCCCGCCTCGTGTCCCGCCCCCTCGCCCTCGGTGTCGGGCACATCCTCGACGGTTCGCTGCCGGCGGGGCTGAGCCGGGCGGCGGAGACGGGGGAACGTTCGGAGGCGTGGCTGGCTGAACTGGCCGAGGACGGTGTGGAGTTCACCTTGCGGATCGACTAGGGGCCCAGGGATGCCGCGCCCCTTCAGGGGCGCGGGGCTGTCCGACATGCGGCTCCGCCGCGTGTGCGCGACCAGCCCTCACCGGGCCACAGCCATGTCACCGGACTCAGCCCACAACGGCCTCGTGCACCAGTCGCTTCAGCTCCGGATAGAGGGAGGAGGACGACCGCCGCCGTACCTGGGACATGAACTGGACGGTCAGATCGCGGCGAGGATCGACCCAGAACGTCGTGGTCGCGGCGCCGGTCCAACCGAACGTGCCCAGGGAGGAGGGGCCTTCGGTCACGGCCGGGTCGATCACCACGGAGACGCCCAGGCCGAAGCCGAGGCCCACATTTCCCGGCAGCCGGTGGAAGGCGCTGCCATGCGTGTGGATGTCGACGCCTCCCGGCAGCTGGTTGGTGGCCATCATGTCGACGGACTCGGGGGACAGGAGCCGTACGCCGTCGAGTTCACCGCGGCGGCGCAGGAACTCGGTGAAGCGGTGGTAGTCCCGGGCGGTGGCGACCATACCGCCGCTGCCGGACAGGAAGCGCGGGCGGCCGCGGAGGGGCAGGCCGGGAACGGGCGCGATGGAGCCGTCCTTCTGCTCGCCGTACAACTCGCCCAGCCGACCGGCCTGTCCGGGGGCGACCTGGAAGCCCGCGTCCGTCATCCCCAGCGGCCCGAGGATCCGCTCGGCGAAGAACTCGTCGAGGTCCTGCCCCGACACCACCTCGATGATCCGGCCGAGGACATTGGTGGAGACGGAGTAGTTCCACTGCGAGCCCGGCTCGAACTGCAGCGGAAGGCTCGCGTACTCCGCGCACGTCTGCGCCAGGTTGGCGCCCGGCCGGACGGAGTGCTCCAGGCCCGCGTCGCGGTAGAGCGCGTCGACGGGGTGGCTGTAGTAGAAGCCGAAGGTCAGGCCCGAGGTGTGGGTCATCAGATGGCGGACGAGGATCGGCTGCTCGGCCGGGCGGGTCTGGATGTCGGAGCCCTCACCGGACACGTACACGCGCGGCTCGGCGAACTCCGGGAGGTAGCGGGAGATCGGGTCCGTCAGGGCCAGCCGCCCCTCCTCGATCAGTATCAGCGCGGCGACCGACGTGACGGGCTTCGTCATGGAGTAGATCCGCCACAACGTGTCGGTCTCGACGGGGAGTCGGTCCTCGCGGTCGCGGTGTCCGTACGTCGTGAGGTGGGCGACGCGGCCGCCGCGGGCGAGGGACAGCAGGTAGCCGGGCAGTCGGCCGTCGTCGACCTGACGGGCGAGGTACTCGTCCAGGCGGGCCAGGGTCTTCGGGTCGAGGCCGGCCTCGCGCGGCTCTGCCTCTTGGCGCAGTGGTTCCATGGTGGTTCTCCTCCGGTGGCCCGGGTTACGGCTCGCGTTCATCCTTGCTCTCATCGTTCCGTACTGATCGCGTTCCATCCCTCGCGGGGCGGGCGGGTCGGGGCATTCGTCCGGCAAGAGGCGCACCGAGCGCGGCCACCGCGGCCAGCAGCAGCAACGCGGGGCCCGTGCCGAGCGGCATGAGCGTGGTCGCGGCCGCCACACCCAGCGTCGGGCCGACGTTCATCGCGGTCTGCTGGAGTCCGCCCGCCACCCCCGCCGACTCCGGCGGCGCATGCCGTACGACGACGGCGGTCGCGGTGACCATCAGCGCGCCGAAACCGGCCCCCAGCAGCAGGAATCCGCCCCCGACCGCCACCGTCGACGACCCCGGGCCGATCCGGGACAGCGCCAGCACCCCGGCGGTGAGCAGCGCCGTCCCCGTGAGGGCCGTGGGACGGGCGCCCCACCGGCGCAGCAGTACGGCCGACAGCGGCGCCCCGAGCACCATCATCACGCCGCCGGGCAGCGCGACGAGGCTCGTGCGGAGCGGGTCCATGCCGAGCACGTCCTGGAGGACGAAGCTGCACACGAACAGCGCGCCGAGCATCGCCGCCGACGCGGCCACCAGCACCCCGAGCGCCGCACGCACCGTCGCCGAGCCCAGCACGGCGGTCGGCAACAGCGGGTCGGGGGTGCGCCGTTCATGGCGTACGAGAACACAGGCGGCGCCGACGGCGACGAGCAGGCCGAGCACCCCGGTCGCCGTCCAGCCGTGCTCCGCCACCCCGACCAGCGTGTGCACGAGAGCGGCCAGGGCGACGGCGAGCAGCGCGGCGCCGGGCAGGTCGAGGCGGGTGGGCGAAGCCTTGCGAGCATGCCCCGGGTGTCCCGCCGCCGTCTCGGTACGCCCCGCCTCCGGGGCGCGTACCGCCAGCGCCAGCAGGCCCATGACCAGCGCCGGGACGACGTTGAGGAAGAACACCGCGCGCCAGCCCAGTTGGGCGACGAGCACACCGCCGACCAGCGGCCCGGCCGCGACCGCCACACCGATGGCGCTGGTCCGCAGCGCGATGGGCATCCCCAGCCGGTCGGGCGGGAACGCGGCCCGCAGCATCCCGAGCGTGGCGGGCTGCAACAGCGCGCCGAACACCCCCTGGACGACCCGCAACCCGATCACCCAGCCCACACCGGGCGCGAACCCGATGCCGGCGGACGCCGCACCGAATCCCAACACGCCCCAGGCGAACAGGCGTTGATGCCCGAACCGGTCGCCTAGCCGCCCCGCGAACACCAACAGCCCCGCCACCGCGATCAGATAGCCGGTGCTCGTCCACTGCACCTCGGTGAGGGACGCGTCGAGGTCGCGCCGCAGGGCGGGCTGAGCGATCGTCAGTACCGTTCCGTCGAGGGCGACGAGCACGGCACCGAGCACACTGTTCGCGAGAGTGAGGCGGCGGCGGTGCGGTGCGCATATCGGGCCGCCCCGGTCGACACCGGGCTCCGTCGTGGCTGTCGTCATCGCCCCTCACTCCCCAGGTGCGCGTCCAGCGCGGTGTTGAGCAAGGGTGCGAAGTCATCGGCACCCGTGGTGAGTTGGAGGCTGCCCCAGGTCCACAGCTGGGCTATGCCGTAGAGGTTCGCCAGCAGCGCGCCCGCCACGAGCCGGGCGTCGGCGTCGGGCCGGGCCCGCCCGACGAGATCGACCAGCAGGGAGAAGATCGGCAGACTGGCGTCACGCAGCCCCAACTCGTTGCTCTCCAGCAGATCATGACGAAACATCAGCTCGTGCATGCCCCGGTTGGTGAGCGCGAAGTCGAGATACAGGCGCCCCAGCGTCGCGATCTGCTCGCGCGGGCTCGCCGTACCGTCCTCCCCGAGTGCCGCGACCCCCCGGCCCGCCAGCTCCTCGAACCCCCGGCGCGCGATGGCCGACAACAGCTCCAGATGGGTCGGGAAGTAACGCCGCGGTGCCCCGTGCGACACGCCCGCCCGCCGCGCGATCTCCCGCAGCGACAGCGCCTGCACACCCTCGGCCGTCACCAAATCGACCCCGACATCGACCAGCCGGGACCGCAGCCCGGTGCTCCGCTCACCCATGGACCCGGTGTTCCGTTCATCCATAGACACTGTCTACCAGGCGGCGGTAGACACTGTCTACTGAATGTCCCGGGAGGCCGCCGCCGCAGATCGCCGCCCGCGGATCGGGCCGCCGGTACATCGGGCCGCCCGGACGGGGAATCCATACGCACGCCGACGCGTTGAACCGATCATGACCCGGGACACGAACGACGACGAAGCCGTGCAGGAAGCGCTGCTCAAGCTGCTCTCCGAGCACGGCGGCGGAGTGCTCGTCACCCTCAAGGCCGACGGCCGCCCCCAGCTCTCGAACGTCAACCACGCGTACTACCCCGACGAGCGGACCATTCGCGTGTCGGTCACCGAGCCGCGCGCCAAGACCCGCAACATGCGGCGGGACCCCCGAGTGTCGTACCACGTCACCAGCGACGACCGATGGACGTACACCGTCGTCGAGGGCACGGCCGACCTCACCCCGGTGGCGGAGGACCCGCACGACGAGACGGTCGAGGAGCTCATCCGTCTCTACCGGGACGTACAAGGAGAACACCCGGACTGGGACGACTACCGTGCCGCGATGGTCCGGGACCGGCGGCTCGTGCTGCGGCTGCGGGTGGAGCGGGCCTACGGGATCGCCGGGCGCTGAGGCCTTACTCGGCCGCCTTCTCCAGTACGCACAGCTTGCCTTCGTCGGGGTCGCCGATGTACTCCCACAGGACAGGGTCCTTCGACGTGCCCCGGGCCTCGTATTGGGTGCTCACCCCTTCGGCCGCGAACGTGAGGCGGACCTTCGATACGGGGTCGCCGGTGTCCCCGGCGTGCCGGGTGTCGTGTTCCCAGGTGCCGGCGCCTGGGTCCGGAGCGGTGGTGGCGTTGGGGTCGTCGTCGCCGAAGTCGCCGAAGTCGCCGCAGATCCCGTCCGAGGCGAACGTCCCGTCCGCCTTCAGCTCCAGCCGCTCGCCCTGCTCGTCCACCCAGGTGCCCGTGATCTCGGCCGTGCTCATGGCCAAGGGCTCGCCGTCGGGGATGGGGACCGACAGGCGGCTCACTATGAGCAGGAGGGCGAACGCGCCTGTCCCGAGCAGGAAGAGCAGGCCGCACCCGGCCGCGCCGACCAGCGGGACGATCAGAGCGATTCTCCAGCGCCGCCGGCTGGTCTCGGCCGCGGGCCACCCCTGCCACGGAGGCGGGGTGGCTCTGTAAGGGTCCTCGCCGCGCTTCACTCTTCCCCCTGACAGCAGTGCCGCATGGTCGCGGCAGTTCGGCCATCATGCCCCCGACCTGCACGGCTCTTCGCATCGGGGTCGCTCTCGCGGTGCCCGCCGCCACGCACGAATCCCCGGGCACCTCGGGAGGTGTCCGGGGACTCGGTCGTGTCTCTCGTCGGGGCTCAGGCCGCGACGCGCTCCCGGTCGTTCTTCTCGCGCGGTGCGCGGGTGCCGAGGAGTTCGGTCGGGATCTTGTGGGTCTCGCGGGCGGTGAGGACGGCGAGGACCGGCGGGATGCACAGGGCCGTGGTGAAGAGGGCCACGGCGAACCAGTTGTCTCCGTCCGGGCCGGCGATCTGCGCGGCGAAGGTGACGGCGAAGCCGGCGATGGCGAAGCCGATCTGGGTGCCGATGGCCATGCCGGACAGACGGACCCGGGTGGAGAACATCTCGCCGTAGAAGGAGGGCCAGATGCCGTTCGCGGCGCTGTAGACGACACCGAAGGTGACGATGCCGAGGATCAGGACCAGCGGGTAGGCGCCGGTGGAGATCGCCCACAGGTAGACGAACATCATCACCGCGCTGCCGGCCGCGCCGATCAGGAACACGGGGCGGCGGCCGATGCGGTCGGAGAGCGTGGCCCACAGCGGGATCGCGCCGAGCGCGACCAGGTTGGCGAGCGCGCCCACCCACAGCATGGAGGAACGGGACAGGCCGACCGACTCGCTCGTGCCGTACGCCAGCGCCCACACGGTGAAGATCGTGGAGACCGAGGCGACCAGCGCGCCCGCGACCACCCGGAGCACGTCCGCCCAGTGCTCGCGCATCAGCACGACCAGCGGCAGCTTGGCGACGCCCTCGGACTCGGTCTGCTGGGTGAAGGCCGGGGTCTCCTCCAGCGTGCGGCGGATGACGTAGCCGACGACGGCGACCGCGATGCTCATCCAGAACGGGACGCGCCAGCCCCAGGAGAGCAGCTGGTCCTCGGGGAGCGCGGCGATCGGGATGAAGACCAGGGTGGCGAGCAGCTGTCCGCCCTGGGTGCCGCTCAGGGTGAAGCTGGTGAAGAAGCCGCGCCGGTCCGCCGGTGCGTGTTCCAGCGTCATGGAGTTCGCGCTGGCCTGCTCACCGGCCGCCGAGATGCCCTGGAGGACGCGGCAGAGCACCAGGAGGACCGGGGCGAGGGTCCCGACCTGGTCGCGGGTGGGCAGACAGCCGATGAGGAACGTCGACAGACCCATCAGGATCAGCGTGAAGACCATGATCTTCTTGCGGCCCAGCCGGTCGCCGAAGTGGCCGAGGAAGAGCGCGCCGATCGGCCGCGCCGCGTACGCGACACCGAACGTGGCCAGCGACAGCAGGGTCGCGGTGGCCGGGTCGGACTCGTCGAAGAAGACCGTCGGGAAGATCAGGGCGGCGGCGCTGCCGTAGATGAAGAAGTCGTAGTACTCCAGGGCGCTGCCGATCCAGGCGGCAGTAGCGGCCTTTTTGGGCTGGCCGGGAGGTGCGGCGGGGACGGACACGGCGTGCTCCTTCGAGGGATCTCCACCATGAGAGGGGAGTGAAGCGGAGAAAGGCAAGGCAAGGCAGGGCAAAGCGAAGGGGGGAAGGGAGCCGGGCCCCTGGGGTGATGGGGCGGCCGCGCCGGGTGCTACCCGGCTAATTAACGCACTGGATAGTTAGTAGCGGTTGGCTACGGATGTTGCGCCCACGTTTCCCGGGTGTCAAGGGGTGGCGTCGAAGGATCTTCCCCGCGAGATCCGACCGATATCCGGCCGAGACACCGACACCCGGCCGAGACCGTTCGCCCTCGCCCCGCCGCCGTGGCCTCAGTCCGTCGCGCGGTCCGCCGTCAGGTACGCGATCACCATGTCGCCGAGCATCGCGCGGTAGTGCTCGCGCTGACCCGGATCGACCAGGTCACGGCCGAAGAGGGCGCCGAAGGTGTGCCGGTTGGCTACCCGGAAGAAGCAGAAGGCGCTGATCATCGCGTGCAGGTCGACGGCGTCGACGTCCGCCGTGAACAGGCCCGACTTCTGGCCCGACTCCAGGATCCGGCGGATCACGTCCAGGGCCGGGGAGCCGATCTTGCCGAGCATCTCGGAGGAGGCGATGTGCTCGGCCTCATGGATGTTCTCGATGCTGACCAGACGGATGAAGTCGGGGTGCGCCTCGTGGTGGTCGAACGTCACCTCGGCCAGCCGGCGGATGGCCGCGACCGGGTCCAGATGCTCGACGTCCAGCTCCTGCTCCGTCTGCCGGATCACGGAGTACGCCCGCTCCAGCACGGCGGTGAAGAGCTGCTCCTTGCCGCCGAAGTAGTAGTAGATCATCCGCTTCGTGGTGCGGGTCCGGGCGGCGATCTCGTCGACCCGGGCCCCGGCGAACCCGGAACGGGCGAACTCCTTGGTCGCGACGTCGAGGATCTCGGCCTTGGTGCGGGCGGCGTCACGGATGCGCCCGTTCGGTCGTGCCGGTTCTTCGACGCTGGTCATCGGGTTCCTTCGGGCAAGGGGCCTGTGACCGCGATTGTAGAAGCCCGCGCATATCGGCTCGGTGCCGCGTTCCCGGTCGCGGTCGCGTCGCGAACAGGGGGCTTCCCATGCCCGACCTCGGCTGCTATGACTAACGTACTAGTTCGTACATTAGTGAGCCGCTCAGGAGGCCCCGCCGTGCCCAAGGTCTCGAACCCTGTCTCCTCGCAGGACTCGTATCTCGTCGGCCTCATCGGTTCCGGAATCGGGCCCTCGCTCAGTCCCGCCCTGCACGAGCGGGAGGCCGACCGGCAGGGTCTGCGCTATCTGTACCGGCTGATCGACATCGACGATCTCGGGGTCGGCCCGGATGCGGTGGGCGACCTCGTACGTGCCGCCCGTGATCTGGGTTTCGACGGGCTGAACATCACCCACCCGTGCAAGCAGCTCGTCATCGAGCACCTCGACGCGCTCGCTCCGCAGGCCGCCGCTCTCGGCGCGGTCAACACCGTCGTCTTCGAGGACGGGCGCGCGATCGGCCACAACACGGACGTCACCGGCTTCGCCGCGTCCTTCGCCCGCGGCCTGCCCGACGCCCCGCTGGAGAAGGTGGTGCAGCTGGGCGCCGGGGGCGCGGGCGCGGCCGTCGCGCACGCCACGCTCACCCTCGGCGCGGAGCATGTCACCGTCGTCGACGCGATGCCCGACCGGGCGACCGACCTCGCCGCCTCCCTCAACCGGCACTTCGGTCAGGGGCGGGCCGCCGCGGCGACGCCGGACGCGTTGCCGGCGCTGCTGGGCGCGGCCGACGGGATCGTCCACGCGACGCCGACGGGGATGGCGGCGCACCCCGGGCTGCCGTTCGCCGCGGAGTCGCTGCGTCCCGGGCTGTGGGTGGCGGAGGTGGTGTACCGGCCGTTGGAGACGGAGCTGCTGCGGGCCGCGAGGGCGATTGGCTGCGCCACGCTGGACGGGGGAGGGATGGCGGTGTTCCAGGCGGCGGACGCGTTTCGGTTGTTCACGGGACGTGAGCCCGACGCTTCGCGGATGTTGGCCGACATCGCCGAGCTGGCCGGGGTTGCGGGCGTTCACAACTAAGCGCCGCGAGGGCCTGCCAGGTATGTCGGCTGCGGGTCGTCCGTGACTGATCGCGCCCACGCGGCAGAGCCGCACAATGTCTCGCCCCGCGCCCCCGAGAGGACTGGGGCGCGAGTCGGTTTGAAGGAGCTCCCCATGCGTACATCCATCGCCACCGTCTCCCTCAGCGGGTCCCTCACCGAGAAGCTCACGGCCGCAGCGCGGGCCGGCTTCGACGGGGTGGAGATCTTCGAGAACGATCTGCTCGCCAGCCCTCTCACTCCGGAGGAGATCCGGGCTCGCTGTGCGGATCTGGGGCTGAGCATCGATCTCTATCAGCCGATGCGGGACATCGAGGCCGTACCGGCGGAGGTGTTCGACAGCAATCTCCGGCGTGCCCGCCACAAGTTCGAGCTGATGGGCCGGCTCGGCGTCGACACGGTGCTCGTCTGCTCCAGCGTCCACCCGCTCGCCGAGGACGACGACGCGCTCGCCGCGTACCACCTGCGCCAACTGGCCAGTCTGGCACAGGAGTTCGGCATCCGAGTGGCGTACGAGGCGCTGGCGTGGGGGCGGCACGTCAGTACGTACGGCCATGCGTGGCGCATCGTCGAGGCGGCCGATCACCCCGCGCTCGGCACCTGCCTGGACAGCTTCCACATTCTCGCCCGCAGGTCCGATCCCAAGGGCATCGAGGACATCCCCGGCGAGAAGATCTTCTTCCTCCAGCTGGCCGACGCGCCGCTGATGGCGATGGACGTGTTGCAGTGGAGCCGGCACTACCGGTGTTTCCCGGGGCAGGGCGGCTTCGATGTCACCGGCCTGGTCAAGCACGTCATGGCGGCCGGATACGCGGGGCCGCTCTCCCTGGAGGTCTTCAACGACGTCTTCCGGCAGGCCGAGGCCGGACCCACCGCCGTGGACGCCCACCGCTCGCTGCTGATGCTCCAGGAGTCGGCGGGCATCGCCGCGCTGCCGGAGCGGGTGGTGCCCACCGGTGTCGCCTTCACCGAGCTCGTCACGCCCGACGCCGAGCCGGTGGGCGCGCTGCTCGGTGCGCTCGGCTTCGCCCGCACGGCCCGGCACCGCAGCAAGCCGGTGGACCTGTGGCAGCAGGGCGAGGCGCGGGTGCTGGTCAACACCGGCCCGGCCGCCCGGCGCGACGGCACCCAGCTCGCCGCGATCGGCCTGGAGTCACCGGACCCGGCCGGCGCCGCCCGCCGTGCCGAGGCCCTGCTCGCCCCGGTCCTGCCGCGCCGCCGCGCCGCCGAGGACGCGCCGCTGGACGCGGTGGCCGCGCCCGACGGCACGGAACTCTTCTTCTGCGCGACGGACCGCCCCGAACTCCCCAGCTGGACCGGGGACTTCCGGCCCGTGGAGCACACGGAGGTCACGGGCCACATCCACCGCGTCGACCACCTCGCCCTGACCCAGCCCTGGCACCAGTTCGACGAGGCGGCGCTCTTCCACCGCACGGTGCTCGGCCTCCACGCCAGCGAGAGCGTCGACGTCGCCGACCCGTACGGCCTGTTCCGCAGCCGGCCGGTGACCAACGAGGACGGCAGCGTCCGTATCGCCCTCAGCGTCGGCCCCGCCCCGACCGACGACACCGCCCGCGCCCAGCACATCGCCCTCGCCACGGACGACGTGGTCGCCGCCGCCCGTGCCTTCCGCGCGGCCGGGGGCCGACTGCTGGCCGTCCCCGCGAACTACTACGACGACCTGGCCGCACGGTTCGAGTTCGCCGACGGCGAGCTGGAGACGTACCGCGAACTCGGCATCCTCTACGACCGCGACGCGGACGGCGAGTTCCGCCACTGCTACACCGAGACCGTGGGCCGCGTCTTCTTCGAACTCGTCCAGCGGGACGGCCACCACAAGGGCTACGGCGCGCAGAACGCCCCCGTGCGGCTCGCCGCCCAGCACGTCCAACGGCCGGTCAGGTGAAGGGAGTCACCGGTCACTGGCGGCTGACCGTGCGCGTCACACCCGTGACGACCGTCGTCGCCAGGATCCAGCCGGTGATGACGAGGACGTACGACAGCCACTGCGACCAGCCGTCGGGCGCGTACGCCCGCTCCTGCCCGAAGTCGATGATCGGGAGGAGCAGGTCGAGGGTGTAGAAGACGGGGTTGAACTCCGGGGCCTCGTCCGCCTTGAGCGGCTCGGGCGGCCGCACCGCGTACGCCACCGAGCCCACCGCCATCAGCGAGAGCAGCCAGACGGCCGCGCGCAGCGGGCGGAAGCCGTAGCCGACGGTGGCGTCCTGGGCGTATCCCCAGAGCCGCCCGTGCCAGCGGAGCGTGGCGCGATGGCGGCGCTGCTTGGCGAGCTGGACGAGCCGGGCGGCGTCGTCGTCACCGATCCTGCGGTACGCGGCCGTCAACTGCTCGTATGAGTAGGGCAGATATGCCTCCCCGTCCCGCTCCAGCATGGGCAGCCGCCGCTGGGCGGGCTCGTGCGGGATGAGGGAGGTGTAGGTGAGGCTGTTCAGGAGGACCTTCTCGGGCAGCATGTCCGGCTCCAGGACCAGCACCTCTATCTGGGCGCGGCGCATATTGAGGACGCCCTCCATCGGAGGTCCGTCGCGCAGCCACAGTTCGCTGATGACGGAACTGCTCACCCGCAGTGCCATACCGCCGGGGTCCGACAGCCGCGCGTACGCCAGGTCCAGCTGGCCGCCCACCCGGGCACCGCGCATCTCGACCCGGCCGCGTACGTCCGCGTGCCGCAGCACGACGTCGGACTCGGTGGCGAGTGTCTCCGCGCTGAGGGCAGTGCCGCCGGGCCGGTGCAGCCGACAGCGCCTCAGGTCGACCGCGCCGGCGACATGGGCACCGCCGAGCCGGACCTCGCCGTTCGCGCGCAGCCCGGGAGCGCACAACTCCTCCCCGATCTCCGCCTGGTTGAGCCGCAGCGCGGGCTCGTCGTCCGGCGCGGTGAACTCGGCGCGCTCCATGAAGAGGGTCCCGGAGATCTGCGCACCGGTGAGCCTGACCGGCCCCCGGAACCGGCACTCCGTCAACCGCAGCCCGCCGTCGACCCGCACCCGCGCCGAACGCAGGCCGGGCAGCACGGACTTGGTCAGGTTGAGGTAGGTGAACTGCGCACCTGAGAAGTCGGGTGCCTCGTCGAAGTGGCAGTCGCTCAGCCGTACGACGCTGTCGACCGTCGCGTACTTCAGGTCCAGCTTGCCGGTGATCCGGGCGCCCGCGATCTTGAGGGCCGCGACCTCGCCCTCCTCCTGGGGAGCGGTGAGCAGCAATGCCCGCAGCACCCGGGCCCGTACGGTCCGCTCCGGGCCCCACCCGGTGCCGTCCGCGGCGTCCTCGTCGTCGGCGGTCCCGAACTCCACCGCCGCGCCCCGGGGAAACGCGTCCCAGACCCGCCGCTCGGCCGCCGTCAGATCGTTGATCATCATCACTCGGGACTCTCACCCGGGACCCTTGCAGCTGTCAACTACCGGGATCCGGCCCCACGCTCCTGGCCGGATCCCGGCTGACCCCCCGCTGCTAGTGACCCCACGCCCCGGCGTGGGCCCGGTGCGCGTCCGTGAGGCCGTTCGTGAAGAACTCCTCGTAGTACTCGTTCTCCACGTGGTGGACCTGGAGCCACACGCCCGGGACATGGATCGCGTCCGTGTGGGCCGGGAAGCGGCCGTGTGTGCGGAGGATGTACTCGCAGATGTCGCGGGCGCAGTCGATCACCCGCTCCTCGTACTCACTGGCCTCGGTGAGATAGCGCTGCCCGTAGTCCTCCCGGTAGATGCGGGCGAAGACATCCCGGTCGGTGTAGACGCCGCCCGGGCCGAACTTCTCCTTGATGATCGTCTCCACGGCTTCCGACATGGTCCCGAACGTGGGCGGGCAGGCGGCGGCGATCAGCGGGGCGCCGCCGTCAGGGGAGGGGAGCCGGACCGGATGCGAGCGGACCTTGGCGTACTTCGGCAGAGGGATGTGCCAGCGCCAGATGTCGGACAGCCGCCAGCGCGGGGTCACGAAGTCGAAGCCGAGCATCTTGCCGTACGCCCGGGAGAACTTCGGGTCGCCGAGGGCGATCTGCGGGTTGATGGACGCGTGGATCCAGGCGCCCAGGCCCATCGCCTCGGCCGTGAGCATCAGGTTCTGCAGGAGCAGGTCCGCCTCGATCTGGGTGCGCATCGGGCCGAGGGCGCCGAGGGGCAGCTTCAGATCCCCGTTGAGGAAGCCGTTCTTGACCCACTTCCTCACCCCGGCGGGACGGTAGAAGTTGCGGTCGTCCACGAGGGTGGGGCGAGCCCCGTCCGGCTGTGTGAGCAGATACATCAGCGCGTTGACGTACTGGTGCGAGAGATCGACCACCGGGAACAGCAGGGTCGTTCCGGGGAGGTTGGACAGGAAGCGGTTCGAGTCCAGGTACGCCGGGAAGTCCCGCTGGTTCGGCTTCACGTCCAGGCGTTCGTCCAGGATCTTCACCTTCGCCTCGTGCGCCCGCGCCACCAGGGTCTCGGCGTCGAACGGCTCGTCCGGCGCGGGCCGCAGCCTGCGCAGGAAGTAGGTGCCCGTGTCGTTGACGAGGAAGAAGTGGGTGCCCTGCGCGTTGTCCGGGCTCCCGGCGGTGCGGCCCGCCATCGTCAGGTTGGGCTTGGACATGATGGGCGTGCCGTCGTCCGGGTCCTCGAAGGGCCGGTCGGGCATGGTCAGCCCCGTGGTGCCGGTGATCGCGATGAGCACCGCCTCCTCCAGCTCGGAGAGAGGCTGCACCGCGTTGCGGGATGTGTAGGTCATGGTCCCGGCGGACACCTTGGCGCCCCGGCTCACGCGATGCGTACGGCGCCGCCACACGGTCCGGAGCAGCGGGCGCCCGAAGAGGTCGGCGAGGCCCGGGTGGGTGGTGGCACCGGCGGTGCCGGGCGGCGGCTCCTGCACCGCGAGTTGCTCGCCGGCCCCGGGTGTCGCGGACAGCTCCCCGGTTCCGGGCAGCTCGGACTGATTGTCGGTGAACGTCATGCGCTTTCCCCCGTTGTGGTTCGGACCCGGGGCGTGCCACACCCCGGGTCGTGTGTCACGGCGTCATGGTGAACCGCCGTCGCTCGAACTTCCGTTGCTCGCGATGCCGTTGCCGGTCTCCCGCACCGTCCGCCACGGCGCGAACGCGCTCGCGCCGCGCGGCAGGAGCGGGGCCAGCTCCGGGCAGTGGCGCAGGACGACGGAGTTCATGCCGCCCTTCTCGACCCAGTCGATGCCGAGCGGTGTGTAGACCTCCGGCCGGTAGTCGACGGTCAGGAACCGGTCGCTCTGCAGGCGCCGGCTGGCCATCAGGATGAAGACGCGGAACGCGGTGTCGCTGAACCCGAAGCCCTCCGGCGGGTTCTCCGCGAACAGCCCGACCACGGTGTCGATCTCGTCGACGCTCCGGTAGACGTCCTTGAGTCGCGCCAGCGTCTCCGGGTTCTCGGTCAGCTCCTCGAAGGAACGGATCCGCCCCCTGTGCAGCCCGGCCCGGAAGTCGTTGTAGCGCGGCACGCCCCGCCTGCGGGTACGGACGAGGTCGACGACCGACAGGTCGATGATCTCCCCGTCGCGCTCGAAGCGCTGCAGCGAGCGCGGGAAGTTGTGCAGCGTGATCGCGCCCGGGTGGGCGATGCCGAACGAGTACAGCGAGTTCGCGAGACCCGTCTTGCGGATCTGCGACTCGGCCGCCCCGCCCTGGATGTCCAGGAAGCCCACCGTCTCCAGCCGCCGCCCGAACTGGTGCTCCCGTAGCTCGAAGTCGTCCGGGATCAGCGGATGCATCCGGTAGACGGTCGTGAAGTCCTCGGTCAGCGAGTACGGCGCCGCGTGGTGGTCCGGCAGCGTCTTCGGGATACCCGTCAGCGAGTGCGCCTCGAACAGCCACAGGCCCAGCTGGTTCAGCCAGTTCTTCGGCGGGCCCGACCAGTTGGTGTGCAGCGCGAGATCGATCGCCTCCGTGGCGAGGATCGCCGGGGTCCACTCCACGGTGTGGATCTTCGCGATCAGCGCGGACACCACGAGCCGGGCCGTGTGGTACACCTTCTCCTCGCTCATCGACGGGTACTCGGCGCGCAGCGCGTCGCACACCGCGTTGTGCTCCCGCGCGAACAGCGTGTGCATCGCGCTGAGCCCCATCCACCAGCTCTCGTTGAACCCGGTGAGCGGAATGCCGTTCGCCCCGCCCGGCAAGTGCCCGTCCTCCAGGCGGAGTTTCGCGCCCCCGTCCGGCTCGCGCAGGAACCGCGCGGTCTGCTCGTTCTCGCCGTACACCTCGGAGCCGTCCCACCAGTGCGAGGCGGAGTTGGCGAACAGGATCGGCGGCCGGCCCGGCGCCTCGATGCCCTCGTTCTCCGCGAACCGCATCACCCGCTCCGTCGGCCCGCCCGGCACGTTCTGCCAGTCGCCGTCGAAACCGGGCGGCAGCGGCACCTCCACACTGCGGTCGCCGGTCTTGTACCGCCGGTGGTTCACCCAGTCGTGCACCTGGAACTGGATCCACGCCGCCGCCAGCACATTGAGCGAGGTGGCGGGCACGAAGCTCTCCCGGTACAGCAGCTGCCTGCTGACCGTGACCGGGTTCGGTGTGTCGAAGAGGTCCGGCCGGTACTCCGGCTTCAGGTTCCGCCCGAAGGCGGCGCCCACCGCGCCCATCCTCGGCTCCGACAGATCGTTGTACGTCCCGTCGTACGACCGCTCCGTGCGCAGCCGCTCCGGGACGGGCTCCGGTACGGGCTGGGCCGTCGGCGGCGCCTCACGCACCTCGGTGTCGATCAGGTTCAGCTTGCGCAGCACGCGCCGCAGGAACACCAGGTTCAGCAGGCTCAGCGACAACGGCAGCCGGTGCCATGGCACGGCACGGTTCAGCAGCCCGAAGACGGGACCCACGAGACGGCCGAGCAGCCTGTTGCGCAAGGGTTCCGCGGTGACGAAGCGCAGCCCGAGACGGTGCGCGCCGCCCGCCTGATATCCCGCCTTGCGCGCCCGGTTGATATTGCCCAGTGGCCGGAAATCATCGGTCGTGTACCAGGGGTTGAAGGTCAGATCCTCGATCCGCCGCGCCGCGGCCCGTGCCTCGGCGCCGTCCAGCTCCTGGGCGGGGATGGTGAGCCGGGCGATCGGCACGGCCGGCGCCACCGCGTCCTTCCACTCCACCGCCGCGTCCTCGATCGGCGTGCGCCGCTCGTCCACGTACCGCTGCACACACAGGTCGAACGCCACATCCGCCTGCCCGAGCCGCCGCGCGAGGTCCCGGTGCAGGAAGTCGGGGTCCCCGCGATCGGGTTCGGCCGCCGTCGGCGTACCGGGCGCGGGCCGCAACAGATACCGCACGGGCCCGGCCTCGCCCCACAGAATCGCCCCGCGGCTCCAATAGGTCTCGTTGGCCAGTGAATTGACGGTCCGCCGGGTCGCCGCCCGCACATTGCGCCGCATCCGCGTGGCGGTCCCCAGCCCCACCGCCAACGGCAGCTTCACGAACAGCCCGAACGCCTTCCGTAACGGAGTCCGCGCACCCGCCATGGCCTTGGCGAACGCCACGAACTCCCGCGCGTTGCTCGCGTGCGACACCGGAAAGCTGGTGGCCAGCAGGTCATGGCTCACGCCCTCCGACACCTGCACGCGCACCGCCGCGCCCCGCAGGTCGGGCGAGCCGTCGCCCTGCCGGATACCGCTCGCGTTGGAGAGCCGGACCACCGCCGGATAGTCGGCGCCGGGCTGCGCGAAACCGACCCGCAGCGCCACCGGCAGATCGTCGTGGAAGCGCAGCCGCGCGTTCTCCACACCCAGCGGGGCCTTCGCGTGGAACGCCCGTGCGAGCCCGCCGCCCCCGGCCCGCCGGTTCCTGACCTGCACCTCCATCAGCTCCCGCGCCAGCCGCTCGAGCACGAGCCGCTCGGCCTCGGGGCTGCCACCTTCGTACCGCTCGTACCGCTGATCGTGCTGCCCGGTCTCGGCCATCGGCGTTTCCTTCGTACGGACGCGTACGGATGCGTACGGGATGCATACGGGACAGGGGGCGCACGCTACCGGCGGCGAGGTTCGGCCACAGCGACAGTTCACGCCATGTACACATCTGACAATAATGTGGGTGAATCTCACATTCCGCCACGTCGGGGGCGCGTTCGAACGATGCGTTCGGGGACGTGTGTGCGGAGATCTCGGCGGTAGCGTGACCGGCATGACGGCAGAGGACGAGGCGACCGACGGGAAGGGACCGGACGGGGAACCGCCCCACGGAGAAGCACTGGCCGGCGGCACGGTGAACGCGGGCGAGGTCTTCCGGCGGGGTTCCCTCGTCGACCGCCCGGCGCCGCCCACCGCGCCCGCCCTCCACACCCACCTCCGCGCCCTGCGGCGGCACGGCTTCGAAGGGGCCCCGCTTCCCGTCGGCCTCACCGCGGACGGCCGCGAGCAGCTGACCTTCGTCCCCGGCGACGTGGCACTGCCGCCGTTCCCGCCCTGGGCGCTGACGGAGACCGCCCTGGCGTCCGTGGGCCGCCTGCTGCGACGCCTCCACGAGGCGAGTGCGGCCGTCGCCGTCGACCTCCGGGCGGAGTGGCCGCGGGACCTGGCCGACCCGGAGGGCGGAACGATGCTCTGCCACAACGACGTCTGCCCCGACAACGTCGTCTTCCGCGACGGCCGCGCCACCGCCCTCATCGACTTCGACCTGGCGGCACCGGGCCGTCCCGTCTGGGACGTCGCCATGGCCGCCCGCTACTGGGTGCCCATGCTCGACCCCGAATCCGCGGCGACGCTCTACCCGGGCGGCGGGCTGGATGTGCCCCTGCGCCTACGTGTCCTGGCCGACAGCTACGGCCTCTCCGCACAAGAACGTGCCGAGCTGCCCGAAGTCATCGGACAGACCACGGCGGCCTGCCGAGCCTTCGTCGCCACACGCGTGGCCGAGGGCGACGCCGTCTACCGCCGGGCCTTGGCGGAACGGGGCGGCTGGGCTCGCTGGGACCGCCTCCAGAGCTGGCTGACGACGCACCACGCCGCATTCACCACCGCCCTGCTCTCCTGAACGGCTGCAGCCCACCCCCGCCCCAAAGGGGCGCGGGTGGGCTGCGCGACCAGCCACGACGCTCCGGCACGTCCCACATGTACCCACGTACCGAAGACGCCTACTTACTTGGTCGACTCGACCGCGTGCCCGCCGAACTGATTACGCAACGCCGCGATCATCTTCATCTGTGGCGAGTCGTCCTGCCGGGAGGCGAAACGGGCGAACAACGACGCGGTGATCGCCGGCAGCGGCACCGCGTGGTCGATGGCGGCCTCGACCGTCCACCGGCCCTCGCCCGAGTCCTCGGCGTACCCGCGCAGCTTCTGCAGGTGCTCGTCCTCGTCGAGCGCGTTGACGGCGAGGTCGAGCAGCCAGGAGCGGATGACGGTGCCGTCCTGCCAGGAGCGGAACACCTCGCGGACGTCCGTCACCGACTCGGCCTTCTCCAGCAGCTCCCAGCCCTCGGCGTACGCCTGCATCATGGCGTACTCGATGCCGTTGTGAACCATCTTGGAGAAGTGCCCGGCACCCACCTTGCCGGCGTGGACGTAGCCGTACGGCCCCTCCGGCTTGAGCGCCTCGAAGATCGGCTGGAGCCGCTCGACGTGCTCCTTGTCGCCGCCGACCATCAGGGCGTAGCCGTTCTGCAGGCCCCATACGCCGCCGGAGACGCCCGCGTCGACGAAGCCGATGCCCTTCGCGCCCAGCTCGGCCGCGTGCTTCTCGTCGTCCGTCCAACGGGAGTTGCCGCCGTCGACGACCGTGTCGCCGGGCGACAGCAGCTCCGCCAGCTCGTCGATGACGGACTGGGTGGGGCCACCGGCCGGGACCATCACCCAGATGATGCGCCGGCCGTCGAGCCGCTCGACCAGTTCGGCCAGGCTGCCCACGTCGGAGACGTCGGGGTTGCGGTCGTAGCCGATGACGGTGTGGCCGGCGCGGCGGATCCGCTCGCGCATGTTGCCGCCCATCTTGCCGAGACCGATCAGGCCCAGCTGCATCGCTGTCATGTCAGTTCACTTCTTTCTGGGCGTCACGAACGTTTGGAAGTGCCTTGTCACCGGTGTTCTCGCCGCCGCGCAGGGCGATGGCGTACATCTCGTCGGCGTCGAGGCGGCGCAGTTCCTCGGCGATCAGCTCGGAGGTGGCGCGCACCTTCAGGGCGAGCGTGCGGGACGGCTGGCCCGGCAGGGTGAGCGTGGCGAGCGGGCCCTCGGGGCGGTCGATGACGATCTCGCCCTTCTCGGTGCCGAGGCGCACGCCCGTCACGACGGGTCCGGCGGTCAGGACGCGCTCGACGGACACGCCGAGGCGGGCCTCCAGCCAGCGGGCCAGCAGTTCGGCGCTCGGGTTGTCGGCCTCGCTCTCCACGGCGGCCGAGGTGATGGTCTCCTTGGCCTGGTCGAGGGCGGCCGCGAGCATCGAACGCCACGGCGTCAGCCGGGTCCAGGCCAGGTCGGTGTCCCCGGGGGTGTAGGAGGCGACCCGCTGCTCAAGGGTGGCGAGCGGGGTCTCCACGGCGTACATGTCGGTGATCCGGCGCTGGGCGAGCGCGCCCAGCGGGTCCTTCGCCGGGTTCTCCGGCGAGTCCACCGGCCACCACACCACCACCGGCGCGTCCGGCAGCAGCAGCGGCAGGACCACGGAGTCGGCGTGGTCGGACACCTCGCCGTACGTCCGCAGCACGACCGTCTCGCCGGTGCCCGCGTCGGCGCCGACCCGTACCTCGGCGTCCAGGTGCGACTTCGTCCGGTCCTTCGGCGTGCGGGCGTGCCGTTTGATGACGACCAGGGTGCGCGAGGGGTGTTCGTGCGAGGCCTCCTCGGCCGCCTTGATCGAGTCGTACGCGTTCTCCTCGTCCGTCACGATCACCATCGTGAGGACCATGCCCACGGCGGGTGTGCCGATGGCCCGGCGGCCCTGCACCAGGGCCTTGTTGATCTTGCTTGCCGTGGTGTCGGTGAGGTCGATCTTCATGGCCTGCGCCAGCTCCGTCCGTCTTGTGCGAGCATCTCGTCCGCTTCCTCGGGGCCCCAACTGCCCGAGGCGTACTGCGCGGGCCTGCCCTGCTTGGCCCAGTACTCCTCGATCGGGTCGAGGATCTTCCAGGACTCCTCCACCTCCTGATGGCGGGGGAAGAGATTGGCGTCGCCGAGCAGCACATCGAGGATCAGCCGTTCGTACGCCTCCGGGCTGGACTCGGTGAACGACTCGCCGTACGCGAAGTCCATCGTGACGTCCCGGATCTCCATCGAGGTACCCGGCACCTTCGAACCGAAGCGCACGGTCATGCCCTCGTCCGGCTGGACGCGGATGACGATCGCGTTCTGGCCCAGCTCCTCGGTGGCGGTGGAGTCGAAGGGGGAGTGCGGGGCGCGCTGGAAGACGACCGCGATCTCCGTGACGCGGCGGCCGAGCCGCTTGCCCGTCCGCAGATAGAAGGGGACTCCCGCCCAACGGCGGTTGTCGATGCCCAGCTTGATCGCCGCGTACGTGTCCGTGGTCGAGGACCGGTCGATGCCGTCCTCCTCCAGATAACCGAGCACCTGCTCGCCGCCCTGCCAGCCGGACGCGTACTGCCCGCGCACGGTGTGCCGGCCCAGGTCGTCCGGCAGCCGCACGGCCTTCAGCGCCTTGAGCTTCTCGGTCAGCAGCGACTCGGCGTCGAAGGCCGCCGGTTCCTCCATGGCGGTCAGGGCCAGCAGTTGGAGGAGGTGGTTCTGGATGACGTCACGGGCCGAGCCGATGCCGTCGTAGTACCCGGCGCGCCCGCCGATACCGATGTCCTCGGCCATCGTGATCTGTACGTGGTCGACGTAACTCCGGTTCCAGATGGGCTCGTACATCTGGTTGGCGAAGCGGAGCGCCAGGATGTTCTGGACGGTCTCCTTGCCTAGGTAGTGGTCGATGCGGAAGACCTGCTCCGGGTCGAACACGTCGTGCAGGACCGCGTTCAGCTCACGCGCGCTGGCCAGGTCGTGACCGAACGGCTTCTCGATGACCGCGCGCCGCCAGGAACCCTCGGACGGACTGGCCAGCCCGTGCTTCTTGAGCTGTTTGACGACGTTCGGGAAGGACTTCGGCGGCACGGAGAGGTAGAACGCGAAGTTGCCGCCCGTACCCCGGGAGGAGTCCAGCTCCTCGACGGCCTCGCGGAGCCGCTTGAACGCCTCGTCGTCGCCGAAGTCGCCCGGGATGAACCGCATTCCCTCGGCGAGCTGCTGCCAGACCTCCTCGCGGAACTCGGTGCGGGCGTGCTCGCGGACCGCGTCGTGCACGATCTGCGCGAAGTCCTCGTCCTCCCAGTCCCGGCGGGCGAAGCCCACCAGGGAGAAGCCCGGCGGCAGCAGACCGCGGTTGGCCAGGTCGTACACGGCCGGCATCAGCTTCTTGCGGGACAGATCACCGGTCACCCCGAAGATGACGAGCCCGGACGGGCCCGCGATCCGGGGGAGCCGGCGGTCGCCCGGGTCCCGGAGCGGGTTGAGCCACTCGGCGGTCATTCCCCATCAACTCCCTTGCTGTTCAATGACTTCGCCACGGCGTCCAGCAGGTCCTGCCACGCCGCCTCGAACTTGGCGACGCCCTCGTCCTCCAGTTGCCGCACGACCTCGTCGTAGGAGACACCGAGCGCCTCCACGGCCGCGAGGTCGGCGCGGGCCTGCGCGTAGCCGCCGCTCACCGTGTCCCCGTGGATGACGCCGTGGTCCGCGACCGCGTCGAGTGTGGCCTCCGGCATCGTGTTGACCGTGCCCGGCGCGACGAGTTCGTCCACGTACAGGGTGTCCTTGTACGCCGGGTCCTTCACACCGGTCGAGGCCCACAGCGGGCGCTGCTTGTTGGCCCGGGCCCCCGCGAGGGCGGTCCAGCGGCTGCCGGGGTGCGTCGAGTCGCCGGCCTGGCCGAACACCTCTGCGTACGCCTCGTAGGCGAGCCGCGCGTTGGCGAGCGCCGCGCGGCCTCTGCGGGCGAGCGCCTCGTCCGTGCCCAGCACCGTCAGCCGCTTGTCGATCTCGGTGTCGACGCGGGAGACGAAGAAGGAGGCGACGGAGTGGATGGCGGACAGATCGAGGCCCGCCGCCTGCGCCTTCTCCAGACCCGCCAGATAGGCGTGCATGACCTCGTAGTGGCGCTCCAGCGAGAAGATCAGCGTGACGTTGACGCTGATACCGAGGCCGATGACCTCGGTGATCGCCGGGAGGCCGGCCTTCGTCGCCGGGATCTTGATCATCACGTTGGGGCGGTCGACGAGCCAGGCGAGCTGCTTGGCCTCGGCGACGGTCGCCGCGGTGTGGTGGGCCAGCCGGGGGTCGACCTCGATGGAGACCCGGCCGTCCCGGCCCCCCGTCGCGTCGTACACCGGGCGGAGGACGTCGGCGGCGGCGCGTACGTCGGCGGTCGTCATCATCCGTACGGCCTCGTCGACCGTCACCCCGCGCACGGCGAGGTCGGCGAGCTGGTCCTCGTAGCCCTCTCCCGAGCCGATGGCGGCCTGGAAGATGGACGGGTTGGTGGTCACGCCGACGACGTGCCGCTTCTCGATGAGCTTCGCGAGGTTGCCGGAGGTGACGCGCTCACGGGAGAGGTCGTCGAGCCAGATGGAGACGCCCTCGTCGGAGAGGCGCTTCAGGGGTTCCGTGACGGTGGTCGCCACGGTCGATTCGGTGGTCACAATGATCATCTTCCTTCAGGCGCTCGCATCAACCGCGGACGGAGCGGAGTGATTCCCTCGCGGCGGTGACGACGTTCTCGGGGTGAGGCAGTACCCGGCGAACAGGGTCTTCGCGTCGGCGGAGGCGCCGAAGTGTTCGAGCGAGACGATGCGGCCGTGGTCACCGACGTACCGGTACCAGGTCGGACCGATCCCCGCCTCGACCGCCACGCGGGCCTTCACGGACGGCGGCAACACGTTCTCGCGGTGTTCGCGCGGCTGTTCCTCGAACCACTCCACCGACGGCATCGACACCACCCGCGTGCCGACCCCCTCGGACTCCAGCCGCTCCCGCGCGGCGACGGCCGGCCGCACCTCGGAGCCCGTGGCGATCAGGATCACCTCCGGGGTCGCGGTCGAGGATTCCCGCAGGCAGATCAGAGCCTTCCCGTTTCCTTCCCTTGTTCGACGCAGGGAATCCAGGCTCTCAGGACTTCCAGCCGCACACCGGGACGACTCCGGTGGCGTTCCTGGCGGAGATGCGGAGATGCGGAGATGCGGAGATGCGGAGATGCGGTGACGCGGAGATGCGGTGACGCGACGGCGAGGGGCGGGCTCCACCGGTGGGTGGAGCCCGCCCCTATGGCCAAGTCGTGGCTCAGCGGCCGAAGTTGAACCAGTTCACGTTCACGAAGTCCTGCGACTGACCGCTCGTGAAGGTCAGATAGACGTCATGGGTGCCGGTGACCCCGCTGATGTTCGCGGGCACCGTCCGCCAGGACTGCCAGCCGCCGGTGTTGGCGATCGAGAAGCTGCCGATCGGTGTGCTCGTACGGCTGTCGAGTCTGACCTCGACCAGGCCGCTCACCCCGGTGTTGGCGCCGGAGGCGACACGCGCGACGAACTGGGTGGCCGCGGAGGAGCCGAAGGCGACGTTCTGGAAGAGCGCCCAGTCGCCCTGGGCGAGGGAACCGATGTTCTGGCCGCCGCCGGTGTCGGTCGTGCTCTCGGTGCTGACGCCGCTCTGGCCGTTGTACGACTCGGCCTGGATGGCGCTGTACGCGTCACGGGTGCCCGTCGGCGGCGGTGTGGTGGTGCTCCCGGCGGCCGACAGCACCTGCACGTAGTCGACGACCATGGGGACACCGGACCGTGTGTCCCCGTCGAGGCCGCCGCCGAACGCGTCAGGGAAGGCGCCGCCCATCGCCACGTTCAGGATGATGAAGAAGCCGTGGTTGGTGGCGTTGGACCAGGTCGTCGCGTCGACCTGGTTCGCGGTGACCGTGTGGAAGGTGACGCCGTCGACGGAGAACCGGATGGTCTCCGGGGTCACCGAGCGGTCCCACTCCATGGTGTAGGTGTGGAAGCCGGACTGGCAGGTCGTGTTGGGGCACGAGGTGGAGTTGCCGATGCCGGTCGTCTCGTTGCACGGGCCGCCCGGGTTGGTGCCGCAGTGCATGGTGGCCCACACGGTGTTGCGGCCCTGGACGTTCTCCATGATGTCCAGCTCGCCGACGCTCGGCCAGTTCTGGTAGTTGCCCCGGTAGGGGGCGCCCAGCATCCAGAACGCGGGCCAGTAGCCCTCGGCCGCCGTACCGGTGACGTTCGGCATCTGGAGCCGCGACTCGACCCGTAGTTTCCCGCCCGCCGGGGGCTGGAAGTCGGTGCGGTTGGTCTCGATGCGGCCCGAGGTCCAGTTCCCGGCCGAGTCGCGAACCGGGGTGATGCGCAGATTGCCGTTGCCGTCGAGAGCGACGTTGTTGGTGCTGTTCGTCATCGTCTCGACCTCGCCGGTGCCCCAGTTGGCGGGGCCGCCCGGATAGCCCGTACCCGTGGCGTACTGCCAGTGGGAGGTGTTGACGCCGGTGCCGGCGGTGCCGTTGAAGTCGTCGACGAAGACCTGGGTCCAGCCGGCGGGCGGCGTGGGCGCGGCCCCCTGCGCGGTCGTGGCCCAGGCGGTCGCCAGCGCCACCGCGGCGGCCACGGCGAGGAATACGCGCCTGAGCGGGCGGCGGCGTCTGATGGGTATGCCGGGGGTTTCACTCATAGCGGCCTCTTCGGGTGTACGGAGTGAAAGTGCGCGGGTGGGGAGCGCCTCCGGAGTCCCGTCCTGAGAGCGCTCTCAAAGAACAGCGTGCGGTCAATGTGCGCTCAGGCGCTGCGGTCGTCAAGAGTTAAAGCGGAGAAAGTCGGTGCGGGGGAGGCGAGTTCACACTCTGAAGACCGGCCAATGTCGGGCGGTCACCGCTGAAGGGGAGGTGACGGCCGGTCAGTTCCCGGTGGTGACGGTCAGTCTTCGGTGGTGACGGTCAGTCCCCGGCGGCGGATGCGGACGGCCGGACCATCGGCTCGTCCGGGGACACGGAGAGCGCCGTGTCCCCGGCCGTAGCCACGATCGCGTCCTCGACGAGCACCACGCTGGGCCGGGCCTCGGCCGCGATGTCCCCCGGGTCGTCGAGCGCCTCCGTGCGCCACAACTCGGCGCCCGTGCCGCCGTCCAGCGCCAGCAGTCGGCCGAACCTGTTGGCGAAGTAGACCTCGTCACGCGCCTTCGACACCGCCGGAGCGGACAGGTTCTCCATGTCCGTCGTCCGCTCCCACAGCTCCTTGCCACTGGTCGCCGACACGGCGGCGACCCACCCGTTGGTCCGCACGAAGTACACGACACCGTCCACCAGCGTCGCCGAGCCGCGCAGCGCCCGCTTCAGCGGAATCCGCGTGATCTCCCCGGTCTCCGGGTCCACGCGCAGGAACGCGTTGTACGGCCGCTCGTACCCGGGCTCGTACACCTCCTCGGTGGTCTCCGCCCCGAGGAACAGCGGCTGTCCGTCGACGGTGCCCAGGGCGAGCGACTTCTTGGGCAGCGGGGCGAGTTCCTGCCGCGTACCGTCGTCCGGATCGAGCCGTACGAGCGTGAACGGGCGGGTGTCGAGGAAGTCGTCGCCCTCCCAGCACAGCGCGTACGGGTCGTCGCCGAGCGCCCTGGGAACGCAGTTCACCGCGCCGGGCACGGGCGACCGCCACAGCTCGTCGCCCGCTGTGGAGTAGGCGACGACCTCCAGGTGGTCGGGTGTGAGGGTGAGGAGGCCGCCGTCGTAGAGGTAGACCGCCTCGCTCGCGCTGATGAACCGGGCCCACCGCTCCTTCCCGGTCGCGGTGTCCAGGGCTATGAGGCGCCGCCGGGTGGTGTCGGGTTCCCCGTAGACATAGGCCAGGCCGTCCCGCACACCGATGGGCCGCGACGTCTGGGGCAGGGTGCCGTGCCGCCAGCCCATCTTCCCGGTGGCGGCGTCCACCTCCGCGACGACGAAGCCCGTACCGCCGCAGTACAGGTCCGTTCCGTCCGTCAGACACCCCGGCTGCTTGTAGCCCGTGGCGACGTACTCGGCGGGGAAGCCGTCGTCGTTCCGCAGCGGCGTACGCCACGGCTGCCAGCCCTTGGGAAGGGACACCGAACGGTAACCGGCGGCGGTGTCGGACGACTTCGAGGTGTCCTTGTCGCCCGGGTACAGGAGCAGCGCGGCGCTCAGCGCGCCGACGGTGAGGGCGGCGCCGAGGCCCACGAGGAGCAACTGCCGTTTGGCGCGGCGGCCTTCCCCGCGGCCGTACGTCGTCGGCGCTACCGGCTCGGGATCCGTGGCGGCGGGGCGGGCATCGGTCGAGGTCGGCAACTCCAGGAACAGGCGGTGCAGTTCGGCGAGGTCCGGCCGGGCCGCCGGGTCCTTGTCCAGGCAGCGCTCGGCGATGCTCCGCAACGGCTCGGGCACCGTGTCCAGCTTGGGTGCCTCGAACATGACCTGGTAGCCCGCCAGATACGGGCTCTCGGCCTTGAACGGGCTGTGCCCGCTGGCCGCGTACACCAGCAGCGATCCAAGGGAGAACACGTCCGAAGCCGGGGTGACGTCCCTCGGGGAGCGCAACTGTTCCGGCGACATGAACGGCGGGGTGCCGATCACCCGGCCGGTCACGGTGAGCGGCAGGTTGTCGACGGCGCGCGAGATGCCGAAGTCGATGACGCGCGGGCCGTCCTCGGCGATGAGGACGTTCGCCGGTTTGAGGTCCCGGTGCACGACACCCGCCCGATGGATGTCCCGCAGCGCCTCGACGAGCCCGAGCGCGAGGCCCCGGATCCGGGCCCCGCCCAACGGCCCCTCCTCGCACACCAGATCGGAGAGCGTCGGCCCCGGCACGTACAGCGTCGCCATCCACGGCCGGGCGGCCTCGGGGTCGGCGTCCACCACGGGAGTGGTGAACGCCCCGCTCACCCGGCGCGCCGCCGCGACCTCCTGACGGAACCGGGAGCGGAACTCCTCGTCGTCGCAGTACTGGGCGTGCACCAGCTTGATCGCGACCAGCCGCCCCGACACGGACCGGGCGAGGTAGACGACCCCCATGCCACCCGCGCCGAGCCGGCTCTCCAGGACGTATCCGCCTATGACGGTGGGATCGTCGTCCCTCAGCGGCATTTCCCACCACGCTCTTGTCCGTACGGCAGCTGCGGCGGATCAGCCTAGGGGATGAGCGAGGAGGCGTCGGACCAGGGGCCCTGGAGAGCGCTCCCGGTCCGCCCGGGACAGTTCCAGCCGTTGAGGCCGTTGAGGCCGTTGAGGCCGCGGGCCATCGGTCCGGCCGGGCCGGGGCATCGCCGGTTAATTCGGTGGCCGCGCCCGATCCGGCCCGTTACCTTCCCCCCTATGGCGGAGACCCACGGCACGTGCACGGAACGATTCGCCCCGGTGCGCGAGGCGCTCGCGGCCTCGCTGGACGACAAGGACGTGGGGGCCTCGGTCGCCGTGTACGTGGACGGCGAGCCGGAGGTCGACCTGTGGGGCGGCCACACCGACGCGGCCCGCACCACACCCTGGGAGCGGGACACCATCACCCACGTCTGGTCCACGACCAAGACGATGACGGCCCTGTGCGTGCTGATGCTCGCCGACCGGGGCGAACTGGACCTGACCGCGCCGGTGGCCACGTACTGGCCCGAGTTCGCGGCGGCGGGCAAGGAGAACGTACGCGTCAGCCATGTGCTCGCGCACACGGCCGGCCTGCCCCGCTTCGACGCGCCCACGACGCTGGAGGACCTGTACGACTGGCCGACGGCCACCTCCCGGCTCGCCGCGCAGGCACCGGCCTGGGAGCCCGGCACCGAGGCCGGCTACCACGCGGTCACCCAGGGGTATCTGCTCGGGGAGATCGTCCGCCGGGTCACCGGCCGCACCCTGGGCACCTTCCTCGCAGAGGAGGTCACGGGCCCGCTGGGCGCCGACTTCCACATCGGCCTGGCCGCCGTCCACGACCACCGGGTCGCGCCGATCCTCGCACCGCCCTCCTCCGCGCCCCGCGGCGGCCCGCCGCCCAACCCCGCCATACCGGACGGCACCGCCAACACGACCGCCTGGCGCCGCGCCGAGATCCCGGCCGCGAACGGCCACGGCAACGCCCGCTCGGTCGCCGCCGTGCAGTCGCTGCTGGCCTGCGGTGGAGCGGCCCGGGGGGTGCGGCTGCTGTCGGAGAAGGGGTGCGAGCGGGTCCTGGAGGAACAGTTCAGCGGCACGGACCTGGTCCTGCGCGTACCGATGCGCTACGGCATGGGATACGGCCTGAACGGCGGCCAACTCCCCAACCCCCGCACCGCTTTCTGGGGCGGCTGGGGCGGCTCGATCGTCCTGGTCGACCTCGACGCCCGGATGGCCGTGGCGTACATGATGAACCAGATGATCGACGACGGCGGACTCGGCGACGACCGGGCGTTCATGATCCTCGCGGCGGTCTACGAGGGCCTGTCGGCCTGAACGCGACCGCGTAGCCGTATCGGCGGCACCACCGCACCGGCCCAGGGGCTTCCCCGGGGCCGGTGCGAGGCGTGGCACGGCCTTCTGGCAAGATCGTTGGCTCTCGGTGGAACCAGAACCCCGCATTCCCCCTCTCTAGGGTCGGGGGCGCACCAGTGATCACCCGCGGCCTCTGTGACCTGCCGCAACAAGGTGTTCATGCCCTGTGCATGGTTTTGCTCCGAGTGCCCCGTCCACCATCGGATCACGACCGCCTGCCCACCTTCACCCAGGAGTCCGCATGTCCAGCCGTCGTCGTTTTCTCGCCGGGACCGCCGCCGTCGGCGCGACCGGGGCGGTGGCCGGCTGTGTCGCGGACGAGGGGCGCAAGGCCGGTGTCCGGGACGTCGCCGTTCCGGAGGTGAGCCGACCGTCCGCGTCGGTCGTGCCCGCCGCCAGGACCCCCTCGCAGCGGCTCAACTTCGTGGTCGTCCTCGCCGACGACCTCGGCTACGGCGAACTCGGCTCCTACGGCCAGAAGCTGATCGACACCCCGCGCCTGGACGCCCTGGCCGCCGAGGGACTGCGCTTCACCGACGCCTACTCCGCCGCCCCGGTCTGCGCCCCCTCCCGCTGCTCCTTCCTCACCGGCCTGCACAGCGGCCACGCCACCGTCCGCGAGAACCCCTGGGGCCCGGGCGGTCAGGGCGCGCTCACCGAGCAGGACTTCACCTTCGCGGAGGCTTTGCGCGCCCTCGGCTACCGCACCGGACTCATCGGCAAGTGGGGCTTCGGCCCCGAGCGGCCGAACCAGCCGAGCCACCCCAACTCCCGTGGCTTCGAGGAGTTCTACGGCTATCTGACGCACAAGCACGCCCACGACTACTACCCGACGTACCTCTGGGACAACGGCAAGAAGCAGACCATCCCCGAGAACCAGGACGACGCCCGCAAGATCTACGCCCCCCACCTCATCGAGGACCGCGCCCTCGGCTTCGTCGACGCCCACAAGGACCAGCCGTTCCTGCTGTTCCTCGCCCCGACCGCGCCGCACGCCCCGAGCCAGGCCCCGAAGCTCGGCGCGTACGCCGACGAGCCCTGGCCCCGCCCCGACAAGGCGCACGCGGCCCAGGTCACCGGCCTGGACACCCTCGTCGGCAACATCGTGGACCGGCTCAAGGCGCACGGCATCGACCGGCGCACCGTCGTCCTCGTCACCAGCGACAACGGCCCCCACGAGGAGGGCGGCACCAACCCCGACCTCTTCGACGGCAACGGCCCCCTGCGCGGCTACAAGCGCAACCTGTACGAGGGCGGCATCCGTGTCCCGCTCATCGCCTGGTCGCCGCAGCGTGTCCCGGTCGGCACCACCGACCGGCCGACCCCGCTGATCGACCTGCTGCCGACCCTCGCCGAACTCGCCGGCGCGCCTGCCCCGTCGGACATCGACGGGCTCTCCGTGGCACCGCTGCTGCGCGCCGGCAACGCCGAGGCCGCCCGCCACGACCACCTGTACTTCTACCGCAACCACAGTGGCGTCACCCCGCGCGCCGACCGGGTCGACCGGGGACGGACACGGCACGTGGCCGAGGCGGTGCGGCGCGGCGAACTCAAGGCGGTGCGGTTCGCGCCCGGCCAGGACCGGCAGGCGCCCGACAGCCGGTGGGAGGTCGAGCTGTACGACCTTGCCCGGGACCCGGGTGAGCGGCATGACCTGGCGGCTGCGCGGCCCGCCCAGGCCGACGCGCTGGTGCGGCTGATGCGGTCCTCGTGGGTGGACGACTACCGGCGCAAGCCCTACGGCGTCACCCTCCAAGTGACCCGGAAGAGCGGGAAGTTCCTCGTCACCGCGGCCTTCGCCAACGGCTCCGCCCGCCCCTGGACCGCCGCCCGTCTCGCCCTCGTCGCGCCGAACCACTGGCAGGCGCGCAACCTCGGCCCGGTCACCACGGACCGCATCCGCTCCGGCGGCCGCTTCGTCACCCGCTGGGAGGTCACCCCGGCCGCGGACGCCGACCAGGGTCGGCTCACCGCGCGGGGCACGGCCATGCACGCGGGCGCGGCGGTGACGTACACGGCGCAGGCGTCGGCCAGGAAGTAGGCGCCGGCGGGCCCGCCGCCGGTCAAGAGGGAGCGGTGCCCCGGCCCGGAATCAGTGACCCGCGCCGGGCCTCGTCCGGCTGCCAGCCCAGGGCCCGGGAGATCCCGCGCGCCGCCACCCGTACGGCGGGCGTCAACACCGGTACCTGAGCGCCGACCTGGGGCACCACGACCGACACGGCCGCGACCACGGCCCCGCCCGGCCCGCGCACCGGGGCGGCCACCGACAGCGCGTCCTCGGTGACCTGACGGCTGCTCACCGCCACGCCCGTACGCCGGACTTCGGCGAGCACGCGCCGCAACCGGGGCCCGTCGGTGATGGTGTACGGGGTGAAGGAGGCCAAGGGGCCCTGGCAGTAGGCCTCTTGGGACGAGGGATCGCCGTACGCCAGGAGAGCGAGGCCCACGCCCGTGGCGTGCAGGGGCCAGCGGCCGCCCACCCGGATGTGGACGCCGACGGCCGAGCGTCCGGAGAGCCACTCGATGTAGACGACCTCGTCGCCGTCGCGCACCGCCAGCTGCACGTTCTCGTGCGTGGCCTCGTACAGGTCCTCCAGGTACGGCAGCGCGATCTGCCGCAGGGCGAGGCCGCGCGGGGCGAGCGCCGCGATCTCCCAGAGTCGGAGACCGACGTGGTAGACCCCGGACGGATCCCGCTCCAGGGCACCCCACTCGGTGAGCGCGCCCACCAGCCTGTGGGCCGTGGTGAGCGTCAGCCCGGCCCGGCGGCTGATGTCCGTCAGGGAGAGCGCCGGGTGGTCGTGGTCGAACGCGGCCAGCACGGCGAGCAGCCGGTCGGGGGCGGAGCGGGTGGTCCCCGGCGGCGCGCTCTGCTGGGGCACGGGCCCCGGCGACGGGAGCGCGTCGGTGGTCATCGGCATGGCGTCACCCCAGTCCGGCTTCGGCGACCTTCTGCAGCAGTACGTGGAGTGTCTCGCGCTCGGCGGCGTCGAGGGGCTCCACCAGCTCGTCCGTGACGCGCTGCCCGGCCTCGTCGGTGTCGCGCAGGAAGGACCGGCCGTCCTCGGTCAGGACGATGATCCGGCTTCGCCGGTCGTCGGGGGAGGGGCGCCGCTCGGCGAAGCCCACCTTCTCCAGGTCGTCCACCAGGCCGACGATCGCGCTCGGGTCGTAGCCGAGCGACGCGCTCAGCTCGCGCTGCAGCGCGCCCGGCGAGGTGGCCAGGAAGCGCAGCAGCGCGTAGTGGCGCAGCCGCAGGCCCGACTCCTGGAGGGACGAGTTGAACAGTTGCCCGGACCGCAGCCCCAGGCGGTACAGCAGGTAGCCCGTGTCCGCGTGCAGCCCGCGCATCCACGGCTCGTGCGCGTCGATCGAGGCGGCGTCCTGCGTCTGCTGGCCGGCGATGGCGGGCTCCCTGGTCTCTAGGGCCTGTCTTTCGGATCAGGCCTGGTCGCGTGGCTTGCCACGCTCACCGGAGTTCATTCGGCGCCCCGGCCCGGAGTCGGCCTGATCCGAAAGACAGGCCCTGGGCCCCGGGAGAGGGCGGCGCGTACCTACTTCCCCCAGCATGACGCAACGCCCGGGGAACAACAACTATTGACGTCAACAACTATTGCTCTTAGCTTCGATCTCGTAGCCGCAGTCGGCAGGCGCTCAGCGGCGCCGGCCGCCGCACCCCATTCGAAGGGATCTCCTCGTGCCCAGCATCGATCTCACCGGCAAGGTCGCCGTCGTCACAGGCAGTGGCCGTGGCCTCGGCCTCGCCTACGCACAGGCCCTCGCCGCCGCCGGCGCCTCCGTCGTCGTCAACGACATCGACGAGGCCGTGGCCGAGGCGGCCGTGAAGTCCATCACCGAGGCGGGCGGCAAGGCCGTGGCCGAGGTCGTCGCCGTCGGTACGACCGAGGCGGCGGACCGGCTGGTGGGCCGCGCGGTGGAGGAGTTCGGGCGGCTCGACATCCTGGTCACCAACGCGGGCATCCTGCGCGACAGGGTCCTGTGGAAGATGTCGGACGACGACTTCGACGCGGTGATCACCACCCACCTCAAGGGCACCTTCACCTGCGCCCGCGCCGCCGCGATCCGTATGCGCGAGCAGGGCGAGGGCGGCTCCCTGATCCTCGTCGGCTCCCCGGCCGGCCAGCGCGGCAACTTCGGCCAGACGAACTACGCCGCCGCCAAGGCCGGCATCGCCGCCTTCGCCCGCACCTGGGCGATGGAGCTGGGCCGCGCGAACATCACCGTCAACGCGATCGTCCCGGTCGCCGCCACCGCCATGACCGAGACCATCCCGGTCTTCGCCCCGTACGTCGAGGCGCTGCGCGAGGGCAAGCCGTTCCCGGACTTCCTGCGCAAGGGCGAGGGCTTCGGCACCCCCGAGGACTGCGCGGCCCTGGTCCCGTTCCTCGCCTCCGAGGCCGCTCGCGGTGTCACCGGCCAGGCCATCGGCATCGGCGGCGACAAGGTGGCACTCTGGTCGCATCCGCAGGAGATCAAGACGGCGTACGCGAACGGCGGCTGGACCCCCGAGGCCCTCGCCGACGTCTGGCCGACCTCGCTGGGCGCCGAGCCGCAGACCGTGGGTGTCCCCGCCCCGAAGATCCCGGAGGCGTGATGAGCCCGGCAACTCCCGCCATGAACGTCGAGGAACTGGTCGCCATCGACGTCCACACCCACGCGGAGGTGTCCTCCAAGGGCACGTCCTCGCTGGACGACGACCTGCACGACGCCTCGTCCGCGTACTTCAAGGTCGAGGGCAAGCGGAAGCCGACCCTGGAGGAGACGGCCGCCTACTACCGCGAGCGGAAGATGGCCGCCGTGATCTTCACGGTGGACGCCGAGTCCGCGACCGGCACCGAGCCCGTCCCGAACGAGGAGGTCGCCGAGGCGGCCGCCGCCAACGCGGACGTGCTGATCCCCTTCGCCTCCATCGACCCGTTCCGCGGAAAGGCGGGCGTGAAGCGGGCCCGCCGCCTGGTCGAGGAGTACGGGGTGAAGGGCTTCAAGTTCCACCCCAGCGTCCAGGGCTTCTTCCCGAACGACCGCTCGGTGGCGTACGACCTGTACGAGGTCATCGAGGAGACGGGCACCATCGCCCTCTTCCACACCGGTCAGACGGGCATCGGCGCCGGTGTACCCGGCGGCGGTGGCATCCGCCTGAAGTACTCCAACCCGATGCACGTGGACGACGTGGCCGCCGACTTCCCGCATCTGAAGATCATCCTGGCGCACCCGTCCTTCCCCTGGCAGGACGAGGCGCTCGCCGTGGCCACGCACAAGCCGGGCGTGCACATCGACCTGTCCGGCTGGTCACCGAAGTACTTCCCGCCGCAGCTGGTGCAGTACGCGAACACCCTGCTCAAGGACAAGGTGCTCTTCGGCTCCGACTACCCCGTCCTCACCCCCGACCGCTGGCTCGCCGACTTCGAGAAGCTGCCGATCAAGGACGAGGTCAAGCCGAAGATCCTGAAGGAGAACGCCGCCCGGCTGCTCGGACTGACGAAGCCATGACGAAACCGTGAGGGACACACCCCATGTGCAATGACGGACAGGGGCACAGACATGCGCAATGAGGGACTGGGGTCGTGGCCCGCCCGCCGGGCCCGCAAGACCCCGCAGCGCACCGCGCTGATCCACGGTGACACGAGCATCACCTACGGAGAGCTGTACGAGCGCACCACGCGCCTCGCTCACGCCCTGCGCGCCTCCGGCGTACGCCGCGGCGACCGGATCGCCTACCTCGGCCCGAACCACCCCTCGTACCTGGAGACGCTGTTCGCCGCCGGCACCCTCGGCGCGGTCTTCGTCCCCCTCAACACCCGCCTCGCGGGCCCCGAGATCGCCTATCAGCTGGCGGACTCCGGGGCCAAGGCGCTGGTGTACGCGTCCGGGTTCACCGGGCTCGTCGCGGGACTGCCGGGCAGCAGCGACGTCCGTACGTACGTCGAGGTCGGCAGCGAGTACGAGGCGCTGCTCGCCGGGGCCGACGACGAGCCGATCGACCAGCCCGTCACCGCCGACGACACCTGCATCATCATGTACACCTCGGGGACGACGGGCCGTCCCAAGGGTGCGATGCTCACGCACGGCAACATCATCTGGAACGCCGTCAACGTGCTCGTCGACCAGGACGTCATCGCCGACGAACGCGCCCTGGTCTCCGCCCCGTTGTTCCACACGGCCGGGCTGAACATGCTCACCCTGCCCGTGCTGCTCAAGGGTGGCACCTGCGTCCTGGTCGAGGCCTTCGCCCCGGAGGCCACCTTCGACCTGATCGAACGGCACCGGATCACGTTCATGTTCGGCGTGCCGACCATGTTCGACCAGGTGGCCCGGCACCCGCGCTGGGCGGACGCCGACCTGTCGTCGCTGCGGATGCTGTCCTGCGGCGGCTCCCCGGTGCCGACCCCGCTCATCGCCAGGTTCCAGGAGCGCGGGCTCACCTTCCTCCAGGGCTACGGCATGACGGAGGCGGCGCCCGGCACGCTCTTCCTCGACGCGGAGCACGCCGTGAGCAAGGCCGGTTCGGCGGGCGTGCCGCACTTCTTCAGCGATGTGCGGGTCGTACGGCCGGACATGACACCGGTCGACGTCGACGAGCCCGGCGAGATCGTGGTCCGCGGACCGCACGTCATGCCCGGCTACTGGGGGCTGCCCGAGGAGACGGCCGCGGTCTTCGCCGACGGCTGGTTCCGCAGCGGGGACGCCGCGCGGGTCGACGAGGACGGCTATGTCTTCATCGTCGACCGCATCAAGGACATGATCATCTCCGGGGGCGAGAACATCTATCCCGCCGAGATCGAGGACCAGCTCCTCGCCCACCCCGACATCGTCGAGTGCGCGGTCATCGGTGTGGCGGACGACAAGTGGGGCGAGGTGCCGCGGGCGGTCGTCGTCCCCCGGGAGGGCTCCGCCCTGGACGCCGACGAGGTGCTGGCCTCGCTGGCCGGGCGGCTCGCCAAGTACAAGATCCCGAAGTCGGTGGTGATCGCGGACGAGCTCCCCCGCACCGCCTCCGGAAAGCTTCTCAAGGCCCGGGTGCGCAAGCGCTACGGCACCAACTCTTAGCTAAGGAACGTCATATGAGCATCACCGTGAACGGCATCGACGAACTCAAGAAGCTCGCCGGCAGCGACCTCGGCACCAGTGAGTGGATCGAGGTCACCCAGGAGCGCATCAACACCTTCGCCGACGCCACCGGCGACCACCAGTGGATCCACGTCGACCCGGAGAAGGCGGCGGCGGGCCCCTTCGGCGCGCCGATCGCCCACGGTTACCTGACCCTGTCGCTGTTCATCCCGATGTTCACCGAGCTGCTGGATGTCGAGGGTGTGTCGACGAAGGTCAACTACGGCCTGAACAAGGTGCGTTTCCCGTCGCCGGTGAAGGTGGGCTCGAAGATCCGCCTGGTCGGCAAGCTGGCCTCGGTTGAGGACGTGCCGGGCGGGGTGCAGATCACCGTCGACGGCACGATCGAGATCGAGGGTGCGCCGAAGCCGGCGGCTGTGCTGCAGAGCCTGTCCCGTTTCTACGCCTGAGACCGTCCGAGACCGTCTGGAGCTCCTGAGCGCCGTAGAGCCCTGAAACCGCTGTAGGGCGGAGCACCCCCTCGGGTGCTCCGCCCTACGGGCGTCCGGAAAATCCAGGGATTCCGTGCAGGTGGGACGCTGGGACGGCCGTGCCGCGACCCACCTGCGGCAGTTCGCGACCCACCTGCGGAGTCCCCCTGCCGCTGCGGCGGCGGTGGGACGCCAGGGAAACGGACGTCGGCGGTCCGCCGCGGAAGTGGCTGGAGTTGGCCGGTTTCTGCGGTCTGTTTCTGGCACAGTGTGCTCGGGCGCGGGGATCGGGGGATCCAGGGGGGCGCCCTCTCGTCTATGTACCCGCACAGCGCTGCCGTCTGACCACGTGCGGCGCCGCCGTTCAGCACGGCAGCAAGTGAAAAAGGGGGGACGCCCGTGTCTGCGTGCACGGAGTCCGAGCGGTTCGCCGCCTGTTTGCGCTCGCTCAAGGAGCGGTCGGGACTCAGTTACGCGGCGCTCGCCGCGAAGGCCGGAACAAGTGGGTCCAGCGTGCACCGCTACTGCCTGGGCAGTTCGGTACCGCAGGACTACGGCGCCGTCCACCGCCTCGCGGTGGCCTGCGGTGCCACCCCGGAGGAGCTACGGACGCTGCACCGCCTCTGGGCCGTGGCGGACGCCGCCCGGGAACAGGAGCCGACGGAGCCGGAGCCCACCGAGCCGACGACGTCGCCGGAACCGGAGGCCGCCCCGGTGGAACCGGTCGTCGGTCCACCGGAGCCCGTCGACCTCGAAGTCGAGCACGGCGTCAGCGGCGAGGCCGCGGATCGATCGCCGGAACTCTCGCCTGTCCCCCTGGAACTCTCGCCTGCACCCCCGGAGCCGCCGGAGGCCTCGCACGGCTCCGGGGCCGTGGGGTGGAGCCGTCGGCGGATCCGCGTCGGCCTGGCCGTCGGCCTGGCGGTGCTGTGCCTCGGCGGGATGGCCTGGACTCTGCCGGCGCTGGGCTCGGCCGAGGGAAGCGACGGCGATCACGGCAAGGCCGCCGGGGAACGGCAGAAGAAGGACAGCCGGCCGCTCCTCACGTCCGGGTGCCGTGAGGTGGTGGCCATGGGCCAGCACGACACGTGTGTACGCGAGGTGCAGCGGCTGCTCCACGCCAAGGGCGCGGTGATCGGTGTGGACGGTGACTTCGGACCGCAGACGCTGCGCCGTGTGACCGCCTTTCAGGTGATCGCGGGGATCGAACCGCCCAACGGCGTCGTCGGCGACACCACCAAGCAGGCGCTGTACGAGTCCGGGGCGCGCATGGACACATGGTCACAGGACGAGGTGCGGCGGCGCATCCGCGAGGTGTTCACCGAGGCACCGGACCGCGCGGTCGCGATCGCCGACTGCCAGTCCCTCCTCGACCCGCTGCACATCCTCCCGAACACCAACGGCACAAGGAACTGGGGCCTCTTCCAGATATCCGACTCCCGTCTCACGGAGCTGGGCGGCACCCCTCGCAAGGCGCTCGACCCGGAGTGGAACATCCGCGCGGCCAAGCGGTTGTGGAGCCAGGACCGGGACTTCAGCGACTGGCCCCACTGCGATCGGGCGTTCAGCCCCAGTCCCTCCCCCTCGCCGTAGGAGGTGAGGAGCGCGGGGGACCGCGGACCGGTTGTGGCTGGTCGCGCAGTGCCCCGCGCCTCTAAGACGTCATGCTCAGCCTACGTCGATGAACACGGGGTTCGAGTAGAACCAAGTGTCCTTCCAGGGGTCGCCGTCGCCCGGCTCGTGCGGGATCGGGCCGTGCGGGTCCACGGACGCGCCCAGGTAGCCCGTGCCGTTCCTGTTGCCGTCGCTGCCGCGCAGCCGCACGTAGAAGGACTCGTCCCCCGCAGTGATCGGGATGCGGAGGGTGTACGTGCCCTTGCGGCCGCTCACGTCCTCGGTGTGGACGACCTTGGTGTCGGGGGCCTTCCAGGCGTCCCGGTCGGTCACCGGGCCGCGCACCGCGCCCCGGATGACGTCGACGTGGGCCAACTCCGGGAGGATCCCTTGGGGGTTGGGGCGGGAGGCGGTCGTCACGGTCACCGTCAGCGTGAGCTTCTCGCCCTTGCGGACGCGGAGGCGGCCGCCCAGGGTGACGCCCCGGACGTGGTCGCGGTCGCGCTTCACACGGACGTCCAGGCCGTCGAGCAGATGGCCGTGGTCGAGCCAGACACGGCCGGCGCGCAGGCCCGCCATCACCGCACGGTAGCCGTAGCGGGTCACGCCGACGTGGGTGCGGCTGAACTGGCCGGGCCAGAAGTCGCTGCCGGGCTGCGGGGTGTCGGTGTTCACCGGGTCGGGCAGCTTGCCGGTGTTGTCGAAGTTCTGCCCGGCCGGCCAGTCGCCGTTCCTCCAGGTGTCGAAGACGATCCGGTGGGCGTCCGAGTTGGTGGTGATCGAGAACAGCCTGCCCTCGGCGAGCATGGCGTCCCAGAGGCCGCCCACGGTCGCCGTGGACCAGTCGAAACCGCCGTACGTGAGGTACGCCTCCGCCGGGTAGCCGGGCCAGGACTGGGCGGACGGCTTGTTCTCGTACTCGCCGCGCATCGACGTGGCCCCCCGCCAGCCGGGGATCGCCGCGCCCTGGGCGCCGGGCGCGCCCTCCATGCCGATCATGATCTCGGGTGCCGCGTCCCGCCAGGCGCGCATCTCGTGCGGGGAGTCGATGCCCAGGCGGAGGGGGTGGTTGGCCAGCACCAGCACGTCGTCGACGTATCCCGTGCGGCGCTGCTCGGCCAGCCACTTGATCGCCTCGACCGCGTGCGCCTCGTTGCGCGCGGTGTTCGCGCCGCCCACGGAACCGTCCGTGTAGCCCAGCAGCTTGCCGTCGTACGCGCTCTCGAAGCGGGTGAGGAGGTCGACCTCGTGTGGGCCGGGGGTCGTGAAGACCGTGCAGTGCTCGGCGGCCGGGATGTACCACTCCAGGCCCTGGAAGATCAGCTGGCGCGGGTTCTCGGCCCGGGCCTTCAGGATCTCCCTGTGCTCCAGCGCGGCGCCGAAGTCGGCGTGCCCGAAGTTGGAGTGTTCGGTGAACACCATCCAGTCGAGGCCGTACGTCGCGCCCGCAGCCGCCAGTTGGGAGAACGTGTACTTGGCGTCGTGGCTGTACACGGTGTGGATGTGGTGGTCGCCGACGAGGTAGGCGAGGCGTGGGTCGTCGCCGCCGTAGTGCCGGGAGTCGGCGGAGGCGACGGCCGGTGCCGCGAGGGAGCCCGCCGCGCCCAGGGCGAAGGCGGTGCCGAAGAGGCCCGCGCCGCGCAGGAGTCCACGGCGGGACACGCCCTGCGCGTCGAGGTCGGCGGGGGAGACGGACGGATCGGCCCAGACGGGCAGCTGCTGCTCGCGCATGCCGGACAGTTCGGACATGATGTGCTTCCTTCGCGTCTCAGTGGTTCATGAACGACTTGACGGGCAGCGCCCGTTCGACGATGCGGACGTCACCGAGCCGCCCGTGCAGGATCTGATCGATCGTCCCCGCGTACTCGTAGCCGCCGAGGATCCAGGGCAGTCCGACGGAGGTGAGCCCGACGGCCGCGGCCTTCGGGTTGCGCACGACCGGGCAGCCCTGGACGTAGAGCGTGGTGTGCTCGCCGTCGTTGACGACCGCGAGGTGCCACCACGTCTCCAGCGGGGTCTCCTGGCCCCAGTTGGTCGCGATGCCCTGCTGGTTGAGCGGGCGCACCGCCCACTGCGGCTCCCGGTCGTTCGACAGCGACAGCGTGGCCAGCGGCTCGTCCGGGTCGTCGGCGGTCTTGCCCGCCGCGCCACCGGTGCCGGTACGGCCGAGGATGCCGGCCCAGGCGTGGTTCGAGGGATTCCAGTCGGCGGGCAGCCGGTAGAACGCCTCGATGGTGTAACCGTCCTCGAACGTCGCAGAGTTGAGCGGCGCCCCGTCGACCGTACGCAGATACGCGCCCTTCAGCGGGGGCTTGCCGCCGTGGAACTCCAGGCTGCCGTGGCCCGGCTGGTCCGGGTGGTGGTCGGCGGAGTAGGTGAGCGGGCCGCCGCCGACCGTGACCAAGGTGAGGTCGTTGCCGCGCCCGGAGCGGTCACGGACGGTACCGGTGACGGCCGCCCCGTCGTCCTGCCCGTCGAAGCGCCAGTACGCGACCGTGCCGGGCACCAGCATCTTCGAGGCGGGGCGCGACGCACGTACGGGCACCGGCGCGAAGCCGGCGAACCGCTTCTCGAAGTCGATCTCGACCGTGAACCGGTCGGCGTCGCCGGAGAGTTCGCTCTCCTGCCGCTCCAGCTCGTTGAGCCCTTCGGCGGCCCGGCCCAGGATCCACGGGGAGATCGTCTCCACGTCGATGGTGTCGCGGTCGAGGTCGAAGCGGTACAGGCGGATCATCGCCGCGCCGCCGTAGTACCGGTTCTGGTAGTTGGTGAGGTGCAGATGGACATCGTTGTCGGCGGCGTTCTTCCGCGTCGCGCGCGCCGCCGGCCAGTAGTGCCCGTTGAGGGTGAGGAAGATCTGGTCGTGGTCGTCGATCAGCTGGTCCCACAGCTTCTCCCCGTACGAGGAGAGGGAGTCGTCCCCGTCGACCAGCTCGTGGGTGGTGAGGACCACCGGCGTCCTCGGGTGCCGGGCCAGCACGTCCTTCGCCCAGGCGAAGCCCTTCGCGGACAGCCGCCAGTCCAGGGCGAGCACCATCCACTGCTGGCCGCCGGCCTCGAAGAGGTGGAAGGAGTTGTAGCCGTCCGGGGAGGCGCCACCGAAGGTCGGCTTGCCCTGGAAACGGTCGGGCCCGAACACATCCAGGTAGGGGCTCGAACCCCGCTGGTCGTCGGTGGACGAGCGGACGTCGTGGTTGCCCGCGAGGACGCTGTAGCCCACACCCCGCCGGTCGAGCAGCCGGAACGCCTCGCCGATCGCGGCGCACTCCGCCTTCGCGCCGTTCTGCGTGAGGTCGCCCAGATGAGAGAGGAAGACGATGTTCTCCTCCCGCCCCACCTCCAGCAGATGGCGCAGCGACGCCTCGACGGGCGCCTTGTCGATGCTCGGCCCGTCGAACAGGTACTGGGTGTCGGGCATCACCGCCAGCGTGAACCGGCGGCTGTCCGGGTCGGGCCGCAGGCGCGCGGCGGAGACGGGGGACTCGGCGGCGGCCTGCGCGGCACCGGCCGCAGGGAGCACGGCGGCCGCCGCACCCATCAGCGCGGTCGCGCGCAGGAAGTTCCGTCTGCCGGCGCCGGCCTGCGGGGCCGCCTCGCCCTGGTCGTGCTCATGCGAAGTACACACGTGTGCTCCGTAGGAAGGTCCGTGAGAGATGGAGGAAGGAACGAGGGGGGTGGGATCAGAGGGCGCGCAGCGTCCACGACCAGCGGTGGACACCCGGCGGAACGAGATACGAGGGGGAGGTGTCGGGCCCGCACGACGCCGTGCCCAGCCCTCGGTGTGCCGCGTCGATGTGCACCACGCACCCCGGCCGGGGCGCCAGTTCGTCGTGGTGCGCGGCGGCGGCCAGGTCCGTGGCGCGATGGCGGGTCACCGAGACCTGCCGGGGCCCGTCCAGCCGTACGCCGAGAGCATGCTGGTCGCCGCTGAGCGTGAAGTGCCGTACGCCGTGCCGGCCCCCGCTCTCCTGCGGCCGCAGATAAGGGGTGAACAACTCGTCGACGGCGGCCGAGTGGTGGCCGACGGGCGCCCCGGCCGCGCGGTCCGGGTAGCTCTCCCAGGGGCCCTGGCCGTACCAGGCGAGGCGGTCGAAGCCGTCGACGGTCTCGAACACCGTGCCGACGCGGGCCACGTCCGTCAGCTCCTCGGGCAGGACGGCCGTCTCCTCGACGAGTACCCGGCCGTCCACCAGTGCCGTGAAGGTCTGCTCGTGCTCGACGGCCCCGGCCCCCGTCATCCAGCGGGACCGCACCCGCACGGTGGAGCCCTTGCGCTCCACGGTGACCGGTTCGCGCTCGGCGCGGTCCAGGCCCAGTTCACGCCAGCGCTCGGCCATGCCGCCGAGGACGTCGTTGTCGGTCGGGGCCCGCCACAGGCTCAAGCCCGGCGGGGAGGCGAGCAGCGGGTGCAGCAGCAGCCCGTTCTCGTCCGTCTCCGGCGGGGGGATGTGCCCGAGGTCCTCCTCGGCGCCCACCACCGGCTCACCCTCGTCCGCCTCGTACCACTGCACCTGCGGGCAGCACACCTCGGTGCCGCGTGGTGCCCAGGGCTCGTCGGCGGCCGTCGTCACGCGCAGCGTCAGCCAGATCTCACCGGCCCCGCCCGGCACCTCGGGCCGGTCGATGACGGCCGAGCCGCCGGGCGGTACGGCGGGCAGCTGGGCCGGCACCGTCCAGGTCCCGCCGTCGGCCGCCGCGAACTCCCACTCGGCGGCCAGCCACGACAGATCGCGGAAGTGCTGCCGGTTGTGCACGCGCAACACCCGCCAGGTGCCCTCGCCCTCCACGGACAGCCGCACCGGGGAGGCGATCTCCCGGTGCTCGAACATCACCGGCTTGGGTGTGCGGTCGGGGAGGACGACCCCGTCGGCGATGAAGGCGCCGTCGTGGATCGTCTCGCCGAAGTCGCCGCCGTAGGCCCAGCGCAGGCCGGGGCCGGCGACTCCGTTCTCGTACAGCCCGGTGCCCCCACGCCCGGCCGGTCGTCCGTCGTTCACACGCTGGAGGATGCCGTGGTCCCAGAACTCCCAGATGAACCCGCCCTGAAGACCTGGGGTGGCCTCGATGGCGGTCCACGTGTCGGCCAGCGTGCCGTTGCTGTTGCCCATGGCGTGCGAGTACTCACACTGGATCAGCGGCCTGGTCTGCTCGCCCGACAGCGCGTGCGCCACACAGTCCTCGATGGGCGCGTACATCGGACAGGCGATGTCGGAGGCGTCGTCCGTGGCCGCCCAGTCCAGCTTCGCGGCCCCCTCGTACTGCACCGGCCGTGTCGGATCGTGGCGCCGCAGCCAGCCCGCCGCCGCGTCGTGGTTGGCGCCGTAGTCGGACTCGTTGCCCAGCGACCAGACGATCACCGACGGATGGTTCTTGTCCCGCAGCGCCATACGGGAGACGCGGTCCACGAAGGCGTTGAGATAGCGCGGGTCGTCGGCGATCTCATGCGCGTGGTCGTGGGACTCGATGTCGGCCTCGTCGACGACGTAGAAGCCGAGCTCGTCGGCGAGGTCGTACAGGGCCGGGTCGCCCGGATAGTGCGCGGTACGGATCGCGTTGAAGCCGAACCGCTTCAGCGTGAGCAGGTCCGCGCGCATGTCCTCGTACGACACCGTCCGCCCCGTCAGCGGATGGAAGTCGTGCCGGTTCACGCCCCGGAGGTAGACCCGCTCCCCGTTGACCAGCAGGTCCCGGCCGCGGATCTCGACCTCGCGGAAGCCGATCCGGTGGTGCGAGGTGTCGGCGACCGTGCCGTCGGCGCGGTGCAGGCGGACGGTGAGGTCGTACAGCTCGGGGGTCTCGGCGTTCCAGGTCCGTACGTCGGGGACGACCGTGCCCATACGGGCCTCGCCGAGGAAGTCGGAGACGCGCTCGTCCTCGGCGTTGAACCGGTCGAACTCGCGGTCCTGGGCGAGGAGTTCACCGTTCAGCTCCCCGCTGACACACCACCCGGCGGGCAGTGCGCGCGTCCCCGCCGCCGAGCGCACCCGGCAGTCCACCCGCAGCTCCCCGTCGCAGCGCGCCCGCACGCTCACGTCCGCGAGATACAGCGGATCGGTGGCGTACAGCAGCACCGAGCGGGTGATCCCGCCGAGCCACCACTGGTCCTGGTCCTCGATGTGCGAGGCGTCGGACCACTTCACCACCGTGAGCCGCACGGTGGCCTTCGTCCCGGGGCGGACCAGGTCGGAGAGGTCGAACTCGGCGGCCAGATGGGAGTCCTTGGAGACACCGGCCGGCCGCCCGTCCACATGGACGAGCAGCACGCTCTCGGCGGCGCCGACGTGCAGGACGATCCGGCGGCCGGCCCAGTCGGCGGGTATGTCGACGTCCCGCTCGTACACCCCGGTCGGGTTCTCCGCCGGAGAGTCCGGCGGGAACTGGGGCCACGGCATCCGGACGTTGGTGTACTGCGGTGGGTCCTCCGCCACCTGGAGGGCCCAGGAGCCGGGGAGCTGGGCCCAGGACCAGCCGGGACCGGGTTCCCGCTCGGGGGACGGCAGCAGCTGGAACCGCCAACGGCCGTCGAGCGACAGCGCCTGCGCGCGCCGGTCGACGGCGTTCATGGGCAGCCGCCTCCAGGAGGTCACCTCGGGTGCTTCCCAGGGGCGCAGGGCGAAGAGTGCGTCGGTCATGACCGTTCCGAAGTGGGTGGTGACGGGAGGGACGTGGTCGGCCGGGGCAGGGCGCGGCCCCGCAGGCCCCAGGCGGGGTCCACGGGGATGCCGAGACGGTCCAGGACGGTGGGGGCGATGTCGATGAGGCGGGGCGTGTCCAGCAGGGTGCCGGCGGGAGTTCCGGGCTCGGCGAGGACGACGAAGACCTCTCGCTCGGCGCGCGTGTCGCCTCCGTGGCCGCCGGTGTCGAGATGCCCGTGGTCCGTGGTGACCAGGACCGTCCAGTGCTCGTCCGCGCGGACGGGGTCGGAGCGCCGGGCGTCGACGGCGTCCAGCAGCCGCCCGATATGGGCGTCCTGGGCGAGGAGGGCCTGGTCGTAGGCGGGGCTGAGGGGGCCCGCGGCGTGGCCGGCCTCGTCGGTGGCGCCGAAGTACACGAACACGACGTCCGGGTCGTCCTCGGTCAGCCAGCGCACGGCGGTACGGGCGACGCGTCGGTCCGCGCTCTCGTAGCCGTCGGACTCGCCGTCGTACCGCACGCGCCTGCCGATGGCGGGGCCCAGGGTGCCGCGGTGGACCAGTTCCGGCCAGGACACCGCGGCCGCCGTGCGCAGACCGGGCCGCGCGGTGACCGCGCGGCTGAGGAAGTCGGGGTGGCGGGCGTAGTCGGCGCCGGTGAAGTCGTTGCCCGTCACCCCGTGACGGTCGGGCCACACCCCGGTCAGCACGCTCGACCAGCCGGGGCCGGAGTCGGTGTAGGCCATGCTGGTGGACGGCCCGCCCTCGGCCTGACCGTCCACCTCGCCGTAGGGCAGCAGGCTGCTGCCGTGGGCGCCCGCGGCCATCAGGCCGTGCAGCACCGGTGCCGTGGACGGCGGACGAAGCGAGAGGGGGGTCGCCCCGGCCGGAGGCCGGGGGAGGGGCAGCCGGTCGAAGCGCACCCCGTCCATACCCACCACGAGCACCTTGCCGCGCCCCGGCCGTCCTCCGCCGCCGACGTCCCCGACGTCCACCATCGCGCACCTCTCTCCGGGGAGCGGTTCAGCTGCCCTGTACCGCGCCTTCGGTGGCGCCCGCGATGAACCCGCGCGCGAAGACGGCGAAGACCACGACCAGCGGGATGGACGCCATGAGCACACCGGCCATGACCATGCTGTAGTCGGTGGTGTGGCCGACGTGGAGCTGGGCGAGCTCCACCTGGAGCGTGACCTGTTCGGGGTTGGTGAGCACGATCAGCGGCCAGACGTAGTCGTTCCAGGCATTGACGAAGGCGTAGATGGCGAGGAAGGACAGCGCGGGTTTGATCATCGGCAGTGTGATGTTCCAGTACTGGCGGAAGAACCCGGCGCCGTCGATGCGCGCCGCGTCGAGCAGTTCGTCGGGCACACCGTTCTCGATGTACTGGCGCAGCCAGAAGATGCCGAAGGCGTTGGCGAGGGCGGGCCAGACCAGCGCCTTGAGCATGCCGACCCAGCCGATCTCGGACATCAGGATGAACTGCGGCAGGACGGCCAGCTGGAGCGGCAGCATCATGAACACCAGCAGCGTGCCGAAGAGCACCTTGCGCCCGGGGAACTCGAACTTGGCGAAGGCGAAAGCCGCCAGGGAGTCGACGAACAGCACCAGGACCGTGGTGACGGAGGCGACGACGACCGTGTTGAGCATCGACCCGAAGAAGTCGATGGTGTCGAGGACATGCCGGATGTTCTCCAGCAGGTGGGAGCCGAAGGTCAGCTTCGGTGGGCTCTTGTAGATGTCACGGGTGGTGTTGGTCGCCATCACGATCGTCCACACGAACGGGAAGACCGAGATCAGGACGGCCAGCACGAGGAAGATGTGCGGGGTCAGGCCCCGGGGGCGGCGGCGCCGCCTCGCGACGCCCTTGGTGGGCGCCGTGGCCGCTGCCGTCATGACTTCCTCCCTCGTTGCACGATGCGCCAGTTGATGACGACGAGCACGATGATCAGTACGAAGAAGGCCCATACGATGGCCGCGCCGTAGCCGTAGTCGTTGAGGAGGAAGGCCGACTGGTAGAAGTACAGCAGCGTGGTCAGACCCGCCTGGCCGGGGCCGCCCATGTTCTGGTTGGCGGCGTTGCTGGCGAAGAGGACCTGGGGTTCGCTGAAGCTCTGCAGGCCGTTGATGGTCGAGATGACGACGGTGAACAGGATGATCGGCCGCATGACCGGAATGGTGATCTGGAAGAAGGTCCGCACGGGTCCGGCGCCGTCCATCTTGGCCGCCTCGTAGATCGAGGTGGGGATGGCCTGGAGGCCGGCCAGGTAGATGATCATGTTGTAGCCGGTCCACATCCAGGTCATCAGCGCCGCGATCACCACTTTGATCAGCCACGGATTGCTCAGCCACGGGACGGGCGAGATGCCGACCGTGCCCAGGATCGCGTTGACCAGGCCGAAGTTGTTGCTGAACACCGCGCCGAAGAAGATCGCCACGGCGACGATCGACGTGACGTTCGGCACGTAGAGGGCGATGCGGTAGAAGCCCTTGAAGCGGCGCACCGAATGCAGCAGCGTCGCCAGCACGAGGGCGCCGAAGAGCGTGGGAACGGTGGACAGGACCCAGATCAGCAGGGTGTTGCGGATCGACAGCCAGAAGACCGGGTCGTTCCAGAGGAACTCGAACTGCTGCAGGCCCACGAACTGCTTGGCGCCCAGGCCGTCGTAGCGCTGGAAGGCCAGATACAGCGAATAGAAGACGGGACCGAAGGAGAAGACGGTGAAGATCAGGTAGAAGGGCGAGATCGCCAGGTACTGCCGCCAGTACGACAGCACCCCGCGACGTTCGGGCCGAGCGGCGCCCGCGGGCGGGGTGCGCCGCGGGCGGAAGCGGGCCGGGCCCGGCCCGCCACGGTGCTCGGGCACCGTGGCGAGGCCGGTGACCGGAGGTGACGACACCTCAGTTCACCCCCTGTCGCCTGGCGATCTGCTTGGCCTGGCTGACCGCGTCCTTCCAGGCGTCGTCGGGCTTCTTGCCCTTGGCCTCGACGTTGGTCAGCTCGGTGAAGTAGGGGGCCATGACCGCGGCGTCAGCCGGTGCCTCGTAGCTCACGGGGATGGCCTCGGCGGCCGGGCCGAAGACCTCGATGATCTTCTGCCCGCCGAAGAAGGCGCTGGGGCCCGTCATGGCCTCCATCGAGTACGCGGCCGGGGAGGCGGGGAAGATGGCGGCGTCGGTGAAGCCCCGGGCGTTGTTCTCCGGGCTGAGGATCCAGCTGATGATCTTGAACGCCTCTTCGGGGTTCCGGCACTGCTGGGGCAGGGCCAGATAGGAGCCGCCCTGGTTGGCCGGTCCGTCGGGCGTCGCGCAGACCCGCCACTTGCCCTTGGTGCCCGGGGCCGCCGACTCGATGTCCAGCGCGTGCCAGGCGGCACCGAGTTCGGTGGCCAGGTTCTTGCCGATGGCGGCGTTCCAGGTCTGGTCGTTGATCTTGGCGTCGAGGCCGAGCGTGTAGGGCTGGATCGCCGTGGTCCACGCGGCGCGGATGTGGTCCTGGTCGCCGATGAAGTGGTTGTCCTGGTCGATGAACCGCGTGGTGCCCTGGCCCACCGCGATGTTGAACACCGAGCCGAGGTTGTTGACCAGGAAGATGTCGGGCAGCGCCTTCTTCAGCTCGGTGCCGAGCGCGAAGTAGTCGTCCCAGGTCTTGGCCTCGGCGGCGACCTTGGCCGGGTCGGTGGGCAGCCCCGCCTTGTCGAACAGGTCCGCGCGGAAGAAGAGCGCGGTGGGACCGATGTCGATCGGGAACCCGATCTGCTTGCCGTCCTCGGTCTGGGCGAGCTTGGTCTTCCATTCCAGGTACTGGGACGAGATCTTCTTGAAGCCCAGGTCGTTCAGGTCGAGGAAGCGGTCGGCGTTGGGCAGGAAGGAGGCGATGTCCTCGCCCTTGATGCCGGTGATGTCCGGCACGGAGCTGCCCCCCGCCGCGAGGGTGGTGGTGAGCTTCTGCTTGAAGTCGCCGCCGATGGAGGAACTGGTCAGCTTGGCCTGGCCGCTGAAGTGCGTCTTGGCCTCGGCGACCACCTTGTCGCTGAGGGCTCCGCCCCAGTACCACATGGTGAGGTTCTTGCCGTTCTTGGTGCCGCCGGATTCCGAGTCGCCGCCACAGGCGACGGTCAGGCCGGAGGCTGCCGCGGTGAGTACGGCAGCCTGAAGGAAGCCTCTACGGGAAAGGTCCACGGGTCACTCCTGTTGTTCCTGTTCGTGTTACCAAGGGGTGTTCTTGCGTGGGGCTCAGTGCGGCGGTGCGGGCGGGGTCACCGGGGCGTGGCGCACCGGTGGGCCGAGGTCCGCCGGGATGCGGTGCGGGAGGAAGCCGTAGGCCTTCTTCAGGTCGGGGTCGGTCAGCGAGCGCCACCAGAGGTCGACGCCGTACCAGCCGGGTGCCGCCAGGCCTCCGCCGTGGTGGCCCACGGACAGTCCGGCGGACAGTGCGGCGAACCGCAGCCGCTCCACCAGCGGCCAGCCGCCGAGGGAGGCGGCGACGAAGCTCGCGCCGAAGACGTCGCCGGCGCCCGTCGCGTCGAGCACGTCGACGTCCAGGGCCGGGACCTCCGCGTACTCGCCCGTCGTCTGGTCCACCGCGACCGCGCCCTCGCCGCCGCGGGTGACCACGGCCACCGGCACCAGTTCGCTCAGCGTGCCGAGCGCGGCGACCGCGCTGTCGGTACGGGTGTACGCCATCGCCTCGGTCTCGTTCGGGAGGAAGGCGTGGCACAGGGCGAGTTGGTCGAGCAGGTCGCGGGACCACTGCCGGGTGGGGTCCCAGCCGACGTCCGCGTAGATGTGTGTGCCGTTCGCGGCGGCCTTGGCGAGCCACTCGCGCGGCTCGGCCTCGAGGTGCACGAGCGCGGTGCGCGACTCGGGCGGGTCGCCCATCAACACGTCCTGCGAGTACGGCGGTTCCTGGCCGTGGGTGACCAGGGCCCGGTCGTGACCGTGGGCGAGGGAGACGGTGACGGGGGTGTGCCAGCCGTCCGCGGTGCGCGAGAGGGAGAGGTCGACGCTCTCCTGTCCGGCGAGGACTTCACGGCAGTAGGAGCCGTAGTAGTCGTCGCCGAAGACCGTGGCCAGGGAGGTCCGCAGGCCGAAACGGGCGGCGGCCACCGCCAGGTTGGCGATGCCGCCGGGGCCGCAGCCCATGCCGTCGGTCCAGATCTCCTCGCCGGGGGTGGGCGGCCTGCCCAGTCCCGTGAGCACGAGGTCGTAGAAGAGCAGCCCGGTCAGCAGCACATCGGGCCGGTCGTCGTCCACGCGTGCACCCTCTCGTCGAGACGTTCGAAGGTCACTCTTCAAAAGTCTTCAATTTCGGTGCACAGATCGTGCGCGCCTCCGAGAGGTTTGGCAAGAGTCGAGCAGAAGTGAGCATGGAAATGATTGGGAATGACGAGTACTGTTCAGCGCGTGCTGGCAGAGCGACGACACCAACTCATCCTGCGGGCCCTGCGATCAGGCGGCCCGGCGGCCGTCACCGACCTGTCCGAACAGCTCGGCGTGAGTCCCGCCACCATCCGGCGTGACCTCGTCAGGCTGGAGGAGGAGGGGCTGCTCACCCGCGTGCACGGCGGCGCCGTCGTGGACGAGGGCGACCAGCCCTTCGCCGAGGTCGCCGAGGTACGGGTGGCCGAGAAGGACGCGATAGCGGCGAAGGCCGCCTCGATGGTCCGCGACGGCCAGTCCGTGCTCCTCGACATCGGGACCACCGCCTACCGCCTGGCCCGGCAGCTGCACGGCCGCCGTCTCACCGTGATCACCAGCAACCTGGTGGTCTACGAGGAGCTGGCCGACGACGAGGGCATCGAACTGGTGCTGCTCGGCGGCATGGTCCGCCGCGAGTACCGTTCCCTCGTCGGCTTCCTCACCGAGGACAACCTCCGGCAGTTGCACGCCGACTGGCTCTTCCTCGGCACGAGTGGAGTGCGGCCCGGCGGACAGGTGATGGACACGACCGTCGTCGAGGTTCCCGTCAAACGCGCGATGATCAGGGCCGGCGACAAGGTCGTCCTGCTCGCCGACTCCGCGAAGTTCCCCGGCACGGGGATGGCGCGGGTCTGCGGTCCCGGGGAACTCGACGTGCTCGTGACCAACGAGCCGGTGGACCAGGGCACCCGGTCGTCGTTCGAGGACGCGGGGGTCGAAGTGGTCACCGTATGACCGCCCTGGGACGGGGCGGCTGACCGTGTCGGGACGGCCCGCACTTATGCACGATCGGCAAAGGTGGTAGTTGCGTGAAGCTGACGATTCTGGGCGGCGGAGGATTTCGGGTGCCGCTCGTGTACGGGGCGCTCCTCGGGGACCGCGCCGAGGGCCGGGTCACCCATGTCGTCCTGCACGACCTGGACGCCGAGCGGCTCTCCGCCGTCACCCGAGTCCTCGCCGAGCAGGCGGCGGACGTGCCCGACGCGCCCGAGGTGACCGCCACCACCGACCTCGACGAGGCCCTGCGCGGCGCCGACTTCATCTTCTCCGCGATCCGCGTCGGCGGCCTGGAGGGCCGCGCGCACGACGAGCGGGTCGCCCTCGCCGAAGGCGTCCTCGGCCAGGAGACCGTCGGCGCCGGCGGCATCGCCTACGGCCTGCGCACGGTCCCCGTGGCCGTCGACATCGCCCGCCGGGTGGCCCGGCTCGCCCCCGAAGCCTGGCTCATCAACTTCACCAACCCGGCGGGCCTGGTCACCGAGGCCATGTCCCGCCACCTCGGCGACCGCGTCATCGGCATCTGCGACTCCCCGGTCGGCCTCGGCCGCCGTATCGCCCGCGTACTGGGAGCCAACCCGCGCGAGGCCTGGATCGACTACGTGGGCCTCAACCACCTCGGCTGGGTCCGCGGCCTGCGCGTCGCCGGCCGCGACGAACTCCCGCGCCTCCTCGCCGACCGCGACCTCCTCGGCTCCTTCGAGGAGGGCAAGCTCTTCGGCGTGGACTGGCTCCAGTCCCTCGGCGCCATCCCGAACGAGTATCTGCACTACTACTACTTCAACCGCGAGGCCGTCCGCGCCTACCAGGCGGCCGAGAAGACCCGCGGCGCCTTCCTCAAGGACCAGCAGGCCCACTTCTACGAGGAGATGCGCCGCCCCGACGCCCACGCGCTCAAGGCCTGGGACCGCACCCGCGCCGAGCGCGAGGCCACCTACATGTCGGAGAACCGGGAGACGGCGGGCGCCGGCGAACGCGACGCCGACGACCTGTCCGGCGGCTACGAGAAGGTCGCCCTCGCCCTGATGCGGGCCATCGCCCGCGACGAGCGCACCACCCTCATCCTCAACGTCCGCAACAAGGGCACCCTCTCGGCCCTCGACACCGAGGCCGTCATCGAGGTGCCCTGCCTGGTCGACGCCAACGGCGCCCACCCGGTCGCCGTCGACCCGCTGCCCGACCACGCCACCGGCCTGGTCTGCGCGGTCAAGGCCGTCGAACGCGAGGTCCTGGCCGCCGCCGAGTCCGGTTCCCGCACCACCGCGGTGAAGGCCTTCGCCCTGCACCCGCTGGTCGACTCGGTGAACGTCGCCCGCAGACTGGTCGACGGCTACACGGCCGTGCACCCCGGCCTCGGATACCTGACGTAGCCCCGGGGCAGCCTCCCCCTGCTCATCCCGCAGCCGCACCCGCTAGGAGACGTACGGCCATGCATGACGAACGCCGCCGCATCGAGGAACGCGTCGAGCGCGTTCACACCCAGCGCATCAAGCCCGCCATCTACGCGGCCACCGTGCCCTTCGAGGTCGAGGCCTGGCAGGCGCCGGGCGAGCCCGTCCCCTTCGAGGAAGCCGCGGCCGCCTCGTACACACCGTTCGTGATGGACACCCCGTGGGGCCCGCCGTGGGGCACGACCTGGTTCCGGATGCGCGGACAGGTACCCGCCGAGTGGGCGGGCCGCCGCGTCGAGGCGGTCATCGACCTCGGCTTCGTCGGCGACTGGCCCGGCAACCAGGCCGAGGCCCTGGTCCACCTCGCCGACGGCACCCCGCTGAAGGCGGTCAACCCGCTCAACCAGTACGTGCCGATCGGCAACCCCGTCCGGGGCGGCGAGACCATCGACTACCTCGTCGAGGCGGCCTCCAACCCCGACATCCTCGCCGACAACTTCTCGAAGATCACGCCGATGGGCGACATCCTGACCGCCGGCGACAAGCCGCTCTACACGTTCCAGCGCGCCGACATCGCGATCCTGGACGAGGAGGTCTTCCACCTCGACCTGGACCTCCAGGTGCTGCGCGAGCTGATGGTCCACCTCGGCGAGCACGAACCCCGCCGCCACGAGATCCTGCACGCCCTGGACCGGGCCATGGACGCCGTCGACCTCGACGACGTCTCCGGCAGCGCCACCGTCGTCCGTGAGATCCTCGCCCCCGTCCTCGCCAAGCCCGCCCACGCCAGCGCCCACACCGTCTCCGGCGTCGGCCACGCCCACATCGACTCCGCCTGGCTCTGGCCCATCCGCGAGACCAAGCGCAAGACGTCCCGGACGTTCTCGAACGTGACCGCGCTGGCCGACGAGTACGAGGACTTCATCTTCGCCTGCTCCCAGGCCGTGCAGTACGAGTGGGTGCGCGACAACTACCCGCAGGTGTGGGAGCGCATCAAGAAGGCCGTCGACAAGGGCCAGTGGGTACCGGTCGGCGGCATGTGGGTCGAGTCCGACGGCAACCTGCCCGGCGGTGAGGCCATCGCCCGTCAGCTCGTCCACGGCAAGCGGTTCTTCATCGAGCACTTCGGCATCGAGACCAAGGGCGTCTGGCTGCCGGACTCCTTCGGCTACAACGCCTCCTACCCGCAGCTCGCCAAGCTCGCCGGCAACGAGTGGTTCCTGACCCAGAAGATCTCCTGGAACCAGACCAACAGGTTCCCCCACCACACCTTCTGGTGGGAGGGCATCGACGGCACCCGCATCTTCACCCACTTCCCGCCGGTCGACACCTACAACGCCCGCTTCAGCGGCGAGGAGATGGACCGCGCCGTCCGCAACTACCAGGAGAAGGGCGCCGGCACCCGCTCCCTCGCCCCGTTCGGCTGGGGTGACGGCGGTGGCGGCCCCACCCGGGAGATCATGGAGCGGGCCCGCCGCCTGGCGGACCTGGAGGGCTCAGCGAAGGTCGTCGTCGAACACCCCGACGAGTTCTTCGCCAAGGCCCGCGCCGAGTACGAGGACGCCCCCGTCTGGAACGGCGAGCTGTACCTGGAGCTCCACCGCGCGACGTACACCTCCCAGGCCCGCACCAAGCAGGGCAACCGCCGCTCCGAGCACCTCCTGCGCGAGGCGGAGCTGTGGGCGACCACGGCCGCCCTGCACGCTTCCGGCTACTCCTACCCGTACGAGAAGCTCGACCGCCTGTGGAAGACGGTCCTCCTCCACCAGTTCCACGACATCCTGCCGGGGTCCTCGATCGCGTGGGTCCACCGGGAGGCGGAGGCGGAGTACGCCCGTGTGGCGAAGGAGCTGGAGGAGCTGACGGCCGAGGCGGTCGCGGCGCTCGGCCCGGGTGACCCGCGTGTGTTCAACACCAGCCCGCGCGACCGTGCCGAGGTGGTCCGTACGTCCGCGGGCGCACCGGTGTACGTGAAGGTGCCCGCGAGCGGCAGCGCTCCCCTCACCGCGACCGAGCCCGCGCACCCCGTCACCGTCTCCGGCCGTGTCCTCGACAACGGCCTGGTCCGGGTCGAGGTGGCCGAGGACGGCACGCTCGCCTCCGTCCGCGACCTGCGAGCCGACCGTGAAGTCCTCGGCGACAAGGGCAACCTGCTCCGCCTGCACACCGACCTCCCGAACTACTGGGACGCCTGGGACGTCGACAAGCACTACAAGAACCGCTACACGGACCTGCTGGACCCCGAGTCGGTGACCGTGGTCGAGGAGGACCCCCTCCTCGGCGCCATCCGCGTGGAGCGCTCGTTCGGCAAGGGCTCACGGATCACCCAGACGATCACCCTGCGCGCCGGCAGTCCCCGGATCGACTTCGAGACGGACATCGACTGGCACGAGGCCGAGAAGTTCCTCAAGGCCGGCTTCCCGATCGACGTCCGGGCGCCGCACTCCTCCGCCGAGATCCAGTTCGGCCACATCCAGCGTCCCACCCACACCAACACCAGCTGGGAGGCGGCCCGCTTCGAGGTCTCCGGCCACCGCTGGGTGCACGTGGCCGAGCCCGGCTACGGCGTCGCGGTGATCAACGACTCCACCTACGGCCACGACGTCTCCCGCACGGTCCGCGAGGACGGCGGTACGACCACCACGGTCCGCCTCAGCCTGGTCCGCGCCCCGCGCATCCCGGACCCCGAGGCCGACCAGGGCAGGCACCGCCTCACCTACTCCCTCCTTCCCGGCGCGACCATCGAGGACGCGGTCGCCGAGGGCTACGCCCTCAACCTGCCGTTGCGCGTCGCGGACGCGGCGGGCGCGCCCGAGCCGGTCGTGTCCGTGGACGGAGAGGGCGTGACCGTGGAAGCGGTCAAGCTCGCCGACGACGCGTCCGGCGACGTCGTGGTCCGGATCTACGAGTCCCGTGGCGGCCGGGCCCAGGGCGTCCTGCGCGCCGGCTTCCCGCTCGCCGGGGCCCGGATCACCGACCTGCTGGAGCGTCCCCTGGCGGAGGCGGCCACGGACGGGAACGGCGTCCCGGTGACGTTGCGCCCCTTCGAGGTGCAGACGCTGCGGCTGGCGGTGGGCGAGCGGTGACCGCCGTTCCCACCAAGAATTAAGAAAGGCATAAAACAGCTGGTCGCGGCGGGTGCGTTGCCCGCCGCGACCCCTTTTCGTTCCCTCCAGGACACCTGGAGTTCGCTCGTTGCCCGTGTGATACGGAACAACGTGAGAGAGAGTTATGAGGTGTCATCGTGCGAGATCCGCGCATGTCCGCGATCGGCAAGGGGCTGCGGCGCCGCGGCAGACTGATCGCCGAAGCGGTGAGCCCGCCCCGCAAGCCGCTCAACGCCGTCCCCGCGCCCCGTGGCGAGACGACCGAGGAGCAGGCGCCGCCGTACGTGGCCCCGCGCGCCGCGCGACTGGTGGACGCGCCGGTGTTCGTCCTCTCCTCGGTGCGCTCCGGCTCGACGCTGCTGCGGGTCATCCTCAACAGCCACAGCCAGATCCGCGCCCCGCACGAGATGCATCTGCGGACCGTCCACGTCCATCTCTCCCGGGACTTCACCGCTGACGCCATGAAGGCGCTCGAACTCGACAAGTGTGAGCTGGAGCACGTCCTGTGGGACCGCATCCTCCACCATGAGCTGACCCGCAGCGGCAAGCAGGTCATCGTCGACAAGACCCCGCCGAACACCCTCATCTGGCCGCGGCTGCACCGATGTTGGCCGAACGCCCGCTACATCCTGCTGCTCCGTCACCCCGGCGCGGTCGTCCAGTCCCTCACGAGCCGCCGCACGGACCCGGACCACGAGGCGATCCGGGCCGAAGTCCTCTCCTACAGCGAGAAGCTGGAAGAGGCCCGCCAGAACCTCCCCGTCCACGTGATCACGTACGAGGAGCTCACCGCCGAGCCCGAGAAGGTCACCCGGGGCATCTGCGACCACCTGGGCGTGGAGTGGGAGCCCGGCATGCTCGACTACGGCACCAAGGACCACGGCACCTTCCGCCCCCAGCTCGGCGACTGGTCCAACACCATCAAGTCCGGCCGCATCCAGCCGGCCCGCGAGGCGGACCCGACAGCGGAACTGCCTCCCCGCCTGAAGGAGCTGGCCCAGGCGTGGGGGTACCAGGCTTAGTGGTTCGCCACGCCCCCGCAGCCCCTACCCGTCCCTGGGGACGTCCCCAGGGACGGGTAGGGGCTGCGGAGGCGAAATTCCCTGGGTGCTCAGACAGCCAGCGGTCGGTCGGCGGAAGGCTTGCAGACCGCCGGGGGTGTGACCGAGAGGGCCCGCGCCTCCACAGGCTCCGGTGCGACCACAGGCACCCCCGCAGCCACCACCCCCACCTCCGCGACCTGGTGCGGCAGATTCACCGGCCGTACCGGACGCGGCCCCGACACCACCGTGTAGTCCTGCCCCAACCGCGTCGGCATCACGTCGCCCGGGTCCTCGCCCAGCGCCAACTGCACCGCCGCCCAAGGGGCGTTGATCCCGCACAGGGCCAGCTGGTGCAGGCCGCCCGCCGGGCGCGTGTTGACGTCCATGAGGACCGGCTCGTCGCCGTACATCCGGAACTGGATGTTCGTCAGATAGTGCAACCCGAACTGCCCCGCGATCAGCCGCGCCGGCTCGATCCACGACGGGTTCTGGCTGAACCCGCGCCGCCGGCCGTTCTTGGTGCGGCCCACGGCCATGCGGACCCGCCCGTCGGGGCCGGTGAGGCAGTCGACGGACACCTCCGGCTGTTCGAGGCGCGGCATGACCAGCCAGTCGACGGGCTCCTCGGCCGTCCGCACCGCCTCGACGACCATGTCGAGCTGCACGTACGGGCTGGGGAATCCGCTGAGGTGAGAGAGCGAGAAGGGGGCGCGGGTGACGACGCGGAAGCCCACACCACCCGCTCCGGCCGCCGGCTTGAAGCACGCCTTGTGCCCCCCGGCCTCCAACTCCTCGACAGCGGCGACGAGTTCGTCGGCGTTCGTCACGCGGAACCACGGCGGCACCGGAACCCCGTGCGCCTGGACCGCCTCGTACGCGGTCACCTTGTCCTCGAAGACCTCGATCGCCTCGGCGGACGGCGCCAGCAGGGCCGTACCGACGGCCGCGAACTCCGCGCGGTGCGCGGCGAGCGCCGCCTGGTGCAGCCGGGGCACGAACACGTCGATGCCGCGCTTGGCACACTGGTCGAGTGCGTACTCCACGTACGCGGCGGGGGAGAGGCCTTCGGGCTCCAGATCGGCGGTGTCGGCGGCGGCCAGTACGGGGGAGTCGGCGTCACCGTGCGTGGCATGGATGTCCACCGGACGAGCGTGCGGATTATGCCGCAGCTGATCCATGAAGAAGACGTTCTCCGCGTACGTGCGGTTGAGCCAGACGCGTACGCGAGAGACCATGCAGGCCGCCTTTCCAAGGTTCGCGGGCAGGGCGAAGCAGGCCGTGCCCGGCCAGGGGGGATGGAGGTACGCCGAACCGCCGTACGCGAAGAGGGGGCGTGGCGGTGGTGTAGGACGGATCATACGGCCCCTGAGGCCCAGGTTTCTGTCACGCGCGTGTTAATCCTCGCGCGGTTCGCTCGACAGGACGCGTCGAGCGGCTCGGCAAGTCGGTCTTGTCCACCGGTGCGCACCTGTGTTCTCGTGTTGATGTTCGGTGCTCAGAAGGGAGTGCGGGTGGAGTCGAGGGTCGGCCGTCACGGGAATCTGCTGGCCATCAGTGATCTGCACATCGGCTATCCCGACAATCGCGCTCTGGTCGAGAAGATGCGCCCCGAGACCGACGACGACTGGCTCCTCGTGGCCGGTGATGTCGCCGAGACCGTCGCCGACATCCGCTGGGCCCTGGAAACCCTCGCCGGCCGCTTCGCGAAGGTCGTGTGGGTGCCGGGCAACCACGAGCTGTGGACCCACCCCAGCGAGACCGTCCCCTACCGCGGCGTCGAGCGGTACGAGCACCTGGTCTCCGTCTGCCGGGAGCTGGGCGTCGTCACCCCCGAGGACCCGTACCCCCTCTGGGAGGGACCCGGCGGCCCCGTCGTGATCGCGCCGCTGTTCCTGTTGTACGACTACTCGTTCCTGCCCAAGGGCTGCACCACGAAGGCCGAGGGCCTGGAGTACGCCTACGGCACCGGCGTGGTGTGCACCGACGAGCATGTGCTGTTCCCCGACCCGTACCCGAGCCGCGACGACTGGTGCCGCGCCCGGGTCGCCGAGACCGAACGCAGGCTCGCCGAACTGCCCGACGGCCTGCCCACGGTGCTGGTCAACCACTACCCCCTGGACCGGCATCCGACGGACGTCCTGCACTACCCCGAGTTCGCCATGTGGTGCGGCACGGAGCTGACCGCCGACTGGCACCGCCGCTTCCGTGTCGAGGTCATGGTCTACGGCCATCTGCACATCCCGCGGACCACCTGGCTGGACGGCGTCCGCTTCGAAGAGGTGTCCGTGGGTTACCCCCGCGAGTGGCGTCCGCGCCCGCAACCGCCGGGAAGGCTGCGCCGCATTCTGCCGATGGAGGTCGGAGCCGGTGATCGAGGAACTTCTCCCGGGATCGGTCGTGGTCGTGGAGGCGCACGCCGATGACGCCGCCGCGGCGGCCGAGGGGATCGAGCTGTACCCCGAGGAGGAGGCGGTCGTGGCCCGCGCGGTGGCCAAGCGGCGCCGCGAGTTCACCGTCGTCCGCGCCTGCGCCCGGCGGGCCATGGAGAAGCTCGGTGTTCCGCCGCGGGCGATAGTGCCCGGCGAGCGCGGCGCCCCCGGCTGGCCGGACGGCCTCACCGGCAGCATGACCCACTGCGAGGGGTACGCGGCCGCCGCGCTGGTCCGCGCCGCCGACCTCGCCTCCCTCGGCATCGACGCCGAGCCCCACGACGCCCTGCCCGAGGGCGTCCTGACGGCCGTCGCGCTCCCCGCGGAGGAGAGCCGACTGCTCCGTCTGACCGCCGACCACCCCTCGGTCCACTGGGACCGGCTGCTCTTCAGCGCCAAGGAGTCCGTCTACAAGGCGTGGTTCCCGCTCACCGGGCGGTGGCTGGACTTCTCGGAGGCCGACATCGAGGTGTCCGTCGACCCCGGCGGCCGCTCCGGCCGACTGCGCGCCGAACTCCTTGTGCCCGGACCGGTGGTGGCCGGTCGTCGCATCGCTGTCTTCGACGGACGCTGGACCGTCCGGCGGGGGCTGGTGGCGACGGCGGTTTCGGTTCCCTTCCCCACGGAAGTCGAGGACGCCAGATGAACTCCCTTTCCTATGTGGATCTGCACAGACAGGTCGCGTCGGACATCGACGCGGAAATCGCGGCGGCTCTGGACAATCTCGGGCCGTCTTCCACGGCGGTACGGAAATCCATATCCGGGCTGCTGGGCCACCAGCAGATGAAATACCCCCTGTCCGTCCTCCCGCTCCTCGTGCACGCCGCCGAGACGGGCACCCCCGGACCGGCCGTTCCCCTGTCGGCCGTGCATGTCCTGTGGTGGACCTCCGCGTGCTATCTCGACGACCTGTCCGACGGCCACGGCGCGCACACACCCGACGGACTCGGCACGGACGAGGCGCTGTTGGCGTCCGTGCTCAGCGGACAGGCCCTTCCCATCAGGGTCGTCCAGGCGCAGTCAGTCCCGGACTCGGTGCGCAACGCCCTCACCGGTGAAATCGTCAACTGCTGGATCAATGCCGTGGAAGGCCAGCTGAGGGACCTGCGCGGCGATGTGGAGAACGCCTCGCGGGACGCGGTCGTCGCCGCCTATCGCGGGAAATCCGGCGCGCCGTTCGGAATGATCACGGCGATGGCCGCGATCCTTTCCGGCGCCGGGACCGAACGGACCGAACGGTGGCGTGAATTCGGCGATGTCTTCGGCATTCTCTGGCAGCTCTTCAACGACCAGGAGGACCTTCTCTCCGGCCGCGACGAGGACCTGCTGAACGGCACGGTGACCTATCTCCTCGTCTGCGCCCTGGAAGAGACATCACCCGAATCCAGGGTGCGTCTCGCGGAACTCGGCGTCGCCGCGCGGAGCTCCGAACAGGCCCGTGCGGAACTCCGCGCGACTCTGCTCGCCCCGGCCGTTCTCCGGCGCTTCGAGAAGGACCTCTCCGGGTTCCGCGACGAGGCGTACCGCCTTCTCGACGAACTGGGCGGCGACGAGGCGTACTTGCCGGCCCTGCGGCAGCTCGTGGACCAGGCCGCCGGGATGTGTCTGACGTAGGCCAGGACCCTGCGGCGGTCCGCCCGCACTCAGGCGGACCGCCGCTTCACGGCGGAACTCTCAGACCTCAGGGCACCAACTCCGCAGCAGCCGGAAGAACTCCTCCTCGTTGCCCGCCAGCCCGGCCGCCGCCAGCGCCCGCTCGGCCTCGGCGAGCGCGGTCGGCGGCACCACGGGTGGTCGGCGTGACTCCGGCGGCCCGTCGAAGGCGGCTCGTACGGTCCCCAGCAGCCGCAGATAGGCCTGTACGGCGGCGCGCTCGCGGTCGGTCAGTACGGCGGTCGGCATCGAACGGCTCTCCCCTGGTCGGATCGGTGAAACTGCGTGCCCGCCCCGGCATACGGGTGGCACGCCTCCAGCTTGCCGTCCACCACTGACAATCCCGTTTTCCCGGGCGGGGGTTCGCTCGGTTAGCGGAAGGGAAACCTGGCCGAAATACCGGGTGGGACAGGCGCCCTACGCTGGAGTGAAAGTGCTTTCGGCCACCTGTCCGGGAGCCCGGTGAAGGGGAGGCGGCCCATGGCGGACGTCCCGCGCCGACGCCCCCCGCACGGCGTACGGCTGCGCTCGGTGGGTGACGGAGAACTGGACCTCGGACACCGTCACCGTGTCGTCCACGGCTACCGGCGCGCCTACCGCATGGCCGGCCAGGGCCCGGCGCTCGTCCTCATCCACGGCATCGGCGACTCCTCGGCGACCTGGGCCGAGCTGATCCCCGACCTCGCCCGCACCCACACGGTGATCGCGCCCGACCTGCTCGGCCACGGCGCCTCCGACAAGCCGCGCGCCGACTACTCGGTGGCCGCGTACGCCAACGGGGTGCGGGATCTGCTCACCGCGCTCGGCATCGAGTCCGCCACCCTCGTCGGGCACTCGCTCGGCGGCGGCGTCGCCATGCAGTTCGCCTACCAGTTCCCCGAGCGCACCGAGCGGCTGATCCTGGTCAGCGCCGGGGGAGTGGGCCGGGAGGTCAACCCGGTCCTGCGTGCGGTGTCGCTGCCCGGCGCCCATCTGCTGCTGTCCACGCTGCGGTTGCCTGGCATGCGGCTCCAAGTCGGCCTGTTCGCCCGGCTGATGAAACTCCTCGACACCGATATCGGCCAGGACGCCCCGGAGTTGCTCACTCTGGTCGACGCGCTGCCCGACGCCACCTCCCGCAGCGCCTTCATCCGCACCCTGCGCGCCGTCGTCGACTGGCGTGGTCAGGCGGTGACGATGCTCGACCGCTGCTATCTCACCGAGGGCATGCCCACGATGCTGATATGGGGCGACCGGGACAGCGTGGTGCCGGTGCGGCACGCCCACGGCGCCCACGAGGCGATGCCCGGCAGCCGGCTGGAGATCTTCGAGGGCGCCGGGCACTTCCCGTTCCACACCGACCCCGCCCGCTTCCTCGCCCTGGTCGAGGAGTTCACCCGCACCACGCGCCCGGCCGACTGGAGCCGCGAACACTGGCGCGACCTCCTCGTCGAGGGCCGCCCGGGCACCGCCGCCGGCCGGCCGGACGACGCCCGCAACCACGCCCGGGAACGGGAGCTGAGAGAGGCGAGCGAGCGCAGCGCGACGTGAGGGGGACTATCCGGACCATCCCTTGGCCGGACCCATGACCGTCTCCCGCTCACGCTCCGTCAGCGGCGGCGCCGACAGCGGGGGTTTGACCGGGCCGCGCAGCACCGCCAGGACGACCTCCGGTCTGACGAGGGCGCCGATCGGCTCGGTGAGGGTGACCACCCCGAGGTACGCCTTGCAGACCAGGGGCCGTCCGAGCGCGGTCCGGACCAGTCGCTCCACATAGCGGCCGAACAGCTTCCGCAGGGCGTTCGGCTGCTTGCCGATCGCCTCGGGGTAGCGGATGTCCGTGCCGGTGGCCAGCTCCCAGGCGAGGTTCACCGGCACCGCCACGGCTTTCTGGATCCGGTGCGCGAGCCCCGGCGCCGTGAGACCGTGCTCGGCGACCCGCTCGCGCAGCGCGAGAGCGCCCTGGGCGGCGACCGACATCCCGTGGCCGTAGATCGGGTTGTACGTGGCGACCGCGTCGCCGATCGCGACGAAGCCGTCGGGCCAGTCGGACACCTTCTCGAAGAAGCGCCGCCGGTTGATCGTGCTGCGGGTGACCACGACGTCCGTCAGGGGCTCGGCGCGGGAGATCAGCTCGCCGACGACCGGGTGTCTGATGTCGCGTGCGAACTCCTCGAACCGCTCGGCGAGCGCGGTCGGCTGCCCCCCTCGGGTGCCCGACAGCGTCACCAGCCAGCGCCCGCCCTCGACGGGCACGAGGGTCGCGCTCCGCCCCGGCACCGGCTCCGCCCCGTTCGGCTGCACATTGACCACCGGGTACTCCTCGGTGCCCGCGGGCGCCCGGAAGATCCGGCTGGCGTACACGAGCCCCGAGTCGACCTCCTCCATGGGCGCCGGTGCGATCCCGAGCGCGTCGAGCCAGGCACTGCCCCGCGAGCCACGCCCGGCGGCGTCCACCACCAGATCGGCGGCCAGCACCCGCTCCTCGCCCCCGGCGGGACGGACCCGTATGCCCGTGACCCGGGAGGCGTCGCCCTCCAGGCCCAGGATCTCGGTGCGGTCGAGGACGGTGACCCGGGGGCCGGCGAGGAGATGGGCGCGGACGACCGACTCCAGCAGATCGCGGCTGCACGCGATCATGAACTCCATCTCCGGCCAGCGCCGCAGCCAGCCCTGGGGCGACAGCGAGACCAGACCGGTCGGCAGCGGGATGCGCCGGGCGCCGGCCGCCAGCCAGGCGTCCGTGACCCCCGGCAGCAGTTCCTCCATCGCCCGGGCCCCACCGGACCACAACAGGTGGGCGTGGCGGGCCTGCGGCACGCCCTTGCGGGGCTCCGGCCCCTCGGGCAGCGCGTCGCGCTCGACGACGGTGACCTCGGCGTGGTCACGCAGCGCGGCGGCGGCCAGCAGGCCGGCCAGCCCCGCGCCGACGACGACGGCACGCCGGGGAGTCGTGACCGAGGTGTCGCCTGGGCCTCTAACGGGTTCGCTCATGGAAGTCGCTCTCTGACCTGGTCGCGGCCGCCCATTCACGGGCGGCCGCTACAACGGGTGACTGACGCAGGGCGATGGACATCCGTACGAGGTCACGGGGGTTCTCGGCGGGCGGTGCGGGGACGTCGGCGACGGCGGAGCTGATGACCCGGCCCTCCGGGTCGTCCGCCCGGGCCCGCACCGCCGCCGTCACCATCGCCGCGTCGGCCTCGGCCCGCGCCTGGGCGGGCTCGGAGCCCGCCGCGACGGCCGCGTCGTACGCCTTGGACCGCACCTCGGAGTCGAAGTACGGGTACAGGCTGAGCATGCCGTCGTGGATGTCGGACTCCCGCTGCGTCATCTGGAGCTGGGCCGGTGCCCACCAGGAGATCCGCACCTCGTGGCTCGCCCGGGCCCAGACGGGGCGCAGCTCCCGCCACAGCGGGCCGAGCCGGCGGTACATGGACCACGTGGTCCAGGAGTCGCCGAGGCGCTCCCCGGCCAGCGGCAGACAGAAGCCCAGCGCGCAGACCTGCGCCCCGGCGGACGACAGCAGGGGGGCGACGTACGTGCTCAGGTAGTCCAGGTTCCCGCCCTGCCAGCGGGTCGCCACGGCGACCAGCTTGACCGCCGCGAACGGGACGTTGACCAGGAAGCCGAACGCGATGATCAGCAGCCCGGCGCGCAGCCAGCCGCGCACCTGGAGCGCCCAGCGCCAGCACATCACGTTCATCGCGACGCCCGCCACGGTGAACCCGGTCAGGTACAGCACGATCATCTCGCGCAGGTACGGGGCGTTGGCGTAGTACGTGTCGAAGTCCCGTACCCGCTCCACGGGGGCGTCGCCGAGCACGAACAGCAGCGCGATCGCCGCGCACACCGCGCCGTACCCGGCGATCCAGCGGCGCGAGAGGCGGCGCGTCGTCTCGGGCGGGCCGCCGCGCCAGTAGGTGATCAGCACCAGGCAGGAGCCGCTGAACGCGGTCAGCAGCAGATAGACGACGGCCGCCGAGATGTTCGTGACGCCGGTGGCGCGGTTGACCTCGGTGATCGTCGGCGGTGCGGCGAAGCCGAAGACCAGGGCGGCCAGCGTCATCAGCGCGCACACGGATCTGATCAGGGGGTCGCCCCAGTTCCGCAGCAGCGCGGGCGTCTTGAGGGCGAGGGCGATCGTCATCGCGGCGGCCGGAAGGTAGTAGCTGGGCCCGTCCATATCTTCGGCGTCTCGGCGTCTCGGCGTTTCCGCGCCCGCTCAGCCCTGCGGTCCGCGGTAACCCAGCGAGGCCCCGATGCGGCCGGCCAGGTGATCGCGGCCCACGGGCCCGCGCAGCGCCGAACCGGCGAGCCAGGTACGGCACTTGCTGGCCAGCAGCAGTCCGAAGCTCTCGGCGTCCTGCTCGTCCGTCAGGTCGAAACGGGTACGGGCGGCGACCTTCAGCACGGTCGCCCGCAGATCGGCGTCCCGGCTCAATAAGCGCGCGGCGACCGCGGCACCCTCCACGTGCTGGCCGCAGTGCCCGGCCTGCATGTGCCACAGTTCGTGGCCGAGGATCACCAACTGGTGGTCGGGAGCGGTGCGTTCCTCGATGACGACCAGATCCTGCTCGGCCATGTCCAGCCACAGCCCGCTCGCCGTGCCCGGCGGGAACGCGGCCGTGCGGTAGTGGACCGGGCGGCCGCGGCGTCTGCTCATGGCGTCGCACAGGGCCCCGTAGAGGTCGGCGGGGTCCGCCGGTGCCGGCAGCGTGAGTTCGCCGACCAACTCGCCGCACAGACGGCGCATTTCCTTTCCGATGCCCACAGTTCTCCCCCGGTCAGGACTCGGGCCGCTTGACGCTCTCCAGCAGCATGTCCAGCCACTCCGCCACCTTGTCGCGGTGCTGGTCGGTGGGCAGTTGGGCCGCCCGCCAGGCGATGGAGCGCACGCCGTGGTTCTGCAGCAGCCGCTGCAGCGGGTCGTCGGCGGCCTCGGCGGCAGCGCGCTCATGGTCGGCGAGCTGCTGGAGAAGCTCCTGCTCGGTCCGCATCAGGGCGCTCGCCAGCGCCTCGGGATCCTCGGCGGTGAGGAAACCGGCATGCACTCTGAAGAAGCGCTGGATGGCGTCGCAGTGCTCCATCGTGGGGCGCCGGTCGCCGTTGATCAGGGCGCCCGCCTGCTGGCGCGACATGCCGGCGCCGTCGGCGATCTCCTGCTGGGTGTATTTGCGGCCGTTGGGCTTGAGTCTGGTGCGTCGCAGCAGGTCCAGGCGCTGCAGAAAACGGGCCTGGACGTCCGGCTCCCCGGCACGCTGCCCGCTCAGCAGCGCCTTCACCACGGCTTCCGGTACACCGGACGCGACCGAGAGCCGTCGGGTGTCGAAGACCTCCGCGTGCGCCACCCGGAGCTTGTCCGCGAGCGCGGTGACACGGGCCACGACGGCCGGCAGCAGAACCGTCGCCGCGGCGTCCGGAACCTCGAAGCCATCCGTCACCGACAGATCTCCTACGTCTCTCTCAGGCCAATTTCGCGGTACTGCGGAATCCGTGGATCCAAGCCTGGCGCGAGACCCTGGTCCCGGCAAGTACACCGTGAACTGCGGGAAGACTAGCGGCTCGGTCGAACTCACATCCAGGTCTCGCCACAACTGTGGCGAGATTCAGCCGTCAACCGGCGCCAAATGCCACGATAGTTGACACGACTCTGTCCAGGGCAGCAGGATCAAGGCGCCGCGTGAAGGCCGCATAGGCAAGAGGGGTGACCTCCCGATGGCATATCAGGCAGGAGGGCAGCGGTCGGTACCGCGGCCCGTCCCCGACAGTCTCGAAGCCCAGGAAGCACAGGCGTACCTCCAGGACTACGCCGCGCTGCTGGAGTCCGTTCCGTTCCCGTCCGTCGTCCTCGACCACCGCTGGGACGTCGTCCTGGCCAACTCCGCGTTCCAGGCGCTCTTCGGCGGCGTGGGGCCGCATCCGACGGCCATGCCGGGCGACAACTTCCTCCGCTTCGTGCTCTTCCACCCGGACGCCGCCACGGTTCTCGGCGACCACGAGTCCAGTTGGTGCCTGCCGATGCTCGCCCACTTCGCCACCGCCGTGGAGCGGCACGCCCAGGACCGGGGCCTGCAGTCCATCCGCCGGGACATCGCCCAGGACCCCATCATGGAGGCCGCCTACCGCCACGGCCTCCCGCACTGGCTCCGCACGGTCGGCCCCGGCGCCGTCCGGCACGACGGCGCCGTACGCCCGGTGGTCCACCCGGACCCGCGCTGGGGTGTCACCGACTGCCGGGTCGTCGGCGAGACGCCCGACACCCTCCTCGACCTGGGCTACACCCGCATGACCCTCGTCCTGCGCGAGGTGGGCCGCCCGTCCGAGCCCGCCCGCAGGCCGCGCCGCTCCCGGCTCGCCACCGCGAGCCACCTGAGCGTGGTGCCCTCACCCGAGCGGTGAGCCGCGCCCCCTCCGGCGCCGCCGGCGTTCAGGTCGCCGACGGCGCCGGAGGACAATGCGCACGGTTTCGTCTCACAGATCCCGCTTGTCGAGGGGCACGCCCGGTCTGTCCACGGGCACACCCCGCTTCGCCGCCTGGATCTGCTCGTACACATGCGTCCGCAGCTCCGCGAAGCGCGGTGCCACCCGGGTGTGCAGCTGGTCGCGTTCGGCGGGGAGGTCGATCTTGAGCTGTTCCTGAACGACGGTGGGGGAGGCGGAGAGGATCAGGACGCGCTCGCCGAGGTAGACGGCCTCGTCGATGTCGTGGGTGACGAAGAGGATCGTGATGCCCCGCTCCCGCCACAGGCCCCGGACGAGGTCCTCCAGGTCGGCACGGGTCTGGGCGTCGACCGCGGCGAACGGCTCGTCCATCAGCAGGACTTCAGGTTCGTACGCGAGTGCCCGGGCGATGGCGACCCGCTGCTGCATACCGCCGGACAGCTGCCAGGGGTAGGCGCCGGCCGCGTCGGAGAGGCCGACCGAGGCGAGCGCGTCACCGACCAGCTCGCTCCGCCGGGCCTTGCTCAACCGCTTCTGCTTGAGCGGGAGTTCGACGTTGTCGCGGACCCGCATCCAGGGGAAAAGGCTGCGTCCGTACTCCTGGAAGACGACCGCCATGCCCGGCGGCGGCCCGCTCACCGGCCGTCCTCCCAGGAGGACTTCACCGGCCGTCGGGTTCAGCAGTCCGGCCACGCACTTCAGCAGGGTCGTCTTGCCGCAGCCCGACGGGCCCACCAGACAGACGAGTTCGCCCGCGTCGACGGTGAAGGTGAGGTCCCGCACCGCCTCCACCCGGCGCCCGGAACCCTCGTAGACCTTCTTGAGGCCCGACACATCGAGCAAAGCGGTCATCGCCTGCTGCCCCTTCTCAAGTTTCATTACGACCGCCGGGAGGACGTGCGCAGACCGTGGTACCAGCCGAGCACCCGCCGCTCGACCAGCCGGAAGACGACGGACAGCGCGAACCCGAGCAGGCCGAGGACGAGGATGCCGGTCCACATGTCGGGGATCGCGAAGCGGCGCTGGAACTGGACGATGGTGTAGCCCAGCCCGTTGCTGGAGGCGGTCATCTCGCTGATGACCATGAGGATGATGCCGATGGACAGCGCCTGGCGCAGACCCGCGAAGATCTGCGGGCTCGCCGAGCGCAGCACGACGTTCCGCAGCCGGGCCACGCCCGTGATGCCGTACGACCGGGCCGTCTCCGACATCACGGAGTCCACCGCGCGGACGCCCTCGGCCGTGTTGAGCAGGATCGGCCACACGCAGCCGCTCGCGATGACGGCGATCTTCATCGTGTCGCCGATGCCCGCGAACAGCATGATGACCGGGACGAGGACCGGCGGCGGCACCGCCCGCAGGAACTCCAGCACCGGCTCGCAGACCGCCCGCACCCGCCGGTAGGACCCGATGACCGTGCCGAGCGCGACGCCGGCCACGGCCGCCAGGGCGTAGCCGGCGGACAGGCGCAGCAGGCTGGGCAGGACGTCGGCGCGCAGCCGCTCGGCCGTCCAGACGTCCGGGAAGGTGGTGAGGATCGTGCGCAGGGGCGGCCAGTACACATCGGTGCTGTCGTCCGACGCGAGCCACCAGACGGTGACCAGGACCAGCGGCAGGGCGACGACGAACAGCAGCCTGAGCAGCACGAGTCTCACACCGCCACCTCCCCGCGCACCGACTGGTGCCAGGCCAGCGCCCGCCGCTCCACCGTCCGGGCGCCCACGTTGATGAGCAGCCCCAGCAGCCCGGTGACCACCACCAGCGCGTACATCTCCGGCACGGCCTGCGAGGTCTGGGCGACCGCGATGCGCTGGCCCAGCCCCGGTGCCCCGATGACGAGTTCGGCCGTCACGGCGAGGATGAGGGCGACGGCGGCGGCCAGCCGGACGCCTGTCATGACGTACGGCAGGGCGGTGGGCCACAGGACGTGCCGGACCCGCGCCCAGGTGCCCAGACCGTAGGAACGGGCGGTCTCCTCGGCGACCGGGTCGACGTCCTGGACGCCGTACAGCGTCTGGATCAGGATCTGCCAGAACGACGCGTACACCACCAGCAGCAGCACGGAGCGCAGTTCGGTGCCGTACAGGAGGACCGCGAGCGGGATCAGCGCGACGGACGGGATCGGGCGCAGGAACTCGATCGTGGAGGCCGTCGCCTCGCGCAGATACGGCACGACGGCGATGACGACTCCCGTCAGGATCCCGGCGGTTACGGCGATCAGCAGCCCTACGGCCCAGCCGGTGAGCGTGTCTCCCAGCGCCGTCCAGAAGGCCCCGTCGGCCAGTTCGGTGGCGAGGGCGTCGGCGACCCGGCTGATCGGCGGGAAGAAGTCGTCCTCGACGAGGCCGAGGCGCGGGACCGCCTCCCACAGGGCGAGGAATCCCGCGAGCCCGGCCGCGCCGAGGACGGCGTTGGCACCCCTCACGGCAGCAGCTTGTCCAGGTCCGGGGCCTTCTCGAACAGCCCGTCCTGCTGGCCCAGTTCGGCCAGCCGCTCGATGGAGGCACGGTCCGGCTCGGCGGGCCAGCGGGGCAGGGTGACCGTCTCCAGCAGACTGTCCGGGATCTTCGTGTACGTGGTGATGATCTGGCGGACCTCGTCCGGGTGTTCGTCGGCGTACGCCAGGGACTCGGCGGTGGCCTCCTGGAACTTCTTCACCAACTCCGGGTTCTTCTGGGCGTATTGCGTGGAGGTGAAGTACATGGCCACGGTGAGGTCCGGCGACACGTCGACGAAGTTCGACGCGAGCGCGGTGCCGCCCTGGGACTTGATGGTGGCGAGCGCGGGTTCCACGACACAGGCCGCGTCGACCTGGCCCTTGGAGAGAGCGGCCGGCATCTGGTCGAACGGCATCTCCACGTACTCGGCCTTGGACGGGTCGCCGCCGTCCTTGCGGACCGACTCGTTGACCGAGGTGTCGCAGATGTTGCCGAGGGTGTTGACCGCGACCTTCTTGCCCTCCAGGTCCTTGGCGGACTTCAGGGGGCTGCCCTTCGGCACGGCGATCGCCGCGAAGTCGGCGCCCGCCTTGCCGGTGGACGCGACACCGTTCACCACCGCCTGGACCGGCATGCTCTTGGACTGGGCGACCAGCAGGGACGTCATATTGCTGAAGCCGAAGTCGAACTGGCCGGAGACGACGGCGGGCAGGATCGCCGCCCCGCCCTGGGCGAGCGTGGGCTCCAGTTTGAGCCCGCGCTTGCTGTAGAAGCCTTTCTTCTGACCCAGATACACGGGGGCGACATCGATGATGGGGATGACGCCGATCTTGAGTGTGGTGATGCCGCCGGATGCCTCCCCTCCGTCGGAGCCGGAGGAGCCGGACGAACCGCAGGCCGTCGCGGCGACGAACAAGGTGCCGGCCGCGAGACCGATGAGCAGACGACGCATGACTCCCCCTGATGGGACCGCTTGTCGACAGGCTGTGCGCAGACCGCACAGACGTTCTCAGCGGGAAGGTAGAACGCTGCCGGTTGCGGGTCAATGGCCCAGCCCTGCAAGGTCGTTGACAGTTGTAGAAGTGTGCTCCTAGCGTGCGCAGAGCGCACCACTGTGCGTACGGAGCGCACCATCGTGCGTACGGAGCGCACATGCCGGGCGTCTCCGTGCGTCTTCCTGGAGGCGACGATGGCAGATCGAGCCCGGTTCGGCGGAGCCCGCGAACCGCACTTCGTCCGGTCCTTCGAGCGGGGCCTCGCGGTCATCCGGGCCTTCGACGCCGAGCATCCCGCGCTGACGCTGAGCGAGGTCGCCCGGACCTGCGAGCTGACCCGGGCGGCCGCAAGACGCTTTCTGCTCACCCTCGTCGACCTCGGGTACGTCCACACCGACGGCCGGCTGTTCCGGCTGACCCCGCGCGTCCTCGAACTCGGCTACGCGTATCTGTCGGGCTTCACGCTCTCCGACCTCGCCGGGCCGCATCTGGAGCGGCTGGTCGCGCAGGTCGGGGAGTCGTCCTCGCTGTGCGTCCTGGACGGCGACGACATCGTGTACCTGGCGAGGGTCAGCGCGTGCCGCATCATGACGGCGACGATCACCGTGGGCACCCGCTTCCCGGCCCATGTCACCTCGGTCGGCCGGGTGATCCTCGCGCATCTGCCGGACGAGGAGATCGACGCCCGGCTCGCCCGTGCCGACCTCGGGCCGCTCACCCGGCGCACCCTCGTCTCCGCCGACCGGCTCAGGGCGGAGCTGCGCCGCGTACGGCGGCAGGGATACGCCGTCGTGGACCAGGAGTTGGAGGAGGGGCTCAGATCGGTCGCCGTCCCGGTCCGGGACCGGGACGGTGAGGTGGTGGCCGGCGTGAACATCCCGGTGCACGCCGGCCGCAACTCCGTGGAGTCGGTACGCCGCGATCTGCTGCCCCAGCTGCTGGCCACGGTCGCCCGGATCGAGGCCGACCTGTGCGTGGCCGGCACGGCCACGGGCCGGGCGCGATCCGTGGCCCCCGGCGCCGCTACAGGTCGAGGACCAGCCGTGACCCCTGGCACCGGGACACACAGATGAGCATGGTCTCCCCGGCCTCGCGCTCCTCGTCGCTCAGCACCGAGTCCCGGTGGTCCGGGGTGCCCTCCAGGACGTCCGTCTCACAGGTCCCGCAGGTGCCCTCGGCGCAGGAGAAGAGGACCTCCACCCCGGCGGCCCGCACGGTGTCGAGCACGGAGACCCCGACGGGAACGGTGACCGTCTTGCCCGTCCGCTCCAGGACGACCTCGAACTCGCTGTCCGGGCCGGTCTCCTGCTCCTTCGGCCGGAACCGCTCGACCCTGAGCGCCCGCCCGGGGCACCGCTCCTCGACCGCGTCCAGCAGCGGCCCGGGACCGCAGCAGTAGACGAGGGTGTCCTCCGGGAGGCCGTCGAGGACCGAGCCCAGATCGAGCAGCCCGGACTCGTCCTGCGGCGCGACCGTGACCCTGTCCCCGTACGCGCCCAACTCCGCCTGGAACGCCATGGATTCACGGCTGCGCCCGCCGTACAGCAGGGACCACTCCGCGCCCGCCGCCTCCGCCACGGCCAGCATCGGCAGGATGGGCGTGATGCCGATGCCGCCGGCCACGAACCGGTAGCGGGGCGCCGGCTCCAGCGCGAAGTTGTTGCGCGGCCCGCGCACACGGACCTTGTCGCCCTCGGCCAACTCCGTGTGCACGTACGCCGATCCGCCGCGCCCGTCGGGCTCCCGCAGAACGCCGATCCGCCACGCTGTGCGGTTCGCCGGGTCACCGCACAGGGAGTACTGCCGCTCCAGCTCCGGCCCGAGCAGCACATCGATGTGCGCCCCCGGCTCCCAGGCCGGGAGGTCCTCGCCCAGCGGATGCCGCAGGGTGAGGGCGAGCACGCCGTCGGCCGCGAACTCCCGGCGGTCGACGACGAGTTCGGCTTCGTACACCGCTGAAGGCGAAAGCGATGGGGACGAGGTCATGCGCTGTTTCCTTGCGGCTCGTGTCCTTGGGGGTGGGCGAGCATCCACTCCCACATCTCGATGGGGTCCTGCGCGGTGTGCTCGCGCCCGCAGTGACAGGTGCCGTGCAGGATGTCCGTGCCCGGCAGCCAGTCGATGCGGTAGACCTCTCCGGTCTGGAAGGTGGGCGGAGTGCTCACTGGACCTTCTCCACCGGCTTCTCGCCCTGCTCGACCAGCCGGGCGAGGATGCGGCGGGCGGCCAGACCACCCGTGTCGATGTTGATGCTCAGTTCCTGGTAGCCGGTCCGCTCGGTGCCCAGCGTCTCCTGCAGCAGGTTCAGCGCGTCGACGTCCTGCATGACGACCGTGTGGTTGTTGCCCTTGAGGAACTCGGTGACCTCGTCGTCCTCGGTCGCCCAGTCCCGCGAGACCATCCAGAAGTCGTACACCTTGCCGTCCGACGATGGCGTGATCGCGTACGTGATCTCGGTGTGGAAGCCGTTCGGGTCGCTGCCGTCCGCCTCGGGCAGCACGCCCACGGGGGCGATCCGGCTGTGCAGCAGGTACAGGCACGGGGCGAAGTACTCGATGTCCTGCCAGCGCGTGATCCGCCCGTCGATGCCGGTCGACCGGGCGTAGAACGGCGGGCACTCCGCGTCGTCCATGTGCCGGCTCACCCGCACGATGCCCGCGCCCTCGTCCACCTCGGTGGTGATCGGCGTCTCGGCGACTTCGGGGGTGCCGATGTAGCCGCCGTGCAGATACGTCTCGTGCGAGAGGTCGAGGAGGTTGTCGACGAGGAGTCCGTAGTCGGCGTCGATCGGTTCCATGCCGCGCACGGTGACCCAGCCGGGGGTGGCCAGGTGCTTGGCGCGCGGGATGCTCTGCGGGTCGGCGAGCGCCGGGTCGCCTATCCAGACCCAGATCAGCGAGTCCTGCTCGACCACCGGGTACGAGGCGACCCGCGCCGTCCGCGGGATCCGCTTCTGCCCCGGCACGTACACGCACGCGCCCGTCGTGTCGTACGTGAAGCCGTGGTACCCGCACACGATCCGGTCCCCGTCGAGCCCGCTCTCGGACAGCGGGTACCGGCGGTGCACACACCGGTCGTGCAGCGCGACCGGCGTCCCCTCCTCCTCCGTCCGGTAGAAGACGAGCGGCTCGCCCAGGATCGTCCGGCCGAGAAGATCCCGCCCGACCTCTTCGGCGTAGGCGGCGACGTACCACTGGTTCCTGGCGAAGGCGGTCATGTGAGGCATGGGGTTCCCGTCCCTGTCGGCGGGGCGTCGTCGCCCCGCGTGCCGTGGTTGGGAACAGGTTCCTGACGGCGGTGGTTGCCGCGCAAGGCGGCTTCTGTCAGGCGGAAGTGTCTCTGCGAAAGGGCTGGTCAGGGCCTTGCCGTCCGGTTTGCGCATCGCTGGGAGCGGGGTGGGACGAGTTGAGGTGGCGAGGGCTGCCGTGAACGGGTGGGCTCGCCCCTGTCTGGGGTTCTTGTCGCAGGAAGGAGACGCGAGGGCTGTTCACGACTTCGAAGTGCGTTGCTGGTGATGTCGTCGTGCATGAGCGGCAGGTCTCTGGCTCCTCCGCTGTCGAGGTATGGCATGCGCCGGGCTGGGCTCCAAGCCCACCACGTCCGCAAACTTGGCGACCGTCAACCAGTTGGTTTCCGCACGCAAGGCCAAGGCGGCGCCGAAGCGGTTCCCCGGGGGTTGCGACAGGTAACCAGGGCAGGAAGGCGGCAGAACGGCCGGGCGCCGCCGGAGTGTCCAACCGCGAACCAGCCACGAGCCGCCAGTCTGCGCGGACATCGGGGCACACACGACGCCGTCCCTCCGCTAGGACTTGCGGGCGAAAACCGATCGGTTTACGATGAGGGAACCGATCGGTTTCCCGTCGCGGAGGTGGGCGAGTCCCGAACCCGCATTACTGAGGAGTGCGGATGGCTTCCCCGTGCGACGCCGCAGGGAAACCGCCTGGTACTCCAGTGCGGTTTCGTGATCTATCCAGCAGGTTTGTCGGCGGAGCGTCGTCGGTGATGGCTGCGGCGGGCTGTCAGTCTCCGAGATGGCGCAAATCGCGACCGACGTCAACATCACCATCAACAATGCCGGCGTCCTGCTGCCGGTACCCAGCGCCCGCCTGGAGCGGCGAACACCAGTTTCCTGATATCGGAAAGAGTATTGGCAATGAGTGGGAATTCGCAGAAGAAGAAGTTCTATGCCCTGAATATGTTTGACGTGACCGACGTGGAGAAGTACCTTGCGTATTTCAGCCGTTTGCCCGAAGTAGCTCCGCAATATGGCGGTCGAATGGTGGCGTTTGGCCGTTTCCGGGACAACGTAGCCGGCGACCTCGCGCCACGGCAGGTTCTGTTTCTCGTTGAATGGGAGTCCGAAGAGGCGTTCAACACCTTCCGGGACGACCCGGACTTGGCCGACTTGCATCCGCTGCGGGAGAGCGGGGCGGCGTCCTATATCTGGCAGACGTTCGATGGTCTCGATATGAGTGACCCCGCCGACGTTTCGCTCGACGATGTACTGGCGGTGCTCAAGCCTTAGAACCCGCATCGCTACGGAGCCGGATGAGCCAGCTGACGAGTCGTCGGCCGGCGAAGGACGCCTCTGGCAGGCGCGGACTCCATTGGAGGCTCGGCGATCCAGTTGGCACTCCAGGAGCGTCTCGCTATCTGGCCTGGTCAGGAGGCGTCTCCCGGAGTGCAGTTGGCTGATGGCGTGTCAGGGGCGGTCTTGGTGGACCGCCCCTCCAAGGAGTGGAACCAGAAGGCTCGCCAGGCGAGGACGATGGCAAGCTCGTGGACGGCCGGCTCAAGGGCATGCGACTGATCGTCCGAAAGGAACGGCCCCGTCCTGGCGCCCAGTTGAGGATCACGGACGCGGACGCCATGCGGATCACGTGCTTCGCGACCAACACCCCTGACCGGCCGATCGCCGAGTTGGAGCTCCGTCACCGGCTGCGGGCCCGGGCCGAGGACCGGATCCGGGCCGCCCGGACCACCGGCCTGCGCCACCTGCCCCGCCACACAGCAGCCCAAAACAAGGTCTGGCTGGAGATCGTCCAGATCGCCCTCGACCTGCTGGCCTGGATGCCCATGCTGCCCTCACGGGCAAGGCCCGACGCTGGGAACCCCGCCGCCTGCGATTCCGCCTGTTCTCCGCGGCCGCCCAGCGCGTCACCACCGGCCGGCGCAGGATTCTCCGCCTCACCGGCACTGGCCCTGGACCGGCGAGATCACCACCGCCCTCGAACGACTCGCGCTGCTGCCCACCCTCGGCTGACCAGCAATCTTCCACCGTCCCGGGCAGTGGAACCCGGCGCCCCGTCCAGGCCCGCTAAGTGCCTGCGTCTCTCGACCGCAGCCGCTGTCCGCATTTGCGCGGTGGAGCACTCGGCGGAATCGAGTACTGCGCACCGCCAGTGATCACGGTCGACGACATCGGGCTCCTGTCCGTCTCACCGGACGCCGCCGAGGGCTTTTACTGCCTGGTGGCTGCCGGGACGGCGTATCCCTGCATCTGCATCTGAGCGTTTCGGGGTGTGCCGAGATCGGCCGCGTGTAACCGATCGCCATTGGGCTGCACATGGCGCGGGGAGGCCCGCTCGTGCCCCTCATCCCTTTGGTCACGCTCTCGAACGCCAGACGGGCGCTTTCCGTGTTCCGCGTCAAGGCGGTGGCGACGATCGCCTTCTCGCCCGGAAGAGTCGGAAGAGGTACGGCTGCGGGACACCGACACGCTTGGCAATCGTCTGGGTGGAGGTGCCGTAGTGGCCGGTGAGCGCGAACTCGGCGATCGCAGCGCGGGGATGAGGCTCCCGCGTCTCTCCTGCCTGCTCACCCAGCCCATGCCGCCATGTTGGCGGGCGCCGGTCAGCTCAACCTGCAGGCGGCCGGTGGCGCGGGCGGGGATCGGTTCGTTGCTTGAGCTTGCGGATCGGAAACCGATCGGTTTACAGTGAGGCGAAAGGAAACCGATCGGTTTCCCAGATGAGTTCGGGAGTGCATGATGACGACGAATCGGCCGGTGGCCCTGGTGACGGGTGCGTCCTCCGGTATCGGCAGGGAGACGGCGCTCGCGCTGGTCGCGGCGGGTTTCGAGGTGGCCGGCACGGGCCGCGACACCTCGCGTGTCGCCCCGCTGCGGGGTGTGACGTTCTTCGACCTCGACGTGGTCAGTGACAAGTCGGTGACCGCCGTGGTCAGAGAGGTGATCGACCGGTTCGGGCGGATCGATGTCCTGGTCAACAACGCCGGTATCGGTTCGATCGGCGCGGCCGAGGAAACCTCCCTCGCGCAGGCCCAGGGCGTCTTCGACATCAACGTCTTCGGGGTCATGCGCATGGTGCGGGAGGTCCTGCCGCACATGCGCTCTCAGGGGCGCGGGCGCATCATCAACCTCTCGTCCGTGCAGGGGTTCATCCCCGCTCCCTACATGGCTGTCTACGGCGCGTCCAAGCACGCGATCGAGGGCTACTCCCAGTCCCTGGACCACGAGGTGCGGCAGTACGGCGTCCGCTCGCTCCTGGTCGAACCCGCCTACACCAACACCGGGTTCGAGGCCAACAGCGCCAAGCCCGACAGCCCCCTGCAGACCTACGCCGACCAGCGGCGCGTCTTCGACCGCCTGATGACGGAGGCGATCAAGGCCGGTGACGACCCCGCGGTGGTCGCCAAGGCGATCGTCACGGCCGCGACCGACACCAAGCCGAAACTGAGCTACGCCGCCGGCCCCATGGCCGGACGCGCACGCCTGCTCCGCTTCGTTCCCGCCTGGGTCCTGGACAAGCAGATCCGCAGCATGAACAAGCTCACCGGCTGACCCCCGCCCCCCGCCACCCGTCATCCGCCACTGGCCATCCGCCACCCGCAAACCCCATCGCGCCGTTGATTCCGGGAGAGACCCGTGTCCGAGACCCTGCACTCCGCCGCCGCTACCGTCGCGCGCTGGCGCTCCGCCGAGGAACGCGGTGACGTCGAAGCCGCGGTCGCGTGCCTGAGCCCGGACGTCGTGCTCAGCTCGCCGCTCACCGACCAGTTCCGCTTCGAGGGATCTGACCAGCTGCGCGACTTCCTGACCGTGGCGTTCGCGGCGGTCAAGGATGTCCGCTACCACACCCAGACCGGCGAGGGCGACACGTACGCGCTGGTCTACCGGGCGCGGGTGGGTTCCCAGCCGTTCGAGGAGGTGCAGATGCTGCGGCTCGACGACCAGGCACGCATCACGGAGATCACGCTCTTCGGGCGTCCGATGCCGGCCCTCACCGCCCTGATGCACCTCATGGGTCCGGCGCTCGCCCGCCAGCAGGGCCGCCGGGGCCTCGCGACGCTCATGAGCGTCGCCACCATGCCCATTCACGCGATGGTCTCCTCGGGGGACCGCAGCATGGTCGCGAAGACCCGCCCGGCAGCCCGGTAGACCTGACAGAACCAGATCCACTGAGCGTTTGGTCCCGTTCCCCTTCCAGGAGCTGGCGGCAGCCGCAGGCGATGTCCCCGGCGGACAGCTTCGGGTGGGAGGAACGCACGAGGTACCTGCCGTCCAGGTGGGCTCCGGCTCGCCCTGACCACACGGGCGAAGCCGACTCCCCGAGAGCGGCTGCTGGAGGCGGCGTCCTCCACCGGCCACGGCAGCGTCCGGCCGATCCCCCCCCACGCGCCGAGGCGATGCGGCAACCCGCCGCACCCTCCAGCGACTTGACCCAACAGGAGACGCTCCCATGAAACGACGTACGTTCCTCACCGCGGCCACCGCGTCGCTGGCCGCCACCCAAGCAGTGGCTGAAGCCGGGCGTGGTCGAGCGTGAACAGCTCACCTCGACCGAGGCGAGGGCTCCACAAGGCGGGCTATCAGCCCGACGCTGTTGAACGTCGCCCTGCATGGGCTGGATGAAGCCGCCGGGGGCCGGTACCTCCCTGATGGGATGAGCACGCCGGTAGGTTGGAGCCGGGCACGGGATCCCGAAGGTCGCGGTCAGCGACAGCATGTCCGGAGGACACCGACGAGCGGGTCCTCGTCGCCACGGGCTGATCCCTCCCGAGAGGCCGAAGTGCCTTCACCCGAGGCACTTCGGCCCTCGCTGCCGTCGCGAGCGGGGGGTGTCGGCGGTGTACTGCTGGGGACTCACTCCTCCGGATGCTCGCCCCGCCCGCACCCACGGCGATCATGGCGACGGTGGTTCGCGTCCTCCTGGGCCAGGCGCCGTAGCAGCCGGACGACCGGCTCGAACAGCACGGTGAGGACCACCGCCCGCTCGGCGAGGGCGATGCGGTCCTCGATCCCCTCGAACTGCGCGAAGTCCAAATCGGCGGTGGAGGTGGCGAGCTGTGCGTAGGGGATGAGGTCGTCGGCCGTGTAGTCGGTGCCGAGACGGCTCAGCGCGGCGAGACTTTCGGCGAGTGCGGGGCGGTGCGGTGACGCGTCGGAGATCCGCCAGCCCATGGTCTCGATGAGAGCCTCGACCCTCGCGGCGGCCGCGCCCGGCAGAGCCTCGTCGGCGGCGCTCTCCGCTCCGGGACCGTCCTGGCTGTCCGCGCCGCCCTTCCCGTTCGTCTCCGCAGAGGGCACGGGCAGTGCGTGGTGGACGACGCCCAGAGTCTCGAACGCATCCAGTGGACGGTCGACGGCTTCGAGCACTTCACGGGTGCGGGCGACGGAGAGCCCGCCGAGCTGGATGAGGGAACGGATCAGACGGAGCCGCTGGATGTGCTCCTCGTCGTACTCGACCGTGGTCGGGTTCAGCGCGCGTCCCTCGGGGAGCAGCCCTTCCCGTCGGTAGAACTTGATGGTCGCCACCGGAACCCCGGACCGTCGGCTGAGCTCTGAAATCCTCATGCGCTCCCTCACGCTCAACTGTCCCTCCAGTATCGCGTTACCGGGGGTTGCCCCACCGAGCTCGATAGTGCCACTATCGAGTACTCGGTAGTAACACTATCGAGTGCTTCTTCGGTGTGCCCACTTCTTCGTGCGCGTGGACGACATACGCCCGCGGAAGCCGCCTGCACCGCCACGGCCACACCCAGCCGTAGTTCTTCCCCCGGCCCGGGCCAGTCAGTTCTGGGTCCGGTCGTCTCGTACGCATCGACAACGGAGAACCACACCATGTCCCAGCGCATCGGCAAGACCCACTGGAAGCGCTTCGCCGTCGGCGCGGTGCCGACGGTGGCCGCCACGGCGGCGGTCGCCGTCTCCATGGCCCAGGGCGTACTGGCCGCTTCGTTCAGCATCTCCGGTTCCGACTTCCAGGTCTCGGCAGGCAAGTTGAGCGGCACCGGATTCGGCAACTACGCCACGGTGGACGTCGCCAAGAACGGCAAGCACGTGCCCGTCTCCGTGTCGTCCATCAAGAACGCGACGATCGTCGACATGTGCCAGTCCGTGCCGGTGGACATCCCCGTGCTCGGGACCTACACGATGACGCTGAAGGCGGGCGGATCGGGTACGCCGGTCAAAGCCAAGGACCTGTACATCGACATGACCGACCTCCAGGCCAAGAAGGGCACCTTCACCAACGTCGACATCGGCGTCGCCACCGGTGCCATGACCAAGGGTCAGGTCAACCCGAAGGACAAGGTCGATCCCAACGGCTATGCGCAGCAGGCGGATTCGGTCGAGATCATTGATGCCCACCAGAAGGTCTGGGCCAGTTCTGCGGGCACATTCGAACTGTCGGGCCTGCACATGAACATCGCGGCCGGCCGCCACGACTGCTTCTGACCTCGCTCCCGCCCTCTAGTCTCCCGTGCGCGCAAGCGGCCGGCGACTACCAGGGGGCGGTAGTGCTCCACCGTCCTCGCGGACACCCTCACCCACTCACGACTTGGGAGCTGCCACATGGCGAGTGCAGGTGCACCCGCGCACCCCCACAGTGACAGCGGCTTCGCCCGCGCTCGCCGGGACTTCCGGGCCTGGCGGCGCACCCGCCCCTTCTGGGCGGGTCTGCTGGTGCTCCTTGCCGCTGCGCCCATCATCTACTTCCCGTATTTCAACCTTTCCCTGGGCGCCTTGTCCGTGGCGATGTCCACCACTGCGGGGGCCGGGTCCCTGGTCATCGGTCTGACGCTGATCGTCCTTGGCGGACTCCTCTGGTTCCAGCCGATCATCAGGTTCTTCGCCGGCTGCGTCGCGGTGTTCCTCGGCGTGCTGTCGCTTCCCATCTCCAACTTCGGCGGATTCTTCGTCGGCACACTGCTCGCGGCGGGGGGCGGACTCATGGCTCTGGCGTGGGGCCCGGTGGACGGGCACCCGGAGGACGTACCCGACGCCGCCGAGGAGCCGTCTGTCGCCGTCAGCCGGGCGGGAGGACAGGGGAGTGAGTGACCAGTCGCCGTACACCCGCGGCGAGGCCGCAGCCCCCCGATTCGCGCGACCACCGAGGGGCCGGCACGCCATCCCCCGTACATCCGCGCTGACGCGTCTGCGTCTGCCTGTCGGGAGGGCACTCGCGCTGACCGCGCTGCCGACCGCCCTCATCCTGGGAAGTCAACGCCTGCCGGAGTCCGCCGACACGAGCGCCACCGCGGCGCTCTCCGTTTCCGAAGAGGTGTCAGGCGCGCCTGGAACCACCGGTGTCGACTGCGCCCGTCCCGACGACACCTCAACCTCTGCGACGAACGCTCCCGCAAGCCTCACCCCGTCCGCTGATCCCCGCACGCCCAGCGCTCACCCAAGCGGGGAGCCCGTCACGCCGCCGCGGCACACGGACGACGAGGGAGCGAGCCCGACCCCAGCACCGACCGCCACTCCCACCCCCTCGCCCAGCGCGACCTCCGCGACAACGAGCCTTGCGGACATCCTCGGTCTCCTCTTCCGCGACGACGCCGAGCAGCGAAGCCCGTCACCCGACGCGAGCCCCTCACTCCACGCGAGCCCTTCACCAAGCTCGGCAACTTCGAGGCCAGAGTCCGGAGCACCGCCCGAGCCCCGGCTGTCCACCACGCCCGTATCACCTGCTCCCAGCCACCGGGCCGTCGAGCCGTCGCCCCGACCGGAGTCGTCCCAAGGAACTGCCCGCACCTGCGACATCAGCGACCTCAAGGCCCCCGAGGAACACGAGGCCGGCCGATTCTCCGCCGAGGCATGGAACATGAAGGGGAGCCGCCTCGAACTGCACGACCTCGTCTTCGGCGGCGTGGTGACCGTGGAGACAGCCGCCGGGCCCAAACGGGTGCTCAAGTTCACCGCGGCGGCGGTCACGATCCGCGACCTGAAGATGGCTGTACCCGTCGGCCCACAGATCCAGCACATCGACGGAGCGCCCGGTTCCACCTCCACGCTCCGGGGCGACGAGATCACCATGTACGTCGAAAGCCTGACCGGCACCCTCTCCAGCATCGAAAACCTTCCCGCACCACCCGTCCTCCGCCTGCACCTCACCCCGGACACCATTCCGGAGTGGCTCTACGACACGCTCGGGAAGCTCGACCTCAAGCTCCAACTCGGCCTGGACGACGCCGACATCGACCAGGCTGGACAGACAGGCGGAAAACTCGCCATCCCGGGGATCCACGGGTACGGAACACCACGCTGAAGCCGGCCCCAAGCGGCTGTGGTTGGTCGTGGTCATGGGTGACGACACCTGACCGCGGGACTGCGATGCGCGCACGGTGGTCTGCTGCAGCGGCGAAAGCCGCGGCCGTGGTCTGTTCGTCGGGGGTGGGTGCGGCACTGGCGCCGCTCGATTGGTCCGGGACGCTGGCCGCGGAAGACGACTCCGGGACCTGGGGGCTTGTCGGGTGGATGGCCGGGGCCGGAGGCCGCGTGCTGCGGCCGTCCGGCCGGGACCTGCCCCCCCGGGCTACCAGGAGGCCAGTGAGCCGTCCGTGTTGCGCCAGACCGGGTTGCGCCAGCGGTGGCCGCGTTCGGCGGCGGCCCGGACCGCGTCCTCGTCGATGGTGATGCCGAGACCGGGCGCGGTCGGGCGGTCGATGTAGCCGTCGCGGAAGGTGAAGGGCGTGGTGTCGGCGAGGTAGTCCAGCAGTCCGCTGCTGTCGCCGTAGCCGATGCCCAGTGCCTGTTCCTGGATGAGGAAGTTGGGGATCGCGAAGTCGAGTTGCAGGCTGGCTGCGAGGGCGATCGGGCCGAGCGGGCAGTGTGGGGCGACCATGACGTCGTAGGCCTCGGCCATCGCGGCGATCCGGCGGGTCTCGGAGATGCCGCCGGCGTGGCTGATGTCGGGCTGGGCCACGGCGATGCCGTCGGAGAGCACCGAGCGGAAGTCCCAGCGGGAGTAGAGCCGTTCGCCGGTGGCGATGGGGATGGAGGTGGAGCGCACCACGGCGCCGAGGTCCTGGGAGAACTCCGGCAGCACGGGTTCCTCGACGAAGAGCGGCAGGAGCGGTTCCAGGAGGGGCAGTACGCGGCGGGACATCGCCCCGCTGAAGCGGCCGTGGAAGTCGAGCGCCAGGTCGCGGTCCGGGCCGATGGCCTCGCGGACCGCGGTCACTCCGTCCACGATGGCGTTGATCGCGGCGGGCGTGGCGAGGGGCTCCAGCTGGCCGCAGGGGTTGAGCTTGACCGCGGTCATGCCCTTGGCGACCTGCGCGGCCGCCGATTCGCCCAGTTCCTCGGGGGTTTCGCCGCCGACCCAGCCGTAGACGCGCACCCGGTCGCGGACGTGGCCGCCGAGGAGCTGGTGGACCGGGACGCCGTGGGTCTTGCCCGCGATGTCCCACAGGGCCTGGTCGATGCCGGCCAGGGCGCTGTTCAGGACGACTCCGCCGCGGTAGAAGCCACTCTTGGCGAGGACCTGCCAGTGCTCCTCGATCCGCGCCGGGTCCTGGCCGAGCAGGTAGTCGAACATCTCCTCGACGCAGCGGGCGACGGTCTGGGCCTTGCCCTCGACTATGGGCTCGCCCCAGCCGGAGATGCCCTCGTCGGTGTCCACGCGGAGGAAGAGCCAGCGCGGTTCGACGAGGAAGAGCTCGTATCCAGTGATCTTCATGGGGTGGGTCTCCGGGTTCTGTGTTCTGTGCTGTGTACGGCCTGGCGAACCGGTGGTGGGCGGGTGCGTCGGTCGTGGTCGGAGCGGGCGCGGGGAGCCGCCGGCTCGGGGGAGGGGGAAGGGCGGGTCCGAGGAAGGGTTGCGGGCGTCCGTGCGGCGGGGGCTGTCCGCCGGGGTGCGGCGATCGGGTCGGTGTCGGACGGGTATGGCGGTTGCCGCCCGGTACAGGCGCGGCCCGGCGGCCTACTCCTGGGAGCTGATGCTGCGGCCACCGTCCACGAGCAGGTTTTGTCCTGTGATGAAGGAGGCGTCCTCGGAGGCGAGGAAGGCCACGGCGGCGGCGATGTCGTCTGGGGCGCCGAGTCTGCCGACCGGCGTGCGCGCGATGGTCTGCGCCTTGTACTCCGGGGGCGCCGCGGCCCACAGGGCGGTGACCACGGCTCCGGGCAGGACGGCGTTGAACCTGATCTGTCCGCCGTACTCGACGGCCAACTGACGCACTAGAGCGTCGATTCCGCCCTTGGCGGCCGCGTACGCCGGGAAGCCCTTGAAGCCGATGGCCGCGTGGACGGAGGAGGTGATCACCACCGCGCCCCTGGCCGTCCTGAGTAGCGGCACCGCGGCCCGGACGCCGTAGAACACCGAGTTGAGGGAGAGCCGCAGCTGGTCGTGCCAGGCGGCGTCGTCGAGTTCGTGTGCCGCTCCCGGCAGGTTGCGACCGGCGTTGAGGTGGAGAACGTCGAGGTGTCCCGTCCAGGACTCGGCCTCGGCGACGGCCGCCGCCCACTCCGTCGGCGAGGTGACGTCCAGCGGCAGGTCTCGTGCCTGCCCGCCCTCGGCGTGGATCTCCTCGGCGACGCGATGGGCGCCCTTGGCATCCACGTCGGTGACAAGGACGGACGCTCCCTCGGCCGCCAGCCGGCGGGCGGTGGCCGCCCCGATCCCGGAGGCGGCCGCGGTGAGCAGGGCCGTACGGCCGGTGAAACGTGCCGGTGCGGCGGCGACGGTCATGGCGTTTCTCCTGGTCGTGCTGGTCTGGCCGTGGAGCCGCGCAGCATCAGCCGCGGCTCGGTCGGAACGACGACGTCTCCCGTCGGCTTGCCGTCGATGGTGGCCACCAGGGCGTCCACCGCGGCGGTTCCCAGCTCGTGCAGGGGCATCGCGACGGTGGTCAGCGGGGGATGGAGGTGCGCGGCCACGGGTAGGTCGTCGTTGCCGACCACGGACACGTCCTCCGGGATCCTGAGGCCGAGGTCCCTGATCGCCGCCATGGCGCCTATCGCCTGGGCGAGCGAGCTGGTGTAGATGGCGGTGACCGGTTGCCGCCGGTCGCCGTCAGCGGGGCGCAGCAGTGCCCGCGCCGCGGACCCGCCGCCATCCTCGGTGAAGTCCCCGGACGCGACCGGAGCCGCGTCCAGCCCCAGTGTGTCGGCGTGCCGCAGGAACGCCTCCTTGCGGACCTCGCTGGGGGTGATCCCGGGAGGGCCCGCGATGTGTCCGACCACTCGGTGGCCGAGGCCGTGCAGATGGTCGAGCGCGGTCACGCTGGAGCGGGCGACGTCCATGGTGATGTTGCGGCGGGAGCCCTCGACCGAGCGGTTGAGGAAGACGTGCGGGATCGCGCTGCGGCTCAGCGCATCCAGCAGGGGATGGCCGGGGCGGGCCGAGGCGATGAGCAGCCCGTCGACCCTGCCCTCCTGTACCAGGTCGTGGAAGGACTCGTCTGCTTCCTGCCCGTCGAAATCCTCAGCCAGCAGGGAGAGATAGCCCAGCTCGCGGGCCCGCTGGTATGCGCCGCGGGCGATGGTGACATACGTGGGGTTGGCAAGGGCGGGGATCAGCAGGGCCAGCGCGTGTGTGCTGGCGCCGGCCAGGGCCCGGGCCCCGGAGTGGGGCCGGTAGCCGAGCGCCTCGGCTGCCTCGTGGACGCGCCGGCGAGTCTCCGGCCGTACCGAAATGTCCTGTCGGCCATTGAGCACCTTGGACACGGTGGCCTTCGAGACCCCGGCCGCGTGGGCCACATCCACGAGCTTGGCCCGGACGGGCTGTTCCGGCACGTGCTCCCCCTCTCCGGTGGGTGTCGCCCTGGTCCGCTGGTGCGGATCGAGGATGGCGAGTTCTTGCCCCTTGACACCTTCTGGCAACGCAATTTAACGTTCGCGAAAGCTTCAGTCAACCGGTTTCCTCGGTCTCAAATAAGCGATAAGTCTGAACAGAGCACTAGAAACCGGCTTGGCTGATACTGCTCGATCTCGGCCACAGTTGACGTGGAATCAGCTGGCCGCAAGAGCCGCCCCGAACTCACTGCCGACGCGACCACCGTCGCAGCCGCAGTCCGCTGACACCGGTGCGCACACTCGTCCAAGCAGACGGATGCGCTCACGTTCAGGGCACCTCGCACCACCGCCGAGCGCCGGTGTTCCACCGGCCGCCCCACTCCTGCGTTCGCCTCCCGCGGCAGCCCCGCATGCCGCCACGGACCCTGTCGTACGTCCCGCAGCCGTCGTACGTCCCGCAACCGCGTACGTCCCGCCACGAAAGGCCCATCGCTATGCCCATGTCAACGACGACATCCCTCGACAGACGGCGCTTCCTCGCCGTCTCCGCCGGAACCGCGCTCGCCGCGACCGGTCTGTCCGCCTGCGCCGGCTCCGTCGACAACGGCACGAACGACTCGGGGAGCGGCAAAACAACGCTCACCGTGATGACGGTCGAGAACGAGTGGGACAAGAAGGGCCTCAAGGCCGCCGAAGAGGCGCTGGGGATGAACCTCAACGTCATCATCTGGGACGCCACCAAGCTCAACGCCATGCTCGCCGCCAAGAACCCGCCGGACGTGGTCCGCGGCTTCGGCGCAACCGAGACCCCGTACTTCGCCGCCCGCGACCTGATGACGGACCTGGACCCGTACTTCTCCAAGAGTTCGGTGCTGAAGCCCTCCGACCTTGACCCGGTCAACGACGTGTGGCGCTACGACGGCAAGAAGCAGGGCGCGGGTCCGCGCTACGGCATGGCCAAGGACTACTCCCAGGACTCCATGTTCTGGTACCGCACCGACCTGTTCCAGACCGCAAAGCTGGACGCGCCGAGCGCTACGGAACCGATCTCCTACGACGAGTGGCTGGACCTGGGCAAGAAGCTGGTCAAGCGCCGCCTGGGCAAGGTCAAGGTGTACGGCCTGAACGCCACCGGCATGGGCGTCTTCCCGCAGCTCATGGGGATGACCGCATCTGCCGGCGGCAGCCTGTTCACCGAGGACCTGGCTACGGTGGACTTCTCCTCCCCGGAGGCGCTGAAGGCACTGCGGTGGTACCTGGAGTACGCGAAGGCCGACATCGGCCCGAGCGTCGTCAACCCCAACCCGGACGGCTGGGACGGCCCCACCTACCAGGCCAACCGGATGGCGATGAGCTGCAACGGCTACTGGTTCGGCGGGCTGATCGGCGCCGACCCCAAGCTCGCCGGGGTCTCCCGCTTCGCGCCGGCCCCGCAGCTCGGCGGCAACCGCGTCAGCTCCTGCTTCGGCGCCACCGGCTTCTGGATCCCGAGGGACGCCAAGAACAAGGACGCCGCCTGGAAGTTCTTCGAGTGGTACTTCGGCGGCAAGCCCGCACAGGACCGGGCGGCCAGCGGCTGGGGCATACCCTCGCTGAAGTCGCTGCGCCCGAAGATGCCGCAGACCAACGCCTTCCAGAAGCAGGCGTTCGCGGTGCAGGAACAGGAGCTGCCGCACTTCTCCGTCCTCAGCTTCACCCCCTACGCCCAGCAGGCCGCCCTGGAGGGCGTGCTGAACAAGGTGCTGCCGGGCGCCGTGAAGTCCGGCACGTCCGCCGGCAAGGTCGCCGACCAGCTCAACTCCCGGATGAACGAGCAGCTTGCCCAGGGCAAGGAGCTCGTGGGGTGAGCACCGAACAGATCACCGCGCCGGGCGCGCCGTCCCCCTCCGGGGAGACGGCCGCCCGGCCCGGGCCCCGCACCGGCGCGAACGCCGGTCGCAGACCCCGCTCGCTGACCACCCGGCGGGCCTGGTCCTTCTACGTGTTCGCCGGACCCTGGGTGCTGGGCTTCCTGGCCCTGACGGCCTTCCCGCTCGGCTACGCCTTGTGGCTGAGTCTGACCAACGCCGACGGACTGTCGAACAACTCCCGCTTCGTCGGTCTGGAGAACTACCGGGAGGTCCTGACCGACCCGGAGACGATGTCCTCCCTGGCCCGCACCGGCGTCTTCGTCGCGCTCACCGTGCCGCTGTCCATCGCCGCGGGGCTGCTGCTGGCGGTGCTGGTCAACCAGCCGATCCGGGCCCGCGGCCTGTTCCGCACCCTGCTGTACCTGCCCGCGGTCGTCCCGCCGGTGGGTGCCGCTCTCACCTTCAAGCTGATCTTCGACCGGGACTCGGGCGCGGCCAACGGCGTCCTGGACGCCCTGCGCATCGACGGTGTGAGCTGGCTGATGGACCCCTACGCCCGCTGGGTCCTGGTCACCCTGACCCTGTGGGGCGCCGGCAACACCATGATCATCTCGCTGGCGGGGCTCCAGGACATCCCCAAGGAGCTGCACGAGGCCGCCCGCATGGACGGGGCGAACGCCTGGCAGTCCTTTACCAAGATCACCGTGCCGATGCTCTCCCCGGTGCTGTTCTTCCAGGTCATCACGGGCATCATCGCCGCCGTGCAGAGCTTCCTGCCGCTGCTGATCTCTCTCGACCCCACCCCCAGGGGCGTCACGTCCGTTCCCGAGGGCAACTACCTGTTCATGATCCACGTGTTCGCCCAGTACTTCGCCAACGGCCGTTACGGATACGCCTCCGCGATGCTCTGGGTGCTGTTCCTGATCATCATCGCGATCACCTTCCTCGTCTTCAGACTCAGCAAGGGTGCGGTCTTCTACTCCGTCGACCCGGAGCCGACCAAGCAGTCCAGGCCGCGCACGATCGGAGACAAGTGATGGTGTTCCCCCGCAGAAGCGCCGTCTACATGCTGCTCGTCGGCGCCCTCGTCCTCTTCCTCGGCCCGTTCGCCTGGCTGCTGAACACCGCCCTGAAGGACCCCTCCGAACTGCGCGCGCTGCCCGTCCACTGGTGGCCGCACGACCCCAGCCTGAACAACTTCCATGACGCGCTGACCCAGATCGACTACCTCGGCTACGCCCGCAACTCCCTGACGATCGCCACCGTCTACGCCCTGCTGGTCACCCTGGCCTCCGCATGGGCGGGGTACGGATTCGCCCGTCTCAACGCGCCCGGCAAGCGGCTGATCTTCTCCGTGCTGCTGTCGACGATGATGCTGCCGCAGGTCCTCACCCTCATCCCGACCTACCTGCTGTTCGCCAAGATGCACCTCACCAACACCTATGTGCCATGGGTGCTGTGGGGCCTGTGCGGAGCCCCGTACCTGATCTTCCTCTTCCGGCAGTTCTTCTCGAACATGCCCAAGGAACTGGAGGAGGCCGCAATCGTCGACGGCTGCGGGCAGATCCGCATCTTCTGGCGGATCTTCCTGCCCCAGTCATGGCCGGTCATCGCCACCAGCCTGATCCTCTCCTTCAGTTGGACCTGGGGCGACTACATCGCGCCGGCCCTGCTGCTGGACGACACCCACACCACCCTCGCCGTCAAGCTCGCCTACGGCTATGTCAACGAACACGGCGCACCGCTGGGGAACCTGGTCGCCGCGGGCGCGGTGATGTACGTCGTCCCGGTGCTGGCGTTGTTCCTGATCGTGCAGCGGGGCTTTGTCACCGGCGCCGCCACCTCCGGACTCAAGTGACCCCACGTTCACCAACTCACCTTCAGGCAAAGGAACTTCGCATGACGCACACCCAGGGAACGCCCATGTGCCCCGCGGCGGTGGGTTCATGAGGGAGCGACCTGCCCTTACCCCGCAGCTCGGCCGGAGCCGCGTCATGGCCATTCTCAGGTCGGCAGACGCCTCCGGACTGCCCGCCGTGGCCCGGGCCCTCGCGTCCGGCGGCGTCACCTGCCTGGAGGTCACTCTCACCACGGCCGGAGCGCTCGACGCGCTGGCCGCCATCAGGGCGGAACTCGGCCCGGACGTCGCGGTCGGCGCGGGCACCGTGATCACCGCCGGCCAGGCCAGGGACGCTCTGGCGGCGGGAGCGGAGTTCCTGGTCGCCCCCGTCGTGGACACCGCCGTCGTCCGGAACGCGGCGGACAGCGGCATCCCCTGCTACCCGGGCGCCTGGACACCGACCGAGGTGTCCCAGGCGTGGCGGGCGGGCGCCGCCGCCGTCAAGCTGTTCCCCGCGAGCACCGGCGGCCCCGCCCACCTGCGCCAACTGCGAGCGCCCCTGCCCGACATCCCGCTCGTCGCCGTCGGCGGCGTCGGCATCGACGAGGCGCGTGACTACCTGGATGCGGGAGCCTGTGCGGTCGGTATCGGCTCCCCGCTGTTGCGTGGGGCGGACCAGGACTCGACTCCGCAGGCACTGGAGGCCCTCACCGTGAGGGCACGCATCCTGTTGGACGTGGTCGGGGCCACCGCACGGTCTGGGGAGGCGAGCGCATGAGCATATCCTCATCCCCGCCCGGCGAGCCCTACCTCGTGACCCTGGGCGACGTGCTCGCCGTCATGGCGGCCCGGGAACCCGGCCCGTTCGCGCTCGGCACATCACTGCGCCTGGGGATCGCGGGCGCGGAGTCCAACGTCGCCGTCGGGGTCAGCCGGCTCGGCGGCTCAGCGACCTGGATCGGCCGGGTGGGCGACGACGAACTCGGCGAACTCGTCCTGCGGGAACTTCGGGCCGAAGGGGTCACCACGGTCGCCGCGCGGGATCCCGCCCCCACCTCCCTGCTGCTGAAGGAACGCCGCACCTCCACCCACAGCCGTACGCGCTACTACCGCGCCCACACGGCCGGGGCCCGGCTGACCGCCGACGACATCCCCGAGCACATCGTCGCGGGAGCGGCGGTCCTGCACATCACGGGCATCACTCCGGCGCTCGGTGAGGGGCCCGCCGCGGCTGTGACCCGGGCCGTGGACATCGCCGCCGACGCCGGAGTGACGGTCACCCTGGACGTCAACTTCCGCTCGCTGCTGTGGAGCGAGACCGAGGCCCGGCGTGCCCTGCTGCCCCTGCTGCGCAGGAGCGATCTGGTCTTCGCCGGACCGCACGAGGCCGGGCTCGTCGTGCCCGGCGTCGACGGACCGGAGGAACTCGCCAGGGGAATCTGCGACCTCGGACCCGGCGGTGCCGTGATCAAGCTCGGTGCCGACGGGGCGTACGCCCTCCTCGACGGACGGCCCCACCGGCAGCCCGCCGTGCCGGTCCGCGTGTACGACTCGGTGGGCGCGGGAGACGCGTTCGTCGCCGGGTTCCTCGCCGACCTGCTGGCGGGCGAGCCCCCGGAACGGCGGCTGAGGACGGCGGCTCTGCTCGGCGCCTTCGCGGTGAGCACCGCCGGCGACTGGGAGGGCCTGCCCCGGCGCTCCGAACTGGGGCTGCTGGATCACCACGACGACATCGTCCGCTGACACCTCCCTCCGCACTGGCACAAGCGACTTTCAGGACCACTCATGCCCACACCCCCCTCCATCGGCGCGATCCGCGTCCTCACCGGCTCCTACACCCCGGACTCCGGTGGTGACGGCACAGGTGTCGCCGCGCTGCTCCTCGATCCCACCACCGGCCGCATGAAATACGACGACCAGGTGAAGCCGCTGCCCGTCAGCGGGGCATCCTTCCTGGCCGTGCACCCGTCGCTCGACGTCGTCTACAGCACGAACGAGACGGAGACGGGAACCGTCAGCGTCGTCGCCCACGACGGCGACGGCAACCTGTCCCCGCTGGGCGACCCGGTCAGCAGCGGTGGGACCAACCCGTGCCACCTCACCGTCCACCCGGGTGGGGAGTGGCTGCTGACCGCGAACTACGGCAGCGACGCCGCACCCGGCACGGTCGCGGTGCACCGGCTCGCCGCGGACGGACGCCTGCTGGAACCGACCGACCTCGTCGTCCACCAGGGATCGGGACCGGTCACCGGAAGGCAGGAAGGCAGCCACGCCCATCAGGTCCTCGTCGACCCGGCGGGCCGTTTCGTGCTGGCCACCGACCTCGGGGCGGACGCGGTGATCACCTACCGGCTCGACACCCGCACCGGAACCCTGGAGCGGGCCGCGGTGAATCCGATGCGCGCGGGATCGGGCCCCCGCCATCTCGTCTTCGCCCCCGGCGGGGACCTGGTGTTCAGTGCCGACGAGCTGTCCTCGACCGTGACCTGCCACCGCTACGACGTCACCGACGGCACCCTGACGGCCCTCTCCGCCGTGCCCGCCACGGTGGCCCGGGACGTCGTCAACCAGCCCGGCGGAATCGTCGCCTCACCCTGCGGACGCTTCGTGTGGGTGACCAACCGCGGCGCGGACACCATCGCCGCGTTCCGGCTCGCCGGCACCACCCTGGAACCGCTCGGCGAGGTCCCCGCCGGCGGCACCTGGCCCCGCGGCCTGACCCTGGCGGCCGGCCATCTCCTCGTCGCCAACCAGCACAGCGGCACCCTCGCCGCCCTGCGCGTCCTGGACGACGGAACCCTCGACCAGCCGCACCCGCCGCTCACCGCCCCCTCAGTGGTCTGCGCACTGGCGCTCTGACCGCCCTCCCCCTGTTCGTCCCACATGCCTGAAAGGCAGTCATGTCCCACCCCGACACCACCCCCGCACGCTTCACCCTCGACCCGGCCTTCGCCGTCGGCAGCGTCAACCCCCGTCTGTACGGATCGTTCGTCGAGCACATGGGCCGCTGCGTCTACACCGGCATCTACGAACCCGGCCACCCCGCCGCCGACGCGGACGGCCTGCGCCAGGACGTCCTGGAACTGGTCCGCGAACTCGGCGTCACCACGGTCCGCTACCCCGGCGGCAACTTCGTCTCCGGCTACCGCTGGGAAGACAGCGTCGGCCCGCGCGAGGAGCGGCCTACCCGGCTGGACCTGGCCTGGAAGTCCACCGAGACCAACGAGTTCGGCCTGAGCGAGTTCATGGACTTCTGCGCCGAGACCGGCATGGAGCCCATGATGGCCGTCAACCTCGGCACCCGCGAGGTCGAGGACGCCATACGGCTGCTGGAGTACTGCAACCACCCGGGCGGCACCGAACTGTCCGACCGCCGTGCCGCCCACGGGAGCAAGGAACCGTACGGCATCAAGATGTGGTGCCTGGGCAACGAGATGGACGGCCCCTGGCAGACCGGGCACAAGACCCCCGAGGAGTACGGCCGCCTCGCCGCCGAGACCGCCCGCGCCATGCGGCAGATCGACCCCGGCCTGGAACTCGTCGCCTGCGGCAGCTCCAGCTCCTCCATGCCGACGTTCGCCTCCTGGGAGTCGACCGTCCTGCAGGCCGCGTACGACCTCGTCGACTACGTCTCCCTGCACGCCTACTACGAGGAGATCGACGGCGACCGCGACTCCTTCCTGGCATCCGCCGTGGACATGGAGCACTTCATCGAGTCGGTCGTCGCCACCTGCGACCACGTCCGCGCCCGTCTCAAGGCGGACAAGCGCATCAACCTCTCCTTCGATGAGTGGAACGTCTGGTACCAGAAGAGGCCCAACCCGCACCACGTCGAGGATTGGCAGCAGGCGCCGCGCCTGTTGGAGGACGTCTACACCGTCACCGACGCCGTGGTCTTCGGCTCGCTGCTCATCGCCCTGCTGCGGCACGCCGACCGGGTCACCGCCGCCTCGCTCGCCCAGCTCGTCAACGTCATCGCGCCGATCATGACCGAGCCGAGCGGCCCGGCCTGGCGGCAGACCACCTTCTACCCCTTCGCCCAGGCGTCGGCGTACGGCCGCGGCCGGGTGCTGCGCGTCGAGGTGGACAGCCCGACGTACACCACCGCCAGGTTCGGGGAGGTGCCGCTGCTGCACGCCACCGCGGTGATGGACGACGAGACCGGCGACGTCACCGTCTTCGCCGTCAACCGCGGCCAGAGCGACGCCCTGCCGCTGAGGATCGACCTGCGCGGCGTCGACGGCCACACGCTCGCGGAGCACCTGGTCCTGGCCGACAGCGACCCGGAGGCCACCAACACCGCCGACCGGCCCGACCGCGTCACCCCGCACACCGCCACCGGCACGACCATCGCCGACGGTGTCCTGCACGCCGAACTCGAACCGCTCTCCTGGAACGTGATCCGGCTGACGCACGGACAGAACTGACGAACCGTAACCACCGCCATGCCCCCGGGATGAACCTATGACAGTCCTTGCCCACCCCCTGTTCCGAGACCCCGTCCACGACGGCGCGGCCGACCCCACCGTCATCTGGAACCGGCACGCCGGCGAGTGGTGGATGCTCTACACCAACCGCCGCGCCGACGCGCCACCGTCCGACGACGTGAGCTGGGTGCACGGGACCGACATCGGGATCGCGTCCTCCGCGGACGGCGGAGCCACCTGGCTGTACCGGGGAATCGCCGAAAGGCTGGACATCGAGCCCGGGCGGCACACCTACTGGGCCCCGGAGATCGTTGACGACGGAACCGAGTACCACATGTTCGTCAGCGTCATCCGCGGTGTTCCGGCCCAGTGGGAGGGTCACGCACGCGTGATCCGTCATTACACGAGCCACGACCTCTTCTCCTGGACATACCGCTCCACTCTGCCGCTGTCGTCCGACAGGGTGATCGACGCCTGCGTCCTGCGGCTCCCCACGGGCGGCTACCGCATGTGGTACAAGGACGAGGCCGACCACCAGCACACCTACGCGGCGGACAGCGACGACCTGGCGCTGTGGACCGTGCGAGGACCCGCCGTCGAGTGCTCGGAACACGAGGGCCCGAACGTCTTCGAACTCGACGGCAGTTACTGGATGCTCGTCGACGAATGGCACGGCCTGCGCGTCCTCCGCTCACCGGACCTGGAGATCTGGGAACCCCAGGGCCTCATTCTCGACCGCCCCGGCAAGGGCACGGACGACGGGACGTACGGCCTGCACGCCGATGTCGTCACCAGCGAACTCGGCGCCTACGTCTTCTACTTCACGCACCCCGGGCGAACCGACGACGGCGCCGCGGACGACAGCGGCTACCACCACCGGCGCAGCTCGATCCACGTGGCCCGCCTGCGGGTGGGCGGGGACACCCTCGTGTGCGACCGCGACGAAGCCCTCGAAGCCCCTGTCCTGCCGCTCGAAGGGCCGAGCCGATGAGACGCATCCGACGCGCGACGCGAAAGGCCCGTCGGGCGGGGACGGTCCCGTTCGTCGTCGCGCTCCTGTCGGTCACCGCGCTCCTGTCCGTCACCGCATGCCAGGCCGAGGAACAGGCCGGCTCCGGTGTGACCCTGCTCGACGGGAACGGGATCTCCGTCACCGGTCCCACCGTCATATCCGCCCTGCCCGTCGACGACCAGGGAAACGTCGAGGCCGCGCACGCACGGAGCCAGATCCCGTCGCTCAAGAGCGTGGCGCAGCAGTACCCCGACGTCCGGGTCCTCATCACCGACTCCGACGGCCGTACCACCGACGCCGCGCTGCGCAACTTCGCGGCGAACTGGTCCATCCCGCCCGCACTCGTGGTCGCCGCGGACTCGGCCTCCGACGGCGCACAGCTGTCCAAGGACGGACAGCTCCACACACTCCTGATCGGCGCCGACGGACACGTCGCCGCCGATTGGGCGAACCGCCCTGTCCCCACACAGGCGATCGTCGCCGCGCTCCGCAAGGCCACGGCGAGCCCACCCACCCATCCCGACAGCGTTGTACGGGGAGAGGCATCATGAAACATGTCACAGAGATAAGACGGTCCATCGCAGGCACGGTCGTCACCCTGCTGCTCGCCTGCGCAGCGGTGGTGTTGACACCGGCCGCACCGGCACAGGCCGCCGGATCCAACTACTACGTCGACTGCTCGGCGTCGACGAACGGAACCGGCACCTCCGACTCGCCGTGGAACTCCCTGGCGGGCCCCAACGCGAAGACCTTCGCACCGGGGGACCAGCTGCTGCTGAAGCGAGGGACGACCTGCTCCGGCACCCTGCACCCGCTGGGCTCGGGCAGCGCGTCCGGCGGATCCATCTCCATCGACGCCTACGGCACCGGAGCCCTGCCGGTCATCGCCGCGGGCGGCGCCACGGACGCGATCTACCTGCACAACCAGGAGTACTGGGAGATCTCCAACCTGGAGATCACGAACACCGGCGCGGTGAAGGGGGCGAACGCGCGGCGCGGTGTCTACGTGGTGCTGGAGAACTACGGCACCGGCAACCACTACAAGATCAGCAACCTCAGCATCCACGATGTGAACGGAAACAACTCCAAGGAGGTCGACGGCAGCGCCGGCATCCTCTTCGCCGTTCTCGGCACCACGACGCCCAGCGCCTTCAACGACGTCGTCATCGACGGCAACACCGTCGCGAACATCGCCCGCAGTGGCATCAACATGTCGAGCACCTGGCTGTGCCGGCCGTCCATCGGCTGCAACAACCCCGCCTGGACCCCGTGGACCGGTGTCGTCGTCAGGAACAACACCGTTCATGACACCGACGGCGACGGCATCGTCGTGCAGATGTCCAAGGACGCCCTCATCGAGCACAACGTCGTCTACAACGCGGCGAAGGCGAGCAACGCGGCGAACGCCGGTATCTGGGCCTGGGACTCCGACGGGACCGTGATCCAGTACAACGAGGCGTACGGCACCAAGAAGAACTCCGGGAACCCCGACGGCCAGGGCTTCGACGTCGACTACGGGCAGGACGGCACGATCGTCCAGTACAACTACAGCCACGACAACGAGGGAGGGTTCATCCTCTTCTGCGGCTGCGGCGGAGGGTCACGCCTCAGCAGCAACGCGGTGGTCCGCTACAACGTCAGCGAGGACGACCGTCTCCACGTCGTCAACATGCTCGGCTCCCAGGACTCCAAGTTCTACAACAACACCATCTACATCCCGTCCGGATCCACCGCGAACATCTTCGAGGTCTCGGGCGCCTGGAACGACCTCACCCTCGCCAACAACCTCATCTACAACCTGGGCAGCGGCGACTACGTCTACACCTCCGGCCAGCCGGCCTCGAACTTCTCCTGGCGGAACAACCTCTTCTACGGCAACCACCCGGCGGGCGAGCCGACCGGGAACGGCAACATCACCGCGGATCCGCTGCTCGTCTCGCCCGGCAGCGGCGGCACGGGCATCGACTCCGTCGACGGCTACCAACTGACCGCGGGCTCCCCGGCCATCGGCGCGGGAGTCGTCATCCCCGACAACGGCGGCAAGGACTACTGGGGTTCGCCCGTTCCCTCGGTCTGCGCGCCCGACATCGGCGCCGACCAGTTCAGCTCGCCCAACGACGCCACCTGTCTCGCGAACGAGAACCTCGGGTTCGAGAAGGGGTCGCTCACGGCGTGGAGCGCGTGGAACTCCGCATCGGTGGTGAGTTCGGGCGCCCACAGCGGAACCTACGCGGTCCGGGTCGGGCCGTCGCCCGCCTCGGTGGAGAACTACGTCCCCGTCGCACCCCGGACGACGTACCGCGTCTCGGGCTGGGTCAAGTCCGCCGTCGCCGGTGAGGTCGTGAACGTCGGCGTCAAGAACACCGGCGGCCTGGAGACGCTGGCGAGCGCCAGCGGCACCGACTGGACCTATGTCTCCGCCGACTTCACCACCGGGGCGGCGAACGGCACCGTGCGGCTGTACTGCTACAAGAGCTCGGGCACCGGGAACGGCTACTGCGACGACCTCGCCGTCACCCCCGTCAAGAACCACGTCATCAACGGCAACTTCGAGTCCGGCCACACCGTGCCCTGGCGCAACGGTGACTTCTCGCTCACCAGCACGTCGTCCAACGGCAACGCCGCCGGACTGACGAACTCGTCCCTCAGCGGCAGCACCCTCTGGCAGCTGATCTACACCCTCAACCCGAACACCACCTACCGTCTGACCGGCGCGATCGCCAGCCAGACCGCCGGAACCACGACGGCACTGGAGGCCAAGCTCTACAACGGCACCGCTGTCACGAGCGCCTCGACCACATCGAGCACCTACTCGAAGCAGTCGACGACCTTCACCACGGGCTCGGGTGTGACCACCGCCCGCATCTACTGCCACCTCGTCTCCGGAACCGGCGACGGCTACTGCGACGAAGTCACCCTGACCCAGCAGTGACCGACATTTCTCCTCCGGCGGCGACCACAACCGTGAGCAGTGGCTCAGGGAGGTGCGCGCGGAGGACCCCCGGCCGGTGAGGGGGCCAAGCACAACTGGTGAGCGTGGGCGTGTCCAGCCGGCCACGGGCAAAGCCCGTGCGGGACGCCCACGCTCTCCCCATGTCGATGTCCTATTCACGCAAGGGATTCCCGTGCGGTTGACGAAGAGGAGCGCGTCGAAGACGTCGCACAGTTCGACAGCCGCCGGTCTTCTGGGCGTCTTCGGTCAAGCCGGGCCTTCCCCAAGCCGTCAAGGTCGATTCGTTCAAGGCCCGTCGGGCGCTGGACAGGTCGCTGCACCGCCTCTACCGTGCGCCCCGCTTCCCCTGCACCGCCGCACTGCCGACCGCCGCCCCGAGCACTGCGGACGAGGGGGCCCGCCTGCCCTGCCGTCGGGCCGGGTAGCGTCCCCCTGATGTCTGCCGGCCGGGAGTCGGCCACTCGCTGCGTCCGTGACGAGGACCTTCTCGGCTCGTCGGTGAGCCGGATCGGGCGGTGAGTCGGGTGACACGCCGGCTCATGGCCGACCTGACGGCCTTCTTCCGTGCCGAGGCCGAACAGGGTGGAGCGAGCGATCCCGACCTGCAGGCCCGGCAGCTCGACCTGGTCTTCGACGACGCCGGTGCCCGCGCCCGCGCGGGGATCCAGGCCGACACCCTGGCTGTGCGCGGGCGGGGATCGGTGCACAGTCCGCTCATCGGCGACACCAGACCAGGAGTTCGCAGGCGCGACGCGAGGGGACGTCGCCTCGATGCAGAGGAGAGGTAATGCAGCCAGGGGAGATGGAGCGGGTCGATCTGGGTGAGGTGCCGTATGAGGTGGCGCAGGCCGACATGGCCGGTTGGGTGGCCGAGCGGAAGCAGGGGCGTACTGGGGATCGGCTGTTTCTGCTCACCCACCCTCCCGTGATCACCTACACGGCGCGGACACCGGCCGACCAACTGCCAGAACCGGCTTCACCGATCAGCCTGGTCGAAGTCGACCGGGGAGGTCACGCCACCTATCACGGGCCAGGGCAGCTGATCGGGTATCTCGTGCTGAACGTACGCGAGCTGGGACCGCGTGGCTTGATACGACGGCTCGAACACGCCCTGATCCGTGCGCTGGGATCACTCGGATTCGACGCGATACGCCGGGACACACCCCGAGGCGCCGAGAGCCTGGTCGGCGTGTGGACCCCCGACCACCGCAAAATCGCCTCCATCGGCATGCGCATCAGCGGCGGCGTCACCAGCCACGGATTCGCGCTCAACGTCGACCCGGACCTCGACGTCTACACCACGTTCATGGCCTGCGCCCTGCCCGGTGTCCGGATGACCTCGTTGGCTCAACTCGCTGCCGAACTCGACCGGCCCACGCCCACGGAGGCGCAGGTGAGGGATGCTGTAGCCGACGCCGTAACAGCCGAGCTGGCGCCCACGCGCACACTCTCCTGAGCCGCGGCGGGCGCTTGCGCGGTGGCTGCCGCTCAGGGTACGGGTCGTGCTTGCCCATCGGCAGGAACGGCTCGATCAATTGCCCCTGCTTGTCGATGAGTTGCCTGCGCATCACGATCGCCTTCCTATCAGATCCGCCTTCCTGCCGGATCCGCCTTCCAGGCAGATCCGGATCGGCAAGATCGATCACGACGTACACAGGCCCGCCACCGGAGAACTGGCCGTGAACTTCAGCTCCGCAGGGAGCCGGTGCCCACCGAGCGGGTAGAGCACGGTATCGGCTTCATCCGGGAGCGAGCCGCTCCACTCGCGGCTCGAAGCGCCCGACGACAGGGGTGGCGTCGGCACGCGGTTTCCTGGCGCTGCTGGGGTATGGGCCGGCGCCTCGACTTGGAATTGTAAACCGGTCGGTTTACGATGAGCTCGAAACCGACCGGTTTCATCAGTCGGAGTCCCGGTGGGGTGCTGCATCCCCGGTTTCGCGTCGACGGCCGTGTGGGCCGAGATTGAACGTTCCGAGGGTCGCCGGACCGCAATGAAGCTGTCCGCCCTTCTCCGGATACGAGTGTGTTGTCCGAGACCGGAGTAAGTCATGAGTGGGATTCACCCGTTCCGCGTCCTGCGCGCCAGGCCTCTGTGGATCGCCAACGGCGTCATCACGGGCGTCCTCGCGTTGCTGTTCACCGTGTTCTATGTCGGGGCCAACATTGATCCCGTAGATCACATGACCAAGCTGCCCGTCGGTCTGGTCAACGCCGACAAGGGGGTTGCTGTCGGCGGCAAGCAGGTCAACCTGGGGGCACGGATCACCGAGTCGATCAAGAAGTCCACCGCGAGCGGAGACAAGATCGACTGGAAGCTGATGGACGAGAAGGAGATGAAGGACGAACTGGGTGAGGGCAAGCTGTACGGCGCGCTCGTCGTCCCCGCCGACTTCACCTCCTCCGCCACCGCACTCGCCGGCGCCGCGACCACCGGAACCCCGGCCCGCCCGACGCTGACGGTGCTGACCAACCAGTCCGCCGGCAGCATGGGCTCCAGCCTGGCCCGGACGGCGACAACGCAGGCGGCCGAGAGCGCCTCGCTCCAGGTGGGCAAGGAGCTCACGTCCCTGGGCGGGACGGGGCAGGCGAAGCTGCCCGCCGCGGCACGTATCCTGCTGGCCGATCCGGCCGCCGTCACGGTCGAGGACGGCCATCCCCTCGACTCGCGCAGCGGCCTGGGTATGACGGCGTTCTACTACGCGCTCGTCCTGGTGGTCGTCGGCATGCTCTCCGCCAACGTCATCAGCGGCCAGGTGGACCACGCCCTCGGCTACACCCACAACGACATGGGCCCGCTGCGCCTGCACCGCCCGCTGATCCGGGCGACCCGGGTGCAGGCCCTCGCCATCAGCAGCACCCTCATGGCCGGGCTGTCACTGCTGATGGGGAGCCTGGTCATGGTGGGCGCGGTCGGCCTCATGGGCATGGACGCCGCCCATCTGCCGCTGCTGTGGCTGTTCTCGGTGTGCGCCATCGCGGTCTCCGGGATCGGTGCGCTCACCCTGCTCGCCGTCTTCGGCACGCCCGGCATGCTGGTGGTCACGCTGGTCTTCATCGGGATGGCGGTACCGACGGCCAACGCCACCACGCCGATCCAGGCACTGCCCGGCTTCTACCGCTTCCTGGCGGAGTTCGAACCGCTGCGGCAGATCACCGGCGGCATCCGCTCGATCCTCTACTACGACGCCCAGGCCGACGCCGGCCTGACCCGTGGCTGGGTCATGATGGCCGTCGGCCTCGCGGCAGCCGCACTCTTCGGCTTCGGCATGACCAGTTGGTACGACCGCAAGGGGCTGCATCGCATCCCCGCCGAGACGAAGCCCGAGAAGACCGCTGCCCCGGCGTAGCGGAAGGCGGCTCACCCAAGCCGGGGCCAATACTCGGAGTGGCGCCCCGGCGTGCGTGGCCCCGGTGGGTGCGCCTCTGAGCGGCCTGCAGGCGTCCGCCCGGCCGCGGGCGTCTCCCCGACACCCCGTGGAAACCGATCGGTTTCTTTTTGGTCCGATTCGAGTTAACCTCGCGGTATGGCTACCGAAGTGAAGCAAAGTCCCCGGGAGCGGCTGCTGGAGGCTGCGGCCACGCTCACCTACCGCGACGGCGTCGGCATCGGCGTCGAGGCGCTGTGCAAGGCGGCGGGGGTGTCGAAGCGTTCCATGTACCAGCTGTTCGAGAGCAAGGACGAACTGCTGGCGGCGAGCCTGAAGGAGCGTTCCGCTGCCTTCGTGGCGAGGGCCCTGCCCCCGGCGGATGATGGCCGTTCCCCCCGCGAGCGGATCCTGTATGTCTTCGAGCGGGTGGAGTCGCAGGCGGGTGCGCCCGAGTTCCACGGCTGCCGGTACCTGGCTGTGCAGATCGAGCTCAAGGATCAGACCCACGCCGCGAGCCGGGTGGCCCACCAGATCAAAGCGGACCTGGCGGCCTTTTTCCGTTCCGAGGCCGAACGGGGCGGGGCGAGCGATCCCGACCTGCTGGCCCGGCAGCTCATCCTGGTCTTCGACGGTGCCAGCGCCCGCGCGGGGATCGGCGCCGACAAGCTGACCGGGCTCGTCGCGCCCACTGTGACCACCCTGCTCGATGCGGCAGACATGCACTGATTCGCCCCGTCTTCGAGCAGGATCGGCGACCGAAGCGCCCGTTCGGGTTGACGCCCGACTTCGGCAGCCGAAGCAGCGCCATGGCCTCACCCCTGCTTCCCTGTAATCGGAGGGAATCTCCATGGCCGTAAGAGTGCTGCCGAGCATGCCGCAAGCGCAGAATCTTGTGGTCTCGTGGGCGTCGGCATCCGGCGACAGGTGCACGGTTTCCCGCAGTCTCATCCAGCCGGGCCCGGAGGGGCTCGCTCGCCCGTCTGGTCATCGCCCTCTGCCTCAGCGGCCGCGACGACGGCGTATCCCTGCATCTGCATCAGGAGCGTTTCGGGGCGCGCCGAGATCAGCCGCGCGTACGCGCCCGCCAACGCGCCAGGGCCTGCCCGCTGCCCTCCATCCCCTCGGTCGCCCGCTCGAAAGCCAGGCGGGTGTCTTCCACGCTTCGCACCAAAGCGGCGACGAAGATCGCCTCTTTGCCCGGGAAGAGCCGGGAGGGGTACGGCTGCGTGACGCCGACGCGTTGGGCGATCGCCTCGGTGGATGTGCCGTACAGCCCTTGAGCGCGAACTCGACGATCGCTGCGCGGACGACGCTTTCGCGTCTCTCCTGCGCACTGATCCTGGCCATGCCGTCATTCAAACGGCGCTCCGCCCCATCTTGGGCGAGACGCCGCAGCCGCCGCGCAGCCCGATCGGCCTCGGCGTGCAGACGGAGGCACGGCCGGGATCGGGTTGGCGTTTGAGCTTGCACGCGGAAACCGATCAGTTTACTGTGACCGGAAACTGATCAGTTTCTAGCGAGTCAGGAATCTATGATGACGACGAACCGGCCGGTGGCACTCGTGACGGGTGCGTCATCCGGCATCGGGAAGGAAACCGCGCTCGCCCTGGGCGCAGCCGGATTCAACGTGGTCGGCACCGGCCGCGACACCTCGCGCGTCGCCCCGCTCGGCGGTGTGACGTTCCTCGACCTCGACGTGGCCAGTGACGCCTCGGTCGCCACAGCGGTCCAGGAGGTGATCGAGCGGTTCGGGCGGATCGATGTCCTGGTCAACAACGCCGGAATCGGCTCACTGGGTGCGGCCGAGGAAACCTCCCTCGAGCAGGCCCAGGGCGTCTTCGACACCAATGTCTTCGGGGTCATGCGCATGGTGAACGAGGTCCTGCCGTACATGCGTGGCCAGGGGCGCGGGCGCATCATCAACCTCTCGTCCGTGGTCGGATTCGTGCCCCAGCCCTACATGGCCGTCTACGCCGCCTCCAAGCACGCGGTCGAGGGCTACACCGAGTCCCTGGACCACGAGGTCCGTGACCACGGCATACGGGCGCTTCTCGTCGAACCCGCCTACACCAACACCGGATTCGAGACCAACAGCGCGCGGCCCGACACACCCCTGCATGCCTACGAGAAGCAGCGGCAGACCGTCGACCGCGTGATGGCAGAGGCGATCAGGGACGGCGACGACCCCGCCGTGGTCGCCCGGGCGGTCGTCGCGGCAGCCACCGACGCGAAGCCGAAACTGCGCTACGCCGCCGGCCCCACGGCCGGACGCGCACGCCTGCTCCGCTTCGTTCCCGCCTGGGCCTTCGACCGGCAGATCCGCAAGATGAACAAGCTGGCCGGCTGACGCCTGCCCGCACTCAAGCACTCCGCATGTGAAAGACGCAAGGGAACAGCGCATGACGGAGATCCAGATCGAGCTCGACGTTCCGGCGGAGACGCGTGACGGCACGGTGCTGCGCGCGGATGGCTACCGGCCCGGCGGTACGGGGCCGTGGCCGGTACTGCCGGCGCGGCTGCCGTACGGCAAGCAGACGCCCATGATGGCCGCCGGCCTCGATCCCCTGGCGGCGGCCAGTCACGGTTCCATGGTGGTCATCCAGGGCACCCGTGGCCGGTTCGCCTCCGAGGGCGGGTGGGAGCCGTTCACGTATGCGGAAAGCGACGGTTACGACACCGTGCGGTGGGCCGCCGCCCTCCCCGGCTCGAACGGCTCCGTCGGCATGATCGGCGGCAGCTACTTCGGCAACACCCAGTGGATGGCGGCGCTGTCGAAGCCGCCGGAGCTGAAGAAAACCCTGCGAGGAGGGTCAGCCCCGGGCTGGATCAGCCCGGCGCTGAACCTGAACGCTCAGCACAATGCTCTCACCCGGCGAAACAGACATCCGAGGGATTCATGGGTCGCTCTGCGGATCTGGAGGGCGGGGGCCGTTCGCGTCGACCTCGGCATCGTCACCGAGCGGGTGAGACAAGGGCCACCGCTCGCCGGCCCGCGGCATCAAGCCAACAGGGCCAGTGGTTGCTCTTCGATGCGGTATCGGCTCAGCTGCGCATGGACGCGGGCCGGACGACGTACTGGCGCAGGTACAGGTCTCGGTACGTGACGGGGCCGCGAGGGCCGGGGACGCGGTCGATGTTGATGCCGGTTTCCGGCAGGTGCAGGAGCTTGAAGCCGTCGAGGAGGCGCGTGGTGGAGTTCCAGAAGACGCCTGAGCCACCATAGGTGTCCATGAACCGGGCAGCGGCGTCCGGGTCCTGTGTGATCACCGCGGCGGCAAGCCCGGAGGTCTCTTCGTTCGCGATCCGCGCTGCTTCGAGCGGGCCGTCCGCGGCGTCGATGGTCACCGTTGCGGCATGCTCGGAGTCCAGCGACCACTCGTAACCGCGCGCGTGGGTGTGCGGCGGCAGCGACGCCGTGATGCCCAGGTCTTCGAGAGCCTTCAGGATGCCCGGCAGCAGCCGTTCGTAGACGGCCCGGTCGATGAGCAGCAGATTGAGCCGGTTGCAGACGCCCAGCCGGTCCAGGCTGTCGCTGACCAGCTCATGCACCATCTTCTCGTCGGCGTCCCGGCCTACGTACAGCACTCCGCCACCGTCCGCGTGCGCCAGGGTCCGCACCCCGTGGCGGGCGGCCGCGCGGCCGAGTTCCCGGGTGCTTTCGCCGCTGCCGCGCAGGATGACCAAGGGGACGGTCCCGGGCAGTGACACCAGCGCATAGGCAGCCGCTCGGTCCTCGCTGGGCACCAGCTGGATGGCGTCCGGGTCCAGTCCCGCGTCGGTGAGCGCCGGCGTGATCACGTGGGTGATCAGGGCCTGCGAGGAGCGCAGGGCCGCCGAACCGGTGCGCAACACGCCGCCGTTGCGGGACTTCAGGAGCTGGGAGGCGACGTCGAGCGTCACGTTCGGGCGGGCTTCGAAGTTCGCGCCGATGACACCCACCGGGCGGCGGCGCTCCAGCAGGACCAGGCCGTCGGGGCGTTCTTCGAGGACGCGGTCCCGCGGCTCGTGCGGCACATCCGCCAGCGTACGCAGCCCCGCAGCCATGTCCTCCAGTCGCGGACCGGTCAGCCGCAGGCGATCCTGCAGTGCCTTCGACATTCCGCTGGACGTGGCCGATCTCAGGTCGTCCTGGTTCGCCGCCGTCAGTGTGCCGCGTGCCGCGTGCAGTCGCTCCGCCATGGCGCGCAAAGCGGTGTCGATCTCCGCGTCCGACGCCCGAGCCAAGGCGGCCGAGCCCTGCTTGGCCCGGACTGCGCAGGCGTGCACCGCTTCCTGGACGGAGCGGGGCACGCTGTTCTCGTTCCTACTCATATCGGTCCCTTCTCGGCCCAAGCGCAAGATATGGCAAGAGGTTGCCAGGAGGATTGTTCAACAATTCTCGGCTGGGAGTCACTGTAAACCGCTCGGTTTCTCCCGGCAAGGGCCGGGGGCGTCGCTCGCCCGATGGCACGGTGGGGCTCTCACGGACTGACTGATCAGATGAAAGGAGCGACGCGGACGCCGCCGGGCCGAGAGGGTTGGGGCGATCCGCAGTGTGGTCGGTCTCCAGAATGGCCGTCCTGGAGGCCTTCGTATGCCTGGCCCCGACTGGAGGCAGGCGTCCCCGTCGCAGCTCGACCGAGGTCGAACCAGAGCACCGCCAGAGTGGTCCACCGGTGATCCACACCGGCCAACTCGGGTCCCCAGAGGCCAGTTTCAGAGAGTGTTGCCTCTGAGCCTCATCGCCCCCACGCAAGGGCAGGTCAGAAAGGTGCGCCAGCTGTACCACTGGTTCCTGGCGAAGGCGGTCATGTGAGGCATGGCGATCCCGTCCCCGAGAACCCGTCGGGCTACCCCTTCCGTCAGGCGGAAGGGCCGCTGTGTACGGCGGTGGCGTGCCTGCCCGGCGCTGTTCGCGTGGCGGTCCTCCTCCCGTCACACACGCGCCACAGACCCTTCCCCGGCATTCGTTCCTCTTGGACCATTCCTTTCGCGCAGGTCACATCCGACGCACCACGTCAGGACAAGAGGTCATCCACCCATGCCTGAAGTCAACCGGCGGCGATTCCTCCAAGTAGCGGGCGCCACAACGGCGTTCAGCGCACTGTCGGCCAGTATCCAGCGGGCCGCGGCACTGCCCGCGCACCACCGTTCCGGCACGATCGAGGACGTCGAGCACATCGTCGTCCTGATGCAGGAGAACCGGTCCTTCGATCACTATTTCGGCGCGCTGAGAGGGGTGCGGGGCTTCGGCGACCCGCACCCGGTGACGCTGGAGAACGGCAGCCCGGTGTGGCACCAGTCGGACGGCACGAAGGACGTGCTGCCGTTCCACCCCGAGGCCGACGATCTCGGGATGCAGTTCCTGGAGGGCCTGCCGCACAGTTGGCCGGACGGGCACGCCGCCTACAACGGGGGCAAGTACGACAAGTGGGTGCCGGCCAAGGGCACCACGACGATGGCGTATCTGACCCGCGAGGACATCCCGTTCCACTACGCCCTCGCCGACACGTTCACCGTCTGCGACGCCTATTACTGCTCGTTCATCGGCTCGACCGACCCGAACCGTTACTACATGTGGACCGGGTACACGGGCAACGACGGCAAGGGCGGCGGCCCCGTCCTCGGCAACGACGAGGTCGGCTACGACTGGACCACCTACCCCGAGCGCCTCGAAGCGGCCGGGATCTCCTGGAAGATCTACCAGGACATCGGCGACGGCCTGGACGCGGCCGGCTCCTGGGGCTGGATAGCGGACGCCTATCGCGGCAACTACGGCGACAACTCGCTGCTCTACTTCAACAAGTACCGCGGCGCGAAGCCCGGCGACCCCTGGTACGACAAGGCCCGCACCGGTACGGACGTGAAGGCCGGCGACGGCTACTTCGACCGGCTGAAGGCGGACGTCAAGGCGGGCAAGCTGCCGCAGATCTCCTGGATCACCGCGCCCGAGGCGTTCTCGGAGCACTCCAACTGGCCCTCGAACTACGGCGCCTGGTACATCTCCCAGGTCCTGGACGCGCTCACCTCCAACCCGGCCGTCTGGGCGAAGACCGCGCTGTTCATCACGTACGACGAGAACGACGGCTTCTTCGACCACCTCGTGCCGCCGCTGCCGCCGCGCGACGCGGCACACGGCAAGTCCACGGTCGATGTCGGCCCGGACCTCTTCGCGGGCAGCTCGACCCACGTCGCCGGGCCGTACGGTCTCGGTCCGCGGGTGCCGATGCTGGTCGTCTCGCCCTGGAGCAAGGGCGGTTATGTGTGCTCCGAGACGCTCGACCACACCTCGATCCTGCGGTTCATGGAGCGCCGGTTCGGGGTGAAGGAGCCGAACATCTCACCATGGCGGCGGGCCGTCTGCGGCGACCTCACCGCCGCGTTCGACTTCTCCCGCAAGGACAGCAGGCCGGCCGCGCTGCCGGACACCGACGGGTACGAGCCGCCGGACCGTGAGCGCCACCCCGACTACCGGCCGACCGTGCCGGCCGACCCCAGCATGCCCAAGCAGGAGCGCGGGTCGCGCCCGGCCCGGCCGCTCAAGTACGCGCCCAAGGTGGACGGTTCGGCCGATCCGAAGGCCGGGACCTTCACGCTGACATTCGCCTCCGGCGGCAAGGCGGGTGGCGCGTTCCTCGTCACCTCCGGCAACCGCACGGACGGGCCCTGGACGTACACCACCGAGGCGGGAAAGTCCGTCTCGGACACCTGGAACTCGGCCTTTTCGGGCGGCTCGTACGACCTGACGGTGCACGGGCCGAACGGCTTCCTCCGTGTCTTCAAGGGGCCGGGGAAGACGGGCGGGCCCGAGGTCACCGCGCGGCACGTCGGTGACAACGTCGAACTGACCTTCGCCAACAAGGGCTCCGGCACGGTGAGCCTGAAGGTCGAGAGTGCGTACGGTGGCCGGTCCCGCACGGTCGAGGTGCGGGCCGGCGCGACCGTCCGCCATGTCGTGGATCTGCGGGCGAGCCGACGCTGGTACGACCTGACCGTCACTTCCGAGACGGGGTTCCTCCGGAGGTTCGCCGGGCACGTGGAGAACGGGCGGGCGGGGGTGAGTGATCCGGCGCTGGGGTCGCGGTAGGACGCCTCATAGCTCGGGGGAGCTGTGATCGGGCGGCTGCGGGTTTGTGCGTGGTTGCTCGCGCGGTTCCCCGCGCCCCCTGAGGCCTGCGGCCTCAGGGGGCGCCGCGGCCGCATGAAGGGGGAGTTGCCCTGTTCCCCCTGTCAGGGCCGGTAAGCGCCTCCCTCCGGCTCAGATCAGAGGGGGGTGAGGTGTGCCGGCGCCGGTGACCCCGGCCGGCGGGGGACCAGCGACGGCTCCGTCGGGGCGTGCCTGGGCTCCAGGGCGAGGACCGCCGCCACCGGGTGGTCCTCGTCCACCGGTGTCTGCCCCATCGGTCGGGTTTCCGTCGCCGGGGTCCCCCGGGTCAGGAGGACCACACCCCGGGCGGCCACCGCCGCTCCCGCCACGGCGAGCAGTACCCCCGCCGCGCCGCCCCGCAGGCCCTCGCCGAGGAGGGAGAGGCCGATCACGGCGGCCGCCAGGGGGTTGGCGAGGGTCACGACCGAGAGGGGCGCGCCGAGGCCGCCTCGGTAGGCGGTCTGGGAGAGGAGGAGGCCGCCTACGGCGAACGCGGCGATCAGGAGGGCCACCACGACGACCTGGGCGTTGAGGAGGGAGCCCGAGCGGTCCGTGGCGGCCACCGTGACGGTCTGGGTGAGCGCGGAGGCGACGCCCGAGGCCATGCCGGAGGCGGAGGCGTGGCGCAGTCCGGGCTTGGTGCCGGGGCGGGAGAGGAAGCCGATCAGCGCGGCGGTCGCGCCGGCCACCGCGAGGGCCTCGGGGACGCTCAGCACGTCGTCAGGGGCGGGGCCCGAGGCGGCGATCAGTATCGCCGCCAGGCCGGCCAGGGTGAGCGCGGTGCCGCGCCACTCCGTCGCGGTGACCCGGCGCCCGGCCACACGCGCGCCGAGCGGCACCGCGGCCACGAGGGTCAGCGCGCCGAGGGGCTGCACGACGGTGAGGGGGCCGTACTTGAGGGCCACCACGTGCAGCAGCGCGGCCCCGGCGTTCAGCGCGACCGAACTCCACCAGGCGCCGCTGGCGAGCATCCGCCGTACGCCCGCGTCGGCGCTGCGGGAGGCGAGCCGCTCCTGGGCCACGGCGGCGGCCGCGTAGGCGACGGCGGACACCAGGGACAGGGCGACGGCGACGAGGGTGGCGTTCATCGGCCCGCTCCCACCAGGACGGGCTCCTCGACCGGTACGAGGGCCGGGGAGCGCTGCCCGGCGGTCGTGGCCGTCCGGTGCGGAAGCTGGATCACGGCCAGCGTGGCGGCCAGCAGAGTGCCCGCCGCGATCGCGTCCAGCCAGTAGTGGTTCGCCGTGCCGACGATCACGATCAGGGTGACCAACGGGTGCAGCAGCCAGAGCCCGCGCAGGCGGGAGCGGGTCGCGGCGATCAGCCCGATCGCCACCACCAGGGCCCAGCCGAAGTGCAGTGACGGCATCGCCGCGAACTGGTTCGCCATGGAGTCGGTCGCCGGGGTCGCCGAGTAGACCGTCGGCCCGTACGTCTGTCCCGTGTCGACGAGGCCCGCGACGTCCAGCATCCGCGGCGGGGCCAGCGGGAAGGCGAGGTGCACGAGCAGGGCGGCGGCGGTGAGGGCGGCGAGGACACGGCGCGCCCAGAGGTAGTGCGCGGGGCGCCGCAGATAGAGCCAGACCAGGAAGGCCGCGGTGGCCGGGAAGTGGACGGTCGCGTAGTAGACGTTCGCGATGTGGACCAGTGTGTCGCCGTGCAGCAGCGCGGACTGCACGGAGCCCTCGCCCGGCAGGTGCAGGGCCCGTTCCCAGTCCCACACCTGTTGGGCGTTGAGGAAGGCCTCGGCGGTGTGGCCGTCGGCCAGCGTCCGGCCGAACTTGTAGACGAGGAAGAGCCCTGCGACGAGCAGGAACTCACGGACGAGCGGCGGTCGCGCTGTCGCGGCCACCCGCTCTTCTGCAGGCTCGGTGCGGCATTCCATCCCCCGGCCCTTTCACTGATGGCGCTGGTGGCGCTGGTTCCCATGGCGGTTCAAACGATCGATACGCGGAAGTACCGATACGCGAAAGTACCGATACGGGAGTGTACCGATACGGCACTGTACCGAAACGAGTGGGTATCGATACGCCTCTGTACCGAAACTATTTGGTATCGATACGGCACTGTACCGATACGGTGGCGTTCCGGTACAGTGGCGTTTCGACAGGCCTTTCGGCAGGGGACGACCGAAGGAGACAAGGGCCATGACGTCGCAGGCAGCGGACGGGCCGGAGACGGCCGTCGCCTCGCGCCGCTCCAAACTCACGCCCGAGCGTGAGCAGGAGTTCCTCGACGCTGTGCTCGAACAGGTCCGTGAGTGCGGTTACGACTCGGTGACCATGGAGGGCGTCGCCGCGAGCACGCGGTGCAGCAAGTCGACGCTCTACCGGCAGTGGAGGACGAAGCCGCAGTTCGTGGCGGCCGCGCTGCGCGCACGCCGCAGTGTCCGCTTCTGCGGGATCGACACCGGCACCCTCGCCGGGGACCTGCGCGAGGTGGCCCGGCGCGCCGGTGAGGGCTACGTCCTGGAAGGCCGGCTGTTGCAGGCGCTCGGCCACGCGGTCGTACAGGACGAGGAGTTGCAGTCGGCCCTGCGCGACGCGATGGTCCAGCCGGAGATCGAAGCGCTCAAGGGGATGGTCGACCGCGGCGTCGCCCGGGGCGAGGTCCCTGCGGACCACCCGGCGCTGGAGTTCGTCCCGGCGCAGATCTTCGGTGTGCTGCGGGCCCGCCCGGTCCTGGAGGGTCAGGACGCGGACGAGACGTACATCATCAAGTTCATCGAGGCGGCCGTGCTCCCGACGCTCGGCCTTACGTGAGACTCGGGCCGCCGTCCGCGGTTTGACCGGACGACGACCTGATCGCGCCGCACCGTGGGGACGGGGGCGGCGCGTACCCCCGGCCGGGTGGGGTTCCTCTGGAGCGGAGAGGAATCCCACCCGGCCGGCTGTTTCGTGCGAAGGGTCGTTCCGGGGTGTGAAGGATCACACGTCCTGACCGCTGCCGCCGCCGCTGATCGACGCCTTCTTGATGCCCTTGGTGATGTCGTCGATGATCGACAACTCGGGCGCCTCGTCGCTCACGTCGATACCGAAGCGGACCACGACGAGCTGCGAGGAGTCGGCCGGGGACGGGAAGACGAGCGACTCGGCATAGCCGTCGTCGCCCTTGCTCGTGACCACCTTCCAGCGCACGAAGTAGCCCTTCTCGCCGGCCACGGTCACCGCCTCGGAGGCCAGCTCCTCGTGCGAGGTGATCTTCCCGTAGCCCGCGGTTCCATAGGCGGCCTCGGCGCTCTGGGCGATATCCTCCTTGGCCGCCGCCTCGGCCGTGGTGGCCTTCAGCTTCAGCAGTTCGGCAGGCATCGAGTAGGCGCCGCCCCGCGTGCAGGTCTTCGAGGGGTCGGCCGGACATTCGTACGACGCCTCCGTCGACACCTGCACGCCGGTCTGCAGGGGCGAGGCGACCCAGCCGTCGGGCACCGGGATGCTGATGCCGCTGGCCGAGTCGGTGGCGTATCCCTCCTCGGTCTGCGGCGGCTGCCCGGATCCGTCGGGCCCCGGGGTCTGGCCGCCGGAGCCGCCCGAACCACCGGAGTTGCCGCCCGGCCCGCCCTGACCGCCGTCGGTACCGCCCTGGCCGTTCTGCCCGCCGGAACCCTGGGACGTCGTACTGCCCTCACTGCCGCCGTCGTTGCTGGTCAGGGCATACACGCCGACCCCGATGCTGGCCAGGACCGCCGCCGCCACGGCGACGGCTATCCCGGTGCGCAGGCCGCGCTTCGGCGCCGGGACCGGGTATCCCGGGTACCCGGCATAGGCCCCGGCCCCGGGCGGGTACGGGCCGGCCCCCGGTGGGTATGGTCCCGCGCCCGGCGGGTACGGCCCCGCGCCCGGCGGGTGGACCGGGGGACCGAAGCCCGCGGCCGAACCCGCGGGCCGGACCTGGTCCGTCCATGCCTTGCCGTCCCACCAGCGCTCGGTGGCGGGCGCGTCATTTGTCTGCCCGGGGTCGGGGTACCAGCCGGGAGGAGTCACCTGCGTCATGGAGCAACCGTATGAGGCCGGAGTGAAAAGTGGATGAGAGGGGACCGTTATTCGTGCGTTCGGCACCCGATTTCCCCCGGAGACCGGCCGTGTTCGACGCTTGACCAGCCGCCCCGGCGACCGCACGGGACTCTGCGCAGACGACGTCACACCAGTGATCGAGCGTCCGTGAACCTCAACCGGGTCGGATTCGAGCCGTGGCGGGCACACGTCCGGCGACGGCCACAAAGTCAAGCTCGATCACGGCAGTTGACGGCCAATCACTTTCAACGTGGCAGGTGGGGGGCCGGATGCGTCGCCCCTGCGCCCTCCGCTGTCACCCGACACGGCAATGGGTGCCCGGACCAGCCTCCACTCCGGCGGCCAGGGGGCTACGCTCAATGACCGTACGTCGTTTGGCGACCTGGGGAGGTAGCGGGATGACGGAGGCACGGCCCGACGCGGCCGCCTCGGCTTCCCTGTGGGAGCGCGACGCGGAGATCGCCGCCATTACACAGGCGATCGACGAACTCCGTGTCGACAAGGCGTCTCCGGGCAGCGTCCTGGTGTTCAGCGGCGAGGCGGGCATCGGTAAGACCGCCGTCCTCACCGAGGCCCGCCGCATCGCCGAGGAACGCGGCTGCACGGCCTGGTACGCACGCGGCGGCGAGACCGTCACGTCCGTCCCCTTCAACGTCGTACGGCAGTTGCTGCAGCCCGCGTTGCTGGGGCTGTTGGAGGGGGAGACACGCGACTACCTGGGCGACTGGTACGACATCGCCGGGCCCGCGCTCGGGCTCGCCGAGCCGGGCGAGACACCGGCCGACCCGCAGCACGTGTGCGACGGGATCGTCGCCGCCGTGAACCGGCTCGCCCGGCGGACCTGGCCGCTCGTGCTCCTGATCGACGACGCCCACTGGGCCGACCAGGAGACCCTGCACTGGTTGTCCGAACTCACCGGGCGGCTCACCGACATGTGCGTCCTCGTCGTGGTCGCCCGCCGCCCGGGCGAGGCCACCGGCGAGCGGGCCCGCTATCTCCAGTCGGTCGCCGCCGAGGCCGGCCCCGTCACCAGGATCAGCGCGCTCACCCCCGAAGCCGCCGCCGGGCTCACCCGCACCACGGTCGGTGAGCACGCGGACGACGCGTTCTGCCGCGAGGTGTGGGCGGTCACCGGCGGCAACCCGTACCTCACGGTCGAACTCCTCGCCAAGGTGAAGGACAGCCAGCTGGACCCGGTCGAGGACTCCGCCGCCAAACTCCGCGCGCTGAACAGCACGGCGCGTGGGGACGGCCTCGTCGCCCGCCTCGAGAAACTCGGCGTCGAAGCCACGCGTTTCGCCTGGGCCGCGGCCATCCTCCACACCGGTATCACCGTGGACATCGTGGCCCGCCTCGCCTCCCTGTCCCGGGACACGGCGAAGGAGTGCGCCGACCTGCTCACCCAGGCCCGCATCCTCACGGAGCCCGACCCGGCCAACCGGCAGGTGGACGACGGCGATCTGGAGTTCGTGCACCCACTGATCGCCACCGCCGTCTACGACTCGATCCCGCCGGGTGTCCGCACCGCGTTCCACGGAGTGGCCGCGACCGTCGTCACCGAGTCCGGGCGCGGCCCCGCGGCCGCCTCCCGCCATCTCATCGAAGTGCACCCGGACGGCGAGGCCGATCTGGTCGAGCAGCTGCGGGCCGCCGCGACGGAACACCTCGCCGTGGGCGCCCCGGACGCCGCGCGCCGCTGTCTGGAGCGAGCCCTGAAGGAGCCGCCGCTGCCGGACGTCCGGGCCCGCGTGCTCTACGAACTGGGTTGCGCCACCCTCCTCACCTCGCCCGCCACCACCGTCGACTACCTCCGCTCGGCGCTCGCCGAACCGGGTCTCGACAGCGCCGAGCGCGTGGACGCCGTCTTCCGTCTCTCCCAGGCGCTGCTCCACAACGACCAGTTGGAGGAGGCCGTCCGCACGGTCGACGCGGAGGCCGCCCGGCTGGAACCGGGCCCGGCCCGGATGCGGCTCCAGGCCGCGCACTACATGTGGGAGGTCATCCACGCCGACGTGGAACTCTCGCCGACCCACTCCCAGGAACTCGCCGCCCTCGCCGCGACCTGCACGGGGAAGGACAACTCCGAGCGCGCGCTGCTCATCCTGCGCGGCTTCGACGCGGTGGCGCGGGGCGAGAACGCCGAGGAGGCCGTCGAGTTCTGCGACCGCGCCCTCGTCAACGGCCGTCTGGCGCCGGGCCTCGGCTGGACCGACAGCGAATGGGGCATCGAACTGCTGCTGATGCTGGCCATCGCGTACGCCTACGCGGACCGGCTCGACCGGGCCGAGAGCCTCTACACGGAGGCCCTGCGCACCTACGAGTCCGCCGGGTGGACCGGCGGCCATCTCGCCCTGGCCCACACCTACGTCGGGCACGGCCATCGCATGCGGGGTCGCCTCAAGGACGCGGAGGAATCCCTGCGCAAGTCGCTGGCCTTCGCCGAACGGGTCGGCCGTGGACTGCCCGTGCACTGGGGGGCGACCTGCCATCTCGTCGACACGCTGCTCGCTCGCGGCCATGTCCAGGAGGCCTGGAAGGTCGCCGAGGAGCAGGGCTTCGCGCCTCCGTACCCGTCCACCATCGTGGTGCCCGACCCCCGCTCCGTACGGGGCCGGCTGCTGCTCGCCGTCGGCCGTACCAAGGATGGCATCAACGAACTGGAGGCCGCCGAGAAGGCGGCGGCCGCCCGGGGGCACCAGAACACGGTCGTCGCTCCCTGGGGCGGAGACCTGGCCCGGGCACTCGCCAACGAGGACCCGCGGCGCGCCGCCGAACTCGCCATGAGCGTCCGCCGTCGTGCCGAACGCCTCGGCACGGACACCGCCATCGGAGAGGCCCTCCGCGTCGAGGCCTACCTCGCCACCGGCAAACGGGCCGCCGCCCTGTACGCCAAGGCGGTCACCTACCTGGCGGCCTCACCCTCCGCCTTCGAGCACGCGGCGGCCCGCGTCGAATACGGCATCGCCATCCGCTCGACCTCCGAACTCAACCGGGGCCTGACCCTGGCCGCGTCCTGCGGCGCGGACGGCCTGGTCAGGCAGGCACGGGAGGCACTCGCCCGGATCGGCTGACGCCGGGTGAAGCGGCCTCCCGGGTCCTGCCCGCGGATAGCAGGCGTCCCGCCCACGGATCAGGCGTCCTGCCCACGGATCAGGCGTCCCGCCCACGGATCAGGCGTCCCGCCCACGGATCAGGCGTCCTGCCCACAGGTCAGGCCTGCTCCGCGTCCTCCTCGGCGAGCACTCGCTGAGCCGCCGCGAACGCCGAGTTCGCCGCCGGGACGCCGCAGTACACGGCGGTCTGGAGGAGTACGGCGCCGATCTCCTCCGGGGTGAGCCCGTTGCGGCGGGCCGCCCGGACGTGCATGGCCAGCTCGTCGTAGTGACCGTGGGCCACCAGCGCGGTCAGCGTGATCATGCTGCGTTCGCGGCGGGACAGCGTCGGGTCGGTCCAGATCTCGCCCCAGGCATAGCGGGAGATGAAGTCCTGGAAGCGGGCCGTGAAGGGTGTCTGCCGGGACTGGGCGCGATCCACGTGCGTGTCGCCGAGGACCTGGCGGCGCACCTCCATACCGCGCTTCATGAAGCCGTCGAAGTGCCCGCGCAACGCGGCCAGTACGGCCTCCGGGCGTTCGGCGGGCGCGAGATGGGAGGCGCCGGAGATCTCGGTGAGCGACGATCCGGGCACCGCGTCCGCGATCTCCCGCAGATGCGCGGGCGGTGTCGCCGGGTCCTGGCGGCCGGCGATGAGAAGGGTCGGCGCGGTGATCTTGGACAGGTCGTCGCGGATGTCGAACGCGGCGAGGGCGTCACAGCAGGCCGCGTACGCATCCGGATCGGCGTCGCGATGGTCGTCGACCAGCTCCGGCACCGTGAACCCGGGTGTGAACCAACGGGAGTCGGCCGTCTCGGCGAGCCCGGCCAGGCCCTCCCGGCGCACCACCTCGGCGCGCTCCTGCCACGGCTTGGCGCCGTTGAAGTGGGCCGAGGAGCAGATCACGGAGAGGGACGTAACCCGCTCCGGGTGGTGCGCGGCGAGGTGGAGACCGACCGCGCCGCCGAGGGACACGCCCGCGTACGCGAACCGGTCGACGCCGAGCGAGTCCGCCAAGGCCAGCACCAGTCCGGCCAGGTCGGCGACCGACGCGCCCGGGGAGATCAGGGCGGCCGGGGAGTCGCCGTGCCCCGGCAGGTCCCAGCGGATCACGCGGTGCGTGATCGACAGCTCGGGCGCCACCTTGTCCCACAGCTTGGTGGAGGTGCCGAGGGAGGGGCCGAGCAGCAGCGGAGGAGCGGAAGTGGAGCCCTCCGCACGGTGGTTGAGCAGCTTGTCGGTCAACGTCGCTCCAGGGCACGGTCGGTGAGGGCTCCGGCGGAGCCGGTGTAGCGGGTGGGGTCGGTGAGGTCGGCGAGGTCCAGGTCCTTCAACTCCGGCTCCTCGGCCAGAAGTTCGCCCAGTGGTCGGCCTTCGGCGTGGACACGCTTGGCGGCCCGGGTGAGCAGTTCCTTGGCGCGGGCCCGGCCGAGCACGGGGGCCAGTTCGGCGGCCAGCCGCTCGGAGACGATCAATCCGTGGGTGAGGTCCAGATGCTGCCGCATCACGTCGACGTTCACCCGGAGGCCCTGCGTGAGTTCCACCGCGTCCCGGGCGGCACCCCCGACCAGCCGGAGCAGATCGCGCAACGGCTCCCACTCGGCGTGCCAGGCCCCGGCCGGCCGCTCGTCCTCGGCGGCCAGCGCGCCGTACAACGTCGCCGCCAACTGGGGCGCCCGCCGGGCAGCCGCCGCGATCAGCGTGGACCGCACGGGGTTCGCCTTGTGCGGCATCGCCGACGAACCGCCCCCGCTGCCCTCGGCGACCTCCGCGATCTCGGTCCGGGCCAGGGTGAGCACGTCCACCGCGATCTTCCCCAGGGCGCCCGCGGCGAAGGCGAGCACTCCGGCGAGGTCCGCGATCGGCGTGCGCAGGGTGTGCCAGGGCAACTCGGGCTCACGCAAACCGAGTTCGCGGGCGTAGGCGGCGGTCAGCGCGCGCGTGTCGGCCGCCCCGAAGACCGTGAAGGCCGCCAAGGTGCCCGCCGCGCCCCCGAGTTGCGCGGGCAGACTCGCGCGTACGACCGCGAGCCGGTCCCGGGCGTCCAGGACCAGCGAGCGCCAGCCCGCCGCCTTCAGCCCGAAGGTCGTCGGCACGGCGTGCTGGGTGAGGGTGCGCCCGGGCATCGCGGTGTCCCGGTGCGCGGCGGCGACCGAGGCCAGGGCGGACTCGGTGCGGCCGAGGTCGGCCAGCACGAGGTCGAGGGTGCGGGCGGCGACCAGCATCGTCGCCGTGTCCATGATGTCCTGGCTGGTCGCGCCCCGGTGGACGTACGGGCCGTACTCGGTGCCCACCGCCTTCGTGAGGTCCGCGACCAGCGGGATCACCGGGTTGCCGCCGCTGCGGGCGCGCTCCGCGAGCGACGACACGTCGACCGCGCAGGCGTCGGCGGCCGCCGCCGATGTCACCGCGGGCCCTGCCTCGGCGGGGACCAGCCCCAGCGCGGCCTGGGCGCGGGTCAGCGCGGCCTCGGCGTCGAGCAGTGCCTGGAGGTAGGCGCTGTCGCTGGTCGAGGCCGCGGCCGGGGAACCGGTCCACCCGGGGGCGAGCAGACCGGTGTCGGCATCGGCAGAAGTCACTGGAACTCCAGGAAGACCGTCTCGCCTTCGCCCTGAAGGCGGATGTCGAAACGGTAGGTGCCGTTGCCCTGTTCCTCGGCGATCAGCGTGCCCCGGCGCGCCTCGTCCACCCGGGAGAGCAGCGGGTCGGCGGACAGCGCGGCCTCGTCGCCCGGCAGATAGATCCGGGTGAACAGATGGACGAGCAGGCCGCGAGCGAAGACGCACACGCTGAGATACGGCGCGTTCTGCCCGCGCGCGCCGGGCCGCAGCGTACGCGCCGTCCAGTGGCCGTTGGCGTCGGTCTGGACGCGACCCCAGCCGGTGAACTCGACGCCGTTGCGGCCCAGGAAGCCGCCGCTCGCCGGGTCGCGGCGCATGGAGCCGTCGACCTGGGAGAGGTTGCCGTCCGGGTCCGGGCCCCACAGCTCCAGGAAGGCGTCCGGCAGCGGGTTGCCCTCGCCGTCGAGGATGTAGCCCTGGAGGGAGATGGTGTCCGGGTGGCCGACGGGGGCGATGTCGCCGCCGCCGGGGAAGGGCAGGGCGTGGCCGTAGAAGGGGCCGACGGTGTGCGACGGGGTCGGGAGCACCGTCTCCGGGCGGTTTGTGTCGATCTTCGTCATGGCAGGTCAGCGTCCTTCTTCGATCCAGGTGGCCTTCGGCCCGTCGAGCACGATGTCCCAGTGGTAGCCCATCGAGAACTCCGGCACGGACAGGCTGTGGTCGTATGTGGCGACCAGCCGCTGCCGGGCCGCGTCGTCCGTCACCGACTGGATGATCGGGTCGTACGGGAACAGCGGGTCGCTCGGGAAGTACATCTGCGTCACGAGCCGCTGCGTGAACGCGGAGCCGAAGAGCGAGAAGTGGATGTGGGCCGGCCGCCAGGCGTTGACGTGCTGGCGCCACGGGTACGGGCCCGGCTGGATCGTCGTGAAGTGGTAGTGCCCGTTGTCGTCGGTCAGCGTGCGGCCGACGCCCGTGAAGTTCGGGTCCAGCGGCGCGTCGTGCTGCTCGCGCTGGTGGGCGTAGCGGCCCGCCGAGTTGGACTGCCAGATCTCGACCAGCTGGCCCCGCAGGGGGCGCCCGTCGCGGTCGAGGAGCCGGCCGGAGACGGTGATGCGCTCACCGATCGGCTCGCCGTTGTGCTGCCGGGTGAGATCGTTGTCGATCTCGGTGATGTCCCGCTCGCCGAAGGCGGGGGAGGACAGCTCCACCAGCTCCGGGTCCTTGGTGACGTCGATGCCGATGGGCGGCTGCTTCGGGTGCCGCAGCACCGAGGAGCGGTACGGGGCGTAGTCGCGGCGCGGCTGGTGCTCGACCGGCGCACCGTCGGCGACCCGCTTCTCGTACGCGGCGTGCTCGGCCGCGATCTCCTGGTCGATGTCGTGCTGGGTGAGTGTCATACCGGGTTCCTGAGCTCTCTGACGGTTCCGTTGAATCGGGGGTAGCGCAGCGCCCCGGAGGGGCGCGGGGCTGTATCGATATGCGGCTCCGCCGCGCGGGCGCGACCAGCCATATACAGCCCGCAGTCGCAAACGGTGCTCAACGTTCCAATACGAGGGCGAGTCCCTGCCCCACCCCGATGCACAGCGTGGCGACGCCAACCCCGCTGCCGCGCCGCGCGAGCTGATGGGCGACCGTGCCGGCGAGCCGCGCACCCGAGGCACCCAGCGGATGGCCGAGGGCGATCGCACCGCCCTGCGGGTTGAGGATCGCAGGGTCGAACTCGGGCCACTCGGCGACACAGCCGAGCACCTGCGCGGCGAAGGCCTCGTTCAGCTCCAGGACCGACAGATCGCCAAATCCCTTGCCCGCCTTGGCCAGCGCACGCGTAACCGCCTCGACGGGGGCGAGTCCGAAGTAGTGCGGGTCGATCGCGGAGACCCCGGACGCCGAGACCCGGGCGAGCGGCTCGCGACCGGTTGCCGCCAGGCCCTCCTCGTCCACCAGCAGCAGCGCGGCCGCACCGTCGTTGAGCGGGGAGGCGTTGCCCGCGGTGACCGTCCCCTCGGAGGTGCGGAAGGACGGCTTCAGCTTCGCCATCGCCGCGAGGGAGGCGTCGGCCCGTACGCACTCGTCGGCACCGAAGACGTGCGGGTCGCCCTTGCGCTGCGGGATGGAGACGGCGGCGATCTCACCGTCGAAGGCCCCGGCGGCCTGCGCCCGGGCGGCCTTCTGGTGGGAGGCCAGCGCGAACTCGTCCTGCTGCTCCCGGCTGATCTTGTGCTTGTCGGCGATGAGTTCGGCCGACTCGCCGAGCGGGATGGTCCACTGCGGGTCCATCTTCGGGTTGACCATGCGCCAGCCGAGGGTGGTGGAGTACAGCTCGGTGTGCCCGGCGGGGAAGGGCCGGTCGCTCTTGGGCAGTACGTACGGGGCGCGGGTCATGGACTCGACACCGCCGGCCACGGCGATCGAGGCGTCGCCGAGCGCGATGGCGCGGGCCGCCTGGATCACGGCCTCCAGGCCGGAGGCGCAGAGGCGGTTCACGGTCACGCCGGGCACGGAGGTCGGCAGGCCCGCGAGCAGCGCGGCCATGCGGCCGACGTTGCGGTTCTCCTCGCCGGCGCCGTTGGCGTTGCCGAAGTACACGTCCTCGATCCGCGCCGGGTCCAGGTCCGGCGTACGGGCGAGCAGCTCACGGATGGCGTGCGCGGCCAGGTCGTCGGGGCGCAGGCCCGCCAGAGCGCCGTTGTAGCGGCCGATCGGGGTGCGGACCGCGTCGACGATGTAGACGTCCTTGGGACCGTTGCTCGAACCGTTGCTCATGACGGGATCTCCTCGGGGATGCGCACCTTGGCGGCGGTCTTCGCGACGATCTCCTCGGCGGTGACACCGGGCGCGGTCTCCACCAGCACCAGGCCCTCGCCGGTCACGTCGAGGACACCCAGGTCGGTGATGATCCGGTTCACGCACGCCTTGCCGGTCAGCGGCAGCGCGCACTCCTGAAGGATCTTCGCCGAGCCGTCCTTGGCGGTGTGGGTCATGACCACGATGACCGTACGGGCGCCGTGGACCAGGTCCATCGCCCCGCCGATCCCGGTGATCATCTTGCCGGGGACGGCCCAGTTGGCCAGGTCGCCGCCGGCGGAGACCTGCATCGCGCCGAGCACCGCGACGTCGATGTGGCCGCCGCGGATCATCGAGAACGACAGCGCCGAGTCGAAGTACGAGGCTCCGGGCAGGACCGTCACGGTCTCCTTGCCGGCGTTGATCAGATCGGGGTCGACCTGGTCCTCGGCCGGGTACGGGCCGGTGCCGAGGATCCCGTTCTCCGACTCCAGGATCACCTCGACGTCGTTGGGGAGGTAGTTCGGGATCAGTGTCGGCAGACCGATGCCGAGGTTGACGTACTGGCCGTCTTCGAGCTCACGTGCGGCTCGGGCGGCCATCTGTTCGCGGGTCCAGGCCATTACTCGCTCACCGTTCCCTCTGCCGCGGAGGCGGAGACCGTCCGCTTCTCGATCTTCTTGTCCGCCGCCTGCTCGGGGGTGAGGGCGATGACCCGCTGCACGAAGATGCCCGGGAGGTGCACCGCGTCCGGGTCGATCTCGCCGGGTTCCACCAGCTCCTCGACCTCGGCGATCGTCACCTTGCCGGCCATCGCGGAGAGAGGGTTGAAGTTGCGGGAGGACTTGTTGAAGACCAGGTTGCCGTGCCGGTCGCCCTTGGCCGCGCGGACGAGCGCGTAGTCGGTGCGGATGCCGCGCTCCAGCACGTACTCGGCGCCGTCGAACTCGCGGACCTCCTTCGGCGGCGAGGCCAGCGAGACCCCGCCGTTGCCGTCGTAGCGCCAGGGCAGCCCGCCCTCGGCGACCTGGGTGCCCACACCGGCCGGGGTGAAGAACGCCGGGATGCCCGCGCCGCCCGCGCGCAGCCGCTCGGCGAGCGTGCCCTGCGGGATCAGCTCCACCTCCAGCTCCCCGGCCAGGTACTGCCGCGCGAACTCCTTGTTCGCACCGATGTACGAGCCGGTCACCCGGGCGATCCGGCCCGCCGCGAGGAGGACCGCGAGGCCGGTGTCCATGGCCCCGCAGTTGTTCGACACCACTCCGAGACCCGAGACCCCACGCTCGTACAACGCCTGGATCAGCACGCTCGGCACACCGCTCAGCCCGAACCCGCCGACGGCGAGTGTCGCGCCGTCCGGCACATCGGCCACCGCCTCCAGGGCTGTGGCGACCACCTTGTCCATCCGTGAGGCCCCATCTCGTCCGCGCACCCGGTGACCGATTAATCAGGGCACTGAGCATTTCGGTGAAGTTTCCTTCACGCTGCCACTCGCCAGCTTCCTCGTCAAGGCCCATGAGAACAGTGAGGTCACATGTGTACGTGGCGATGGACACGCTCCGGTGGACGGCGGGTATCGTTCAGTGCACGAACGAATTGCCGACCGTGTCTTTGACGGTGTTGGACCAAGCCGAGCCGAGGAGCGAACATGGCCGCGGTGGACCTCTCCACCCACCCCGGGCACCTGGCCCGAAGGCTGCAGCAGGCCCACTACCTGCTGTGGAACGTGATGGTCTCCGAGGAGATCACCTCGCCGCAGTTCGCGGTCCTCAACACGCTCGTCGCCGAGCCCGGGCTCGACCAGCGCACGGTGGGGGAGCGGGTCGGACTCGACCGCTCCACGATGTCCGAGGTCGTCAGCCGGCTCGGGCGCCGTGGGCTCCTCGACAAGATGCGCGATCCGCAGGACGGGCGACGGTTCCTGCTGCGGCTCACCGAGGAGGGGGTGCGGACGCATCGCAAGCTCACCGTGCGGACGGCTCGGATGAACCAGGTGTTCTTGGCGCCGTTGTCGGCGGAGGAGCAGGAAGTGTTCTTCGAACTGATACGACGGGTCGCTGATGCGGCGGAGACACTGCGCAGCCCGGCGGAGGCGCTCCGCTAGGCAGGCCGGCCTTCGGCGGCGGAGCACTCTTCACGCCTTCGCGTACACCACCCACACCTGGCCCTCCGCGAAGTTCATCTGTCTGCCGTCCGGTGCCGTGAAGGCCGTGCCGTCCGTGGGTGTCCTCCGGTCCCAGTTCGCCTCGAAGGCCCGGCCGTCTCGCAGGACCTCCGCGCGGCCCGAGCCCACGGTTTCCGTGTACGGGGTGTTGTTGCCCAGGTAGTCGCGGAACCGGGACTCGCGGATCGTCACGTACTGCACGACGACCGTGGCCGGGGCGACTCGGACGTCGTCCGTCGTGATCGTCGGGGTGCCGTCCATGGAGACCAGCCAGCGTTGGCGGTCGTCGGACCAGGTGAAAGTGAAGCGGGCCGCCGGGTAGCGGACGGTGCGGGAGGTTTCGGGAGTGCCGCCGTCGGGTGCCGGGCCGAAGTGGAAACCGGTGGTGAGGGCGTCGGTGCCGGGCGGGGAGTCGATCAGTTTTTCGGGGCGTAGGTACAGGTTGTGGGGAGCGGGCTTCTCGTCGCCGCGGAAGAACGCGTCGCCGGCGTCCTCGGGGGTCTTCGCGTGCAGGGGGGCCATGTCGATGAGGGGGAGCAGTTTGCCCTGGGCGCCGGAGAAGGCGAGAGTCGGCTCGTCGAACTGGCGGAGGAGTTCCAGGTCGGACTCGCGGGCGCTGCGCACCGGGCCGACGGTCTCCGGGAACTTCGTCGCGTACACGGCCATCAGACGGCTCAGGCCGCCCTCGACCTGCTCGGCGTAGACGATGTCCGCGGCGTCGAGGCCGGTCTGGGGGCGGGCGGCGCGGACGTTGTCGATCTTCACGGCGAGTAGGGAGCCGGCGGGGGGTGCGCTGATCCGGTCGTCCCGGCGGCCCTCGTCCGATCCGCGGCCGTTGTCGTTCGGGCCGCCCACGGTGCAGCCGGCCAGCAGGATGCCCGCGGTCAGGGCGGCGAGAAGTGCCCCCGTCGTCCCACGGCGCCGTGGCCCCCGCGCCCTCGGTCCTCTGCCCACTGTGGCCACCCCGTCCATGTTGTCTTCGATTGTGCGCTTATACGTTCATGGATGGCCATGCCTGTTTGTCTCTGATCGCGCGCGTTCTGCTGGACCGATCGGGGCGGCGGCCAGCACTGGAGGCCCGGTGATCCGGGCGGTTCGGGTTCGGGGGAGGGGCGCCGGGTACTCGTGCGGCACGTGCTGACCGAGGCGAGGGACGGAGCGTGGGCGCGATGAAGGCAGTGACGTGGCAGGGCAAGCGGGACGTGCGCGTGGAGACCGTGCCCGATCCGGTGATCCAGGAACCGACGGACGCGATCGTGCGCATCACCTCCACCGGGCTGTGCGGCTCCGACCTGCACCTCTACGAAGTGCTCACGCCGTTCATGACGCCGGGCGACATCCTCGGCCACGAACCCATGGGCATCGTCGAGGAGGTCGGCGCCGGGGTGCCGGACCTGGCGGCCGGGGACCGGGTCGTCGTGCCGTTCCAGATCGCCTGCGGCAACTGCTGGATGTGTCTCACCGGGCTGCCCACCCAGTGCGAGACCACCCAGTGCACCGGCGAGGGCATGGGCGCGGCCCTCTTCGGCTACACCCGGCTGTACGGCGCGGTCCCGGGCGCCCAGGCCGAGTACCTGCGCGTCCCGCAGGCACAGTTCGGGCCGATCAAGGTGCCGGAAGGGCCGCCCGACGACCGGTTCGTCTATCTCTCCGACGTACTCCCCACCGCCTGGCAGGCGGTCGAGTACGCACACGTCCCGCCCGGTGGCAGCGTCGCCGTGCTCGGCCTCGGCCCCATCGGCGACATGGCCTGCCGCGTGGCCCAGCGGCGCGGTGCCGAGCAGGTGTTCGGAGTCGATCTGGTGCCCGAGCGGCTGCAGCGGGCGCGTGAACGGGGCGTCGAGACGTTCGACCTCAGGGACTTCGACAGTGAGAAGGACCTCGTCAGCGCCCTCCAGGACCGGACCGCCGGACGCGGCCCCGACTCGGTGATCGACGCCGTCGGCACCGAGGCCCACGGCAGCGCGGCCGCCCGGCTCGCCCAGAACGCGACCGGACATCTGCCCCGGGCGATCGGCGCGCGGTTCGCGGAACGCCTCAGCGTGGACCGGCTGGCCGCCCTCTACACGGCCATCGACCTCGTACGACGCGGCGGCACCATTTCCCTCTCAGGCGTCTACGGCGGCAAGGTCGACCCGCTGCCCCTGCTCACCATGTTCGACAAGCAGATCAGGTTGCGCATGGGCCAGGCCAATGTCCGCACCTGGAGCGACGACATCCTGCCCCTCCTCACCGACGACGACCCGCTCGGCGTCGACTCCTTCGCCACCCACCGCCTGCCGCTCACCGAGGCACCGCACGCGTACGAGATGTTCCAGCGGAAGGAGGACGGGGCGGTGAAGGTGCTGATGGAGCCCTGACCGTCACTGTCCGGTTCCGGGCCGGGGCCTGGGCCTGGGTCCGGGTCCGGGTCCGGGTCATGGTCCGGGTCAGCGTCAGGGGCCGAGGATCTCGGCCAGGTCGTAGGTCACCGGCTCCTCCAGCTGGGCGTATGTGCAGCTCTCGGCCGTGCGGTCCGGGCGCCAGCGCCGGAAGCGGGCCGTGTGGCGGAACCGGACGCCGTTCTCCATGTGGTCGTACGCCACCTCGGCGACCTGCTCGGGCCGCAGCGGTACCCAGGAGAAGTCCTTCTTCGCCGACCAGCGGCTCGGCGCGCCCGGCAGCCGTGCCGTCTCGTGCGCCGCCTCGTCGGACCAGGCCGCCCACGGGTGCTCCCCGACGTCCGCCATCCGCAGCGGTTCCAACTCGGCCACCAGCTCCGCCCGCCGCTTCATGGGGAACGCGGCGCACACACCCACGTGCTGGAGGGCGCCCCTGTCGTCGTACAGGCCCAGCAGCAGGGAGCCGACCACCGGCCCGCTCTTGTGCAGGCGGTAGCCGGCGACCACCACGTCCGCCGTGCGCTCGTGCTTGATCTTGAACATGGCCCGCTCGTCCTGCCGGTAGCGCAGATTGAGCGGCTTGGCGATCACCCCGTCCAGGCCCGCCCCCTCGTACTGCTCGAACCACTGCTCGGCCAGCTCGCGGTCCGTGGTCGCCGGGGCGAGATGGACGGGGGCGGTGACCTCGGACAGGGCCAGCTCGAGGAGCGCTCGCCGGTCGGTGAGTGGGACGTCGAGCAGCGACTCGTCGTTCAGGGCGAGCACGTCGAACGCGATGAAGGAGGACGGGGTCGTCTCCGCCAGCATCCGGACGCGGGAGTCCGCGGGATGGATGCGCTCGGTCAGGGCGTCGAAGTCCAGCCGCCCCTCCCGGACGATCACGATCTCGCCGTCCACCACACAGCGCTCCGGCAACCGCTCCCGCAGCGCCGCCGCCAGCTCGGGAAAGTACCTGGTCAGCGTCTTCCCGGTACGGCTGCCGATCTCCACCTCGCCACCGTCGCGGAACACGATCGCCCGGAACCCGTCCCACTTCGCCTCGTAGTGCATGTCCGGCGGGATCTTCGCCACGGACTTGGCGAGCATCGGTTTCACGGGCGGCATCACCGGCAGATCCATGCCTCCGATTCTGCGGCCCTATGTCGAGATTCGCCCGGTATGCGACATCTGACCGCTCCGCCTACCGTGGCCGCATGAGTGAAGCGGTGGAGCTGGAGGCGGCGGGGCGGACGGTACGGCTGTCCAGCCCGGACAAGATCTTCTTCCCGGAGCGCGGCTTCACCAAGCTGGACCTCGCCCGGTACTACATCGCCGTCGGCCCCGGCATCCTGCGGGCCCTGCGCAACCGGCCCACCACCCTGGAGCGCTACCCGGAGGGGGTGACCGGCGAGAACTTCTTCCAGAAGCGGGCCCCCAAGAACATGCCCGACTGGATCCCCACCGCCCACATCACCTTCCCCAGCGGCCGCAGCGCCGACGAGATGTGCCCCACCGAGGTCGCCGCCGTCGTATGGGCCGCCCAGTTCGGCACGCTCACCTTCCACCCGTGGCCCGTACGCCGCGACGACGTCGACCGCCCCGACGAACTCCGCATCGACCTCGACCCCCAGCCCGGCACCGACTACGCCGACGCCGTTCGCGCCGCCCACGAACTCCGCTCCGTCCTCCACGACTACGGCGACCTGCGCGGCTGGCCCAAGACCTCCGGCGGACGCGGCCTCCACGTCTTCGTGCCGATCCGGCCCGACTGGACCTTCTCCCAGGTCCGCCGCGCGGCCATCGCCGTCGCCCGCGAACTGGAGCGCCGGATGCCGGACCAGGTGACCACGGCCTGGTGGAAGGAGGAGCGCGGCGAGAAGATCTTCGTCGACTACAACCAGACCGCCCGCGACCGGACCATCGCCTCCGCCTACTCCGTACGCCCCCGCCCGCACGCCCCCGTCTCCGCGCCCCTCACCTGGGACGAGGTGGGCGTCGCCGTGCCCCACGACTTCGACCTGGCGACCATGCCGTCGCGCTTCGCCGAGGTCGGTGACGTGCACGCCGACATGGACGACCACGCGTTCTCTCTGGAAGCGCTGTTGGAGCTGGCCGCGCGGGACGAACACGACCATGGGCTCGGGGATCTGCCGTATCCGCCGGAGTATCCGAAGATGCCGGGGGAGCCCAAGAGGGTGCAGCCGAGCAGGGCGAAGAAGACCTGAGGGCTCCTTGCGCGCGGTGGCGTACGGCAGCCACTGATCACAGCATGCCGTACGCCACTGACAACGGGCCGAGCCGAACCGGCTCCTACAGTTCCTTGATCCGGATGTCCCGGTAGGAGACGACATCCGTCGTGCCGTGCACCTGGAGTCCGAGGTAGCCGGAGGCGAACCGTCGCCCGTCCGTGCCCGGGTCGTCCGAGCGGGCAGGGGTGAAGTCCTGGCCGCCGACGTTGTCGAACTCGTTGATCAGAACGCCGTTGCGGTAGACCGAGTAGTGCTGGTCGACCACGCGGATCTCGTAGTCGTTCCAGGTGCCCTTCTGGGTGACGCCCGCACCGGCGAGCCCCACCCGGTCGAAGCCGTAGACCGAGCCCGTCTTGTACATGTCGCCGTCGGGCCGGTCGAGGACCTGCACCTCATGGCCGTACTTGATGGCCACCCACTCCGGCCGCGTCTCCTCGGGGTGCTCGTGGACCCACGGGAACCGCACGAACACACCGGAGTTGGCGTTCGAGGTGCCGGGCGCGTCGTCACGCCACTGGAGACGCAACGAGAAGTCGCCGTACTTCCGCTCGGGGAACCACAGCATGCCGAGCCCGGCCTTCGTCGTACCGGAGGTGATCGAGCCGTCGGCGTTCAGCCCGAACGAACCACCGCCCACCTGCTGCCACTTGGCGAACGACTCCGCCGTGCCGTCGAGGATCGTCCGGTAGCCCTCCGTCTCTCCGGGCCTGCCGATGCCGGACTCCCCGGCCGCCTCCTGGATCGCGTCGTACTCGCGCCGGTCGACGACCCCTTCCCGCAGCAGCCCGTCCATGACGGTCTTCACGTGCTTGAGGAACAGCGCGTGGGACGTCCACTCCTTCTCGTCCTCGATCAACTCGTTGATGCGACACCGGTTGTTGGTGACCCGGTTCGGCACACCCGAGTCGACCGTGCCGACGAGGACCGTCAACCGCTCGTCGTACTCGGCACAGTTGGGCGCCGGTACGCCGCCGCCCGCGACCACCGTGAAGCTGACGGAGCGTGCCGCGGCCGTGTTGCCCGCCTTGTCACTCGCCCGGTACATGACCGTGTGCGTGCCCGCGCGATCGACCAACACCGGTGCGCTGTAGGCGAGATAGGGGCCGCCGTCCAGCGAGTACTCGATGGCGGCGACACCCGAGCCGCCGTGGTCGGTCGCGCCGACGGTGACCTTCGCGCTCCTGAGGTACGCGCCGGCGGAGTTCCGGTCACCCTCCACGGTCACGCCCGTCACCGGCGGTGTCGTGTCGTCGGCGGGCGGGGCTACGACGGTGAACCCGACGCTCTTCTCGGCCGAGACGTTCCCCGCCTTGTCCGTCGCCCGGAACCGCACCTTGTGCGTGCCGACCTCGTGCACCATCACGGGCGCCGTGTACGGCTGCCAGGCACCCGAGTCGCCGAGAGCGTACTCGATGGTGTTGACCCCGGAGCCGGTGTCCGACGCGGACACGGTGACGGTCGCCATGGAGACGTAGTCGCCCTGAGGGTTCCGCTCACCGGCCACCGTCGCCGAGGTCTCCGGCGCCGTCGTGTCGTCCGTCGGCGGCGCCACGACGGTGAATTCGACGCTCTTCTCGGCCGCCGTGTTGCCCGCCTTGTCGACCGCCCGGTAGCGGACCCTGTGGTTCCCGACCTGGTCGATCACGACGGGTGTGGTGTACGGCACCCAGGCGCCCGTGTCGCCGATCGCGTACTCGATCCGCTCGACACCCGAGCCGCCCGTGTCGGTCGCGCTCACCGCCACGGACGCCGAACCGACGTACGCGCCCGAGGAGTTCTGCGTCCCGCTGACCGAGGCCGCCGTCTGGGGCGCGGTGGTGTCCTCGCCGGTGCCCTCGGTCACCACGAGGATGCCCTGCATCTGACCGTGCCCGGGGATCGTGCAGTAGAAGCGGTACCGGCCCGGGGTGAGCGTCACCTCGGCGGTGTGGCGGCCGCCCTGGTCGTCGCTGGGGTTGGCCAGGATGTTGAGCGGGACGTCGTTGTTGTACTCCGGGTCGGAGACGTCGAACGTCAACGTGTGCGGCATCCCCATGGTGTTGCCGGTCGCGGTGCTGTTCTCGAAGACGATGGTGGTCGGGCCCGCCACCGCCGTCTGCGGGGCGGTCGTGTACTTGGTGATGTCGTCGCCGGAGGTCCAGGTGAGCACCTGGGCGGCGGCGGTCGGGTCCTGTGGCTCCTCCGCACGGCCGGACGCGGGCGTCGACGTGAGCCCGAGAACCATCAGCAGGGCCGCCAACAAGGCCGCCCACAAGCGTCTTTCGCGCATCACTCCGCCTTCCTCGCCAGCTCGTCGGCGGCCGGAGTGGGCCCGCCGCCCGTGTAGGTGACACGCCACAACGCCGACTTGGCGTCCGAGGTGAAGAAGCCGCGCCCGTAGTCGAGGACGTACAGCGCGCCGTCCGGCCCGAACTTCCAGTCCATGAGGTTCCTGATGCCGTTGGTGCCGACCGGCACGATCTTCTTCAGCGACTCCGCGTGGATCGGGAGGCCGCCGCTGCCGTGGTTCTTCGGGTCGGTGAGCACCGCGTGGCGCGGCTGGTCGCCGTCGTAGAAGTCGCCGACGAACCACTTGCCGTCCCAGTAGGCGGGCCACCGCCCGGAGTCGGTGACGGACGCGTCGTACCGGTACACCGGCCCGTTCATCGTGGCCTGTCCGCCGCCCTTCAGCCACGGCAGCAGGTACGTGGCCTCCTCGTTCTTGTACGAGGGGATGCCGTTCGCGTCACGCGGGAAGTCGGGGGCGCCGCCTTGCGGTGAGTACCAGATGTTGTTGCCGGTCACCGGGGGCAGATTCACGAGCCCGTCGTTGTTCGGGGACTCGTTCTTCGGGTGGTCGCAGTCGTACCAGCCGAGCGGCTTCGACGGGTCCGGCAGATTGCGGTCCCGGTAGGGTTGCTTGTTGCCCATGCAGTACGGCCAACCCCGGTTGCCCGCCTCGGTGATGGCGGCGAACGTGTCGTACTTCGCCGGGCCCCAGGTCGTCGACGGCGCGCTCGCGTCCGGGCCGACCCAGCCCGCGTACAGGACGTCCGTCTGCTTGTCGACGAAGATCCGCGCGGGGTTCCTGACCCCCATCACATAGATCTCGCCGCGGGTCTTGCCGCCGCCCTCGTCGGTCTCCTTGCCGGTGAAGAGGTTGCCGTCGGGCAGGGTGTAGGTGCCGTCGGGCTCCGGGTGGATGCGCAGGATCTTGCCGTTGAGGTTGTTGGTGTTGCCGGCGGTGCGGCGGGCGTCGGCGAACGAGACGCCCTTGTAGTTGGGTTCGGGGTTGTTGCCCGAGTAACCGCCGCTGAAGCCACTGGAGTTGTTGTCGCCGGTCGCGATGTACAGGTTGCCCTCGGAGTCCCAGGTCATCCCGCCGCCCGCGTGACAGCAACTGTGGATCTGCACCGGCCACTTGAGCAGCACCTTCTCGCTGCTCAGGTCCAGCTTGTTCGTGGCGAGGTCGAGGGTGAAGCGGGAGACGCGGCGCTCGGCCATACGGGTGTCGCGATTGATCCGGGAGTGCGGCGTGTAGTGCAGATACACCCAGCCGTTCTGCTGGAAGCCGGGGTCCAACTCGATGCCCAGCAGGCCCTCTTCGACCTTGATCAGCTCATCGCCGCCGCCCTTGTTGCCGAAGACGGTGAGCGCGCCCGCGAGGGTGACCTTCTTCGTCCTGGGGTCGTAGACGTGGATCTCGCCCTTGCCCTTGCCGATGTCCGGGTTGTTCCAGTCGGTGACCACGGGCTGGGACGAGTCGGCGCCGCCCCGGCCGATGTAGAAGACCCGTCCGTCGGGCGCGGTGACCAGGCCGTGCGGCTCACCGATCTGGTCGTTCTGTCCCGGCTGGTTGGGCTGCGTCAGCCGCTCAGCCTTGTAGTTGGCGTCGATGGTCGCCTTGCAGTCGGCCTGGGTGAGGCGGGAGGTCCACAACAGGGCGCCGCGCAGATGCGTACGGAAGTCGGTCTCGTCGTACGCCGAGACGGTCCCGCCCATGCCCGTGTAGAAGGAACGGCCGCCGTCGTAGTCACGGCACCAACTCACGGGATGGTCCCATCCGTTGGCGCTCGTGCCCGGCTGGTACGTCGACTCGCGCACCCGGGCCACGGTGTGCACGGTGCCGGACGGGTTCTTCGTCCAGTTGAGCCACTTGTCCGGCCGCTTCCACTGCACGGGAAGGTCCTTGGTGGCCGGATGCTTCCGGTCGCCGACCTCAACGGTCGCACGCTGTACGGTCGTTGGGCTGGACGCGGCCGGGCGGGCGCCGATCAGGCCCGTGAACCAGTCCGAGTACGGCTCGGCGCGGGCCGCGTCATGGACGCCGACGAAACCGCCGCCCGCCTCCATGTAGGTCTCGAGTCCCGCCTCCTGCTCGGGATCGAGGACATCGCCGCCGCCGGTGAGGAAGACCACGGCGTTGAAGCCGCTCAGCCGGGTCTCGTCGGTGAACACGGACGCGTCGTCGGTGGCGACGACCTCGAACCGCTCGGCGGCGGGCCCCGACAGGCCGATCCGCTCGATCGCCTCGATCCCGGCGTTCACGACGGGCGACTCGTCCCCGGCCGCCGCGGAGCCGTGGAAGATCAGCACCCGGGGGCCCGCGCCGCCCGGCGGCGACTTGATCGACATCGTTGTCAGCGGCGGCTCCGGCGCCGGACGCGCATGGGCCGCGGGGCCCGACAGAAGCCCCGCGGTGACGACCGAGGCGGTCAGGGTGGCCGCCCAGGCCCGTCTCTTCGCGTCGCTCAACCCTCGTAAGTACATGGGCACCTCCTCGGTCACAGCAACAGCGCCAAGGAAGCTAGACCCCTTTGCGCGGCTCGCCAATACCTATGACCGCAATGGCACGAACTTTGTCCTTGGTGTGGATAAACAGCCGCGCTGCCGCTACCGTCTCACAGGTTGATCACAGACGCGTCTTCGCAAACTCCGTATGAGGGTGGGGAGTTCCGCATGGACGGAATGGACAGACGAGGGTTCAACCGGCGGGTGCTGCTGGGCGGCGCGGCTGCCGCGACATCGTTGTCCGTGGCCATCGAGACCGTCGGCAACCCGGAGGCCGCGAGCGCCGCCACGCCGGCGAAGACGGCCCCGGCCGGCGGCGACGTCAAGCACATCAAGATGTATGCCGAGAAGCTGTCCGACGGGCAGATGGGCTACGGCTTCGAGAAGGGCAAGGCCTCGATCCCGGGCCCTCTGATCGAGCTCAACGAGGGCGACACGCTGCACATCGAGTTCGAGAACACGATGGACGTCGCGGCGAGCCTGCACGTCCACGGCCTCGACTACGAGATCTCCAGCGACGGCACCAAGCTGAACAAGAGCGACGTCGAGCCCGGCGGCACCCGCACCTACACCTGGCGTACGCACGCCCCCGGCGCCCGCAAGGACGGCACCTGGCGGGCGGGCAGCGCCGGCTACTGGCACTACCACGACCATGTCGTCGGCACCGAACACGGCACGGGCGGCATCCGCAAGGGCCTCTACGGCCCGGTCATCGTCCGCCGCAAGGGAGACGTCCTCCCCGACACGACCGTCACCGTCGTCTTCAACGACATGCTCATCAACAACAAGCCCGCCCACTCCGGCCCCGACTTCGACGCCACCGTCGGCGACCGCGTCGAGTTCGTCGTCATCACCCACGGCGAGTACTACCACACCTTCCATCTGCACGGTCACCGCTGGGCCGACAACCGCACCGGCATGCTCACCGGCCCCGACGACCCGAGCCAGGTCATCGACAACAAGATCGTCGGGCCCGCCGACTCCTTCGGCTTCCAGGTCATCGCCGGCGAGGGTGTCGGCGCCGGCGCCTGGATGTACCACTGCCACGTCCAGAGCCACTCCGACATGGGCATGGTCGGCCTGTTCCTGGTACGCAAGACGGACGGCACGATTCCGGGGTACGAGCCGCATGAGCACTGAGCGCTCGGCGAGGACCGTCCGGACCCCGGACCCCGGACCTCGGAACCCCGGATCACGAACCTAGGAGTCGCCGATCTCGAACACGAGCCACTCGATGCGCGGCTCTTCCTGGATGTAGAGGCGCGGCCCGCGGGAGACGACGCGGCGGCGAGGGGGAAGCGGGGTGCCGTCCGGGTGGGTCAGGCGGACTGTGCCGGTGGTGTCGACGGAGGTGTCGGTGAGGGTGGCCAGGGTGAGTTGGTCGCGTCTGCCGCGGTAGCCGCCGAAGAACGCGACACGCTCCCTGCGCACGGCCACGCCGGACGCGCCTCTGACCTGCGTCGTGCGCGCGTGGAGTGGGCCGCTGCCACGTACCTCCACCAGGGGGAACCGCGTGTACGGGTACACCCAGGTCACGTCACGGTCCACGTTGAGGGCATAGCAGTCCGCGATCCAGTCGGTGCCGGGCGGCGGGCGGTACTCCCACAGGGGGGCGCCGGTGCTGCTCCAACGGCGGGCGCCGGGGGCGCTGAGCGGGTCGCCGAAGACTCCCTCGTCGAAGTAGCCGACCCATAGATCGCCGGATTCGTCGGTGAGCAGGTGCTCGATGCCGTCACCGACGCGGAACGTCCACGAGGGGCGTCCCAGTGCGTCGAACACCTGAACCTGGTCGTCCCCGCCGCAGGAGCGCGTGTCGGCGACGACGAAGCCGCCGTCCGGGAGGGAGTCGATTCTGGGGAAGCGGGCCAGTACCGAGCTGAGCTGGGTCGGGTAGGAACCCCCGTCCGCGACCGTGACGATCACGGCGTCGTACGGGCCCGATGGCTTCAACTGCTCGCGCAGCAGCCAGTGGGCACGGCCGAACGCGTCGACCGTGCTGTGGAGGACATCGAGGTCGTGGTACGCACGCGGCAGACGGGCGTACGGGGTCAGGCGCTCAGCCCTCATGGGCCTTTCTCATGGTCATACGGGGATCCTCGCGAGCGACGGAGCTTCGCGCAACCGGATTCTCGACGGCACCGGCCGATGGCCAGGGAGCGCTCTCAGCGGTGTCTCCTCCAGGGCTATCCTGATCGCAGCCGCCCCGGAGGAGAGTCGCCCAGTGACCGAGACAGCGTCGCGTCCCACGTTGGAGGCGGTGGCCGCGCGGGCCGGGGTGTCCAGGGCGACGGTGTCGCGGGTCGTCAATGGGGGCGAGGGCGTTCGGGAGCCGCTGGTGGAGCGGGTGCGGAGGGCGGTCGAGGAACTCGGGTACGTGCCGAATCAGGCCGCCCGCAGTCTTGTCACCCGGCGGCACGACGCCGTGGCCGTGGTGATCGCCGAGCCGGAGACCAGGGTCTTCGCGGACCCCTTCTTCGCCCTCCAACTCCGGGGCATCAGTAAAGAGTTGACCGCCCACGACTCGCAGCTCGTCCTGCTGCTCACCGAAGGGCCCGAGGACTACGCGCGGGTGGGGCGGTATCTCGCCGGCGGGCATGTCGACGGGGCGCTCGTCTTCTCGCTGCACCTGGACGATCCGCTGCCGGGGCTGATCCAGAGCGCCGGCGTGCCGACCGTGTTCGGCGGCCGGCCCGGCTGGGCGGAGGGCACGCGCGGCGACACCTCCACCGTGTACGTCGACAGTGACAACCGGGGCGGCGCGCGGGACGCCGTACGCCATCTCGTCGGCCTCGGCCGCACCCGTATCGCCCACATCACCGGGCCCCTCGACCAGACCTCCGCCGTGGACCGGCTCGACGGGTTCCGGGACGTGATGGTGGACGCCGACCCCCGGCTGATCGTGGAGGGCGACTTCACCCCGGCGGGCGGGGAGCGTGCCATGCGGGAACTCCTCGACCGCTGCCCGGAGTTGGACGCGGTGTTCGCCGCCAACGACGTATCCGCCTCCGGCGCCCTGCGCGTGCTGCGGGACCGGGGGCTGCGGGTGCCCGAGGACGTCGCCGTGGTGGGCTTCGACGACATGCTGCCGGTGGCCGAGCAGTCCGATCCACCGTTGACGACGGTCCGTCAGGACATAGAGCGGATGGGGCGGTTGATGGCCCGGCTGCTGCTCCGGGGTCTGGAGCGGCGCGTGCCCGATGAGCACGCGCAGGGCCTGGGGGGCGCGCCGTCCAGTGTGGTCCTGCCGACCACACTGGTACGACGCGCCTCCGCATGACCCCTCAGGCCACTCGGTCAGGGGCTACGCGCCCACCGTCACCGTGAACCGGCGCGGGTTGCCGTCGTGGGCCGCGCCCGACACGTCCGGCCGGCCGTCGGGGCGTACGTCGTCATACGGAAACGCGTACCCGATGGGCGAGTTGGCGTGCACCACACGCGCCCAGTGGTTGGTCACGCTTCCCTGGTAGTAGTCGGCCGCCGTCGCCCCGTTCGGCTGTGCGGGGTGGGTGAGCATGAGGGAGCGGTTGAAGCCGGCGGCGAGACGGGCGAGCAGGGCCTTCTTGTCGTCGGCGTCGCCCGGGTTGTTGGCGAACGGGCCGTGGTTGCAGGTGAAGATGTCCTTCGAGGTCGGCCTGGCGAAGGAGTGGCCGCCGGTGAAGGTGAGGGTGTCGCCGGAGACCCGGCCGGTACGGACGCCACGGCCGCCCTGGAGGTCGATGCTCAGGTCCGTCCCGCGGTACTTCTCCCACACCTGGTCGATGTAGGAGTCCCAGTAGGCCCGGAACGGCATCCGGTCGGGCTGGTCGAAGTACGGCGCCATCAGGTTCTGCGGTGAGATGACCCGCAGCACCTTGCCGTCGCCGCCCCGGATGACGAGCCGATCCCACGGCTGGCCGTCCCGCGCCGACTGGGTCACCAGATCCGCGGCGATCCGGTCCACCGCCCCGTCGGGCAGCGGGGCGACCGTGTGCGTGGCGTCGCCCTCCAGCGTCAGCCCGATCGGCAGGGCCGTCACCAGGTCGACGTAGCTGATGTTGGCGAACAACTGGGTGGGGTTGAAGGTGAACTCGCAGAACGACCACGTCTTGCCGTAGTTGGGATCGGCCGACGTGGCGAAGGCGGGCTCGACCAGGGCCGGGCCCGGGTTGAGGAAGAAGTCCAGGGTGCTGTCCCGCACGAAGTAGACGCGCGCGCCGAACATCTGAGGCAGTGTCAGCACGGTGGGAGCCGAGCCCGCCGCGCCGAGCGGGATCGCGCAGTCCACCGGCAGCGGTGTCTGCGGCGCCGAGGGCGACACCGGCCGGTAGACGCTGCCGTCGGCCCGCAGCAGCACCCAGGCACCCGTCGACTGCTCGTGCCCGGTGACGTACGCCCGGACCGTGCCCGGCAACGAGGCGTTCCGCAGGGCGAGTTGGCAGGTCGCGGGCGCGGCCTGGGCGGGCGTGCCCAGAGCACCCCCGACGGTGGTCGCGCCGACGGCAGCGGCGGTTCCGGAGAGGAACATACGGCGGGAAATCACGGTGGGCCTCCTGGGATGTGGGGGAGTGGAGGCACAGCGGACGGGGCCCCTGCTGTGGTGCACCCACTGTTCCCAGGGGGAGTTGAGGCGTCAAGACTTATGACTGAGAGCGCTCTCAAGAATCTGCCGCGTTCATGAGGTGACGACAGACCGAACAGCGTCCGGGGCGGCGGAGGAACGCCGAGGATACCGAGCGACCGGGCGACCGGGCGACCGACACCGACCGACACGGCCTGTCAGCCCGGTGGCAGTGGCAGCCGCAGCGGCGCCGGTCGGTGTCGCCCGGTCCAGCCCTCAGCCCTGCGGCTGCTCGCTCCTGATCACCGCGAACCGTGCCCCGTACGGGTCGGTGAGCTTGGCGAAACGCCCCGCACCCGCCAGATCCGTGGCGGGCATACGGACGCTGCCGCCGCGCTCCTGAGCCCTGCTCACCGCGGCGTCCGTGTCCGGCACCTCGAAGTACGGCAGCCAGTACGGGCCCGACTCCGCCTCGCTCGGGTCCTCGTCGAGCGGGACGATGCCGCCGAACATGGACTTCGCCCCGGTCCCTGCCGGGTTCACACAGGTGTAGCTGCCGCCGGCGATGTCGATCGCGGAGGTCTCCCAGCCGAACACGGAGTTGTAGAACCCGGCGGCCGCGGGCAGATCCGGCGTGTACAGCTCCAGCCAGCTCAGCGAGCCGGGGGCCGTGACGACGTCGAGGCCCGTGTTGCGGTGGGGCTGCCAGATGCCGAAGGGTACGCCCGCCCGGTCGCCGAGGATGGCCATACGCCCCTCGTCCGCCACGTCCATGGGCCGCATCAGCACCGAGCCGTGGGCCTGCTCGACCGCCTTGGTCGTGGCGTCGGCGTCCGGGGTCTGGAAGTAGATGTTCCACGACGGTGGGCCCTGCTCCGGGGGGTTCTGCATACCGGCCGCGGCGGTGCGGCCGTCGAGCTGGAAGAAGCCGTAGCCGCCCATCTCGGGGCCGGCCGAGCGGAACTGCCAGCCGAAGAGGTGGTGGTAGAAGGATGCGGCGCCTTCGATGTCGGGGGTGCCGAGGTCGATCCAGTTCGGGGCGCCGGTGACGTAACGGGTGGTGAGCATCGCTGCGCTCCTCTGAGGGGGTTCGAGGGCCCGTTGTCTGTACTGTCGAGTCTGGCATCGCGCACTGACAATCGCCGGGCGTCGCCGCGATGCCCCGCCGCGGCTCGGCCATTGGGGTGTTCGGCGGCGGCCGTCGGCTGCGGGTGTGTGGGGGCTGGTCGCTCCCCCACTCTCGACTTCGCTCGAGCGGGAGGGACCCCCATCGCGGCGGAGCCGCACATCGGCACAGCCCCGCGCCCCTTACGGGGCACTCGTGTGGTCACCAAGGGTGATCGGCGGCATCGTACGTGTGTACGTTCGCTCCGCGCGCCGCCGTGCGCTGCCCTGCCGGACGAGAGGACCATGGAGGACCGGGAGCGTCGCGTTGATGCCGCGTTGATCGAACGTTTTTCGGGGCGCGGCACGATCCTGTGCATGCACAACGACACGATCACCCCAATCGACCGCGCCTGGCAGGAGCGGGCGCTGTGTGCGCAGACGGGGGCCGACTTCTTCTTTCCCGAGCCCGGCAGCTCGGTGCGTGAGGCGAAGCGCATCTGCGGTATGTGCGAGATGCGTACCGCCTGCCTCGAGTACGCGCTGTCCAACGACGAACGCTTCGGCGTCTGGGGCGGCCTGTCCGAGAAGGAGAGACTCCGGCTCCGGCGCACCGAATAGAGCTGACTCGGCCTGCGACCACAGCTGCTCGCCCTCGAACCGCCGCACCCCGTAAGCCGGTTCGGTCATAAATCGGTGGGCCCCACCGAGGGTTGGCGCATAGGATCCGGGGGCGCGGTCCGGACGTAGCGCAGAGGCAGGCGCACCGCCTTGTCAGGGCGGAAACGCCGGTTCGAATCCGGTCGTCCGGACCGCGCTCGACGGTTCTGTGGATCCGAAGGCCGCGTGGGCCGGTCGGGACAGGGGAACACGGCACGGGACACGCGGGGCGGGCACGCATGGGCGACGGTGGCGGTATCACCGAGGAAGAGCTGGCGGCCTTTCACCGTACGGTCGGCAGACTGCGGGCGCTGCCCGTCGACGACCCCGTGCGGCTGCGGGCCGAACAGGTCGCCGCCTCCTTCGCGCGCGACGGCCGGCTCCGTCGCCGTAAGGCCCTCGGCGCCGAGAAGTCGGCCGCGGACGCCGCCGCGATGGCCGCGACCGCCACCGGGGCCGTGGAGCGGCGCGAGGACGCGCCGCTGGCCACCTCCGTGACGGGCGGCGGGGGAGTCTTCCTGAAGCCGCGCACCTGCTATGTCTGCAAGACGCCCTATCGACAGGTCGACTCCTTCTACCACCGGCTGTGCCCGGAGTGCGCCGCAGACAACACCGCCCGCCGCGCCCTGAGCACCGACCTGAGCGGCCGCCGTGCGCTCCTCACCGGCGGCCGGGTGAAGATCGGCTTCCAGCTGGCGCTGATGATGCTGCGCGACGGCGCCGAACTGCTCGTCACCAGCCGTTTTCCGCACGACACCGTGCGCCGCTTCCGCGCCGAGCCCGGCAGCGAGAAGTGGCTCGACCGGTTGACCGTCGTCGCTGTCGACCTGCGCGACCCGCGCCAAGTACTGGGCCTGTGCGAGCAGTTGAGGCAGGAGGGCGAGCCGCTCGACATCCTGGTGAACAACGCGGCCCAGACGGTACGGCGGCCACCGGAGTCATACGCGCTGCTCGCCGCCGGAGAGTACGACGCGCTGCCCGAAGGCGCACGGCAGGCACCCGGGTTCACGCCGATGCGGATGCTGGGCGACGGTGCCGCCGCCCTGCCCGTCGCCTTGCGCGAGGCCGACGAGGCCGGGCTGCTGCCCGACCCCTCCCCGGAGAACTCCTGGTCGGCGCGGCTCGGCGAACTCGACCCGGCGGAGGTCCTGGAGACCCAACTGGTCAACGCCCTCGCCCCGGCGCTCCTCTGCGACCGGCTGCTGCCGCTGCTGCTCGCCGCCCCGCACCCCCGCCGTTACATGGTCAACGTGACCGCCGTCGAGGGACGCTTCGCCGTGCGCAACAAGACGGCCGGCCATCCGCACACCAACATGGCCAAGGCCGCCCTCAACATGCTCACCCGCACCAGTGCCGCCGAACTCGCCGACCAGGGTGTCCACATGTGCGCCGTCGACACCGGCTGGATCACCGACGAGAACCCCGCCCCGAAGAAACACCGTATGGCCGGCGCCGGCTTCCGCACCCCGCTCGACATCGTCGACGGGGCGGCCCGCGTCTACGACCCGATCGTGCGCGGGGAGGCGGGCGACCCGGTGTCGGGGGTGTTCCTGAAGGACTATCGGGAGGCGGAGTGGTGAGGGGAATGATCGGCCCGAAGGGCCATCATTCAGGGGCGGGAACTGCGCGACCAGCTCCCACTCACCCGCAGACGAACAACTATGCTCTCCCTCAAGGGCGGGGCCGTAGCGCAGAGGCAGGCGCGCCGGTCTCCAAAACCGGAACACGCTGGTTCGAATCCAGCCGCCCCGCCCCCTGCGCTACGGCGAAGGCCTGTTACGCGCCGGCCCGCGCTGCCATCCGCGCCTTGCGCGCCGCGAGCTTCTCGTCGAACTTGCGGGCCTCCGCGTCGAGTCCGCCCATGTAGAGGCCGAGCTCTTCCTGGGCCTTCGTGCCCTCGGGGCCGAGGCCGTCGATCTCCATGATCTTCAGGTAGCGGATGACGGGCGCGAGGACGTCGTCGTGGTGGATGCGCATGTTGTAGACCTCGCCGATGGCCATCTGCGCGGCGGCGCGCTCGAAGCCGGGCATGCCGTGGCCGGGCATACGGAAGTTGACGACGACGTCGCGGACCGCCTGCATCGTGAGGTCGGGGGCGAACTCGAACGCGGCCTTCAGCAGGTTCCGGTAGAAGATCATGTGGAGGTTCTCGTCGGCCGCGATGCGCGCCAGCATGCGGTCGCACACGGGATCACCGGAGTGGTGGCCGGTGTTGCGGTGCGAGACGCGGGTGGCGAGCTCCTGGAAGGCGACGTACGCGACCGTGTGGAGCATCGAGTGCCGGTTGTCCGACTCGAAGCCCTCGCCCATGTGGGACATACGGAACTCTTCGAGCTTGTCCGGGTCCACCGCGCGCGAGGCGAGCAGGTAGTCGCGCATCACGATGCCGTGCCGGCCCTCCTCCGCGGTCCAGCGGTGCACCCAGGTGCCCCAGGCGCCGTCACGGCCGAAGAGGGTGGCGATCTCGTGGTGGTAGCTGGGCAGGTTGTCCTCGGTCAGCAGGTTCACCACCAGGGCGATGCGGCCGACCTCGGTGACCTTCGACTGCCCCTTCTCCCAGGCCTCGCCGTCCTCGAAGAAGCCGGGGAAGTTGCGGCCGTCGCTCCACGGCACGTACTCGTGCGGCATCCAGTTCTTGGTGACCTTCAGATGCCGGTTGAGTTCCTTCTCGACGACTTCCTCCAGCGCGTACAGCAGCCGCGCGTCGGTCCATTCGGTGGACGGGCTGCCGAGGTGAGGAGAAGTGATCGACACAGACGCTCCAGGGGGACGAACAGGGACCAGAATCTTGTGGGCGGTCACGGGCGGGTGACCTGAACCTACGGCATCGTAGGCTACGAATCCGTAGGTTACGATGCCGTAGGTTAAGTGTGCTGTAAAGCCCGCTGATCAGCGGGGCGCCGCAAGTCGTCGGTGGACATGCCGAAGGCCCCGCGGACCCGCAGGTCCCGGGGCCGTAAGGGCGCGGGGATCACCGGTCAGACATACAGCTCCCGCAGGCGCACCGAGAGGCATGTCACACAGCCCTCCAGCTTCTCGAACTCGCTGATGTCGACCACGACGGGCTCGTACCCGAGGTCGGAGTACAGCTCCGCGGTCTTCGGCGCGCTCGCCGCCATCAGCAGCTTGTCGCCCCCGAGGAGCACCACATGCGCCCCGGCCTCCTCCGGCACCGGCAGGAAGCGCCCGAACAGCGAGGGCGCGTCCATCTTGGGGATGTGCCCGACGACCGTCCCGTCGGGCAGCGCGGTGACCGCCGACTTCAGATGCAGCACCTTGCTCACGGGTACGGAGACCACCCGCGCCCCGAGCGGCTCGAACGCGGCCCGCAGCTGCTGGACCCCGGCCGCGTTGGTGCGCTCGCCCCGGCCCACGAACACCGTGTCGCCGACCTTGAGGACGTCGCCGCCCTCCAACGTGCCCGGCGCCCAGACCCAGTTCACCGAGCAGCCGAGCGCGGCCACGGCCTCCTCGATGCCTTCGGTCTCGTCGCGCCGGGACGTGGCGCCGGGGCGCGCGATCAGCGCCACGTTCTTGTACATGACCACGGTGTCCTCGACGAACACCGAGTCCGGGCAGTCGTCGGCCGGGTCCACCTCGATGGTCTCCCAGCCGTGGGCGCGCAGGGCCTCCCCGTACGCCTCCCACTGCTCGACCGCCAGGTCGACGTCCACCTTCGTGCGTTCGACGTGCGTGACGAGGCCTTCGGCCAGGCGAGGGCTGGGACGGCGGACGAGGGCCTTCTTGCTGGGCACGTGTGGGACTCCGAATCGAACGAGGGTTTCCCGGCGCCCGTGAAGCGACGCCGGTCCGCCATCATGCAGCCCCGGTCCGCGCGGACAAAACCCCCGGCGCCAGGCTGTGGCCCTCCTGAGATACTCGGCGGTAGCCGAGCCGCCGGTCGACGCGCCCGCCGACCGGTCGGGTCAGCCGGTCATTCCGACCTCCTCCGGCGTGGTCGCCCGCAGCTCTCCCTCCTCCATCAGCAGCCACCGGGTGATCCCGATCGACTCCAGGAACGGCAGATCGTGGCTGGCCACGATCAGCGCGCCCTCGTACGACTCCAGGGCGGTCGTCAGCTGCCGCACGCTCGCCATGTCGAGGTTGTTCGTCGGCTCGTCCAGCATCAGCAGCTGCGGGGCGGGTTCGGCGAGCATCAGGGCGGCGAGGGCGGCCCGGAAGCGTTCCCCGCCGGACAGTGTCGCCGCCGGCTGGTCGGCGCGGGCGCCCCGGAACAGGAAGCGGGCGAGCCGGGCCCGGATCCGGTTGTTGGTGGCGTCCGGCGCGAACCGGGCCACGTTCTCGGCGACCGTCAGCTCGTCGTCGAGGACGTCGAGCCGTTGCGGGAGGAAGCGCAGCGGGACGTGTGCCTTCGTCTCGCCGCTCACCGGCGCCAGTTCGCCCGCGATCGTCCGCAGCAGCGTGGTCTTGCCCGCGCCGTTGCGGCCGATCAGCGCGATCCGCTCCGGGCCGTGCAGGTCGAGACCGCCGCGCACGCGGGCGCCGTACCTCAGCTCCAGGTCCAGCAGGGTGAGGACGGTACGGCCCGTGGGCACGGCCGTGTACGGCAGTTCGACGCGGATCTCGTCCTCGTCGCGTACGGCCTCCACCGCCTCGTCGAGCCGCTCCTTGGCCTCGGTGAGCTTCTCCTCGTGCATGATCCGGTGCTTGCCGGCGGACACCTGGGCCGTGCGCTTCTTCAGCTTCATCACGGCGCGTGGCTCACGCTTGTTCTCGTACATCTTGTTGGCGTAGCGCGTGCGCTTTGCCAACTTGGTGTGCGCCTCGACGAGTTCGCGTTTCTGCTTCTTCAGGTCGGACTCGGCGACCCGCACCATGCGCTCCGCCGCTTCCTGTTCGGTGGTCAACGCCTCTTCGTACACGGAGTAGTTGCCGCCGTACCAGGTGACCTCACCGGCGTGCAGATCGGCGATCTGGTCGACCAGTTCGAGGAGTTCACGGTCGTGGCTGACGACGACCATGACTCCGGACCACGACGCGACGGCGTCGTACAGCCGGCGCCGCGCGTACAGGTCGAGGTTGTTGGTCGGCTCGTCCAGGAGCAGGACGTCGGGGCGGCGCAGCAACAGCGCGGCCAGACGCAGCAGGACCGACTCGCCGCCCGACACCTCACCGATCGTGCGGTCCAAGTCGATGTGACCGAGGCCGAGTTGACCGAGGGTCGCCAGGGCGCGCTCTTCGACGTCCCAGTCGTCGCCGACCGCGGCGAAGTGCTCCTCGGCCACGTCGCCCGCCTCGATGGCGTGCAGCGCGGCGCGGGCGGCGGCGATACCGAGCGCCTCGTCGACCTTCAGGGCGGTGTCGAGCGTGACGTTCTGCGGGAGGTAGCCGACCTCGCCGGCCACGCGGACGGTGCCGTCGGCCGGGGTGAGTTCACCCGCGATCAGCTTCAACAGGGTGGATTTCCCCGACCCGTTGACGCCGACGAGTCCGGTCCGGCCGGGACCGAACGCGATCTGGAGATCGTCGAAGACCGGGGTGCCGTCGGGCCAGGCGAAGGACAGGGACGTACAAGTGAGGGACAAGGGAGTAGACATGAGGAACCTCGCGGTTGCTGGAAGCGGCCAGGGGCGACGCGTTCGAAACACCGCGAGGGGCGACACGACGAGGGCAAGAGAAAAGCCCGCTGCCGGGGGACGGCTCGTACGCCGAGGTCGCACGCAACGCACACAGGAAGGCCGGGATACGGCACGGTGTGTGACGCGGTGTCTCAGGACCTCAGACGAGCAACGTCCTTCTCCAATCGACGGCAACAGGACCGTGGAACAACGTACGGAGGGGTCAGAAGGGCTGTCAACGGATTAACGCGACGCCCAGGCCCGCCGTGGGAACGACGACCGGATCGGCCGCCCCCGGGCGGCGCGGGGCGGCGTCTGGGGGCGTGGCCTCAGCAGGCGTCCCGCATCAGCTCCGCCAGGTCGTGGTCCAGGTCGACCTGGTGGTGCTCCAGGCCGAGCGGCACCAGCTCGGTCGTACGCTCCAGGAAGCGCCGTACCTCGTCGGCGTGGACGTGCACCACGGCGGTGCCCTCCGGGGCGTGGAACTCCAGGACCAGCCGGTCGTAGCCGTACGGCCGGACCCGTACGTCCCCGTGGCCGACCGGTTCCTCCATGCCGGTGACGAGGAGTTCGCGGGCGAAGGTCCAGCAGACCTCGACACCCTCCAGCGTGGCCGGGGCGGGGAAGGTCATGCGGACGGCGAAGGGATCGCGACGGTCGTAGTGGAGCGTTGCGGGAATGCTCGGCATCCGCGGCGCGGCGGCGACGAGACGGGCCTCTACGGGCTGCTCGATGACGGTGGACAACGCCTTGCTCCCTTGTGACGGGTGGACGGACTCCGGATGGCTGGGGCCGGTCATTTCAGAAGACGCCGGATCGGGCCGATCCGTGCACATGAGGGTCGAGTGACCTCTGTCACCGAGCCCAATCGCTGAGGTGATCCATTTCTCATCCCGTGTCCCGGGATATGGGAGAGGACACCGGACGCGTCCCGGTGGTTCCCGGCCGAGGGCATCTGGACGGCACCGGATCGGTGGACTAGCTTCGCCCGCCATGAGGGGCTTGGGGCAGTCGAGAAGGATGAGTCGGACGAGTCGGACGATGACGACGGGCCTGGCCGCGGCGGCGCTCGCCGCCGCCCTGGCGGTGCCCGCGCAGGCACACGGGGAGGGCCGTCCACCGCACTGGGAACTGAAGGAGACCGGCACCGACGTGCGCTTTCGCGGTCTCGCCGCCGTCAGCCGGAACAGCGCGTGGCTGGCGGGTTCCGCGGGGACCGTGCTGCGTACCACGGACGGGGGCGGGAACTGGCGCGACGTCTCACCGCCCGGCGCACAGGAGCTGCAGTTCCGGGACATCGAGGCATTCGACGCACGCAGGGCGGTCGTGCTGGCCATCGGCGAGGGAGAGGCCTCCCGCGTGTACCGCACGGACGACGGCGGAGCGACGTGGACCGAGTCCTTCCGCAACACCGATCCGCGCGCCTTCTACGACTGCCTCACCTTCTTCGACCCCCGCCACGGGCTCGCGATGAGCGACCCGGTGGACGGGAAGTTCCGCATCCTGTCCACCAAGGACGGGGGCCGCTCCTGGACGGTCCTGCCGAACGAGGGCATGCCGCCGGCCCTGGAGGGTGAGGCGGGCTTCGCGGCGAGCGGGCAGTGCCTGGTCAACTCGGGACCGCGCGATGTGTGGCTGGCGACCGGAGGGGCCGCACGCGCGCGTGTGCTGCACTCCGCCGACCGGGGACTGACCTGGACGGTCACCGACACCCCCGTCCCGGCCGGCGACCCCGCCCGCGGCGTCTTCGCGCTCGCCTTCCGCGACCGGGCGCACGGCATCGCCGTCGGCGGTGACTACCGCGCCGACCAGCCGTCCCCGCAGGCGGCGGCCACCACGGGCGACGGCGGGCAGACCTGGACGCCCGCCGCGCAGCCCCCGCCCGCCTACCGCTCCGGCGTCGCCTGGCTCCCGTACAGCCGTACGACCGCCCTCTCCGTCGGCCCCACCGGCACCGACCTCACCACCGACGGCGGCCGCACCTGGCGCACGGTCGACACCGGCTCGTACGACACCGTCGACTGCACCCCCGACCGGGGCTGCTGGGCCGCCGGGGAGAAGGGACGCGTGGCCCGGCTGGAGAACTGACGCGGGCTGTGGCCGCCGCCAGGGGGTGTTCCGGTGGACACCAGGGGTTGTTCCGGTGGAAATGGGATACTGGTAACGCGTTCGAATCACGGAGGGAGTGATCGACCATGCCACGCGGTTCGAGCCCCAAGAGGGAACGCCAGTACGAGCACATCAAGGAGAGCGCCGAGGACCGCGGTGAGAGCGAGTCGCGCGCCAAGGAGATCGCCTCCCGGACGGTCAACAAGGAGCGCGCCAGGTCCGGCGAGTCCAAGACCGCGAGCCGCACCTCCACCCAGGACATGTCGTCCGGCAAGCGTGGTGGACAGCGCTCGCACTCGGGGTCCGAGGGGCCCACGTACGACCAGCTCTACGAAGAGGCCAAGCGGCGCAACATCCACGGCCGTTCGGACATGAACAAGAGCCAGCTCAAGCGCGCCCTCGGCAAGTAGCCCTGGGCCACGCTCCCGCGCCGGGATGCGTACGCTCGTCAGCACCATGACGACCGTACGCATCCCGGCGGGCTGGCCCGCCACCGAAGAACAAGCCCTCGCCGTGCAGGACGAGTTGCGGGGGAAGGTGGTCCTCGACGAGACCGGGCCGCCGCCCGGGAGCGGACACGTCACCGGCGTCGACGTGGCGTACGACGACGAGCGGGACGTGGTCGCGGCGGCGGCCGTCGTCCTGGACGCGGCGACCCTCGACGTGGTCGCCGAGGCCACGGCGATCGGACGGGTCTCCTTCCCGTACGTCCCCGGACTGCTCGCCTTCCGCGAGATCCCGACCGTGCTCGCCGCCCTCGACGCGCTGCCCGGCGACCCCGGCCTGGTCGTCTGCGACGGCTACGGTCTCGCCCACCCGCGCCGCTTCGGCCTCGCCGCCCATCTCGGCGTCCTCACCGGGCTCCCGACGATCGGCGTCGCCAAGAACCCCTTCACCTTCACCTACGACGACCCCGGCACGCCGCGCGGCAGCGCCTCCCCGCTCCTCGCGGGCGCCGAGGAGGTGGGCCGCGCCCTGCGCACCCGGGACGGCGTCAAGCCGGTCTTCGTCTCCGTCGGCCACCGGGTGAGCCTCGGCAACGCCTGCGCGCACATCCTCGCCCTCACCCCGGACTACCGCCTCCCGGAGTCCACCCGCCGCGCCGACTCCCTGTGCCGACGGGCCCTGAAGGACACGACCGACTGAATCCCCAGGCCCCGGCCCGCACGCGGGACCCCGGACGAGGGGCCGGAGAAGCGCGACGGCCGCGAAGCACCGATGAGGAGACGGCCCGGCCCGTCCAGGCGGGGCCGCCGGGGCACCACTCGCATGTACACGCGGACCAGGTACCTGAGTACGAACTGAGTACGAGTACGGATATCGGTGCGTCGTCATGATCGGCAGGCTGTGCCGTATGACGACGCACCGAGCACCGAAGCCCGCCGCCGCCCCCACCCAGTCCGTCGAGCGTGCCGTGACGACCGGACTTCTCCTCGCCGTGATCGCCGGACTGGCGTGGATCGCCGGAATGGTCTACACGCTGACGGGTTGGGCCCAGTAGGCCGGTGCGTGCGTCACTGCGACGCCGCCACCCGGAACGTGATCCCGGCCGCGCGCAGCCGCTCGATCAGCGCGTCGCCCATCGCGACGGCCGTCGTGACCTGCCCCGCCGTGTCCGGCAGGTCGTCGAAGGCCAGGCACAGCGCGGACTCGGCGAACATCTTCGCCGTCTCGCCGTAGCCGGGGTCGCCGCCCGCGACCTCCGTGAAGACACGGCGCCCGCCGCCCTCGCCCACGAACCGCACCGAGAACCAGCTCTTGGCCCGCCTCTCCGCGCTCGGCCCCTCACCCGGCTTCAGCCGGTCGCCCAACCAGCGCCGCACGGGCGGCACTTGGGCCGCGGCGACGACCGCGCCGACGAACGCGACCCCGCCCACCGCGAACGGCAGGGTCCTGACGGCCGCGTAGTGGCGGTAGCGGAAGTCCGGCCCGTAGCGCTGCAGGGCGCGCGCCGAGCGCTGCACCACCTGCGCGTCGATGGTCGGCAGCGGCAGCGCCCACGCCCCGATCTCCTTGGCGTAGCGGGGCGCGCTCACCGGCGCGTACGCCCGCCGCCCCACCGTCCGGGGCTCGTGCCGCTTGCGGTCCTGTGCGGCGGCCATCGTCTGCCGGGCGCGCGAGAACCCGGTGAGGGCGGAGTTGAACGTACCGCCCGAGAACATCCCCTCGGCCCGTACGAACCCGTCCACGGTGATCGGCACGTCCTCCGGGAGCTGCCGCACCGTGAAGTACGCCCCCAGGTCGTGCGGTATCGAGTCGAAGCCCGCCGCGTGCACGATACGCGCGCCGGTCTCCCGCGCGCGTGCGTCGTGCCGTACATAGGTGAGGTCCACGAACTCGGGCTCACCCGTGAGGTCCAGATAGTCGGTGCCCTCGTCGGCGCAGGCGGCCACCAGCTTCTCGCCGTACGTGATGTACGGGCCGACGGTCGTGGCCACCACCCGTGCCTGCCGGGCGAGTTCGCGCACGGCCCGCGGATCGGTCCCGTCCGCCTGGAGCACGCCGATCTCCGCGCCGCCGGGCAGCCGCTCGCGCAGCGCCGCGAGCTTCGCCGCGCTGCGCCCGGCGATCGCCCAGCGCAGCCCCTCGGGCGCGTGCTCGGCGAGATACTCCGCGGTGAGCTCCCCGACGAACCCCGTGGCTCCGTAGAGCACGATGTCGTACGCCCGATCCGCCCTGTCCTGCCCGCCCATTGCACCCCTCAGCACTCGTCCACGCGCCGTTGTCGGTGGCTGAGGCTAGCGTGAGGAACGAGCAGCCGAGCGCGCGGGATCCGGAGGTGGCCGTGACCGTACCCAGGAACGCCCTGAAAAAGTGGGAGAAGGTGCGCGAGTTCGCCCTGGGGATGCCCGGTGCGGTCGAGGAGTTCCCGTGGGGCGAGAGTGTCGCGAAGGTCAACAAGAAGGTGTTCGTGTTCCTCGGTGTCGACGACGGCAGCTATCCGCTCGGCGTCACCGTCAAGCTCAAGGACGAGGAGACCCACGCCCACGCGCTGACCTGCCCCGGCGCCGAGCCCGCGGGATACGGCCTGGGCAAGGCCGGGTGGGTGCGCGTCCCCCTGGCGGAGAAGGGTGCCCCGGGCGCGGAACTGTTGTGCGACTGGGTCGAGGAGAGCTATCGGGTGATCGCCCCGAAGAAGCTGATAGCGGAGCTGGAAACCCGCTGAGGCAGGGCTGACGTGTGCCGCGTCATTGGGCACAATGACTAAGCGTTTGCTCACTCGGGGCTTGTGCGCGGTGGAACGCGTTCTTAGCATCGCTGGTGTTACATCGTTTGTGTCACAGGGCTGGGGGCTCGATGTCAGTGGCGAAGACGCCCGGGCACGGTCCGCTCGCCGGTGTGCGCGTGGTCGAACTCGCGGGCATCGGCCCGGGACCGTTCGCCGCCATGCTCCTCGGTGACCTGGGCGCCGACGTCGTCCGCGTCGACCGGCCGGGCGGGGCGGGCCTCGCCGTGAACCCCCTGTACGACGTCACCAACCGCAACAAGCGGTCGGTGATCGTCGACCTGAAGTCCCCGGACGGCCCCGACACCGTCCTCGACCTGGCCGAACGTGCCGACATCCTGGTCGAGGGCTACCGCCCCGGCGTCGCCGAACGCCTGGGCGTCGGCCCCGAGACCTGCCACGCCCGCAACCCGAGGCTCGTCTACGGCCGTATGACCGGCTGGGGCCAGCAGGGCCCGCTCGCCCAGCGCGCCGGCCACGACATCGCGTACATCGCCCTGACCGGCACCCTCGGCATGATCGGCCCCCCGGACACCCCGCCGGTGGCTCCCGCCAACCTCCTCGGCGACTACGCGGGCGGCTCGCTCTACCTCGTCGTCGGCGTCCTCGCCGCCCTCCACCACGCCCGCGCGACCGGCGCGGGCCAGGTCGTGGACGCGGCCATCGTCGACGGCACCTCCCACCTGTCCGCGATGATCCACGGCATGCTCGCCGCCGGCGGCTGGCAGGACCGCCGCGCCGCCAACCTCCTCGACGGCGGCTGCCCCTTCTACGGCACCTACGAGACGGCCGACGGCCGGTACGTCGCCGTGGGCGCCCTGGAGCAGCAGTTCTACGCGGAGTTCGTCGACCTCCTCGGCATCAAGGACCGGGCCCCGGCCCGTAAGGACGTGGCCGCCTGGGGCGAGCTCCGCGAGACGGTCGCGGCCCGCTTCAAGACCCGTACGAGGGACGAGTGGACGGCCGTCTTCGAGGGCTCCGACGCCTGTGTGGCCCCCGTCCTGTCGCTGCGTGAGGCGCCGCAGCACGCGCATCTCGCGGCCCGGGGCACCTTCACCGACTTCGGCGGCATCACCCAGCCCGCCCCCGCGCCGCGCTTCTCCGCCACCCACACCTCGGTCCGCAGCGGCCCCGCCCAGCCGGGCGCCGACACGGCGGACGTGGCCCACGACTGGGGCATATCAGGCCTCCTGAGGGACGCTTCCGTCAAGGACGGCCCGTCGCCGGACGCCTCCTCGACCGGCGCCTCCTCGCCGGACGCCTCCCGTGAAGGACACCCACTGACACCGGCCCCCGCGCCGCACCCTCCCGCCACTTGAAAGGCCAGACTCGTGAGCACCGAAGCGTATGTGTACGACGCGATCCGCACCCCGCGCGGCCGCGGCAAGGCGAACGGCTCCCTGCACGGCACCAAGCCCATCGACCTGGTCGTCGGGCTGATCCACGAGGTCCGGCGCCGCTTCCCCGGCCTCGACCCGGCCGCCGTCGACGACATCGTGCTCGGTGTCGTGGGCCCGGTGGGCGACCAGGGCTCCGACATCGCCCGGACCGCCGCGATCGCCGCCGGACTCCCGGACACCGTGGCCGGCGTACAGGAGAACCGCTTCTGTGCCTCGGGCCTGGAGGCCGTCAACCTGGCCGCCGCGAAGATCCGTTCGGGCTGGGAGGACCTGGTGCTCGCGGGCGGCGTCGAGTCGATGTCCCGGGTGCCGATGGCCTCGGACGGAGGAGCCTGGTTCAACGACCCGATGACCAACCTTGCGGTCAACTTCGTGCCGCAGGGCATCGGCGCCGACCTCATCGCCACCGTCGAGGGATTCTCGCGGCGGGACGTCGACGAGTACGCGGCGCTGTCCCAGGAGCGGGCGGCGGCCGCCTGGAAGGACGGCCGGTTCGACAAGTCCGTCGTCCCCGTCAAGGACCGCTCCGGCCTCGTCGTCCTCGACCACGACGAGCACCTGCGGCCCGGCACGACCGCCGACTCGCTCGCCAAGCTGAAGCCCTCGTTCGCGGACATCGGCGAACTGGGCGGCTTCGACGCGGTGGCCCTCCAGGAGTACCACTGGGTCGAGGAGATCGACCACGTCCACCACGCGGGCAACTCCTCCGGCATCGTGGACGGCGCGGCGCTCGTCGCCATCGGCACCAAGGAGATCGGCGAGCGCTACGGCCTGCGCCCGCGCGCCCGGATCGTCTCCGCCGCCGTCTCCGGCTCCGAGCCCACCATCATGCTCACCGGCCCCGCACCCGCGACCCGCAAGGCCCTCGCCAGGGCCGGACTGACCATCGACGACATCGACCTCGTCGAGATCAACGAGGCGTTCGCGGCCGTGGTCCTGCGCTTCGCGCGGGACATGGGGCTCTCACTCGACAAGATCAACGTCAACGGCGGCGCGATCGCGCTCGGCCACCCGCTCGGCGCGACGGGGGCCATGATCCTCGGCACCCTCGTCGACGAACTGGAGCGCCAGGACAAGCGGTACGGGCTGGCCACGCTGTGCGTGGGCGGCGGCATGGGCATCGCGACGATCGTCGAGCGCGTCTAGACGTTCCCGCAGCGGCACAGACTCTGACACTCACGGAGACCCTCACATGACCGAGAGCACCACCATCCGCTGGGAACAGGACCGCACGGGCCTCGTCACCCTCGTCCTCGACGACCCCAACCAGTCCGCGAACACCATGAACCAGGCGTTCCGTGACTCCCTCGCGGTGATCACCGACCGCCTGGAGGCCGAGCAGGACACCATCCGCGGCGTCATCATCACCTCCGCCAAGAAGACCTTCTTCGCCGGCGGCGACCTCCGCGACCTCATCAAGGTCACCCCCGAGACCGCGCAGCAGCTCTTCGACGGCGGTCTGGAGATCAAGCGCAACCTGCGCCGCATCGAGACCCTCGGCAAGCCGGTCGTCGCGGCGATCAACGGCGCGGCCCTGGGCGGCGGTTACGAGCTGGCCCTCGCCTGCCACCACCGCATCGCCCTCGACGCCCCCGGCTCGAAGATCGGCTGCCCCGAGGTCACCCTCGGCCTGCTGCCCGGAGGCGGCGGCGTCGTCCGCACCGTACGGCTGCTGGGCATCGCCGACGCCCTCCTGAAGGTGCTGCTCCAGGGCACCCAGTACACCCCGCAGCGCGCCCTGCAGAACGGCCTCGTCCACGAAGTGGCCGCCACGCAGGATGAGTTGCTCGCCAAGGCCCGCGCCTTCATCGATGCCAACCCCGAGTCGCAGCAGCCCTGGGACAAGCCCGGCTACCGCATCCCCGGCGGCACCCCCGCCAACCCCAAGTTCGCGGCGAACCTGCCCGCCTTCCCGGCCACCCTGCGCAAGCAGACCGGCGGCGCGCCCTACCCGGCCCCGCGCAACATCCTGGCCGCCGCCGTCGAGGGCGCCCAGGTCGACTTCGAGACCGCCCAGGTCATCGAGGCCCGCTACTTCGTGGAGCTGGCCGCCGGTCAGACCTCGAAGAACATGATCCAGGCCTTCTTCTTCGACCTCCAGGCCGTCAACTCCGGCGCGAACCGGCCCAAGGGCTTCGAGCCCCGCCAGGTCCGCAAGGTCGCCGTCCTCGGCGCCGGGATGATGGGCGCGGGCATCGCGTACTCGTGTGCCCGCGCGGGCATCGAGGTCGTCCTGAAGGACGTGTCGCCCGAAGCGGCCGCGAAGGGCAAGGGCTACTCGGAGAAACTCTGCGCCAAGGCGGTGACCAGGGGACGCACCACCCAGGAGAAGGCCGACGCCCTCCTCGCCCGCATCACCCCCACCGCCGACCCGGCCGACCTCGCGGGCTGCGACGCCGTCATCGAGGCGGTGTTCGAGAACACCGAGCTCAAGCACAAGGTCTTCCAGGAGATCGAGGCAGTGGTGGCACCGGACGCCCTCCTGTGCAGCAACACCTCGACCCTCCCCATCACCGAACTCGCCAAGGGTGTCGCCCGCCAGTCCGACTTCATCGGTCTGCACTTCTTCTCACCTGTCGACAAGATGCCCCTCGTCGAGATCATCAAGGGCGCGCAGACGGGCGACGAGGCCCTGGCCCGTGCCTTCGACCTCGTCCGCCAGATCAAGAAGACCCCCATCGTCGTCAACGACTCACGCGGCTTCTTCACCTCCCGCGTCATCGGCCACTTCCTCAACGAGGGCGTCGCGATGGTCGGCGAGGGCATCGAGCCGGCGTCCGTGGAACAGGCGGCGGCCCAGGCGGGCTACCCCGCCAAGGTCCTCTCCCTCATGGACGAGCTGACCCTCACCCTGCCCCGCAAGATCCGCGCCGAGTCGCGACGGGCCGTGGAGGAGGCGGGCGGCACGTGGGTGGAGCACCCGGCCGAAGCGGTCATCGACCGCATGGTCGACGAGTTCGGCCGCCCGGGCCGCAGCGGCGGCGCCGGCTTCTACGACTACGCCCCCGACGGCCGCCGCGCCAAACTCTGGCCCGGCCTCCGCGAGCACTTCACCAAGCCCGGGTACCGGATCCCCTTCCAGGACATGCGGGAGCGGATGCTCTTCTCGGAGGCGCTGGACACCGTCCGCCTGGTCGAGGAAGGCGTCCTGACGTCCGTCGCCGACGCCAACATCGGCTCCGTCTTCGGCATCGGCTTCCCCGGCTGGACCGGCGGCGTCCTCCAGTACATCAACGGCTACGACGGCGGCCTCCCGGGCTTCGTCGCCCGTGCGCGGGAACTGGCCGACCGATACGGCGAGCGCTTCACGCCACCGGCACTGCTGGTGGAGAAGGCGGAGAAGGGGGAGCGGTTCGCGGACGCGTGAACCCCTGGGGGACGGGGGTTGTTGGGCGGGCGCGGATGGTGTGTGGTTGCTCGCGCAGTTCCCCGCGCCCCTGAAAAGCAGGGGCCGCGCCCGTGCTCTTCAGGGGCCCGCAGGGCCGTGTCCTGGCCGACGGATCGGCGTACCTGTGACGCCCCTCAGGACTCCGTCGGCCACTCCCTCAGCTCTTCCCTCAACGACCGCTGAAAGGTCGTCAACAGCGCCTGCACCACCAGCGGTTGCATATACGCCGACAGGGATTTCACCGCCTGCGGATCGCGCTCGGCCACCGCGTCACGGAAGACCCGCGACAGCTCTCGGGCCGCCGCGCGCGAGTGCTCGATCAGTACGGTCCGTGCGGCGAGGACCGATTCCTGGGACAGGGGTACGTCGAGCAGCTCCACTCCGAGCCGGAGCAGACCGGGATCCACCCGCAGACCGTCGCCGACCCGCTCGACCACTCCCATGGCCACGAGCCGCTCCACGTCCTCCTCGGCCAGCGACCGCCCCGACCGCTCGTCGAGCTCCTCCCGCGTCACCGTCTCCACCGCGTCCGGCGCCCACGAGGCCACCACCGCACGCTGGAGCGCGAGGTCGCGCGGGGTGAGGCCGGGCGGCAGCTGCCGCAGATACCGTTCGATGGCCGCGAGGGTCATGCCCTGCCGTTGCAGTTCCTCGATCAGCGCGAGCCGCGCGAGGTGGTCCCGCCCGTAGTGACCGACCCGGCGCGGACCGATCACCGGCGGCGGCAACAGGCCCCTGGTGCCGTAGAAGCGGACCGTACGCACCGTGACGCCCGCCCGCGCGGCCAGCTCGTCGACGGTGAGGACGATCTCTCCGGCCTCTCCGGCGCCTTCCCCGGTGCCGGCGCCTTTCCCGGTGCCGGTGCTCTTCCCGGTGTCGGTCGTCATGCACAGCAGTATCGCTGTCTCACCAGTGCTGTGAAACCTCAGGCAGCGGTGATTGTCAGTGCCGCCCCGTACGGTGGCGTCATGTCGGGGATCACATACGTCCGGGGGGACGCCACCGTGCCGTTGGGCAAGGGCGTCAAGGTCATCGCCCACGTCAGCAACGACATCGGCGGCTGGGGCAAGGGCTTCGTCCTCGCGCTGTCCCGCCGCTGGCCGGAACCGGAGGCCGCCTACCGCGCCTGGCACCGCGACCGCGCGAAAAACGACTTCGGACTCGGCGCCGCCCAGTTCGTCCAGGTCGGCCCCTACACGTGGGTCGCCAACCTGATAGGCCAGCGCGGCACCCGCACCGGCAGCAAGGGCGTCCCGGTCCGTTACGAGGCCATCGACACGGCACTCGGCCTGCTCGCCGACAAGGCCCTGGAGCTGGACGCCACGGTCCACATGCCGCGCATCGGCTGCGGACTCGCGGGCGGCAAGTGGTCCCGCGTGGAGCCACTGATAACCGACCGGCTCGTACAGCGGGGGATATCCGTGACGGTGTACGACCACGGGGACCGATCCGGAACCGAGGTGCGATATTCGCGCGTGTGAGCGGGTAAGCCACCGGTATGGATCTTCTCCCGATGGACATCGGCCCGTTGAACCCACCGGTCCCGGAACTCGTGGTGGCGTCGGTGCTGTTCGCGTTCGTGTTCCTCTTCTTCGTCCGGCTGCTGCCCCGGATCCAGCGCGTCCTGGACGAACGTGAGGCCGCGACCAAGGGAGTCGAGGCGCAGGCCGAAGCCGTACGGGAGGAAGCCGCGACGAAGCGGGCCGAGGTGGCCGCGGCCCTGGCCGAGGCCCGCCACGAGGCCGCGCGCATCCGCCAGCGTGCCTTCGAGGAGGGCACCACCCTGATCGCCGAGGCCCGCGCCGACGGCCAGCGCCAGTACGCCACCCTCCTCACCGAGGGCCACGCCCGCCTGGCCGCCGACCGCACCACGGCCGAGACCGAACTCCACGCCCACATCACGGAACTGGCCTCGAACCTGGCAAGCAAGATCATCGGCGAACCGATCGAAGCCAAGGTCCACCCGCGCCGCTGAAAGGGCCACAGGCCCCTTTCGGGGGCGCGGGGAACCGAGCGACCAGCCACGACGAGCCCGCAGTCCGCAGCCCGTAGTCCGCATCCAGGAGCCGGAAGCACCTCCCGAGCTCTCAGTGCCCGTGCCCGACCTCATGCTCATGAACGGAGTTCGTCGCCGCGATCTTCCTCCACGACTTGGGCGTCTTGGGAGCAACGCCCGGCGGAGCCACGGCCACCTGCTCAGCCGCGGCAGCACTCGGCTTGACCGGCTGATACAACCACGTGTCGAACAACGCCCCCAACGACTCCCCGGACACCTCCTCGGCATAGGCGACGAAGTCACCCACCGTCGCGTTGCCGTGGGCGTACCTCGCCGGCCACCCCTTCAAGACCTCGAAGAACGCCTCGTCCCCGATCTCGTTGCGCAACGCCTGCAGCGCCAGAGCCCCCCGGTCGTACACGGCGACATGGAACTGGTTCTCCGGCCCGGGGTCACCCGGCTTGACCGTCCAGAAGGGATCGTCGGCCGGACGCGACGCGTACACATGGTCCGCGATCTCCTGCGCCGTCCCCTCGTTCTCGTGCTCGGACCACAGCCACTGGGCGTACCGCGCGAAGCCCTCGTTGATCCAGATGTCCTTCCACCCGGCGACGGAGACGAGGTCGCCGTACCACTGGTGGGCCAGCTCATGGACGACGACGGAGACGTTCGACCCGTTGGCGAACTGTCGCGGGCTGTAGAAGGGCCGGGTCTGCGTCTCCAGCGCGTACCCCACCTGGGGGGTGTTGGGCACGTATCCACCCAGCGCGTTGTACGGATACGGACCGAAGAACTCCGTCAGCCAGTCAGCCACCTCGCCCGTGCGCTCGACGCTCGTCCGGGCCGCCCCGTAGGTGTCGCCGATGTCCTTGCTGTAGGCGTTGATGATCGGAATGCCGTTCTCGGTCCGCCCGGTCGTGACGTCGAACTTCCCGACGGCGAGCGTGGCGAGATAGGTGACCTGAGGCTTGTTGGACCGCCAGTTGTAGCGGGTCCAGCCGGCGCGTGAACTCGTCGACTGGAGTGTGCCGTTGGAGATGGCCTGTGAGCCGTCCGGCACGAGCACGGACACGTCGTACGTGGCCTTGTCGAGCGGGTGGTCGTTGCTCGGGAACCACCACCAGGCCGCCTCGGGCTCGCCCGCCGCGACACCGCCGTCGGGGGTGCGGAGCCAGCTGGTGAAGCCGTAAGCCTCCTTCGACGACGGGACCCCGGTGTAGCGGACCACGACGGTGATCTCCGTGCCCTTGGGCAGCGGGCTCTTCGGCGTGATCTCCAGCTCGTGCTCACCGGAGGTGCCGAAGGCCGCCTTGGCGCCGTTGACGCGCACTTCGCTCACATCGAGCAGGAAGTCCAGATTGAAGCGGGACAGGTCCTCGGTGGTCTTGGCGAGCAGGGTCGCCGTGCCCTCCAGCTTGTCCGTTTCCGGCTGGTACTTGAGCCGGAGGCCGTAGTGGGAGACGTCGTATCCGCCGTTGCCGTAGGCCGGGTAGTAGGGATCGCCGATCCCCGGCGTGCCGGGTGCGCTGCGCTCTGTGGGGGATTCCCCCACACCCCCCGTGTCCGCCGAGGCCGGGACCGCCAGCAGCAGGGAGGCCACGAACGCGCCCGGGGCGATGAGTCTGCGGTGCACGAATCACTCCAAGTGGTCGGTGAACGGATCCGCCCGATTCTGTCCGGGGCTCCTCAGTCCCTGTCCGCCCCGACGTGTCCATGGCCGCCACTGTCACACGATCGCCATGCGGCCGACATGAGCCATCCAGCCCCACGCACCTTTCCAGCCACACCGTGGCCGAAGCCCCGCCAGTCCCAAATGGGCCTCTTTTGCACGGGAGTTGACCGCTGTACCGTCCGCGCATGCCGATACCTGCGCGACGCATGCGTTTCACGACCTGGAGATCGCTCGCGACGGCGGCCACGGCCGCCGCCCTCACCGCCACGTTCCTCACCCCGGCGGTCGCCGCCACCCCCACTCCCCGGAAGAGTGAGCCGGTCTACTCGTACGACAACGCCATCCGCGAGGCCGCCTGGGTCGACACCGGGCTCGACGGCGACCGCGACGGGAAGACGGACCGTGTCGCCGTCGACATCGTCCGCCCGAGCGAACCCGCCCAGCGCGGCCGCAAGATCCCCGTGATCATGGACGCCAGCCCGTACTACTCCTGCTGTGGCCGCGGCAACGAGGGGCAGCGCAAGACGTACGACGCCAACGGCAACGTCGTCCAGATGCCGCTGTTCTACGACAACTACTTCGTGCCCCGCGGCTACGCCTTCGTGGCCGTCGATCTCGCCGGAACCAACCGCTCCGACGGGTGCGTGGACGTCGGCGGCCGCTCAGACATCCAGTCCGCCAAGGCGGTCGTCGACTGGCTCAACGGCCGCGGCAAGGCGTACACCACCCGAACGGGCGGCGCGTTGGCCAAGGCCGGCTGGACCAACGGCAGGACCGGCATGATCGGCAAGAGCTACGACGGCACGATCGCCAACGGCGTGGCCGCCACCGGCGTCGAGGGCCTGGAGACCATCGTCCCGATCGGCGCGATCTCCTCCTGGTACGACTACTACTTCGCCAAGGGCGCCCCCCTCTACAACTCCGGCCCCGAGTGGCTCTCCGACTACGTCGAGAGCCCCGACGCCCGCGCCAAGTGCGGAGCCGTCCAGCAGGAACTCGTCGACGGCGCCCCGCGCACCGGCGACTGGACCCAGCTGTGGAGCGAGCGCGACTACGTCAAGGACGTCCGGAAGATCGACGCCAGTGTCTTCGTCATCCACGGCCAGCAGGACTTGAACGTCCGCCCCAAGCACTTCGGCCAGTGGTGGGACGCCCTCGCGAAGCACGGTGTCGAGCGGAAGATCTGGCTCTCCCAGGTGGGCCATGTCGATCCCTTCGACTTCCGCCGGACGGAGTGGGTCGACACCCTGCACCGCTGGTTCGACCACGAACTCCTCGGCTACGACAACGGCATCGACGACGAGCCCATGGCCGACGTCGAACGCCACCCCAACCAGTGGGAGACGTCCAAGGTCTGGCCGCCGCGCACCACGCAGCCCACGACCCTCCGCCCCGCCGAGGGCAGCGAGCCGGGCGTCGGCGCCCTCGGCCTCCGCAAGCGGACCGGCACCGAGACCTTCACCGACAATCCGGCGCTGAACGAGACCGACTGGGCCGCGTACGTGGATCGGTCCACCCCGGAGAAGGCGGGCTTCATCACCCCACCGCTCACCAAGGACCTGCGCCTGTCCGGCTCCTCGAAGGTGACCGTCACCGCCACGCCCACCACCTCCACCGCCCACCTCTCGGCGGTCCTCGTGGACCTCGGCCCTGACACCATCCGCGACTACTCCGCCGTCGGCGAGGGCATCACCACCCTCACCGAGCGCACCTGCTGGGGCCCGAGCACCACCGGCGACAGCTCCTGCTTCCGGGAGACCGCGCCCAGGACGGCCGATGTCGACTACACGATCTTCAGCCGCGGCTGGGCCGACCTCGGCAACCACTCCTCCGACACGGGAGCCCCGCTCACGCCCGGCACCCCGTACACGATCACCCTCGATCTGCACTCCGGCGACCACGTCGTCCCGGCGGGCCACCGGCTCGCGCTGATCATCGCGGGCACCGACGAGGACCTCATCGACCCGCCGGCCGGCACCCCCACCCTGACCCTCGACCTCAAGCGCACCTCCGCGCAGGTCCCGCTGGTCGGCGGTGCCACCGCCTTCAAGAAGGCGACCTCGGGCACCACCGGCAGCCCGGCGGCCTCCGTCCTCGACGGCGTACGCGACCCGAGCCGGGCCGCCCGCGTCCCGGGCGGTGGCGCATGAGGGCCCGTATCGCGACGCTGATCGCCATCGCGCTCGCCGCACCCCTGCTGTCGACACCCGCGTACGCGGCGGACACCACCCCGCCGCGCACCGGATTCGAGCAGTCGGGCGGCGCCCGCTGGACCAGCCAGCCCGAGGAGCAGGACTTCCTCGCCGCCGTCGACCGGGCGAGCGACCGCGTGTCGATCACCCGGATCGGAACCACCAAGCAGGACCGCCCGCTCCAACTCGTCCGCATCGGCACCCGCCCCACCACGCGCACGGTCCTCCTCATCTGCAGCCAGCACGGCGACGAGCCCTCCGGCCGCGACGCCTGCCTCACCACCATCCGCGACCTCGCCCACGCCAAGGACAGGCGGACCGAGCGGTTGCTGAAATCCACCACCCTGCTCGTCGTCCCCACCGCCAACCCCGACGGCCGGGCCGCCGACACCCGGGGCAACAGCGACGGCATCGACATCAACCGCGACCACCTGGCCCTCCGGACGGCCGAGGCACGGGCGCTCGCCGCCGTCATACGCGACCGCGAGCCCGACGTCGTCTACGACCTGCACGAGTACGGCGCCACACCCCAGTACTACGACAAGGACCTGTTCGACCTCTGGCCGCGCAACCTCAACACCGACGCCGCCGTCCACACCGAGGCACGGAACCTGTCCCTGGACCACGTACGCCCGGCCGCGGGGGCCGTCGGCTACTCGACCGGCACGTACGGCATCTGGACCGACCCGGTCACCGGCGACCCCATCCGCCAGGTCGCGGGCGACGGCCAGGAGCGCATCCTGCGGAACATGTCCGGAATCAAACACTCCGTCGGGCTGCTGATCGAGAGCCGGGTGGAACCGCCGACGGCCGGCACCGAGGAACCGGTCAACAACCTGCGCCGCGTGAACTCCCAGCTCGCGGCATTGAAAGGCCTGTTCGCCTTCGCGGGCGAACGCGGCCGGCAGGTCGACCGGGCGACCGGAGCGGCCCGTCTCGCCGGCCTCCGCGACACCGGACCGGTGTACGTCGGCGGCGCCGACAACGACCCCGCCGAACCCGCCGAGGTGATCCAGGACCCGCCCTGCGGCTACCGGCTCACGGCACAGCAGTACGAGGAGTTCGCGGACGAACTGGCCCTGCACGGCGTCCGTGTACGGCCCGACGGCGACGGCGTACGTGTACCGCTGCGCCAGCAGTTGCGCGCACTCGTCCCGCTGCTGCTCGACGAGCGGGCGCCGTATCGCCTGACGGTGGGGGAGCCGGATATCACCTGTTGAAACAAGAAATGATCGGCGTCACATGTAGAAGAGCTTCCTGGGCAGGAGAAGGTCAGTTCCAGCCACTCGCGGAAAGGTTCCATCTGTGACGCACGATCATCGAACCACCCACCACGGGGGAGGCGCGCTTCCAGGCTCGGAGGCGGGTCTCCCCGGCGGCGGGCGGCCCCGGACGGACCGCGTCGTGTTCGGAGTGACAGCGGCGCTCACCCTGGCCTTCGTGCTCTGGGGCGCCATCTGGACCGACTCGCTCGAAACCGCGTCCGGCAAGATGCTGAGCGGCCTGATCCACAACGGCGGCTGGGCCTTCATGCTGGCCGCCTCCTGCTTCGTGATCTTCGCCCTGTGGCTCGCGATGAGCCGCTACGGCCGTATCCACCTCGGAGTCGAGGGCGAGGAGCCCGAGTTCCGCACGGTGTCCTGGGTCGCCATGATGTTCAGCGCCGGCATGGGCATCGGCCTGATGTTCTACGGCGTCAGCGAGCCCCTCGCCCACTACACCTCGCCCCCGCCGGGCACGACCCCCGAGGGGGCCGGCGAGCGCATGGAAACGGCGATGGCGACCACCCTCTTCCACTGGACGCTGCACCCCTGGGCGATCTACGCGGTGGTCGGCCTCGCCATCGCCTACAGCACGTTCCGCAAGCGCCGCCGCCAGACCATCAGTGCCGTCTTCACCCCGCTGATCGGCGAGAAACACGCGAACGGCACCGGCGGCCGGGTCATCGACATCCTCGCGATCGTCGCCACGATCTTCGGCTCGGCGGCCTCCCTCGGCCTCGGCGCCCTCCAGATCGGCTCCGGTTTCACGGAACTGGGCTGGATGAACAAGGTGAGCACCGGTCTGCTCGTCGCCATCATCGCCGTCCTGACCCTGGCGTTCGTCGCCTCCGCCGTGTCCGGGGTGGAGAAGGGCATCCAGTGGCTGTCCAACACCAACATGGTGCTGGCCCTGGTACTGGCCGTCTTCGTCTTCATAGCCGGCCCGACCATCCTGATCCTCGACCTCCTGCCCACCTCGGTCTTCTCCTACCTCGGCGACCTGCCCCAACTCGCGGGCCGCACCGAGGCGTCCGGCGGCAAGGGCGTGGCCGACTGGCTCGGCAGCTGGACCGTCTTCTACTGGGCGTGGTGGATCTCCTGGACGCCCTTCGTCGGCATGTTCATCGCCCGCATCAGTCGCGGTCGCACCATCCGCCAGTTCGTCGGCGGCGTCATCCTCGTCCCCAGCTCGGTCAGCCTCGTCTGGTTCGCGGTCTTCGGCGGCACGGCGATGAAGCTCCAGGCGCAGGGCCGGCTCGGTGAGGAGGCGACGCCGGAGGGCCAACTCTTCGGGGTTCTCCACGAGTTCCCCATCGCCACGATCTCCAGCCTGCTCGTGATGATCCTCGTCGGCATCTTCTTCGTCTCCGGCGCCGATGCCGCGTCCATCGTCATGGGCACGCTCTCCCAGCGCGGCGCCCTCGAACCCGGCCGCTTCGTCGTCGTCTTCTGGGGCATCGTCACCGGAGCCGTCGCCGCGATCATGCTCATGGTCGGCAGCGGTCAGGGCGACGCCCTGACCGGCCTGCAGAACCTCACGATCCTGGCCGCCGCGCCCTTCGTCCTGGTGATGATCGGCATGTGCGTCGCACTGATGCGCGACCTGCGCCGGGACCACGTGATCGTCCGCGAGGAGATGGCCTCCGAGGCGGTCGAGCTCGCCGTCATCGAGGGCCACAAGCGCTACGACGGTGAGTTCGAGATCCGGGTGGGCCCGGGCCAGGGCACGGAGATCGAGGGCGACCCGATCGGCCATCGCGGAGAGTGAGGAGGGGGCGGGGGGCTGGGGGCAGCGCCCCTTCAGGGGCGCGGGGCTGTGTCGATTTGCGGCTCCGCCGCGCGGGCGCGACCAGCCCCCACCCCCCGCAGCCGACCGACTGCCTGTCCTGTCCGGAGCAGCGCTTACACCGTGGCCAGCCGCGCGGCGACCTCCGCACAACCCCAGGCCACCGTGACCCCGGCCCCACCGTGCCCGTAGTTGTGGACCAACACCCGTCCACCGGGCAGGACCTCGCGCTCCAGCCGTACGGCGTTCCGCGCGGGCCGCAGCCCTACGCGATGGTCGAGCACGCGCGCCCCGGCGATCTCCGGCCGCACCGCCGCACACCGCTTCACGATCTCCTCCGCGATCACCGGATCGGGCGTCAACGACCACGCGTCCTCCTCCGCCGTACCGCCGAGGATCAGCCCACCCGGCTGCGGTATGAAGTACGTACTCTCGGACCCGGAGTGATCCACCGACGTGAGCCAGGTGTTGACCCCGGGGTTCTCCACGACGACCAACTGCCCCCGCACCGGCCGGACGGAAGGATCGGGCACCAACTCCCGAGCACCCAGCCCCGTGCAGTTGACGACGACGGGCGCGTCGACCGCCGCGAGGTCCGTGACCGTACGCTCCTCCACCGTCCCGCCCGCCGCGAGGAACCGCTCGCGCAGCCACCGCAGATGGGTCGGCATGTCGATCAGCGGCAGCCGCGCCCACAGCCCACCGCCCGGGTACTCCTCGGCTGTCGCGGCCCGCAGCCCCGCCACCCGGGAGGCCCACTCCCCGAGCTCGTCCAGCCCTGCCCCGCCTTGTACGCCCTCGACCATGCGTACGCCCGTCTCGTCGGGCCGGGCCGCCAGCCCCTCGTAGACGGCCAGGGATACGAGTGCCCACTCGCCGGCGAGTTCCTCCGGTTCGATCCGGTAGGGCCACCACAGTCCGCCCGCGACGGCGGACGTGGTCCGCTCTCCGGGCTCCCGTGCCCAGATCCGGACCTGTCCACCGCTCTCGGCCAGAACGACGGCCGTCGTGAGACCGACGACTCCGCCACCGACCACGATCACATCGCTGTTCGATTTAATGGCCACGCAGGGACGTTAGCGGAATATGTCATGCCGTGCTCACAAGTCTGCCTTTGTGGGGATACTCACAACATGTCTGCCGAGTACGCGACCTTCGGCCTGGCACCGGCGATGCGAGCCGGTGGCGTCCTCGCCAACGGTGACTACCAAGTGCACCGGGACTTCGTGGACTTCATCGTCGACGGACGCCCGCTGCTGTTCCAGCTCTCCGACCTCGACGCCGTCTCCCCACTCGCCTCCGACGTCCCGCCCTCGATCTTCACGGCCCAGGTACGCAGCCTGCTCCTGGAAGCCGCAGCACCCCTGACGCGCGACCGTTACGTCATCTACGGCTGCCCCGAATGCGCCGACCTCGCCTGCGGAGCCGTGACCGCGGTGATAGAGCGGGACGGCGACGACTATGTATGGCGGGACTTCGCCTGGCAGACGGAGGAGGAGGCCGACCTCAAGCTCAACGGCTACACGGGCATCGGTCCTTTCCGGTTCCACGGCCCCGAGTACCGCAGCGCACTGCAGTCCCTGTTGCGCGAGTCCGGCGCCGAGCCGTCCGCCCGGCGCCGGGTCCTTCTCATCGGTGCCCGTGTCGCCGTGCTCGCCAAACTCGCCGCCGCCCTGCGCGCCATCGGGATCGGCGCCGACATAGCGCAGGACGCCACCGGCGTGCCCGCCGAGGAACTGCGCTCCTACGGCGCGGTGGCCTTCGGACAGGCCGTCGGCGAGGCGGACCGTGCCGCCGTACGGCTGGCCTTCGACCGCGCCGGCGTCCAGGTCGCGTACGTCGACGGACTCGCCCCGATCATCCCGCTCCTCGTCGCCCAGATCGAACACGCCCTCGACCGCAGCCCGGCGGAACAGCGCCGCCTCACCCGCCTCGTCGCCGCTGACGGACAGGCCGGCATCGAGATCACCTCCACCTGCCGGGTGGAGCTCACCGCGTACCGCCTCGACCGGCTGTACCGCACCCACACGTACCGGTTCTTCGACGGAATCCTCCCGGCGGGCCGACACCGCATCGGACTGGACCCGAAGACCGTGAAGGGAGAATCGTTCATCGTGGCCCGGACCTCGGGGACGGTGCTGGTGGAGCCGATGACGGGGTGAGGATCCGAGGCCCCCGGCTGGCGGCGGGCCGTGATCCGGGCGGGTGGACGTGGGCTCGGATGCCGGGCTCGGGTGGTGTACGCGGGCCGGGCGGCGGACATGTCGGGTGCCGGATGCGGGCTCGGGGTGGCGGACGTGGGCTCGCGTGCCGGGCGCGGGCTCGGGTCGCGGACGTGGGCCGGGTCGGCGGCGCGGCCCCGGAGGTGATGCCGCTGTGAGGAGCCGTCCCCCTGTCGTTAGGATCGCCCCCTGTGACCGCCACCCTCGTCGTCAAGAATCTCGCCGCCGGCCACGGCGACCGCTCGCTCTTCTCCGGGCTCGACCTCGTCGTCGCCCCCGGTGATGTGATCGGGCTGGTCGGCGCCAATGGCGCGGGCAAGTCCACGCTGCTCCGGCTGCTCGCCGGTCTGCTCCCGCCGGAGCAGGGGGAGCTGCGGCTTTCCCCGCCCACGGCGACCGTCGGTCACCTCCCGCAGGAGCCGGAGCGCCGGGAGGGTGAGACCGTACGGGAGTTCCTCGCCCGGCGCACGGGCGTGGCGGAGGCCCAGCGTGTGATGGACGAGGCCACCCAGGCGCTCGTCGACGGCGCGCCGGGCGCGGACGACGCGTACTCCACCAGTCTGGAGCGCTGGCTCGACCTGGGCGGCGCCGACCTCGACGAGCGGGCGGAGGAGGTCGCCGACTCCCTCGGCCTCGGCGTCGACCTGGGCCAGCCCATGACCGGCCTCTCCGGCGGCCAGGCCGCCCGCGCCGGACTCGCCTCCCTCCTCCTCTCCCGCTACGACGTCTTCCTCCTCGACGAGCCCACCAACGACCTCGACCTGGACGGCCTGGAACGACTCGAGCGCTTCGTCTCCGGCCTGCGCGCGGGCACGGTCGTCGTCAGCCACGACCGCGAGTTCCTCACCCGCACGGTCACCAAGGTCCTCGAACTCGACCTCGCGCAGAACCAGATCAACCTCTACGGCGGCGGATACGAGGCCTACCTGGAGGAACGTGAGACGGCCCGCCGACACGCCCGCGACGACTACGAGGAGTTCGCCGACAAGAAGTCCGCCCTCCAGGACCGTGCCCAGATGCAGCGCTCGTGGATGGACAAGGGAGTCAAGAACGCGCGGCGCAAGGCGAGCAACGACAACGACAAGATCGGCCGCAAGTTCCGCAGCGAGGCGAGCGAGAAGCAGGCCGCGAAGGCCCGGCAGACCCAGCGCATGATCGAACGGCTCGACGTCGTCGAGGAGCCCCGCAAGGAGTGGGAGCTGCGCATGGAGATCGCGGCGGCGCCGCGCTCCGGCGCCGTCGTCGCCACTCTGCGGGACGCGGAGGTGCGGCGGGGCGACTTCGCCTTCGGACCGGTGTCCCTGCAGATCGACTGGGCGGACCGTATCGCCATCACCGGCGCGAACGGCGCGGGCAAGTCGACCCTCCTGGGTGCCCTGCTCGGCCGGATCCCCCTGGACACGGGCCATGCCACCCTCGGCTCCGGCGTCCTCGTCGGCGAGGTCGACCAGGCCCGCAAGCTCTTCCACGGCCCCGAGTCCCTCCTCGACGCCTTCGCCACGGCCGTCCCCGACACGGAACCCGCCGAAGTCCGCACCCTGCTCGCCAAGTTCGGCCTCAAGACCACCCACGTCCTACGCCCGGCGGTAACCCTCTCCCCGGGCGAACGCACCCGCGCGGCCCTGGCCCTCCTCCAGGGCCGAGGGGTCAACCTCCTGGTCCTCGACGAGCCGACCAACCACCTCGACCTCCCCGCCATCGAACAACTCGAATCCGCCCTGGACTCCTACGAGGGCACGCTCCTGCTGGTGACCCACGATCGCCGGATGCTGGACGCGGTACGGGTCACGCGGCGCTTCGCGGTGGAGGCGGGCAAGGTGACAGAGAGCTGAGGGCGTCGTCTCGGCTGCGGGTGAGTGGGGGCTGGTCGCGCAGCCCCTGCTTTTTCAGGGGCGCGGGGAACTGCGCGAGCAACCACGACGGACCCGCGCTGGGGGGCGAAGGGGCGCAGCCCCTGGGATGGGACGGGTAGGGGCGGCGGGGGCGAGAAACCCCCGCCGAACCACTCAGCGCCGCTTCGGATCCACCAACCCCGCCCGCCGCAACGCATCCGCCATCGCACTGTTCGCCGGAGCCGCCGCGGCACCCCCCTGCCGGGAACCGCCACCGCCCCCACGCCCCTGCTGCCGCGGCGGCTGAGACCCACGAGCCCCCCGCTGAGGCCGAGAGGCCCCACCCGGCTGCCCCTGCCCTTGTCCCTGCCCCTTGGGCGCGGCCTCGTCGTCCAGCCGCAGCGTCAGGGAGATCCGCTTCCGGGGAATGTCGATGTCGAGGACCTTCACCTTGACGATGTCACCGGGCTTCACCACATCCCGCGGGTCCTTGACGAACGTCTTGGACAGCGCGGAGACGTGCGCCAGCCCGTCCTGGTGGACACCGATGTCGATGAACGCCCCGAAGGCCGCCACGTTCGTCACGACCCCCTCCAGGACCATCCCGGAGACGAGGTCGGAGATCTTCTCGACGCCCTCCTTGAAGGTCGCCGTCTTGAAGGCCGGCCGAGGGTCACGCCCCGGCTTCTCCAGCTCCTTCAAAATGTCCGTCACGGTCGGCAGGCCGAACGTCTCGTCGACGAAGGCGTCCGCCCGCAGCGACCGCAGCACCCCGGTGTTGCCGATGAGCGCCGCCACCTCCTGACCGGAGGTCTTCACCATTCGCCGTACGACGGGGTAGGCCTCCGGGTGCACGCTGGACGCGTCCAGCGGATCGTCGCCGCCGCGGATCCGCAGGAAGCCCGCGCACTGCTCGTACGCCTTGGGACCGAGCCGCGCCACACCCTTCAGTTCGGAACGCGACGTGAACGGTCCGTTGGAGTCGCGGTGCGCCACGATGTTCTCGGCGAGCCCGGAGGAGATGCCGGAGACACGCGCCAGCAGTGGCGCGGACGCCGTGTTCACGTCGACGCCGACGCCGTTCACACAGTCCTCGACCACCGCGTCCAGCGACCGTGACAGCTTCACCTCGGACAGGTCGTGCTGGTACTGCCCGACGCCGATCGACTTCGGATCGATCTTCACCAGTTCGGCGAGGGGGTCCTGGAGGCGGCGCGCGATCGAGACGGCGCCGCGCAGCGAGACGTCCATGCCCGGCAGCTCCTGCGAGGCGAAGGCGGAGGCCGAGTACACGGACGCGCCCGCCTCGGACACCATCACCTTGGTGAGCTTCAACTCGGGGTGCTTGGTGATCAGTTCACCGGCGAGCTTGTCGGTCTCACGGGACGCCGTGCCGTTGCCGATCGCGATCAGCTCGACCGCGTGCTCCTTGGCGAGACGCGCCAGCTTGGCGATGGCCTCGTCCCACTTGTTGGCCGGGACGTGCGGATAGATGACATCGGTGGCGACGACCTTGCCGGTCGCGTCGACCACGGCCACCTTCACACCCGTACGGAAGCCCGGGTCCAGCCCCAGCGTCGCGCGCGTACCGGCCGGCGCGGCGAGGAGCAGGTCGCGCAGGTTCGCCGCGAACACGTTCACCGCCTCGTCCTCGGCGGCCGTGCGCAGCCGCAGCCTCAGGTCGATGCCGAGGTGGACGAGGATGCGGGTCCGCCAGGCCCAACGGACCGTGTCCGTCAGCCACTTGTCGGCGGGGCGCCCACGGTCGGCGATCTGGAAACGATGGGCGACGATCCCCTCGTACGACGAGGGACCGGGCTGCTCGGACGGCTGCTCCGGCTCCAGGACGAGATCGAGGACGTCCTCCTTCTCGCCGCGCAGCATCGCCAGGATGCGGTGGGACGGCAGCTCGGTGAACGGCTCGGCGAAGTCGAAGTAGTCGGCGAACTTGGCGCCCGCCTCCTCCTTGCCGTCCTTCACCTTGGCGGCCAGCCGGCCCCGCACCCACATGCGCTCGCGCAGTTCGCCGATCAGGTCGGCGTCCTCCGAGAACCGCTCGGTGAGGATCGCCCGGGCGCCGTCCAGCGCGGCTTGCGGGTCGGCGACGCCCTTGTCGGCGTCGACGAAGGCCGCGGCGGCCGCGAGGGGGTCGACGGTCGGGTCGCCCAGCAGCCCCTCGGCCAGCGGCTCGAGACCGGCCTCGCGGGCGATCTGCGCCTTCGTACGCCGCTTCGGCTTGAAGGGCAGGTAGATGTCCTCCAGCCGTGCCTTGGTCTCGGCACCGCGGATCTGCGCCTCGACCTCGGGTGTCAGCTTGCCCTGCTCGCGCACGGAGTCGAGGATCGCGGCGCGCCGCTCCTCCAGCTCCCGCAGATAGCGCAGCCGCTCCTCGAGCGTGCGCAGCTGCGCGTCGTCGAGCATCTCGGTCGCTTCCTTGCGGTAGCGGGCGATGAAGGGCACGGTCGAACCGCCGTCGAGCAGCTCCACCGCGGCCTTCACCTGCCGCTCCCGTACGCCGAGTTCCTCGGCGATCCTGCCTTCGATGGACCCTACGAGGGGTGTCGTCACGATCCCGTACCGCCTTCTCCACTGAGGTTGCGCGGCAATTGTGGCAGGTGACACCGACAGCGGGGGATCAGGGCGTGACACTCGTACGGTCGTTCCAGGACAGACGGGGAGCCGGACGCGTGGTCGCGTCCGGCTCCGGAGGTCTACGGCCCGGCCGTACTCAGGCCCGACGGGCTCGCCCGGTGCGGCGCGTCGAGCTGGACGCGCCGCCGAAGAGCCGGGCCAGGGCGCGGAACGGCAGCGTCACCACCGTCGCGATGGCCCCCCCGACCTGGCGCAACACGTCTGCGATCGCACGGAACACGTACTTCCCCTTTCCTCTCCCGGCTGGCTGGGCCAGGAAGGGACGAGTACCGCGCCCCGCACCGTTCATGCTTGTACCGATCCGCTCAGCTCTTGCCTGTCATCCCCGCCGGGAACGCCCCCGCGGCGAGCAAAGCCCTCACCAGCCCGGTCATCAGTTCGGTGAGCCGCCCCGCCCCGGCCGCGCCCAGATGCTCGTACGGCGCCAGGTCGAGGCGGTCCGTCGCGGCCTCGATCTCCTCGCGGAGGGCGACCCCCGCCTCCGTGAGCTCGCCCTCGGCGTCGAGCAGCCCGCGTTCGCGGAGCCGCGCGCTCGCCGCGTCCCACTCGTCCCGGGTCCACCCACGCGTGCCGACGGCCCACTTCGGGGACATGCCCTTGCCGGTCGCGGTATGGCTGACCAGGGCCTCGACCGGGTCGAGACCGGCGTCCAGGAGCACCGCGAGATGCCCGTCGCCCCGGTGCTCGCGCAGCAGTGTGGTCGCGTGCCAGAGCGCGAGGTGAGGGCGCTCGGGTACGGGGAGATCGGCGTGCGCGGCGTACAGGGGGCGTGCGGTCCTCGCGCACGCCTCGGTGGCACGCAGCGCCAGCTCCGCCGCCTCGGCGACCTCCTTGGAGGCGATCGGCTCCTCGCCGAGCAGCCGCCGCAGGGTGGCGTCGACGGCACGTTCACGGGCCGCCAGCACCACCGACGGCGACGCCGTCTCCCACACGGCGGGTACGTGCTCCGCCACCAGCTCGTACCGGAAGTTGAAGAACGTCGCCGTCACCGCGCCCGGGCCGACCAGGCCCATCGGTGCGGCCCGCACCGCGAAGTACGCCGCCCGCGCGTCCTCCACGCCCACGGCGGCCAGCTCCCGCCCGAGGTCCGGCGAGAAGTAGTGCGCGGAGTGGTACGGATTGAGGACGCTGTAGCAGCGCCGACCGGCGCGCTGCGGGAGTGAAGAGGTCATGCCCGGCAGGCTACCGACTGTTTGGTACGTGCGGCAGAGGCGGACCCCGGATCCCGCGCCGAGCAGGAGCCCCGGCCTCCCCAGGCGGCAGTCCCGTCCGACCTGTGGCAGAAAAGGTGGGGTACTCGTCATTGCGGCCATGGTTCGGCCGCCCAAGAATCGATGACATGCGAACCGTCCTGGTCGTCCTCTTCGACGGCGTGCAGAGCCTCGACGTCACGGGCCCGATGGAGGTCTTCGCCGGCGCGGAACAGCACACACCGGGGACGTACCGCATCAGCACGGCCTCCCTGGACGGCACGCCCGTACGTACCTCCGGCGGCCTCACCCTCGTCCCGGACCACGCCCTCGCCGACGCACCCGCCCCGCACACCCTGCTGGTCCCGGGCGGCCAGGGCACCAGGCGTCCGGCCCCGGAGGTCGTCGCCTGGCTGCGTGAGCAGGCCCCGCGCGCGGAGCGCCTGGTCTCGGTCTGCACCGGCGCGATCCTGCTCGCCGAGGCGGGCCTCCTGGACGGCCGCCGGGCGACCACCCACTGGGCGTACTGCGCCCGGCTGGCCCGCGACCACCCGGCGATCGAGGTCGACCCGGACCCCCATCTACATCCGCGACGGGCACATCGCCACCTCCGCCGGCGTCACCTCGGGGATCGACCTCGCCCTCGCGCTCGTCGAGGAGGACATCGGCCGCGATGCCGCCCTCGCCATCGCCCGCCACCTGGTCGTCTTTCTGCGCCGACCGGGGAACCAGGCCCAGTTCAGCGCCCAGCTCGCCGCCCAGACCGCCCGGCGGGAACCGCTCCGCGAGGTCCAGCTGGGGGCACCTCCCACGCCCTTAAGGCAGTGGGGGAGGATCACCGAGCACCCCGGCGACGACCTGAGCGTCGAGAGCCTGGCCGCCCGCGCCCGGCTCTCACCGCGCCACTTCGCCCGCGCCTTCAAGACCGAGACCGGTATGACCCCGGGCCGGTACGTCGACCGCGTCCGCCTCGAACACGCCCGCCGGCTCCTGGAGGACACCTCCGACGGAGTCGAGGAGATCTCCCGGACCTGCGGCTACGGCACCTCCGAGGCCATGCGCCGCGCCTTCGTGAAGACCCTCGGCACGGCCCCGGCGGAGTACCGCCGCCGCTTCCGTCCCGTCCTCGCCGACTGAGCCGACCCCACCGAAAGGAACTCCGATGCAGATCGCCGTCGTCCTCTTCGACCGCTTCACCGCACTCGACGCCGTAGGCCCGTACGAGACGCTGGGCCGCGCCCCGGACGCGGAACTCGTCTTCGTCGCCGAGCGGCCCGGTCCGTTCCGCACCGACCAGGGTTCCCTCGCGATCACCGCCGACAAGACCCTGGCCGAGGTGCCGAGCCCCGACATCGTGATCATCCCCGGAGGTCCCGGGCAGAGCGCGCAGATGGAGAACGAGGCCCTGTTGGACTGGCTGCGCACGGCGGACGCCACCAGCACCTGGACGACCTCCGTGTGCACCGGCTCCCTGCTGCTCGCGGCCGCGGGCTTGCTGAACGGCCGCCGCGCGACCTCGCACTGGCTGGCCCTCGACGAACTGAAGCGGCTGGGCGTGGAGCCGACAGGGGAGCGGGTGGTTTTCGACGGCAAGTACGTCACCGCGGCCGGCGTCTCCTCCGGCATCGACATGGGCCTGACCCTGCTCGGCCGGATCGCGGGCGACGATCACGCCCAGGCGATCCAGCTTGCGACGGAGTACGACCCGCAGCCGCCGTACGACGCGGGCTCTCCCGACAAGGCCCCCGCCCACCTCGTCGAATGGTTCCGCGAGAACAGTCGCTTCGTCCTGCGGTGAACTCTCGGCCGATGACTACATCAGAAGCCCTGTGCGGCAAGGACAAGGGAATTCAGACGCGCCACGCGAACCGGGGCTGTCTGCGCTCCAGGAAAGCGGCGACGCCCTCAGCGGTGTCGCCGCTACGGCGCGCCTGCTCGGCCCAGTGGCTGTCGCGGTCGGTGCGGCCGTTCGCGAACTCCTTGGCCGCCGCCTGGGTCAGCTGGGAACGTGAGACCAGCACCCGCGTGAACTTCGCCACCCGCTGGGCGAGTTCGCCCTCACGCAGCACCTCGTCCACCAGCCCCGTACGCAGCGCCCGCTCCGCGTCGATCAACTCCCCGGAGAACAGTAGGTACTTGGTGGTGGCCGGCCCGACCAGCGACACCAGCCGCCGGGTGGAGGAGGACGGGTAGACGAGCCCCAGCTTCGCGGGAGTGATCCCGAACAGCGATCCCTCCTCCGCGAACCGCAGATCGCAGGCCGCCGCCAGCTGTGAGCCACCGCCCACACAGTGCCCGCGGATCGCCGCGAGGGTCGGCTTGGGGAAGGCCGCGAGGGCCTCCTCGGCGAGTACGGCCCACTGCTGGGCCTCGCCCGGGGACTCCCGCAACGTGGAGATGTCGGCCCCCGCGCAGAACGTCCCACCCTCCCCGGTGAGCACCAGGGCCCGTACGGCGGGATCGGCGGCCAGCCGGTCCAGAAGCGGCGGCAGCGCCCGCCACATCCCGGCCGTCATGGCGTTGCGCTTCGCCGGGTGGTGGACGACAACGGTCGCGACCCCCTCGGCGACGGTGTCCAGCAGCTGAGGCTCCATGCACGCGATGCTAGCCACCCCCCGCGCGCCTATGATCATGGCCTCGGCCCGATCGGCACGGACTTCGGGGCCGGGCGCGGCTCACGGAGAGTGAGCGGCCGAGGGGGACGCGGGCGGGTCCGGCGTCAAACCCGTACAACCCGAATAGTTCTGGAAGCGGCATACCCCGAACAGAGGCAGTCGTGCGGCGGCCCGGCTCGGACACCAACGATCTGAAAGTCGTCGATACACGCTGACTTCTGTTCAGTCCTCCGTGAACAGCGCTGAGTTACCAACACTCGACATGTGGTGACAATCGAGCGCAAGGGTGGCGACCGGACAATGGACGACCAAGGGCGCGGGAGCGACCCACGCCCTGGAGACGGCGGGCACCTACCCGCCGACCCGAGGCCGCCGGAGCCACTGCCCTACGAAGGGGTCTGGCGGTTCACCGCTGCAGCCGTCGACGCCTCGGTGCCGCAGGCGCGGCGCGCCGTCCGGGACCTGCTCGCCCGACAGGGTGTGCCGATCTCGGACGACCTCGTCCAAGGACTTCTGCTGATCGTCTCCGAGTTGGTGACGAACGCCGTGAAACACGCGGCGCTGCTGTCGCCCACGCTCGCCGTCGAGGTCGCCGTCGGAGCCGAGTGGGTGCGGGTCTCGGTGGAGGACAACCACCCCTATCGCCCGACCGCCCTGGAGACCGACCACGGCCGGCTCGGCGGCCGCGGGCTGCTCCTGGTGCGCGAGATCACCCTGGAGGCGGGAGGGGTCTGCGACGTCGAGCACACCGCGAGCGGTGGCAAGGTGATCTGGGCCGCCCTCCCGCTCAAACCGCACACCTGATCCAGGGGTGAGGCGCTGCGGTCACCAGCCCGCGGCAGGGCCCGTCAGCTCCCTGACCGCCGGGCGGGCCGCGTCCAGGACCGTCATGAACCAGGACGAGAAGGTGTCCTTGGCGTGCCGCTCCGTCAGCTCGGCCGGGGTCACGAACGCGGTGGCCCCGACCTCCTCCGGGTCCGGCCGCGGCGGGGCCTGCAGCAGTCCTACGAACAGATGGTTGAACTCCTGCTCCACCAGGCCGGAGTCCGGGTCCGGGTGGTTGTAGCGGACCGTGCCCGCCTCGCCGAGCAGCGCCGGGGAGACCCCCAGCTCCTCGTGCGTCCGCCGCGCCGCTGCCGCGAAGGGGGACTCGCCCGGGTAGGGGTGGCCGCAGCAGGTGTTCGACCAGACGCCGGGGGAGTGGTACTTGCCGAGGGCACGCTGCTGGAGCAGCAGCCGTCCGCGCGCGTCGAAGAGGAAGACGGAGAACGCCCGGTGCAACTGCCCGGGCGGTTGATGGGCGGCCAGCTTCTCCGCTGTGCCGATCGTGGTGCCGTCCTCGTCGACCAGTTCCAGCAGGATCGCTTCCGTGGTGCCTCCCCCAGTGCCTTGAGGGCCTGGGAGGTGCCCCCATGGTGAACTGTGCATCGCGGTGGCAGGTGTGATCGGCATGCCCATCCTTCGCCTCGTTCTTCGAGCCTCAAGTCTGCCGCACGAAACCGGCACTCCCGGCACTTCGCGCCAACCCGCATGTCCTACCCGCGCACCCCCTCAAAGGACACCCACCGGGCGCGTGTCAGACTCCGAAGGCGGCCGGATACCTGATGGTGCCGGGTGCCACCGACGGGGAACCGTCCAGCACCAGGGCCATCATCGCCGCGTCCGGCACGTCGAAACCCGGCCGGATGCCGTACTCGGATGCACGTACGAAGCCGAAGCGCGGGTAGTACTCGGGATGCCCCAGGACGAGGACGAGCCGCTCACCACGAACGCGTGCCGCCTCCAGCGCCGCGCGGACGACGGCCACACCCGCACCCTGCCGCTGATGGTCCGGCAGCACCGCGACGGGCGCCAGCGCCAGCGCGGGCACGTCGTCCACATGACAGCGGGTGATCAGGGCGTACGCCGCGATCGTGCCGTCCGGCGCCTCGGCCACGTACGACAGCCCGGGCAGCCATGCGTCGGGGTCCTCGCGCAGCGCGTCCACCAGCCGCGCCTCCGCGTCGGTCTCGAAGGCGGCGGCGTTGACCCCGTACACCTCCGCCCGGTCCGCGGATGTCTCCCGTCGTGTCGTCCAGTCGGTCGTCAAAGACAAAACTTCGCCTCGTGTTCCGCGTGGCCGCCCGGCTCCAGCTGGAAGGTGCAGTGCTCCACGTCGAAGTGATCGCCGATGCAGCCCTGGAGGTCGTGCAGCATCTTCTCGTTGCCTATGGAGTCCAGCGTGTCGGAGCTGACCACCACATGGGCGGAGAGCACCGGCATACCGGAGGTGATGGTCCAGGCGTGCAGATCGTGGACGTCCTCCACACCCGGCAACGCCACTATGTGGGCTCGTACCTCGGCCATGTCGACGTTCTTCGGGGCCGCCTCCAGCAGGACGTCGAGGGTCTCGCGCAGCAGCTTCACCGTGCGCGGGACGATCATCAGACCGATGATCAGCGAGGCGATCGGGTCGGCGGCCTCCCAGCCGGTGAGCAGGATGACCGTCGCGGAGATGATCACCGCCACCGAGCCGAGCGCGTCCGCAGCCACCTCCAGGAAGGCCCCCCGTACGTTGAGGCTCTCCTTCTGGCCCCGCATCAGCAGGGTCAGCGAGATCATGTTCGCGACCAGACCGATGGCGCCGAACACGACGGTCAGCCCGCCCTGGGTCCCGACGGGCGTGATGAAGCGCTGGATCGCCTCGTACAGCACATAGCCGCCGACGCCGAGCAGCAGCAGACAGTTGGCGAGCGCCGCGAGTATCTCGGCGCGGGCGTAACCGAAGGTGCGGTTGCCGCTCGGCGGGCGGTTCGCGAAGTGGATCGCGAGGAGCGCCATGCCCAGGCCCACGGCGTCCGTCGCCATGTGCGCCGCGTCCGCGATGAGCGCCAGCGAATCGGCGAGAACACCACCGACGAGTTCGACCGCCATGACGGTGAGCGTGATCGACAACGCGATTCGCAGCCGCCCGCGGTACGCCGCTGCCGCCGTACCCGTGGACGGCGCGTGATGCGCGTGCCCGTGATCATGCCCAGCCCCCATGAAAACCGCCCTTTCAGCGCGTTCGTGTGTTCGGCTCGCGATCACAGTGAACTACGGGCGGGGGGTATCCGGCAACGCGGCACTGAACACCGTTGTCATGTGCTCTGACCTGCGGAAACGATATGCAGGTCAGAGCGTTGGCCATGATCGTCTGGTCGATTCAGAGGCCCTGGTTCAAGCGCCAGCCCGCCCAGGCCGATTCGACCATCTCGCGTACCCCGCGTCGGGCCGTCCAGCCGAGCTCCCGCTCGGCCAGCGCGGCCGAGGCGACCGCGCGCGGCGCGTCGCCGGGGCGGCGCGGCTCGACGAGCGCGGGGCGGCGGTCGCCGGTCACCTCGCCGATGAGGGTGACGAGTTCGCGGACCGAAACGCCTTCGCCGCGGCCGATGTTCACGGTGAGGTCGCCCGTGACCCCTTCGGCGGTGAGGTGTCGGGCCGCAGCGAGATGCGCGTCGGCCAGGTCGGCGACATGGATGTAGTCGCGGACGCAGGTGCCGTCCGGGGTCGGGTAGTCGTCGCCGAAGATCCGTGGGGCCTCGTCGCGGGTGAGCCGGTCGAAGACCATCGGGACGACGTTGAAGACGCCGGTGTCCGCCAGTGCCGGCTCCGCGGCGCCCGCCACGTTGAAGTAGCGCAGACACACCGTCGCGATGCCGTGCGCCTCGCCCGCCGCTCGGACCAGCCACTCACCGGCGAGCTTGGTCTCGCCGTACGGGCTCATCGGGGCGCACGGGGTGTCCTCGGTGATGAGGTCCACGTCCGGGTTGCCGTAGACGGCGGCGGAGGAGGAGAAGAGGAAGCGCTCGACTCCGGCGCCGGCCGCCGCCTCCAGGAGGGTGGCGAGACCGCCGACGTTCTCCTGGTAGTAGCGGGTCGGCTGGGCGACGGATTCGCCCACCTGCTTGCGGGCGGCGAGGTGGACCACGCCGGTCACGGCGCGGTCGGCGAGTACGCGCTTGAGGAGTTCGCCGTCGAGGGCGGAGCCGTGTATCAGGGGAATGCTCTTCGGGAGGCGGCCGGGGACCCCGGCGGACAGGTCGTCGAGCGTCACCACCTGTTCGCCGGCGTCGGTCATGACCTTCGCCACGTGTGCGCCGATGTAGCCAGCCCCGCCTGTGATCAGCCATGTCATGGGCTCACCTTATTCGGGGTCGGGTTGTGCCCATTCGCTGTAGGGGGCGTGCAGGGTTGGCGGGTGTGGCGCTGTTCGTGCCTGGTCGCGCGGTTCCCCGCGCCCCTTCAGGAGCGCTGGTCGCAGCCTCTGGAACGGAGGGACGCCTGCCCCTCTGCCCCCTATAACCCGATATGCGAAACGGAGTTTGTGGCACAACCCTCAAATCCCCGATGATGATCGCGGCGGAGGGGCGGCGGCTTGAGCAGGTGGAACTGATCGGGCCGTTAACGGGCGGTGAACGCCCGCTTCTCTTCATCCGATAACCTCTGCCGACACGCCGCCGGGCCACAGGGCCGGGGCGCCTGAAACCACGCACATGCCCGGCGCGGTCGCGTCGGCACCCAGGGAGTGAGTTCGTCTGTCGACCGCCATCCTCACCGGTCAGCCGGTGCCCGGATCGTCGCTTGAGGGCGATCTGCGCTCGCTCGGCTTCGACGTGCGGGTCGCCACCGGCGCCGGTGACGCCGAGACGCTCCTGGCGACGGTACCCGCAGATCAGCGGGTCGCGATCGTCGACGCCCGGTTCGTGGGCCATGTGCACGCACTGCGCCTGGGACTCACCGACCCCCGCTTCGAGGCCGCAGCCCTGCCGGGTGCCGTGACCGTGCGGGCCGCCGCCCGTCAGGCGCTGACCCGGGCGCTGGCCCGCGAGAGCTCCGCCGCGAGCGGCACCACCGCGGTCGCCGTGGACAACCTCGCCGACCGGATCGTCGCCGCCCTCGACGCGGACGGTGTCAGCCTGCACCGGCCCGAGCTGGGCACCCTGGTCGCCGCCGTCCCCGCCGACGCGCAGGCGCGCAACGAGGTCCGCCAGGCGGTCGCCGCCGTCGACGACGAGGCCGTACGGCTGCGTACGGCGGTGAAGTCCCGCGACGGCTTCTTCACCACGTACTGCATCAGCCCGTACTCCCGCTACATCGCCCGCTGGTGCGCCCGCCGGGGCCTGACCCCGAACCAGGTCACCACGGCCTCGCTGATCACCGCCCTGATCGCGGCGGGCTGCGCGGCCACCGGCACCCGCGGCGGCTTCGTCGCCGCCGGCCTGCTGCTGATCTTCTCCTTCGTCCTCGACTGCACCGACGGCCAGCTGGCCCGCTACTCGCTGCAGTACTCCACGCTCGGCGCCTGGCTCGACGCGACCTTCGACCGCGCCAAGGAATACGCCTACTACGCGGGACTCGCCCTCGGAGCCGCGCGCGGCGGTGACGATGTATGGGCGCTCGCCCTCGGCGCGATGGTCCTGCAGACCTGCCGCCACGTCGTCGACTTCTCCTTCAATGAGGCGAACCACGACGCCACCGCCAACACCAGCCCCACCGCCGCCCTCTCCGACAAGCTCGACAGCGTCGGCTGGACGGTCTGGCTGCGGCGGATGGTCGTCCTGCCGATCGGCGAGCGCTGGGCGATGATCGCCGTACTCACGGCGGTCACCACTCCTCGTATCACCTTCTACGCGCTGCTCATCGGGTGCGCGTTCGCTGCGACTTACACCACAGCGGGCCGTGTACTGCGGTCGCTGACGCGCACGGCGCAGCGGACCGACCGGGCGGCGCGGGCACTGGCGGACCTCACCGACTCGGGCCCACTGGCCGAACTGCTGCGCCGGGGCGCGCGCGGTACCTATGAGAAGTCCACCCCGTACATCGCCCTCTGCTCCGGGGCCCTTGTGGTCTTCGCCGTCTGGCTTGCCCCGTACGGGAGTTGGTGGCCCGTCCTGGCGGCCGCGGCGTACGTCCTCCTGTCGCCCATCCCCTTGACGAAGCCCCTCAAGGGCGCCCTGGACTGGCTGGTTCCCCCTTTCTTCCGCGCTGCCGAATACGGCACCGTCCTGGTACTCGCGGCCAAATCCGAAGTGAACGGGGCCCTTCCCGCAGCTTTCGGGCTGGTGGGCGCGGTCGCCTACCATCACTACGACACGGTGTACCGCATCCGCGGCGACGCCGGCGCGCCGCCTCGGTGGCTGGTGCGGGCGATCGGCGGGCACGAAGGCAGGATCCTGCTGGTCACCGTCCTGGCCGCGCTGCTCGCGCCCACAGAGTTCAAGGTCGCGCTCACGGCTCTCGCCGTGGCCGTGGCACTGCTGGTGCTCGTCGAGAGCATCCGCTTCTGGGTGACCGCCCATAAAACCGGCGCACCCGCCGTACACGATGAAGGAGAACCCGCATGATCGGCCTCGTGCTGGCGGCCGGCGCCGGAAGGCGTCTTCGCCCCTACACCGACACCCTGCCCAAGGCGCTGGTGCCGGTGGGACCGGAGGGCAACGAGGACAGCCTCACCGTCCTGGACCTGACCCTCGGCAACTTCGCCGAGATCGGCCTGACCGAGGTCGCGATCATCGTCGGCTACCGCAAGGAGGCCGTGTACGAGCGCCGCGAGGCGCTGGAGGCCAAGTACGGGCTCAAGATCACCCTCATCGACAACGACAAGGCCGAGGAGTGGAACAACGCCTACTCCCTGTGGTGCGGGCGTGACGCCATCAAGCACTCGGTGATCCTCGCCAACGGCGACACCGTGCACCCGGTCTCCGTCGAGAACACCCTGCTCGCCGCCCGCGGCGACGGCAAGAAGATCATCCTCGCCCTCGACACGGTGAAGTCCCTCGCCGACGAGGAGATGAAGGTCGTCGTCGCCCCCGAGGGCGGCATGACGAAGATCACCAAGCTGATGGACCCGGCCGAGGCCACCGGTGAGTACATCGGCGTCACCCTCATCGAGGGCGAGGCCGCCGACGAGCTGGCCGACGCCCTGAAGACGGTCTTCGAGACGGACCCGCAGCAGTTCTACGAGCACGGCTACCAGGAGCTCGTGAACCGCGGCTTCCGCATCGACGTGGCCCCCATCGGCGACGTCAAGTGGGTCGAGATCGACAACCACGACGACCTCGCCAAGGGACGTGAGATCGCGTGCCAGTACTGACGAGGCTCATCCCCTCGCCGGTCGTCGTGGACATCCGTCCCGGCGCGCTCGATGATCTGGCGACGATCCTGTCGGACCAGCGCATCGCGCCGTCGGGCCGGCTGGCCTTCGCGATCAGCGCCGGCTCCGGCGCGGCACTGCGCGACCGGTTCGCCCCCGCGTTCCCGGAGGCGGACTGGTTCTGCGACGCCGACGGCACCATCGACGGGGCGGTACGGCTCGCCGACTCGATCAAGAAGGGCGGTCACTACGACGCCGTGGTCGGGCTCGGCGGCGGCAAGGTCATCGACTGCGCCAAGTACGCGGCCGCCCGGGTCGGCCTGCCGCTGGTCGCCGTCGCCACGAACCTCGCCAACGACGGCCTGTGCTCCCCGGTCGCCACCCTCGACAACGACGCGGGCCGCGGCTCCTACGGTGTGCCGAACCCGATCGGGATCGTCATCGACCTCGACGTCATCCGTGAGGCCCCGGTGCGCTTCGTGCGGGCCGGCATCGGCGATGTGATCTGCAAGATCTCCGCCGTGGCCGACTGGGAGCTGTCCAGCCGGGAGACCGGCGAGAAGGTCGACGGACTGGCCGCCGCCATGGCCCGCCAGGCCGCCGAGGCCGTGCTCCGCCACCCCGGCGGCGTCGGCGACGACGACTTCCTGACGACGCTGTCCGAGTCCCTCGTCCTGTGCGGGATCTCCATGTCCGTGGCCGGTGACAGCCGTCCCGCCTCGGGCGCCTGCCATGAGATCAGCCACGCGTTCGACCTGAGCTTCCCCCGACGCAACGCCCTGCACGGCGAACAGTGCGGCCTCGGCGGCGCGTTCGCCACGTTCCTGCGCGGCAACCACGAGGTCGCGGGCCAGATGGTCGAAGTCCTGCGCCACCACGGCCTGCCCGTCCTTCCGGACGAGATCGGCTTCACCGTGGACGAGTTCGTCCAGGTCGTGGAGTTCGCCCCGCAGACCCGACCGGGCCGCTACACCATCCTCGAGCACCTCGAACTGAGCACCGAACAGATCAAGGACGCATACGCCGACTATGCCAAAGCCATCAGTAGCTGAACTCCGCCCGGTCGTTCACCCCCCGGGTGTGAAGGACCGGCGGAGCGGCGAGCACTGGGCCGGCCGGCTCTACATGCGCGAAATCTCCCTGCGCATAGACCGGCACCTGGTGAACACCCGGGTCACGCCCAACCAGCTGACCTATCTGATGACCGTCTTCGGCGTCCTCGCCGCCCCGGCCCTGTTGGTGCCGGGCGTCACGGGCGCCGTCCTCGGTGTGCTGATGGTCCAGCTGTACCTGCTGTTCGACTGCGTCGACGGCGAGATCGCCCGCTGGCGCAAGCAGTACTCGATGGCCGGTGTCTACGTGGACCGGGTCGGCGCCTACCTGTGCGACGCCGCCGTGCTTGTCGGCTTCGGGCTGCGCGCCGCCGATCTGTGGGGCACCGGGCGGATCGACTGGCTGTGGGCCTTCCTCGGCACGCTCGCCGCTCTCGGCGCGATACTGATCAAGGCCGAGACCGACCTCGTCGGTGTCGCCCGCCACCAGACCGGGAAGCCGCCGGTCCAGGAGTCGGCCTCCGAGCCGCGCTCCTCCGGCATGGCGCTGGCCCGCAAGGCCGCCGCCGCGCTGAAGTTCCACCGGCTCGTCCTCGGCGTCGAGGCGTCCCTGCTGATCCTGTTGCTCGCGGTGCTGGACCAGGCCAGGGGCGACCTGTTCTTCTCACGGCTCGGTGTCGCCGTACTCGCGGGCATCGCGCTGCTCCAGACACTGCTGCACCTGGTGTCCATCCTCGCCTCCAGCAGGCTGAAGTGAGCAGCGGCATGAAGGTCGGCGCGGTCATCATCACCATGGGCAACCGCCCCGACGAACTCCGCGCCCTCCTCGACTCGGTAGCCAAGCAGGACGGCGACCGGGTCGAGGCGGTCGTCGTCGGCAACGGCTCGCCCGTCCCGGACGTCCCCGAGGGCGTCCGGACGGTCGAGCTGCCCGAGAACCTCGGCATCCCCGGTGGCCGCAACATAGGCATAGAGGCGTTCGGCCCCAGCGGCCGGGACGTCGACGTCCTCCTCTTCCTCGACGACGACGGCCTGCTCGCCCACCACGACACCGCCGAACTGTGCCGCCGGGCCTTCGAGGCCGACCCGAAGCTCGGCATCGTCAGCTTCCGTATCGCCGACCCCGACACCGGAGAGACCCAGCGGCGCCATGTGCCCCGGCTGCGGGCCGCCGACCCGATGCGCTCCTCCCGGGTCACCACCTTCCTCGGCGGCGCCAACGCCGTACGCACCCAGGTCATCGCCGAAGTCGGCGGACTGCCGGACGAATTCTTCTACGCACACGAGGAAACCGACCTGGCATGGCGGGCCCTCGACGCGGGCTGGATGATCGACTACCGGTCCGACATGGTGCTGTACCACCCCACGACCGCGCCGTCCCGGCACGCGGTCTACCACCGCATGGTCGCGCGCAACCGCGTCTGGCTCGCGCGCCGTAACCTGCCGGCCCTGCTTGTCCCGGTCTATCTCGGCGTCTGGCTGCTGCTGACCCTGCTCCGCAAGCCTTCCGGACCGGCCCTGAAGGCCTGGTTCGGCGGCTTCAAGGAGGGATGGACGAGCCCCTGCGGCCCCCGCCGGCCCATGAAGTGGCGTACGGTGTGGCGGCTGACCCGACTGGGACGACCTCCCGTCATCTGACAAGCTCGAAATCTGAGAGCATTCGGCCGTACCCGGTCCAGGTTTCCGCCTCGGCCCGACCAGGCTGCGCACTTTGAGGACGAAAGTTTCCATTTGTGAGTGAGACAACGCATGACGGCAGGGTTGTGGTGAGCGACCGTCCGTCGCCCGACGACGGGCTCTCCGCCACGGAACTGGCCGCCAAGTACGGGCTCGCCGTGAGCGGCGCCAGGCCCGGACTCGCCGAGTACGTCCGCCAGATGTGGGGGCGGCGGCACTTCATCCTCGCCTTCTCCCAGGCGAAGCTCACCGCGCAGTACAGCCAGGCCAAGCTCGGCCAGCTGTGGCAGGTGGCCACCCCGCTGCTCAACGCGCTCGTGTACTTCCTGATCTTCGGCCTGATCCTCAACGCCGACCGGGGCATGTCGCGCGAGGTGTACATCCCGTTCCTGGTCACGGGTGTGTTCGTGTTCACCTTCACGCAGAGCTCGGTGATGGCGGGCGTCCGCGCGATCTCCGGCAACCTGGGCCTGGTGCGTGCACTGCACTTCCCACGCGCCTCGCTGCCCCTTTCCTTCGCGCTCCAGCAGCTCCAGCAGCTGCTGTTCTCGATGATCGTGCTGTTCTGCGTGGCGGTCGGTTTCGGCAGCTATCCGCGGCTGTCGTGGCTGCTGATCGTTCCCGTGCTGGTGCTGCAGTTCCTGTTCAACACCGGCCTCGCGCTGATCATGGCCCGCGCGGGGGCCAAGACCCCGGACCTCGCGCAGCTGATGCCGTTCGTGATGCGGACCTGGATGTACGCCTCCGGCGTCATGTTCTCCATCCCGGTGATGCTCGCCGACCACCCCAAGTGGATCGCCGACGTCCTCCAGTGGAACCCGGCCGCGATCTACATGGACCTGATGCGCTTCGCGCTGATCGACGGCTACGGCTCGGAGAACCTGCCCCCGCATGTGTGGGCGGTCGCCGGCGGCTGGGCCCTGCTGATCGCGCTCGGCGGCTTCGTGTACTTCTGGAAGGCGGAGGAGAGGTACGGCCGTGGCTGAGTCAGTCATCCCCACCGTCATCGCGGACGAGCTGCACATCGTCTACCGCGTCAACGGCGCCAAGACCGGCAAGGGCAGCGCCACCGCCGCCCTCAGCCGCATCATCAAGCGCGGCGAGGAACGCGGCGTGCGCAAGGTGCACGCCGTCAAGGGCGTCTCCTTCGTCGCCTACCGCGGCGAGGCCATCGGCCTGATCGGCTCCAACGGCTCCGGCAAGTCCACCCTGCTGCGCGCCATCGCCGGCCTGCTCCCCGCGGAGAAGGGCAAGGTCTACACCGACGGCCAGCCCTCCCTGCTCGGCGTCAACGCCGCCCTGATGAACGACCTCACGGGCGAGCGGAACGTCATATTGGGCGGCCTCGCGATGGGCATGTCCCGCGAGCAGATCAGGGAGCGCTACCAGGAGATCGTCGACTTCTCCGGCATCAACGAGAAGGGCGACTTCATCACCCTGCCGATGCGCACCTACTCCTCCGGCATGGCGGCCCGTCTGCGCTTCTCCATCGCGGCCGCCAAGGACCACGACGTCCTGATGATCGACGAGGCCCTCGCCACCGGTGACCGCAACTTCCAGAAGCGCTCCGAGGCCCGCATCCGCGAGCTGCGCAAGGAGGCCGGCACCGTCTTCCTGGTCAGCCACAACAACAAGTCGATCCGCGACACCTGTGACCGCGTCCTGTGGCTGGAGCGCGGCGAGCTGCGCATGGACGGCCCGACCGACGAGGTTCTGAAGGAATACGAGAAGTTCACGGGCAAGTAGCCCGAGATGACCCGGGCCCCGCTGGAACAGCTCCGGCGGGGCCCGGCGTCTGCAAGGGACACCAGGACCCGGCGCTTGCGGGGCAGGCCGGAGCCCGGCATCCGCGAAGGAACGCCAACTCCGGCAGGGACTGCGTCAACTCCGGCCCCCCATAGGGATCGTGGGTGCAATCGGTGCGTTGTTGTGATGTGCAGGACACCCCGACGGAGCATGGGGCGTTGTACAACGTAAGCTGTACCGGTGCCGAATCGCGGCAAGTGGGTCCATAATGCGCGACATCCGGCATCAGCCGCAGGCGCCGCCCGCTGGGCGGCGTGTCCGAAATAGTGCGTATTGGGTCGGCAGTGTAGAACGGGAGATGTGACGGCCATGGCTATGGAGACTCCCCAGCTCAACCACGCTTCTGCCGTTCCCGCGCCGGGTGACGGGCGGTGACCGAAACCGGGACGGCGCGCACCGGGGACCCGGAGCGCGACACCCTCGACAAGGCCGGCGCCGAGAACTTTCCCGTCGCCCCGTTCTTCCTGCCCAGGGCCTGGCGCGACGACCTGATGGCCGTCTACGGCTTCGCCCGCCTCGTCGACGACATCGGTGACGGCGACCTCGCCCCCGGCGGCGCCGACGCCCGCCTCCTGGGTGTCTCCCCGCAGGACGCCGACGACCGGCAGCTCCTCCTCGACGCCTTCGAGGCCGACCTCGGCAAGGTCTTCGACACCACCCCGAACCACCCGCTGCTGCGCAGACTCCAGCACACCGTCCGCCGTTGCTCCCTGACCCCCGAGCCGTTCCTCGCCCTGATCGCCGCCAACCGCCAGGATCAGCTGGTCAAGCGGTACGAGACCTACGACGACCTGCTCGACTACTGCCGGCTGTCCGCCAACCCGGTCGGCCATCTGGTCCTCGCCGTCACCAGCACCAGCACCCCCGAGCGGGTCCGGCACTCCGACGCGATCTGCACCGCCCTGCAGATCGTCGAACACCTCCAGGACGTGGCCGAGGACCTGGGCCGCGACCGTGTCTATCTGCCGGCCGTGGACATGAAGCGCTTTCACGTCCAGGAGGCGGATCTCGCCGCTCCCACAGCAGGCGCATCGGTGCGCGCACTGGTCGCGTACGAGGCGGAACGCGCCCGGAATCTCCTGAATGAGGGCACCCCCCTCGTGGGTAGCGTCCACGGCAGGCTGAGGCTGCTCCTCGCGGGGTTCGTGGCGGGAGGAAGGGCGGCCGTCCACGCGATCACCGCCGCCGAATTCGACGTACTTCCCGGCCCGCCCAAGCCCGGCAAGCTCCGGCTGCTGCGCGAGGTGGGCGCGACCCTGCGAGGAGAGGGGTGATCCGGACCGTGGAGTCGGAACCGCACGCGTCCGCACCGGTACTCGCCGCCTACAGCTACTGCGAGGCCGTCACCGCGCGGCAGGCCCGCAACTTCGCCTACGGCATCAGACTTCTGCCGACGCCCAAGCGCCGCGCGATGTCCGCGCTGTACGCGTTCTCCCGGCGCGTCGACGACATCGGTGACGGCGCGCTCGCCGTCGAGGTCAAAACGGCCCGGCTGGAGGAGGCCAGAGCGCTGCTCACCCGGATCCGGGACAACTCCGTCGACGAGGACGACACGGACCCCGTCGCGGTGGCCCTCGCCCACGCCGGACAGGCCTTCCCGATCCCGCTCGACGCCCTCGACGAACTCATCGACGGCGTCCTCATGGACGTACGCGGCGAGACCTACGAGACCTGGGACGACCTGAAGGTCTACTGCCGCTGTGTCGCCGGTGCCATCGGCCGGCTCTCGCTCGGCGTCTTCGGCACGGAACCCGGGGCGCGCGGCGCGGAACGCGCGCCGGAGTACGCCGACACCCTCGGGCTCGCGCTCCAACTCACCAACATCCTCAGGGATGTTCGGGAGGACGCGTTGGGCGGCCGTACCTATCTGCCCGCCGACGACCTCGCGAAATTCGGCTGCTCGGCCGGGTTCGCCGGGCCGCTCCCGCCGGCCGACTCCGACTTCGCGGGTCTGGTGCACTTCGAGGTGCGCCGGGCCCGCGCCCTCTTCGCCGAGGGCTACCGCCTGCTGCCGATGCTCGACCGGCGCAGCGGCGCCTGTGTCGCCGCCATGGCCGGCATCTACCGGCGGCTGCTCGACCGCATCGAGCGCGAGCCGGAGGCCGTGCTGCGCGGCCGGGTCTCGCTGCCCGGCCGCGAGAAGGCCTACGTCGCCGTACGCGGCCTGTCCGGTCTGGACGCCCGCCATGTGTCGCGCCATACCGTCAGGAGGCGCGTCTGATGGACAATCTGGGCCAAGGCGAACCCATCGGGGAAAAGTGGTACGCAACCCTCCGCGGCGCCGGCGCGTCCCTGACTGCGACGGCCTGCCGAGGACCGATCCAGCACCTGGGGGAGGGTGCACGATGACCGACGACGCACAGTCCGAGGGACTGCTGGACGTGGACGGTACGGGCCGCCCCCGGAGCACGGCCGTGGTGGTCGGCGGGGGGCTGGCGGGCACCACCGCCGCGCTCTCGCTCGCCGACGCCGGCGTACGGGTCACCCTCCTGGAAGGGCGGCCCCGCCTCGGCGGGCTCGCCTTCTCCTTCCAGCGCGGCAACCTGACCGTTGACAACGGACAGCATGTCTATCTGCGCTGCTGCACCGCCTACCGCTGGTTCCTCGACCGCGTCGACGGGACCGCGCTGGCGCCGCTGCAGGATCGCCTCGACGTG